>NZ_CP077076.1:2025625-2693750 GCF_019139895.1 Pseudomonas fakonensis | reverse complement strand
TCATCGCCGCATTGACCGAAAGCTTCATTGCCCAGGGCGGTGTGCGCGTGCGCCAGCGCGTGGTAAAGATCGACGAAAACCACGACAAGGCCACCGGCGTAACCCTGGAAGACGGTGCACGCCTGCCCGCCGACCTGCTGGTGGTGGCTGCTGGCACCGGCGCCCGTGCGTTCTTCGACACGCTCGGCGTGAACATTCCGCTGATGGGCATTGCCGGCTACCAGGCCGTGCTGCCGCAGCCAGGGGTGGAGATTCGCCACTCGGTCATCTACGCCGACGGCGGCTTCTGCTTCGCCCCGATGACCCGCGGGCTGCAGATCGGCGGCACCATCGAGTTCGCCGGCCCCAATGCCGAGCCGAACTTCAAGCGCGCCGAAATCATCATGGAAAAAGCCCGCCGCGTACTGCCGCAACTGAACACTGAAGGTATGGAATTCGGCGTGGGTTATCGCCCGTTCCTGCCCGATACCAAACCTGTGATCGACCGCTCGCCGCGGCTGAAAAACGCCATTCTGGCGTTCGGCCACGGCCAGCTCGGCCTCACCCTCGGCGCCACAACCGGCCGCCTGGTGAGTGACCTGGCCGCCCAACGTACCCCGACTCAGAATCTTTCTGCATTCAGTGCCCGACGCTTTGCCGTCCTTGGAGGAAACGCATGAACCGCTACGACCAGTTCTACATCAATGGCCAGTGGGTCAGCCCGATCGAAGGCGGCAGCTTCGAATCCTTCGATCCCAGCGATGAAAGCCTGATCACCACCGTGGCCTCGGGTAGCGCCGCCGACATCGACGTGGCGGTCAAGGCCGCCCGCGCAGCCTTCGACGAGGGCCCGTGGCCGCGCATGAGCGGCGCCGAGCGTGGCGTCTACCTGCGCAAGATCGCCGACGGCATTCGTGCCCGCCAGGAAGAGCTGGCAGAGATCGAAGTGCGCGACAACGGCAAGCCCTTCCCCGAAGCGATGTGGGACATCGGCGACACCGCCGGTTGCTTTGACTTCTACGCCAACCTGGCTGAAGAACTGGATGAGAGGCGCGAGAAGCCTGTTGCGCTGGCCGACGACCGCTTCAGCTCGCTGGCACGCAAAGAGCCGATCGGTGTAGCCGGTGCCATCGTGCCATGGAACTTCCCCATGCTGATGGCTTCGTGGAAGATCGCTCCGGCTCTGGCGGCTGGTTGCAGCATCATCCTCAAGCCAGCCGAGCAAACCTCGCTGACCGCCCTGGAGCTTGCCCGCATCGCCGACGAGGCCGGCGTGCCGGCCGGTGTGCTGAACATCGTTACCGGCCCGGGCTCAAAAGTCGGCGCCGCGCTGACCGCCCACCCGGGCGTGGACAAACTGGCCTTCACCGGCAGCGTGCCGGTGGGCAGTCGCATCATGCAAGCGGCTGCTCAGGACATCAAGAATGTCACCCTGGAGCTGGGTGGCAAGTCGCCGTTCGTGATCTTTGCCGACAGCGATATCGAACAGGCCGTCGAGTGGATCATGTTCGGCATTTTCTGGAACAAAGGCGAAGTCTGCTCGGCCACCTCCCGCGTACTGGTCGAGCGTTCGGCCTACGAGCCGCTGTTGGCCCGTCTGGCCGAAGAAGTGCGCAAGGTGAAGATCGGCAACGGCATGGAGGAAGGCGTGCTGCTCGGCCCGCTGGTTAACCGCAGCCAGTACGACGGCACCCTGAAAGCCATCTCACGCGGCCTGGAAGAAGGCGCGCGCCTGGTGTGTGGCGGCGAACGCCCGGCGCACCTGGACAAAGGCTTCTACCTGCAACCCACGGTGTTTGCCGACGTGCCGGAAGACAGCTGGATCTGGAACGAAGAAATCTTCGCCCCGGTGGTATGCATTCGTCCGTTCGACAGCGAAGACGAAGCCATCAAGTCGGCCAACAACTCGCGCTTCGGCCTCGGCGCCGCGGTCATGTCCAAGGACCTGGAGCGCTGCGAACGAGTGGCTCGCAAGTTCCGCGCCGGCATCGTCTGGATCAACTGCTCGCAGCCAACCTTCACCGAAGCACCATGGGGTGGCTACAAGCAGAGCGGCATCGGCCGCGAACTGGGTGAGTGGGGCCTGAACAACTACCTCGAAACCAAGCAGATCACCCGCTACAACAGCGAACAGCCTTGGGGCTGGTACATCAAGTGAGGTAACACCCATGCGTTGGAAACAGACTCTTCAGCTGGCTGAAGTGCACTGCGAAGGCGAGATCGGCAAGGTCATCACCGGCGGCGTGCTGGGTATCCCCGGTACCACCATGCTGGACAAGATGAACCACATCAACGAGGTGGACGACAGCCTGCGCCGCCTGGTGACACTCGAGCCGCGTGGCTGCCTGCAAATGTCGGTCAACCTGCTGCTGCCGCCAACCCGGCCAGAAGCTCACGCCGGTTTTATCGTGCTGCAGGCCGACAAGGCCCACCCAATGTCGGGTAGCAACTGCATCTGCGTGGTCACCGCCCTGCTGGAGCTGGGCATGGTGCCGATGCAGGAGCCCGAGACCACGGTGGTGCTCGACACTCCCGCAGGCCTGGTCACCGCTCGCGCCCAGTGCGCGGATGGGCGTTGCCTGAGTGTGTCACTGGACATGGTGCCCGCGTTCGTCGAGCACCTGGACCTGGCCATCGAGACCGAGCAGTTCGGCACGATCAAAGTCGATGTGGCGTTTGGCGGCGTGTACTACGCACTGATAGATGTAGCGCAGACCGGGCTTTGCATTGCGCCAGAAAATGCCCGCGCCCTGGCCGATGCCGGCGTTGCTCTGAAGGATGTGATCAACCGCCAGCTGAACATCCAGCACCCTTTGCTGCCCTCGGTCAACGAAGTGGCCTACGTGATGTTCCGCAATCGCCTGGACGATCGCACCTACCAGACCTGCACCACCTTGCCGCCAGGGCGGGTCGACCGCTCGCCATGTGGCACTGGCAGCTCGGCCAATTTGGCTACGTTGGCGGCGCGCGGGCTGGTGCAGGCAGGTGACAACCTGGTGTCACGCTCGACCATCGGCGGGCAGTTCCAGGTTGCCCTGCTTGGCCACACCGAGGTCGCCGGAAAACCTGCGGTGCTGCCGCGAGTCACCGGCCGAGCCTGGCTGTATGGGCTACAACAAATGGGCGTGGACCCAAGCGACCCGCTCGCCGCAGGTTTCATGCTCAGCGACACCTGGGGCGCAGGCCTCGGTCAATAAACCCGCTGTACTGTGCCTGGGCGACCGGGCACAGTCGAACGGGCTGGAACACGATATGGCAGGACCGAACAGCGTATTCCCCTGGATGGGTAATATTGACGTCGCAACCGTCTTGCTCCCATGCTGCGGGTCGCACAGTTGACTACCAACTGTATACAACAAGGTCTGGCCTGTAAGATACGCACCAGACCAACCGAGACCTGATGATGGCAAAAGAAACCGATACCGAAAGCGGCCCGCGTCGGCACAGCGGGCGCTATATCTACGAGGAGCTGCGCAAGCAGATCCTGACCCTCAAGCTCAAGCCTGGGGTGCAGCTCGATGAAGTGTCCCTGGCGGCGCAGTTCGGGCTTTCCCGCTCCCCGGTACGTGACGCGCTCGCGCGGCTGATTACCGAAGGGCTGGTGGTCATTCTGCCGAACCGCACCACGCTGGTGACCCCCTTCGAGATCGAAGAATTTCCCAACTACGTCTCCGCCCTGGACTTGATTCAGCGGGCGGTGACACGCCTGGCCGCCACCCAGCATCGTCCAGAAGACCTGCAGGCGATCCGCGATGCCGACGCGGCCTATCTGAATGCGGTAACCACCGGTGACTTCCAAGCCATGTCGGAGTTGAACAAGGCGTTCCACATGGCGATCGCCCACGCCGGCCGCAACCCCTACTTCATCACCTACTACGAGCGCCTTTTGGGTGAAGGGCAGCGCTTGCTGCACCTGCACTTCGACCATGTCGTCAGTTCTGCCAGCGCACATCGCCTGGGCCGTGACCATGACGAAATGATCGAGGCTATCGCAGCACGCGATGCCGACGCCGCAGAAGCCGCAGCGCATGAGCACACCATGCTCTTCCAGCGACGCTTCCTGGATTACATGCAGCAAAACCTTACCGCTCGCATGTCGATCGCCTGATAGAGCTGCAGTATTCAAGTGCTGCGGCCCACCTGAACAAGGTCGGGCCGCAGCACTGATTCCTCGTGCCCGACCATTGCCTTTTTGCCCGTTATTGCGTGCTTGCGCCAGCGTTCTCTCGTGCCCGAATTAAATTGCATGCATCCTTGTATGCATGATATTCAATGCCTCAGTTGCTCTATCCCGCTGCACAACAACAATCACTGAGGTCAGACAACACGATGAACAGGTTTGAAGGCAAAGTAGTACTGGTTACCGGCGCCGCTGGCGGCATTGGCAGTGCAATCGCGACCCGCTTCAGCGCCGAAGGCGCGACGGTAATTGTCACTGACGTCAACCTGGAGGCGGCGCAGGCCGTGGCCCAGCGCTTGCGCTCAGCGGGCGGGCAGGCGCAGGCGCTAGCCGCCGACATCGCCCAGGGCGATGCCTGCCGCCAGTTGGTGACCAAGGTACTGGGCGAGCTGGGGCGGATCGATGTGCTGGTCAACAACGCCGGGATCAACCGACGTGGCAACCTGCTGGCGTTGAGCGACGACGATTGGCACAGCAGCTTCGCGGTGAACGTGGATGCGATGTTTCACCTGTGCCGCGCCGTGCTGCCTGCCATGATCGAGGCAGGCGCCGGAGCGATCGTCAACACCGCCTCCCAGTGGGGACTGCACCCGGCGCCCGGCCATATTGCCTACAACGTAACCAAGGCCGCGGTAGCATCGTTCACGCAAAACCTGGCGCGCGACTACGCCCCGCACAATATCCGGGTCAACGCGGTTTGCCCGGGCGAAATCCACACACCAATGCTTGAAGCCGGCGTGTTGCGCTCAGGCCGCACCATTGCCGACCTTGACCGCATGGTCCCCTTGGGTCGAATCGGCAAGCCTGAGGAGGTTGCTGCGCTGGTTGCCTTCCTGGCTTCGGACGAAGCCGCGTTCATGTGTGGCTCGCTGGTTGAAATCACCGGTGCGCAGGCGGTTGCCTGACGCTTGAATGAAGAAGGCCCAGGCCGGTTTGCACCGAGCCTGGGCCTTACTTGAGCGCTGCAAGCGGATGCTTACGGCAGTGCGTAGGCCACTACGCTGTCACCGCGCTTGTCAGAGTGCGGCGAACCGCCGGCAAAAATAACCACGTATTGCTTGCCGGTCTTTTCCGAACGGTAGGTGATCGGACCGCTCTGGCTACCCACAGGCAGGCGCGATTTCCACAGTTCTTCACCGGTGCGGCTGTTGTAAGCGCGCAAGTAGAAGTCCTGAGTGCCAGCGAAGAACAGCAGGCCGGATTTGGTCGCCAGCGAAGGGCCGAGCGTCGGCATACCCAACGGCAGCTTCAAACCGGTAGGGATATTCAGCGGGCCGGTGTCCTGCACAGTGCCGACCGGCACCTGCCAGACCAGCTTGTGGGTTTTCAGATTGACTGCCGACAAGGTGCCAAATGGCGGCGCCTGGCACGGTACACCCAGCGGCGACATGAAGCGCTCGCGCCAGGTACCAAACGGGGTGCCCTTCTGCACGATGATGCCCATGCCTTCGCTGCTGCCAGTGCCCGGCGGAATATCTTTGGCCGGTACCATGTTGTAGTGCAGGCCCAGGCGCAGGTCGTTGATGAACATCAGATGGGTGGTTGGGTCCACCGACACACCGCCCCAGTTCATGCCACCCAACGAGCCCGGGTACTGAATTGCCCAGTCTTCACCCGGTGGGGTGAACACGCCTTCATAACGGCTGGACTTGAAGATGATCCGGCAGATCAGTTGGTCGAACGGTGTAGCGCCCCACATGTCGGACTCTTTGAGCACCTCGTTGCCGATATTCGGCATGCCCACCGAGTACGGCTGGGTTGGCGAGTAGCGTTCGCCAGCCAGGTTGCCCTGCGGCACAGGACGCTCTTCGATGTCGGCCAGCGGCTTGCCGTTGGTACGGTCGAGCAGGTAGATCATGCCAGTCTTTGAGGTGACCGAAAGCGCCTTGGACACCGACCCGTCATCGTTGGGAATATCGTAGATCAGTGGTTGGCCAGTGACGTCGAAGTCCCAGATATCATGGTGCACGGTCTGGAAAGACCATGCCGGGCGACCAGTGCCAACCTTAACCGCAACAATCGACGAGCCGTACTTGTCGTCCGCATCGGTACGAAAACCCGCCCAGAAGTCCGGGGTGGCGTTACCGGTCGGCAGGTAGACCATGCCAAGCTCTGCATCGTAAGACATTGCGACCCAGACATTCGGCGTACCGCGGGTATAGCCTTCAGGCGACAGCGGCTCACGGGTGACCGCCGGATTGCCCGGGTCCCAGGCCCAGACCAATGTACCGGTGACCGCGTCGAAGGCACGCACCACACCCGGCGGCTCGTTGGTTTCGAAGTTGTCGATGACACGGCCACCCACGATCACCAGGTTGCCCGCCACCAATGGGGTGGACGACTGCTGGTAATAGCCCGGCTTGACCTCGCCCATGCCGGCCTTGAGGTCGACCGCGCCGTTGTCGCCAAAGTTGGCCACAGGTTTACCGGTGTTGGCGTCGATGGCCATCAAGCGGCCATCGCCCGTCGGGAAGATCAGGCGCTGAGGGCTGACCGAAGCGTTGAGGGTAGCGTCGGCTGCAACGCCCGGTACATCGGCGACTTTCTTGGCTGTGGTGGCATCGAAATACGCCATGCCGCGGCAGCGCTGGTAAGTGGAGTTACCCTTGCCGGCAGCGTAGCGCCAGTTTTCCTTGCCAGTGTCGATATTGAAGGAGATCACCGTGCTGTAAGTGGTGCAGACGTACAGGTTATCGCCGACCTGCAGCGGGGTGTTCTGGTCTTCGGCATCGCCGACACCCGGAACCACTGCCTCACCGGTATGGGCGGTCCAGGCCACTTGCAGATCCTTGACGTTGGCGGGAGTGATATCGCCCACGCGCGAGAAGCGCGAACCGTGAGTGTCACCCGCCCACGCCTTCCAGTCGCCCGGCTCTTTCTCGTCGTTTTGCGGCTTTACTTGCTGTGCAGCGGCAACGGACTCGGCATCACGAATGATGTTCTTCGGCTCGAAAGCGCTGACCGCAGTCACAACCACACCCACTGAGGCAACCGCGCCAAAGGCGACACCAGCTATGCGTGTCTTGCGCGTGCGACTGAACAGTGGGACCGAGAAGGCGACTGCCGCTCCAATGATGGCGAAGGCGAACAGACGCGACAGCAAGGGCCAGAACTGCAGACCGACATCCACCAACGCCCAGATCGCGGTATACGCCACCACCGCCGCGATCAGGACGACGCCGAGCATGCGCCGACGGATGATCAGGCCACCCGCAGCGACCAGAATCACTCCCGCACTCAGGAAGTACCAACTGCCGCCCAGCCATGCCAGCCAGCCGCCGCCGCCGATGAAATAAAGCCCTGCCAGCAAAATTACCGCGCCGAGGGTCGCGAGCCAGGCTCGCCCCAAACGGCTCGGGAAGACATCTTCAACCACTTTAAGTCCCTTCCAACGTTACGAAAGGGCAAATTGTCGCATGTATACATCACAACACACAAACATGAAGTCATAGCTGCATGCAAAGATATATGACCAAGAAAGCGCCCTCGGGTTGCCCCCCTCACAGCGCGGGCGGGTCAAAATAGACAAGTCGATGCTTGAACAGCTCGGCCTGGAACCTCTCGTTCAGCACGACAGTCCTTGTGCACAGTTGGCCGTGGGCCTTGGTCAGGCGCCATGCAGTACCAAGGTGCCGGCTATGCCGCCGCCTTCCTGACCCTGGCAGTCATTGCCGACGCCGCCTTTGTGCTGGTATTGATGGCACAGCCCGAACCCTGCTCTGGCGCCTCGCCCTCACCTCCCCCTGCCGGAAACTGAACACCCCATGCCCGTCAGCGAACACCCATCGATCATCTGGGCGATTGCCGCCCTGGCCACCTGCGGCGTCATCCTGCGCCCCTGGCGTATCCCGGAATACGTCTGGGCCCTGGGCGGCGCGTTGCTGCTGGTCGGCCTTGGGCTGATCACACCCGGCAGCGCACTGGCCGCCGTGGCCGAAGGCGGCGACGTGTACCTGTTCCTGGTCGGCATGATGGTGCTGGCGGAGCTGGCCCGCCAAGAAGGCTTGTTCGACTGGCTGGCCCGTTATGCCGTGCGCCACGCCCGGGGCTCGGGGCAACGGCTGTTCGACCTGGTGTTTCTGGTGGGCACGCTGGTCACGGTGTTTTTGTCCAACGACGCCACGGCCGTTGTGCTGACCCCGGCCGTGTATGCCGCGTGCAAGGCCGCCAAGGCCGAACCTTTGCCCTACCTGTTCATCTGCGCCTTCATCGCCAACGCCGCCAGTTTCGTGCTGCCGATTTCCAACCCGGCCAACCTGGTGGTGTTCGGCAGCCAGATGCCGCCACTGCTGGACTGGCTGAGGCAGTTCAGCCTGCCGTCGCTGGCGGCGATCGCCCTCACCTACCTGATGCTGCGCCTGACCCAGCGCCGCCAGATCCGCCAGCCGCTGGCCCTGCAGATCGACCACCAGCCCTTGGGCGCCGGTGCCCGCCTGTGCGCGCTGGGCATCGGTTTTACCGCGGCCTTGCTGCTGGGCGCATCAGCCCTGGACCGGGCACTGGGCCTGCCGACGTTCTGCGCCGGGGTGGCCAGCGCAGCGCTCGTCCACCTGCGCCAGCGGCGCAGCCCAATGCCGGTGCTGCGCCATGTGGCGTGGGGCGTGCTGCCCCTGGTGGCGGGCTTGTTCGTGCTGGTCGAGGCGCTGGCCCAGACCGGCCTGGTGCTGCGCCTGGCTCAAGCGCTGGCCAGCCTTGCCGAAGCCTCGCCAGCCAAGGCCAGTTGGCTGGCGGGCGTCGCGGTTGCCCTGGCCAGCAACCTGATGAACAACCTGCCCACCGGGCTGATTGCCGGGTCCATGGGCTCGCTGGCGGCGTTGCCGCAACAGACTACCGCTGCGCTGCTGATCGGTGTCGACCTGGGGCCGAACCTGTCGATCACCGGCTCCCTGGCGACCTTGCTGTGGCTGGTGGCGATCCGCCGCGAGGGTGAGCACGTCAGTGCCTGGCGCTTCCTGCGCCTGGGGTTGCTGGTGATGCCGCCTGCGCTCGTGGGGGCGCTACTGGCGTTGCTGGTTTGAGCACGCGTGTACTGAAAGCCCGGTTATATCCACCTACGGCGCCGCAACCATTATGAAGAAACTGTTTGCCCTGATTGTTCTGGCTATGCTGACAACGCTCTACTTTGGTTACTACCAAGCCCTTGAGGATGGCGACATCGAAACCATCCTGTTCGTGAAAAAGCACCCGACGTTGCAGATGGAGTTCTACAACATCCACGCCAATGATGGGGAAATTCGCCAAGTCGAACAGCTCACGAAGCAAGAGCGTCAGTGGATCATCGATTACTGCTGGTACCGGCTTGGCATCCACACCGAACTGAACACACAAAACGACGTGGAAACCTGCAGGAAGAAATAGCTCAAAGAGAAGAAGAAAAAACCAACTGCCCTTCACTTGGCCGCCTGCAGGTACAATCGCCCGACCGCCCCAAGTGAGGCCCAGGATGCAACCGCTCAGCTTCGATTCACTCCCCGACAACTGCAGGGCGCTGCTCTACGCCCTGGCAACCGCGTTCCCCGGCAAAGGTAAAACCTCGCTGCTCAAGCTACTGCGCTCCATGGGTATCTGTGATGCCGCCGGCAAACAGCTGGATGCCACTACATTGGCAGACCTGCTGCAAGAATTGCGGGAACAAGGCTGGGTAGACGTGGAGCAGCGCAGGGAAGGCCAATATTTCATCGTGGCGACACAGCGGCGCACCAGTGTGTTGCTCAGCCTGCTGGGCACAGCCGACAGTGCGCCGTACTTGCAGCAGATTGCCGCCAGCCTGCCCGCGCTCAATCCGTGGCAAACCCCTGGCGCGCCCCAGGCATTACAAGAGCTGTGGCTCAACCTGTTGAGCGGTAACGGCGCCCAGGTGCCGCACTTGTTGTATCTCTCGGCCAGGACACTGCACGCGAATAATTGGGCCCCGCAACACCCCATGCACCTTCTGCAGGCCGACCCTGCGGGCCTTGAGCTGTTTGGCCTGCTGGATGAAACCGTACGCGGGCTGCTGCTGGAAGACCATCTTTGCCTGCACAACAGCCTGCTGGGTGAGGCGCACGGCAGCTATCAGCTGGCCAAGCAGCAGATGGCGCATGCGCCCTCCCCCGAGCTTGGCCTGCAATTGATGCAGCAAGCGCTGTGGCGAGGCGACTGGGAAGCGCTGCAACACTTCGGCGGGCAGTACCCGCTGACACTGCAAAGCGCTCAGCTGGTGCTGCGCGGCCAAACCACCGAGGCATTGCAACGGATTCGGGCCTGGCTCACCGAGCAGCGCAGGCAGACCAAAAAACGCAAGATCGACCTGCACCCGCTGCTCAACGCGCTGTACTGCCTGGCGCTTTTCGCCGAAAACGACAGCCAGCACCACGCTGCACTCAAGCAGGCACTGGTGCTGGGCGAAAAGCAGAACTATGGCAGCGCCTATACGGTGCTCTACAAATTCTTCGAGCAGCTGCAAGGCAATACACCTGAACTGTCGTACCTGCGCTCATTCGAACTTTATGGCCTCGATGGCCTGCTGCTGGCGCTCGCACTGTACTGGCTGGATGCCCCGGTCGCACGCCAGCAGAACTGGTACACGACCCTGCAAGATTACCGGGCGCAACTCGATCAACTGGGTTACGCCTGGCTGGCCGCAGAGTTCGATGCCCTGATCGCGGTGCAATTCGGTGTACCTCGGCACACTCACGATGTGCATCACCAAGCCGGGCTCAAACCACTGGCCGAGCTGCTTCAGCGCCGGGAAGCCTGGCAGCATGCACTCGACGCCCTGAGCCAACTCAAGCCCGCCGACACACCGGCCAGCCCCGCGGCCAAGAAGACCACCCGCCTGGCCTGGCTGTTGGATCTTCACCGCTATTCCAATCAACTGGAACCGCGCGAGCAGAAACTGGGCGCCAAGGGGCAATGGAGCAAGGGCCGCCCGGTGGCACTCAGGCGGCTGCTGGAGGAAGGCGACAGGCTGGACTTCTTGTGCGAGCAGGACCGCCAGGCGATCAGCGTGATCCAGGCCTGCCGCTATTCCTATTCCGGGGCCGAGTACGAACTGCCTCCCGACGTTGGCCTGCCCAAGTTGATCGGCCACCCGGCGCTGTTCTGGCAGGACGCACCGGACGTGCGCATCGAGCTTGAGGCTGGCCATGCCAGCCTGCACCTTGAAGCGCGCGATGGGCAGATGCATCTGCGCCTCGAGCCGCAGGGCATCGTCAATGCCGACGCCTACTACCTGCACAAGCAAACGCCCACCCGCCTGCAGATATTTACGCTTAACGGCGACCTGCGCCAGATCGTCAAGGTTATCGGCGACGGTCTGAGCGTTCCGCAATCAGGCAGGGCGCACCTGATCGAGGCGGTCAGTGCGATCGCCCCGCTGCTGCCGGTGCACTCGGACCTGCCCGAGCTCGCCGCGCAGCTGGACCAGGAGCCCGCAGATACACGCCTGTACGCACACTTGCTGCCACTTGCCGAAGGTTTGCGCTTGCAGTTGCTGGTGCGCCCGCTGGCCGAGAGCAGTTGGTTGCGCCCCGGCGTTGGCGCGCAAAACGTGCTTGGCGAGCGCGATGGCAAGCCGTTGCAGGTAAGTCGCGACCTGGCCGGCGAGCGTCAGGCACTGCAGCAGGTGCTGCAGGCCTGCCCCGGTCTTGCCAACGCCAACAGCGACGGCCAGGAATGGCAACTGGAACAGCCCCAGGATGCCTTGCAGGTACTCGGCGAATTGCACGCACTGGACGGCAACCAGGTGCACTGCGTGTGGCCGGAAGGCGAACGCATGCGCTTGAAAGGCCGCCTGAAACTGAACGAACTCAAGCTGGGCCTGCGCGCTCAGGGCGAGTGGTTCATCCTGCAGGGCGAGGTCGCGCTCGATGACGGCAAGGTGCTGCAGCTGCGCCAGCTTCTGGAGCTGCTCAAGGCCAACCCCGGGCGCTTCCTCAAGCTTGGCGAAGGCGATTGGCTGGCACTTGAGGATACCTTGCGCAAGCGCCTGGGAGAGCTTGCGCACCTGGCCGACCGGGTCACCGACCAGGGCCTGCGGCTCAGCCCGCTGACCACACCCCTGCTGGCCGAGCTGGCAGCAGAGGCCGGTGAGTTCACTGCTGATAAAAGCTGGCAGGCACACCTGCAGAAACTGCAATCGCTGCGCGATTACCAGCCTCGGCTACCCGCAACCTTGAAAGCCGATCTGCGTGCCTATCAGCATGAAGGTTTCACCTGGTTGGCACGCCTGGCGCAATGGGGCGTAGGCGCCTGCCTGGCCGACGACATGGGCCTGGGCAAGACCGTGCAGGTTCTGGCCCTGTTGCTGCAGCGCGCGGCCGACGGCCCGCAACTGGTTGTGGCGCCGACGTCGGTCACCCTCAACTGGCAGGCCGAAAGCAGGCGCTTCGCCCCACAGTTGAAGCTGCATCTGTACCACCAGCAGCGCAACCTGGATGGCCTGGGCCCCGGCGACCTGGTCATCACCAGCTACGGCCTGATGCAACAGGACAGCGCAGCCTTCGCCGCCAGCCAATGGCATACAGTGGTGCTGGACGAAGCCCAGGCCATCAAGAATGCCCAGACCAAGCGCTCACAAGCGGTCATGGCCTTGCAGTCGAACATGCGTGTGGTCGCCACGGGTACGCCATTGGAAAACCACCTGGGCGAGCTGTGGAGCCTGTTCCGCTTCATCAACCCTGGCCTGCTCGGCAGCCAGGAAAGCTTCAACAGCCGCTTCGCCAACCCCATCGAACAAGGCGATGCAGCCGCTCGACGGGCATTGAAGGCGCTGATCCAACCCTTCATTCTGCGCCGCTTGAAAAGCCAGGTGCTCGACGAGCTGCCCGCACGCACAGAGATCACCTACAAGGTGCCGTTGTCCGAGGAGGAAGCGCATCTTTACGAAGCGCTTCGTCAACAAGCCTTGGATAACGTGTCAGAGTCGGCTCCCGGAGCAGGCAGGTCGTTCCAGATACTGACGGAAATCACCCGCCTGCGCCGCTTCTGCTGCCATCCAACCCTGGTGGTCGAGCAATCCACCCTGCCAGGCAGCAAGCTGCAGGCCTTCACTGCCCTCGTCGAAGAGCTGCTGGACAATGGCCACAAGGCCTTGGTGTTCAGCCAGTACGTCGATCACTTGAGCATCGTGCGCACCTTGCTCGATGAAAAACGCATTGCCTACCAGTACCTGGACGGCAGCGTACCTGCCAAGGACCGCGAGCGCCGGGTGAACGCCTTCCAGGCTGGCGCGGGTGAGATCTTCCTGATCAGCCTGAAGGCCGGCGGCAGCGGCCTCAACCTGACCGCCGCCGACTATGTGATCCACCTTGACCCTTGGTGGAACCCGGCAGTCGAGGACCAGGCCAGTGACCGCGCCTACCGCATCGGCCAGCAGCGCCCGGTGACGATTTACCGGCTGGTTGCCGAAAACACCATCGAGGAGCAGATCGTCGGCCTGCACGCGCGCAAACGAGACCTGGCTGACAGCTTGCTTGAGGGGGGTGAAGTGAGCGCGAAGCTGGATGCCGATGCGCTTTTGGCGCTGCTGGCAGGCGGGGGGCAGTGATAGCACGGGCCAAGGCGAGCGCGACCTCGATCTTGTCGGGACGGTCTTGTGCAACCTGTGCCGGCCTCATCGCTGGCAAGCCAGCTCCTACAGGATTTGCATGAGCTTCAGGTACCTGTAGGAGCCGGCTTGCCGGCGATGAGGCCGGAACAGGCAGCACAAGACAGTTGCGTGGCGCCTCTGTGAGGCCAGTTCTCTGCGCGACAGCGCAGCCCTCGGGGCCGGGTGACCTCCTGCAGGCACAGCGCCGGCCTGAAGGTTATGCGGCCCCTGCAGGAGCCGGCTTGCCGGAGTACCCAACCAACACCCTCCCCGTAACATCGCGAAACATCCAAGTACAACTTTTAGTTGTACGACATCCTATCTTACGTGCTCGAATACGCCTGTTCTCACGAATAAAAACAACGGAGACACCATGTCGAGCATTCCTTCTGTCGAGGGCAAGGCTGCCGCAGCCCCTCAAAATCGCCTGTCCAAGCTGATCAAGCTACTCGGCCCCGGCATCATCGCCGTGCTCTCGTGGCTGGGCGCAGGTGATCTGATAACCTCCTCCGTCGCCGGCGCCAATTACGGTTACGCCATGATGTGGGTACTGGCCGTTTCACTGCTGCTTCGCTACCTCATCGTCAACATCATCGCGCGCTTTCAGCTGTGCAATAACCAGGGCATGACCATCCTGCAGGGCTATGCGCAGCTGCACCCGGTGTTCGCCTGGTTCATGCTCGGCTATGCCCTGCTGATGGGCCACCTGATGAACGCCTACATGATCAAGGGCGCCGGCGAAGCGCTGGCCATGCTGCTGCGCACCGACTACCCGCTGCTGTGCTCCATGGCGGTGGTGCTGGCGGTGTGGCTGCTGGTGGGGCGCAACATCTACGCCATGATCGAGGGCGTGATGAAGGTTTTGCTGGCGGTGATGACCCTGGCGTT
The DNA here is from genome assembly GCF_019139895.1 of Pseudomonas fakonensis. Lineage (GTDB taxonomy): Bacteria > Pseudomonadota > Gammaproteobacteria > Pseudomonadales > Pseudomonadaceae > Aquipseudomonas > Aquipseudomonas fakonensis. Next base: position 2,679,132 of record NZ_CP077076.1, on the reverse strand, counting down.
TCTGGCATTGGCGCTGATGTCCGGCCCCGACGTGGCCGGCATCGTCAAGGGTACCATCGGTTTCAGCATTCCTGCCGATGAAGGGGTGCATGGCGCGCTGCTGGTGGCGGTGTCGGTGATCGGCGCCGTGGCAGGCTCGGTGGCCAACTTCGTGCACCCTTATGTGATGCGTGAAAAAGGCTGGGTCGGCCCGCAGCACAAGCGTATCCAGCGCAACGACCTGCTGTTTGCGGTATTCGTCGGTATCGTCATCAACCTGGCGATCTGGATCGTCGGAGCAGAAATCCTGCGGCCCAATGGCATCGAGGTGAAAACCCTTGGCGACCTGGGCAAGGCGCTGGAGATGTTCTTCGGCCCGATCGGCTGGTACATCTTCTTCATAGGGGTGTTCGCCACCTTGTTCGCCAGCATTTCCGGCAAGACCACGGCGTTCCCCATGCTGATCACCGATGCCTTCCAGCATGTGAAGCCAGGGCGGCGCGAGCGCTTTGGCAAGGAATTCCACCACGACCCGATGCACAAGTGGTTCATGCTGTTCATCCTGGTGACGCCGCTGGTGTGGTCGATCCCGGGTATGCCCGACTTCGTCACCCTCACCATCGGCGTCAGCGCCCTGAACATCATCGGCCTGCCGGTGATCTCCCTGGGCCTGCTGATCATGTCCAACCAGAAATCCCTGCTGGGCAAGCAGTACCGCAACAACTGGTTCGAGAACATCGCCCTGGCCTTCGCCACCGGCCTTGCGCTGTGGGTTGCCTTCCAACTGGCGGTCGACCTGATCGCCTGATGACTGCAGGCAGCCCCGGCGCGTAATCGCCGGGGTTGCCCGCAGCCGCTAGTGGGCGTACTTCCTGGCCCCGGCCACACAGGCCACCGCCCCCAGCGTCACCACCAGCATCATCCAGCTCACGTGCTCGTGCAGCAGCAAGGCCGCCAGGCCCAGCCCCATGAACGGCTGCACCAGCTGCAGCTGGCCCACCGCCGCAATACCGCCCTGCACCAGCCCCCGGTACCAGAACACAAAGCCGATCAGCATGCTGAACAGCGACACGTAGGCAAAGCTGAACCACGCCGGGGCACTGACCTTGGCGAAGGCATCGAGTGCTGGCAGGTTGACGATGCTCAGCAGCAACATGGACGGCAAGGCCACCAGCAAGGCCCAGCTGATCACCTGCCAGCCGCCCAGTGTGCGCGACAGCCGCGCCCCTTCGGCGTAGCCCAACCCGCACACCACCACCGCCGCGATCATCAGCAGGTCGCCCAGCAGCGACGCCTCTGCGCCATTGCTCAAGGCATAGCCTGCCACCAGCCCCGCCCCCGCCAGCGAGAACAACCAGAACAGTGGCCGGGGCCGCTCCCCGCCGCGCACCACGGCAAAGCCTGCGGTGCACAGTGGCAGCAACCCGACAAACACAATCGAATGGGCCGAGGTGACATGCTGCAGGGCCAGTGCTGTCAGCAGCGGAAAACCGATGACCACGCCCAGCGCGGTGATGGCCAGTGATGGCAAGGCCGCGCGCGCAGGCCAAGGCTGGCGCAGCACGATCAGAAACAGCGCCCCCAGCAGCGCAGCGATCGTCGCCCTGGCACAGGTCAGGAAGGTCGGTTCGAAAGCGGTCACTGCCACCCGGGTTGCCGGCAAGGAGCCAGCAAAGATGGCGACGCCGATAAAGCCGTTGACCCACCCGCTTGTTGATTTTTCCATGGTCATGTCCTTGATAAGCCGGGGTTCAGTACAGCACCCACAAGCTGACCAAGGCCATGTACAATCCCGAACACTTCTACCGAACTGTTATGCAAACAACTCCAGCACAGTTGAGGGTGCGATGAAACGGCACGGCACGCGAATTCAAACAGTCATGGCCGAGATCCAGGCCAGGATAGCCTCGCGCACCTACACGCCAGGCATCCGCGTGCCATCGGTGCGGGCCATGGCCCAGGCCATGCAGGTCTCGGTGTCCACTGTGCTTGAGGCCTATGAACGGTTGATGGCCGAGGGCGTACTCAGCGCTCGGCGTGGCTCGGGCTTTTACGTGGCCGGGCCCGTAGCGCCCTTGGCACTGACCGAGCTCGGCCCCCGGCTGGACCGTGACGTCGACCCGCTGTGGATTTCGCGCCAGGCCCTGGAAACCTCCAGCGATGCGTTGAAGCCAGGCTGCGGCTGGCTGCCGGCGTCCTGGATGTTCGAGGCTGGCATGCGCAAGGCGCTGCGCAACGTTGCCCGGTCCGACACGCTGCAACTGGCCGAGTACGCCTCACCGCTCGGGCACCCGCCGCTGCGCCAGTTCCTGTCGCGCCGGCTGGCCGGCATCGGCCTGCAAGCCCCGCTGGAGCAGATCATGCTCACCGAGTCCGGCACCCACGCCATCGACCTGATCTGCCGTTTTCTGCTGCAGCCGGGTGACACGGTGCTGGTCGACGACCCCTGCTACTTCAATTTTCACGCACTGCTCAAAGCGCACCGGGTCAACATTGTCGGCGTACGCTACACGGCGACCGGCCCGGACATCGATGCCTTCGCTGCCGCCCTGCTCGCCCACACGCCGCGGCTGTACATCACCAATTCCGGCATCCACAACCCCACCGGGGCCAGCTTGTCTGCTGTCACGGCGCACCGGCTGCTGAAACTTGCCGACAGCTCAAGCCTGGTGATCGTCGAGGACGACATCTTCGGCGACTTCGAACACACCCCCGCACCCCGGTTGGCTGCCTTCGACGGCCTGGCCCGGGTCATCCAGATCGGCAGCTTCTCCAAGACCGTCTCCGCGTCGATTCGCTGCGGCTACATCGCCGCCCGCAGTGAATGGATCGAGAGCCTGGTGGACCTGAAGATCGCCACTACATTCGGCGGTGGTCGCCTGGCCGCGAACATCATCCACCAGGCCATTACCGATGGCGGGTACCGCAAGCACATGGAGAGCGTTCGCCAGCGCCTGGCCGAGGCCATGGACAGCACGGTCGCCAGGCTTCAGGCCATTGGCATCAAGCCCTGGAGGGTACCCCAGGCCGGCATGTACACCTGGTGCCAACTGCCTGAGGGCAAGGATGCAGCCGCCCTGGCCAGGGCCTGCTTGAGTGAGGGGGTGGTGCTGGCGCCCGGCAATGCCTTCAGCCAGTCGATGACGGCAGGCGATTTTTTGCGCTTCAACGTGGCACAGTCAGGGGATGCCAGGATTTACGAGGTGTTGAAGCGAGCGCTGGGGGCTTAGCCGCCAGAGCATGCGTTGGGGGTCGCCTGCTGCGCGGCTAAACCCGATCACAGGGTCTTCAAGCCAGCGCTGAACCTGCAGGAGATCACCCAGCCCTTGCAGGCTGCGCTGTCGCGCAGGGTACTGGTCTGGCTGATGCGCCACGGTCTCTGTGTGGGCCTTAGGGTTTGTACGAAAAGTCGCCGAGCGGCGATCAGGCAAGGCGAAAACAGGCGAGGAAGCGGAGTTTGCTGGTTGCAAATGAGCATTCCGAGCCTGTTTTCAACGCAGCATGATCGTCGCGCAGGCACTTTTCGTACAAAACCTAGCCGTGAATACCGGCGCAGCCGGTGCCAGGCACCGCGTCGCTTGCATCGCTGGCAAGCCAGCGCCTGCAGGGGATCGTGTAAATCTGCTCTAATACGCGCCTCTCAAGCCATCGAAGCAATCCCCCCATGTTCTACCGTCTCGCTGCCGATGCCCTGGTGCTGTTCCACCTGAGTTTCATCCTGCTGGTACTGTTCGGCGGCCTGCTGGTGCTGTGGCGCCGGCGCGCGGTGATCGTCCACCTGCCGGCCCTGGCCTGGGGCCTGGCGGTCGAAGGCCTGCACCTGGAATGCCCGCTCACCCAATGGGAAAACCGCCTGCGCTTTGCCGCAGGCGACCACGGCTACCACGGCGGCTTCGTCGAACACTACATCTGGCCGCTGATCTACCCCGCCGGGCTTACCCCCGAGATCCAGCTGTGGCTGGGCAGCTTCGTCGCCCTGCTCAACCTGGGCATCTATGGCTACGTGCTGTGGCGCCTAGCGCGTCGCCACCACGAATAACCGCGGGAACGGCAACAGCACCTTGCCGTCGGTGGCCGGCGGGTAATCGTGTTGCATGGCTTGCAGGTACAGTTGCAAAAAGTCCTGCTTCTCCCGTTCGTCCAGCCTTGCCAGGTAGGGGCGCAGCGCCGAACCCTTGAACCACTCAACCACCGCCTCGGCACCGCCGGGCAACGGGTGGTGGTAGGTGGTGCGCCACACATCCACACGGGCGCACAGCGGGCTAAGCAGGTCGTAATAAAACCCCGCGTTGTGCCGCGGCGGCAGGCTGAAATCGGCGAACTTGCCAGCCCATGGCCCACGGGCGGCGATCTCGCGCAGTTGCCGATGCGCCGGTTCGTCGAGATTGTCCGGGGTCTGCACGGCAAGGCTTGCGCCCTCGCTGAGCTGGCGCACCAGGTGCGGGTACAGGGAGCCGTGGTCGGGCACCCACTGCAGCGAGGCGTTGGCCAGGATCAGGTCCTGGGGTTCGCTGGCCGACCAGGCTGAAATATCGGCGATCTCGCAACGCACCCGTGGAATGCCAAGGCGCGGCCGCTGGCGGGCCTTGTCGATCATGTCGGGGTCGCTATCCAGCGCGCTCACCTGGGCGTCGGGGCAGCGCTGCAACAACACCTCGGTGGAGTTGCCCGGGCCGCAGCCCAGGTCGGTGGCATGGCGCACCGGGCGCGCAGGCACGGCGGCCAGCAGGTCGCGCACGGCGCGGGTGCGTTCGTCTTCGAACAGGGAGTACTGGGTGGCGGACCAGGCCATGGCTGGGGCTCCTTGCTTGGCGGTGCGCTTAGCATAAGCCAGAAACGCCTCTATCGCGGCGTCCAGGCCGGTGTGCCTCCTGTAGGAGCCGGCTCGCCGGCCATCACCGGCCCGGCCGGTGCCATCCTGCACGGCCTTGTGCCGGGTTTGCCGGCCCTATCGCCGGCAAGCCGGCTCCTACAGGGGGAACCTGCCAGCTATGCTTGGGGTCAGTCCCTGCATGCCATCGCCCTCGATGAAAACCACCCTCGCCCTCATCCTGCTCGCCCTGGTCGGCGCCTCTGCGCTGCTCGGCTCGCCGTGGATGCGCCAGCGCTTCGAACTGGCCGACCTGAGCACCGACAGCCAGCAGCAGATCAGCCGCCACCTGGAAGACGGCAGCTTGTTGGTGTTACGCCCCGACACGGCGGTGGATATCGAGTACAGCCCGCAGCAACGGCGCCTGACCGTGCTCACCGGCGGCATCTACCTGGAGGTGGCCGCCAGCGACCCACGCCCGCTGCTGCTGGTCACCGACCACGGCACCCTGGCCATCCACACCGCGCAGCTGACCCTGGACCGCTTGCCCGAACAGACCCAGGTCAGCGTGCAGGCCGGCAGCGCCGTGCTGCAAAGCGGCAGCCGGCAGATTCACCTGGGCGCAGCCGACGCCCTGAGTTTCGATGCCTCAGGCCCGGTACACCCCAGCCCCTGAAACGCAAAACGGCCGGGCCCCGCGAAGGGCCCGGCCGTTTCCGGCAACGCAATAGCGCTTAGTGCTGTTGCTTGGCGCTACGAACCTGATGCACCACACCCATCGCCACTACGACAGCCGCCGCAATGCCGGTGGAGATCACCAGGATCTGGTAGTCAGGCATGAACGCCATGGTCACCAGGGCCGCCACGATGAAGGCGATCACCAGGTAGGTCAGCCACGGGAACAGCCACATCTTCAGGCGCACTTCCTTGCCTTCGGCGATCAGCTTGCGGCGCATGCGCAGCTGCGAGAAGGCGATCACCAGGTACACCAGCAGGGCGATCATGCCGGTGGTGTTCATCAGGGTCTCCAGCACGTCTTTCGGGCGCAGGGTCTCGCTGAAGTTGATCAGCGCGCACACCACGGCAACGGCGCAGGAGCCGATGATCGCGTACACCGGTACACCAGTGCCGGCGCGGGTGATCTTGAAGAACGACGGCGCATCGCCACGCTGGGCCAGGGAGAACAGCATGCGCGAGGCGGTGTAGTGGCCGGAGATCAGGCAGCTGCTCACCGAGGTCAGCACCACGAAGTTCATCAGCAGCTCGGCGTGGGGCACGCCCAGCAGCTCCAGGGTGCGGCGGTAGGCGCCATAACCGGAGACGCCCAGTTGCGGGTCGTTCCACGGCACCAGGCAGACGATCAGGAAGATCGAGCCGACATAGAACAGGCACACGCGCCATACCACCGAGTTGGTGGCCTTGACGATCTGGGTGGCCGGGTCCTTGGCTTCGGAGGCCGCGATGGTGACGATTTCGGCGCCCAGGAAGGCGAACATCACACCGAGCAAGGCACCGATCACCGTGGTGATGCCGTTGGGCATGAAGCCTTCGGCGGTCAGGTGGGTGATGCCACGTACTTCACCGAACTGCCAGATGTTCATCACCGCCGCAGTACAGACGATCAGGAAGCAGACGATCGCCACCACCTTGATCAACGCGAACCAGAACTCGAACTCGCCGTAGTGCTTGACGTTGAAGAAGTTGACGGTGATCAGCACCATCGTGGTGGCCAGCACGAACACGTTGACGCTGACGTCAGGGAAGAAGCCGTGCAGGATCTTGCCGGCGACATAGGCTTCCCAGGCCATCAGGATCACCCAGTACCACCAGTACAGCCAGCCGATGGTGAAGCCGGCCCAGCGGCCGATGGCGCGGTCGGCGTAGGTGGAGAACGAGCCGGTGTCTGGCGAGGAAGTCGCCATTTCACCGAGCATGCGCATGATCAGCACCACCAGGATGCCGCCTGCCAGGTAGGCCAGCACCGCAGCAGGGCCGGCGCTGTGGATGACGCTGCCGGACCCGACGAACAGTGCGCCGCCGATCACCCCGGCGATCGACATCATGGTCAGGTGACGCGATTTCAACGAAGCACTGAGTTTACTCTCGTGCTCGCCTTTCGCAGTGGATGTAGATGTTGCGTCCATCAGTTGTGTACCCCGTGCTTCTTTTTATCCAAGGAAAACTGTGAAACCCCGATGGTTATCGGTCTCACCTGTACATCAGTGCTGGTGCGGGCAGGGAGGTGTGCAAAGGCACACGCAGGCCATCCGTGGCGGCCTGCTTACGCCGTCAGAGGTTGCCCCCTGAACGAACTGAACCATGCTGGGGCCGGGCCGAAGGCGGCCGACCGGGCAGAAAGAAGGTGCGAGGCATGCCTCGACGGTAATGCAGCGATGTTGTGATTGTTCATGACGCTGGTACGCGCTGTGTTGGATATATCTGACACGTAATGTAAAAATGTCTGACACAGAGAGCCATGCACAGTGGCATGAAATCCGCACTGCACTGTACAGGCCGCCAATGCAATACACCCTGCAGGCGCTTGGCGATACGCACCCCTGAAGGCACCCGAATGCTCCAGCTACACCCGGACTCCCCTACCCCGCTGGTCAACCAGATCATCGACGGGTTGCGCGAACTGATCGACAACCAGACCCTCAAGCCCGGCGCGAAGGTGCCGTCGATCCGTGCCTTCGCGTCCACCTATTCGGTGAGCACCTTCACCGTGGTGGAAGCCTACGACCGGCTGGTGGCCCAGGGCCTGCTGGTGAGCAAGGGCAATGCGGGGTTCTTCGTCAATCGTGCGGCGAACGAGCTGCTGGACAGCCAGAACGTCGAGGCCGACACCTCGCGCCCGACGTTCAACTCCGAGTGGTACCTGCAACAGATCTTCGAGACCCGTCAGCTCCCCTACAAACCCGGCTGCGGCTGGTTGCCCAATGACTGGATGTACGAAGAAGGCCTGCGCCGCGGCATGCGCCAGGTGGCCGGCAGCCCGCTGGAGCTGTCTGGCTACGGCGACCCCATGGGCCTGCCCGAGCTGCGCGCGCTGACTGCGCAAAACCTCACCCAGGAGCTGTCAATCGTCGCCAACCCGGCGCAGCTGATGCTGACCCACGGCGCCAGCCAGGCCCTGGACCTGGCGGTGCGCACCCTGGTGCGCCCGGGCGACGTGGTGCTGGTGGACGACCCCGGCTACCCCAACCTGATGAGCATCCTGCGCACCCAGGGCGCCACCCTGGTAGGTGTGCCACGCACCCCGGCCGGCTACGACCTCGACCAGCTCGAGCGCCTGCTGGCCCACCACCGCCCCACGGCATTCTTCACCCAGCCGCACCTGCACAGCCCGACCTGCTCGCGCACCCCGCTGGCGCAGTTGCACCGCCTGCTGCAGTTGGCCAGCCAGCACGGCTTCCGGCTGGTGGAGAACAACCTGTACGCCGACATGATCGCCGACCCGCTGCCATGCCTGGCCAGCCTCGACCACCTGCAGCAGGTGGTGTATGTCGGCAGCTACTCGAAAAGCATCTCGCCCAACGTGCGGGTGGGTTACCTGCTGGCCAACCCCGAGCTCACCCAAAAGTTGCTGCACCTGAAGATGCGCTCGGGCCTGACCACCTCACAGGTGATGGAGCGGGTGGTGTACGCCGCGATCATTGACGGGCGCTGGCGCAAGCACCTCAAGCGCCTGCGCCAGCGCCTGGCCGACGCCCACCAGGAAGTCGGCCGGCACCTGCACCGGCTGGGCTTCGAGCTGTTCATCGAGTCCGACGAAGGCATGTACATCTGGACCCGCCACCCAGCCATCCCCGACAGCACCGCGCTGCTGGATGACGCGCTGGAAAAAGGCATCATGCTCGGGCCCGGGCAGTTGTTCATGGTCGATGCCAAGGCGACCGGGTGGATGCGCTTCAACGTGGCGTTCAGTACCGACCCTGCGATGTGGGAGTTGCTGGAGAAGGTGATGGTCAAGCATGTGCGCCGGGGTGGGTTGTAATTTAGGCACCGTCCCCGTGTAGGAGCCGGCTTGCCGGCGATGAGGCCAGTGGCAAGGGCCGCAATGCGTGGTTGTGAATACGGGCCCTATCGCCGGCAAGCCGGCTCCTACAGAAGAAGCCCTTGCTGCACCACACACCCATTCGCATGCCCTCCCTGGAACAATAGTGGCAAACGGCTACGCTCTGCATGACCCCACGGAGCCGCGCCCATGCCCCACACCACCCGCTTTTACCCGCACTACCGCAAGGCCGACCGGATCATGCTCGGCCTGACCTGGCTGATGCTGGTGTTCTCGCTGGCCCTGGCTTTCTGGCACGACACCCTCATTCAATCCCTCGTGGTCGGCGGCGCTACATGCCTTGCACTGAGCGGGCTGTACCGCACCATCGGCGGTACCCGCCCGATGCGTTGTTGCCTGGCGGTCGGCCTGATGGTCATGGCGGCGCTGCACATCAACCAGGCCGAGGGCATGATCGAATCGCACTTCGGCATCTTCGCCCTGCTGGCGGTACTGACCTTCTACCGTGACTGGCTGCCGATTCTGGTGGCGGCGCTGACCATCGCCCTGCACCACGTGATCTTCCATATGCTGCAACACCAGGGCTACCCGGTGTTCGTCATGGCTCACCATGGCGGCTGGGGGATGGTGATGGTGCATGCGTTCTACGTGGTGATGGAGACCATTGCCCTGTTGTACCTGGCCGTGCACGCTCGCCTGGACGCCGAAGAGAGCCAGGACTTGCTCGACAAGATGCTGCTGACCACCTCGCAACTCACCCGCGAAACCACCAACGAAGGTGCGGCGCACGTCCCGCTGGCCCAGCGCTTCGAGCACTTTCTCGGCCAGATCACCGACCTGGTGGATGGCGTGGTGCGCGACTCGCAAGGCTTGGGCGAACTGGGCCAGGAGCTGGCCAAGACCAGCAGCACCCTGGAAAAAGGCGCCCGCCACCAGCTGAACGAAATCGCCCAGGTAACCGGCTGCATGCAGCAGATGGGCGATGCCATGGGCCACATTGCCGAGCACGTCGAGCACGCCGCCGAACATGCAGGCCAGGCCAGCGCGCAAGTAAGCCGCGGCCAGGACAGCGTCAACCGCGCCCAGCAGGAAATCACCCAGCTGGCCTCGCACCTGCAGGCCACCAACGACACCGTCGAGGCCCTGGCCGGGCAGGCGCAGCAGATCGGTACCGTGCTGGAGGTGATCAGCAGCATTGCCGAGCAGACCAACCTGCTGGCGCTGAACGCCGCCATCGAGGCCGCCCGTGCCGGCGACCAGGGGCGCGGCTTTGCCGTGGTGGCCGACGAGGTGCGCAACCTGGCCAAGCGTACCGCGGTTTCCACCCAGGAAATCAGGGCGATCATCCAGGCCCTGCAGCAAGGCAGCCGGCAGGCGGTGGAGGCCATGCACGACAGCCGCCAAGGGGTGGAACGCTGCGTCGAGGACAGCCAGCTGGCGGCGGCGATGCTGCTGGCGGTGAGCCGCGACATTGCGCAGATCGACACACTCAACGGGCAGATCGTTACCACCACCCGCGAGCAGTCGGCGGTCAGCCAGGAGATCGTCGAGCGCTTGCAGTCGGTGCAGGGAATTGCCAGCGGCACCGCCCAGGACATGGAGACTTTGGCGTCCAGCAGCCGCAGGCTGCCGCCAATCGCCAGCCGGCTGGATGCGCTGGGGAAGACCTTTCACCCGTAAGGCCGGAGCGGGTTTTCACAGCAGAGCCACGCGGTCTCTGTAGGAGCAGGCTTGCCTGCGATGAGGCCCGTCAGCCTTGCACTGCCGGTACCGGCCTCATCGCCGGCAAGCCGGCTCCTACAGGTTCAGCGCAAGCCTGAAGGTGATGCAGCCCCTGTGGGAGCGGGTTTACCCGCGAACACCGGCAAAGCCGGTGCCATCCATCGCTCCGTCAGCCATTTACCTTGCTGTCTGTTCTCGAGCGACCGTGAATAAGCACATCGTCCAGTATTCCCCCCTTTTCAGGTGATTGCGTCAGGGCTGCCAGGTGCTCCCCTGGGCATCTCGCGTATTTACTCAGCTGCCCCTGAATACCTAAACCCTAACACCTGCTAGCGCGCCAGAATAAAACCGACCACTTCGAAATGTTTGATAGCCCACCCTCAATTAACGCCCTACAAGTTTAAATTCCCATCACCTTGAACGTGACCGAACAGCACCAACCTGAACAAGCACATCAGGGCATTACTTCCAGATTCACCCCGAACAACAAACCGTACACCTTTCTCTCCGAGACCCACCCAAAAGGAGAGAACAGTGACCTCACGCATATTACTGACACACTCAGAACTTCGAGAAATATACTCAACAGATCCATTCTCATACGACTTCGAACACATCATTGCATGGGACAAACCATTCACATATCCGACAGCACCACCCGATATTTCTGCCTTTTCAATCAGCCAGCTAGAAACCAATGCTGAAGCTTTTACCCAAAACATCATCAGCAACATCGAAGCTACATGCCCAAAAGGAACACCAGGTTACGCTGAATATATAGTACGGCAAAAAACAAAAATTGATGAAACCTACACTGACAACATAAGCAGGCTGTACACAGAAAGGGAACTCTTCCTCAGCCTTCGCGGCAAAATAATTGGTCAGATGGGCCGATACGCGGACAGCTTCACTGGGCAACATATTTATATCCCAATTGACATCAGTCCGGGTCGATGGTTTGCCGTTCTCGTGGGCATACATGGCACCGAGGAGGAATTCTTTGAGCTCCAGCACTGGGTACACAATCTTGTAAAAAGCATTACCTCAGCACAAATAGAAATCGTACTGCAACGCTGCCTACTCAAAGTCCAGGAAGACCTGGAGCGTACACACCTTCAACTGCTAGCGGCGTCAAAAGAGAGGCACCGGCAAGCTCAAGACAGCAACATCATCAGTTTCAACCTGAGCCCGTCCTTGCAGTTGAGCACAACGCAAGGCCCTGTAGCGACCTACGTAGACCTCAAGAGCACCGCCACCGATTTACTGAAAGCAGGCAACTTGCTGACCGCTCTCGCGGAAGGTGCAGCGACTCGGTTTTTAAAGCTTTTTGCAGGCGGCCTGCTTTACGCCCCTGAACTGGGCAATTCAGATCTTTACCACGACGCCGCACTGAGCCTACCCGCAGAACTGCTCATTCCTCGTATGCCTCAAGATATCAATGATATTGCTGCAAACCATGGGGAACTGGAGCTACCGTTCAGAGTTCAATCGGACGCCGGCACCTACAGCCTCACAAAGCCTTCAACTTCGGCCAGCGGGACAAACAGAATCCCGGTACGACCACTCTTTCTAGACAAAGCACGTAACAGCTACGTATCTCTGCCCTCAGGTGAGCTCCCCACAAGGCTCATATTCCCCATACACACCGCAGGCAACTCATCTACAGTCTCCCCTTTAGAGCCGATTCCTTCCAACCCCTACACAGGGGTAAGACTTATTCCTGAAACCCTAGTCACAATACCGTTCCCCGCCTCTCCGACGCCGAACTCCAAAGACTGTATTTACTGCTTTCCTGTAGGTTCCGGACTACCACCACTATACGTCGTTTTCAGTTCGCCTTATCCGGGCGCCACAACACGCGGCAAATACAGTGGGCGCCTTTACAACCCGGATGAATCTGGAGGCGCTATCGATGAGCTAGACTGGCGGAACGCAACCATCACTCAGGCAGGTATTGATCTGGCAAGGCTACACACGAGCCGATTCGATCCTTCCGACGCCAACGAAATAATGCTTGATAGGCTTACAAAAATCCTACAAGGCTCAATGGAAGCGACTGACACTGACAAGCGCTTTTACACACACGAAATCAGGGAACTAGAACGGTATCGCCGCCTTGGCGTTGCTGATAATATAAATCCCGCCCCTGAAACTGAAATATGGAACAACGCACACACCGCCACACTTGAAGACTACGGCCTCGGCGCTGACTCCAATCTACTGTACACTTCTGAAGCCGCTGAAGCAGACGTTTTACAAACCGAGCGAGAAAATAAATGAGCACCATCAACGACATCATAATAAATGAGAAACCAGTCGACGTCATTTTGTTCTTGACCCACAAAAGCGGAATCGACCACCCTAGAATTGACAGGCTTTACAGCTTAAATAACTGGCCCCACATAAAAGACAACATGAGGCTTGCAGATCTTATCTGCAGCATGGCAGCCGACGGCCTTATAGAATCGAATAACGGCAGATTCACGAAAGGCCCAAACTGGAGGACCCCACAATTCATGCTTGAAAATAAATACACGCTTTGAAACCGCCAAAGGTTTGCAAAAACTCTTCACAGACCTCTAGCGACCTGTACTCTATAGAGGTCTGTGAATTCAATACCAATCGATCAGTCAACTAAAAGACCCACTCCCCCTCATCCGCAAAAAACGCCCGCGCATTGGCCTCCAAACTCTCCAGGTGATACCCCCCCTCCTGCACGATCAAACACGGCAACCGCAACCCACGAATCTGCTCACCCAAACGGGCAAACCCTGCGGTGGTCACCGCCACCTTGCTCTGCGGGTCCAGCTCGTAGATGTCGAAGCCCAGCGACAGCACCAGCACCTCGGCACCGAAGTCCTTCACCGCCGCCAGCGCCACCTCCAGCTGGGCCATGAAGTCCACCTCGCTGGCGCCATGGGCCATCGGCAGGTTGAGGTTGTAGCCCTGCCCCGCGCCGCTGCCGCGCTCATCCTCGAAGCCGGCAACACCCGGGTAGAAGTTGGTCGGGTCGCCATGCACCGAGACATACAGCACATCATCACGGTCATAGAAAATTTCCTGGATGCCCTGCCCGTGATGCATGTCGGTGTCGAGGATGGCGACCCGGCGATAACGGCTGCGCAAGGCCTGGGCGGCCACGGCGGCATTGTTGACGTAGCAGAACCCGCCGGCGGCGTCGAAGCGCGCGTGGTGGCCTGGCGGGCGGCACAGGGCGTAGGCGGCAGGCTCGCCGTCGAGAATCGCCTGGGCGCCGGCCACGGCACTTTGCGCCGACCAGTAGGCAGCGTGCCAGGTGTGCTCGCCTATCGGGCAACTGCCATCGGCCAGGTAACGCCCGGCCTGGGCGAGGATACCGCGCAGGGCATTGGGCTCACGCACGAAGATGTTGGACATGACTTCGTCGCCCCAGTCCTCGGGCACTTCCTTCCAACGTGCGTGGGCGTCTTCGAGGAAGGCCAGGTAGGCCTTGCCGTGCACGGCTTCGAGCGGCGCCAGGCCGGCATCGGCTGGCTGGCGGATATCAAAACCCAGGCCTTTGGCGGCCTGCAGCAACCGCTGGGCGCGCTCGGGCACTTCCTGCGGGGTGCGCATGGCGCCGCGGGAATAGTAGCTGCGTGGGTGGTGCAGCAGTTGTTCGGGGTGGAAGTAGCAACGCATCAGGCTTCTCCTTGTGCAACCTGGCCGGCGCGGGCCAGCACGGCATTGAGCAATACATCGACACCCTGGCAGGCATCTTCGGGCAGCACGTCTTCAGCCTCGTTGTGGCTCAGGCCACCCACGCAGGGGATGAACACCATGGCCGTCGGGCAGTAACGGGCAAGCAGAATGGCGTCGTGGCCGGCGCCGCTGACGATCGGCTGCTGGGCGTAACCCAGGCCGTCCACCGCCTGCTGTACCGCCGCCACGCAGTCGGCATCGAACGGTGTGGCCGGGCTGACCCAGTGGCGCTCGATGCGCACCTGCAGGCCACGCTGGCTGGCGATGGCCTGCAGCTTGAGGGCCAGGTCCTGCTCCATGGCCTCGATGGCCGCGTCACGGTGGTGACGCAGGTCGACGGTAAAATGCAGCACGCCAGGGATGGTGTTGCGCGACGACTTGGCGATGGATAGCTCGCCGACGGTGGTCAGGCCCTCGGGGGCAAAATCGGCAGCCAACTGCTCGACCGCCTGGATCATCCGCGCGGCGCCGTACAGGGCATCCTTGCGCAGCGCCATCGGCGTGGTGCCGGCGTGGGCAGCCATGCCTTCGACCGTGACGTCCAGCCAGCGAATGGCCTGGCCGCCGCTGACCACACCGATGGCCTTGGCGTTGTCTTCAAGGATCGGGCCCTGCTCGATGTGCGCTTCAAAGTAAGCGTCCACTTCGCCGCCCAGCGGGCGCTGGCCAGCGTAGCCGGTGCGGCGCAGTTCGTCGGCCACGCTGATGCCGTCGGCGTCGCGGATGGCCAGGGCCTGCTCCAGGGCCAGGCTGCCGGTGAACACCGCCGAGCCGAACATGGCCGGGGTGAAGCGCGCGCCCTCCTCGTTGGTCCAGACCGCGACTTCCAGCGGTTTGCGGGTCTGAATGCCAAGGTCATCGAGGCGGCGCAGCACCTCAAGCCCGGCCAGCACCCCATAAACGCCATCGAAGCGGCCGCCCTCAGGCTGGGTGTCGAGGTGGCTGCCCATCATCACCGGCGCCGCATCCGGGTCAGTGCCGGCGCGGCGGGCGAACAGGTTGCCTATGGCGTCCACGCTCAGGGCCAGGCCGGCTTCGCGGCACCAGTGGCTGAACAGTTCGCGGCCGGCCTTGTCCTCGTCGCTCAGGGCCAGGCGGCAGCTACCGCCACGGGCGGTGGCGCCGATCTGGGCCATGGCCATCAGGCTCGCCCACAGGCGTTCGCCGTTGCATTTCAACATTGCAGGTACTCCAGGCAAATCAGGGGTTCAGGCCAGTTCGAGCTGGCGGCTACGGGCGTACTGACGCGCCAGGGCCAGCACGCAGACCAGCGAAATGGTGGCGATCAGGGTGTAGAACACCGCCATCGGCCACCACTGGCCGGTATAGCGATGGGCCAGCCAGGTGCCGATCAACGGCGTCAGGCCACCGGCGATGGCGCCGCAGATCTGGTAGGCCAGGGAAATGGCGGTATAGCGCACGCGAGTGTCGAACATGCCACTGACGTAACCGGCAATCACCGCGTAGAACGAGGCCATGCAGGCCGCCGCCAGGGCGATGCCCAGCACGATCAGCGGACCCTCGCCGCTGCTGACCAGCACGAACATCGGGTACGGCGAGGCCATCGCCAGCAACGCCACCAGGGCCAGAAAGCGCGTGGCGCCGAGTTTTTCCGACAGCCACGCCGCCAGCGGCTGCACGCAAAACTGGATGCACGCCACGAAGAACAGGCACTCGAGAATCAGCGAACGCTCCAGGTGCAACTGCTGGGTGGTGTAGCTGATCATGAAGGTGTTGGTGAAATAGACCCCGGCAATGCCCAGGGTGTTGGCCCCGATACACAGCAGCAGCGGCCGCCAGGCGGTGCGTAGCACCTCGAACACCGGTGCCTGCTCCTTGCGCCGGGCTTTTTCGGCGTGCTCGCGGCTGGCGAGAAACTCCGGCGACTCATTGACCCCCAGGCGAATCGCAAGGCCCACCAGCAGCAACAGCGCGCTGGCCAAAAACGGCACGCGCCAGCCCCAGCTCATCAGCGCTTCTTCCGGCAGGCGGGTGACTGCGCTGAAGGCCAGCAGCGACAGAATCAACCCGGCCGGGCTGCCCAACTGGGCGAAGGATGCGAAGAAATTGCGCCGGCCCTTGGGCGCATGCTCGCCGGCCATCAGCACCGCCCCACCCCACTCGCCACCCACGGCAATGCCTTGCACCACCCGCAGGATGATCAGCAGCACCGGCGCGGCGGCGCCGATCTGCGCATAGGTGGGCAACAGGCCGATGCACACGGTGACCACGCCCATCATCAGCAGGGTGATGATCAGCGACTTCTTGCGCCCGATGCGGTCGCCGATATGACCGAACACGATGCCGCCCAGGGGCCTGGCGAAAAAGCCCACGGCAAAGGTGCCGAAGGCCGCCATGGTGCTGAACAGGCTGTTGTCGGAGGGGAAGAACAAGGCGCCGAACACCAGCGCGGCGGCGGTGGCGTAGATGTAGAAGTCGTACCACTCGATCATGGTGCCGATGAACGCTGCGGCAGCGGCGCGGCGTGGTTGGGGCGAAGCGACGGGCTTCATGGGGGTGGCTCCTTTGTTTGTTTTTTTGGCAGGAGTTGGGGGCACGGTTTGCGCTCTTTTGGCGCTTGCTTGAGGCGGCCTGCTGCAACCTGCGAAGCAAGCAGCACCGATCTTGCAGGCAGGCCCTTCAATAGATGCGATTTTTCGGCCCACCTCTATGATTAGTCAATTTTCTATTTATTATTCAAACTATTAACCACGCTTATACCGAGCCCGCCATGCCCGACCGCCTGCTCAACGACCGCCTCGACTGGAACCTCCTGCGTACCTTCCGGGTAATCGGCCAGGAGCTATCCATCAGCCGCGCCGCCGCGCGCCTGCACCTGACCCAACCGGCGGTGAGCCAGGCGCTCAAGCGCCTGGAGGAGCAACTGGGCCGCCAGCTCATCGCCCGTCGCGGGCCGCGCTTTGTGTTGACCGAGGTGGGGGAGCAGTTGTTTGCGCTGGCTGGCGAGGTGTACGGGCAGATGTCGCAGATCGGCGGCCTGCTGGAGCAACCGACTGACGAGTTGGTGGGCAAGGTGCGGCTGTTGATGATCAGCCGCATCGTCAGTGAACGCTTCGACAACTTCCTTGCCGAGTTTCACCGCCAGCACCCGCGGGTGGAGCTTGAGATCGACGTGATGCGCAGTTCGGACATTGTTGCCGCGCTGCAGGAGAAAACCGCCACTGCCGGCCTTAGCCTGAACCGCCGGCCGCAACCGCGCCTTGAGCAGCGGTTGTTCCTGCGCCAGCGCTATGCGTTTTTCTGTGGCCGGCACCATGCCTTGTTTGGCCAGGACGAGGGCGACCTGCAGCGGGAGAACTTCGTCAGTTTTACCAGCGACCAGATTGGCGGGATGCTCTCGCCTTTGACCATTTTCCGAGACCAGCAGGGGTTTGCCGGGCGGATCGTCGCCTCGTCGCCGAGCCTTGAAGAGGTTCGCCGACTGGTGATCGCCGGGTTTGGCATCGGCTGCCTGCCAGAGCATGTGGTCGCGCCGGATGTGGCGGCGGGGCTTTTGTGGAAGCTGCCGCCGCTGGAGGGGATTGCCGATGTGGATATTCACCTGTTGTGGAACCGGGAACAGCGGTTGAGTCGGGCGGAGGGGGTGTTTATTGAGGCGTTGCAGGGTGGGGGCTTGAGGGGTTCGGGTTCGGGTTCGGGTTCGGGTTCGGGTTCGGGTTCGTAAGTCAGGGTGATTGCCTGTGGAGATGTATGCGCATTCATTGACGATGGCGGCTTTTAGTCACCTTTCCGCCCTTACGGCGGGTAACTTTTTGAAGGATCAAAAAGTCACCAAAAAATCCCTGCTGGTATGACTCACCCACATAGGTGACAAATCAGTTCACGCACATAGGTAACAGTTTTTAACTGGCATGGTCGGTTTTTCGAGGGTCTGACCATGCCTTGGCGAGAGCTGAAACCTATGGACATGAAATTGCTTTTCATCGCGGACTATCTCCATGGGGCGCCTAGCTTCAGCGCCCTTTGCGAGGCCTACGAGATCAGTCGAAAGACCGGTTACAAATGGGTAGAGCGTTACGAGAACGATGGTCCGCCAGGCTTGGAGGAACGCAGCCGTCGTCGGCTGACGCAAGATTGGGTTGTGCCCGTCGCCGTTCGTGAGGCCATCATCGAATTGCGTGGTCAGGGCCAGACGGAGCCTGGCCCCAAGAAAATCCAGGCAGCTTTACAGGAGCGTTTTCCTGACGAGGCGCCCCTTCCAAGACAACGATCTACAACATCCTCAAGAAGGCCGAGCTGATCAAGCCGCGACGCCTGCGCCAGCGTGTGGCGGTCTATCCCAAGCCGCTGGAAAAAGCGGAGTCGCCCAATCAGCTATTCAGTGCGGACTACAAAGGCCAGTTTCTGACAGGCGCTGGGGTCTGGTGCTATCCGTTGACGATCATGGATCACGCCAGTCGTTTCTTGCTTGCGTGCCACAGTATGGCCAACACGAACTTCCTGGAGACACAGGCTGTGTTCACTGAGGTCTTTCGCGAGAACGGGCTACCTGAACGTATCCGAACCGATAACGGCGTGCCGTTTGCCAGCAAAGGGCGTGCGGGGCTCTCCCAGCTGTCCATTTGGTGGCTGCGCCTGGGCATTATTCCTGAACGTATTGCGCCTGGCAGACCGGAGCAAAATGGTCGGCACGAGCGTATGCACCGAACACTCAAAAGTACGCTTCCGTCACCTCCCGCAGTGGCTTGGGAGGCTCAACAACGGCACTTCGACCGCTTCCGGCAGCACTACAATTACGAGCGGCTCCACGAAGCACTGAAGCAGAAAACACCAGCGTCCTGCTATCAGCCTTCGCCACGCCCGTTCCCGGAAAAACTACCTGAAATGACTTACCCCAGTCATATCGAGAGTCTGCCAGCTGATCGAAGTGGCATCGTCAACCGTCGGGGTTTGAGGATCTACGTAGGTTACGTGCTCAAGCATCAGACCATTGGGCTGGAGCAGGTCGGGGATGGGGTGTGGGATGTTATTTTCGGCCCAATCATTCTCGGCAGGATCGATGAGCGAGATGCCGATGATGGTTATGTAACACTTCAGGTGTTGTCACCTATGTGAGTGAACTTTTGTGTAACCCATGTGGGTGGCCCGTACATGCTCCCATCATCCGGCCCCCTACGCTGCGCTTCGGGGGTTCCCTCGCTCCGGGCTTGCTCCGGAGGTACGCGCCGACGGGCCGTCCCTGGCCCGATCCGCGCTCGACCGGCATCCATGCCGGTCGCCCTCCTACGCAATCCCTACGCTCGGCCTCCTGAAGTCGCGATTTGTGTTGTCTGAACTACCGCGCTTAGAAGCCAGATCAAGAGCCAGATCAAGAGCTGGATATTGGTTTGTTTGTTGCTGATTTGTTGTTTGTTCTGACGCCATCGCGGGGCAAGCCCGCTCCCACGTTAGATATTTGTACGCAGTTCCTGCGTGGGAGCGGGCTTGCCCCGCGATTCAATCTTGAGTTCCCACGGTAGCAACTAGCGGTTAGCTGCGCCAGTCCAGGCGCCGCCCCTAACTTCGCGACTTCAGGAGGCCGAACGCAGGGATTGCGCAGGGGGGCGACCGGCATGGATGCCGGTCGAGCGCCGATCGGGCCAGGGACGGCCCGTCGGCGCGTACCCCCGGAGCAAGCCCGGAGTGAGGGTACCCCGGAGCGCAGCGCAGGGGCCGGATGAATGGAGCGATGTACGGGCCACCCACATGGGTTACACAAAAGTTCACTCACATAGGTGACAACACCTGAAGTGTTACATAACCATCATCGGCATCTCGCTCATCGATCCTGCCGAGAATGATTGGGCCGAAAATAACATCCACACCCCATCCCCGACCTGCTCCAGCCCAATGGTCTGATGCTTGAGCACGTAACCTACGTAGATCCTCAAACCCCGACGGTTGACGATGCCACTTCGATCAGCTGGCAGACTCTCGATATGACTGGGGTAAGTCATTTCAGGTAGTTTTTCCGGGAACGGGCGTGGCGAAGGCTGATAGCAGGACGCTGGTGTTTTCTGCTTCAGTGCTTCGTGGAGCCGCTCGTAATTGTAGTGCTGCCGGAAGCGGTCGAAGTGCCGTTGTTGAGCCTCCCAAGCCACTGCGGGAGGTGACGGAAGCGTACTTTTGAGTGTTCGGTGCATACGCTCGTGCCGACCATTTTGCTCCGGTCTGCCAGGCGCAATACGTTCAGGAATAATGCCCAGGCGCAGCCACCAAATGGACAGCTGGGGAGCCCCGCACGCCCTTTGCTGGCAAACGGCACGCCGTTATCGGTTCGGATACGTTCAGGTAGCCCGTTCTCGCGAAAGACCTCAGTGAACACAGCCTGTGTCTCCAGGAAGTTCGTGTTGGCCATACTGTGGCACGCAAGCAAGAAACGACTGACGTGATCCATGATCGTCAACGGATAGCACCAGACCCCAGCGCCTGTCAGAAACTGGCCTTTGTAGTCCGCACTGAATAGCTGATTGGGCGACTCCGCTTTTTCCAGCGGCTTGGGATAGACCGCCACACGCTGGCGCAGGCGTCGCGGCTTGATCAGCTCGGCCTTCTTGAGGATGTTGTAGATCGTTGTCTTGGAAGGGGGCGCCTCGTCAGGAAAACGCTCCTGTAAAGCTGCCTGGATTTTCTTGGGGCCAGGCTCCGTCTGGCCCTGACCACGCAATTCGATGATGGCCTCACGAACGGCGACGGGCACAACCCAATCTTGCGTCAGCCGACGACGGCTGCGTTCCTCCAAGCCTGGCGGACCATCGTTCTCGTAACGCTCTACCCATTTGTAACCGGTCTTTCGACTGATCTCGTAGGCCTCGCAAAGGGCGCTGAAGCTGGGCGCCCCATGGAGATAGTCCGCGATGAAAAGCAATTTCATGTCCATAGGTTTCAGCTCTCGCCAAGGCATGGTCAGACCCTCGAAAAACCGACCATGCCAGTTAAAAACTGTTACCTATGTGCGTGAACTGATTTGTCACCTATGTGGGTGAGTCATACCGCGAGGATTTTTTGGTGACTTTTTGATCCTTCAAAAAGTTACCCGCCGTAAGGGCGGAAAGGTGAATAAGCGTCACTATAAATAATGAATGCGCCTACAACTCTCAAAACAAAAACAACTAAAACAGATTCACAGATTCACAGATCCACCAAAATACCACACACCAACAAACACCCCCTGTCACACCACAATCGCCTCATGCAACTCAATGACAGGCACCTCCCCCTCAACCCGCCGCCCGGCCAGCCAATCCCTCATCCGCTGAGCATCGAAAATCTGCCCCTCGTCCATCATCCGCAACACCAGCGCCTGGGACATCCGATAACTCCCACACAACACGCAGCAACGCTGCTCAAACCCCGACGGGCATTCGACGCTTTCCGCCTGCCCCGCACAAATCAGACAACTCATGTACAACCCCCATGGCTTTTCTTGTTGGAAGGGAGCAGCCATCAAAACGGCTTGCAGTACGTAAGAGTGGCTGTTTCTGCCAGAAATTCCATGCACGAAGCTGACCAAAGCAGCCCAAAAACCAAAGAACACATCTCAGCCCTCCAGCACCTGCCCAAGCAACCACTGCCCGGCCACCCCCAGCGGCGCCTTGCGCGACCAGGCCACATCGATGTCGACACTGCGCGGGTAACCCCGCACCTGCAGCTCCACCAGGTCCTTGCCAAAGCGCTCGACCATCACCCTGGGTAACTCGGCCCATCCAAAACCACGGCCAGCAAACTCCATCAAGGTCAGGTAGTCCGGCGCAGACCAGGCCTGGCTGCTGGCCGGCTCGCTGCTGCGCGCATAAGTGCGGATGAACAGCTGGCGCTCGCCCTTGAGCTGGCCCGGCGTCACCTGCGCCAACGCCGCCAGCGGGTGGCTGGCCGCCACGTACACGCCGAACTGCGCCTGCCCGGCCAGGCGCTGCGCGGCGACGTCCGCCGGGTAGCCGGGCGGCGCTGCAAGGATCGCCAGGTGCGCCTGGCCGGCCTGGACCATGTCGATGGCGTCGGCATCCTCGGCCGGCCCGCAACGCAGTTCGGTGTCGGGGAAACGCTCGGCGAAGCGGGCCACCACATCACCGAAAAAGATCAGGCTGTAGATGTCGGTGGCCACCACCGACAGCAATGGCTCGACCTGCGCCGCCAGGCGCATGGACAGGGCGTCCAGGCGTTCGCTGGCGGCGAGAATGTCGTCCACCCGTGCCAGCACCAGCCGCCCGGCCTCGTTGAGCTGCGGGTGGCGGCCGCTGCGGTCGAACAATTGGCAGCCCACGTCCGCCTCAAGGTTGGCGATGGCAATGCTGATCGTGGATTGGCTCTTGCTCAACTTGCGCGCGGCAGCCGAGAACGAGCCCAAGGCTGCAGCCTCGACAAACGCCACGAGGGATTCCGGTGAATAGCGCATGTATTGATAAAACCGATGGCTTATATGTGTTCAGTATCAATTTTATCAACGACCATGTGAAGCATCATTTGGCTCACCGCAGGTGCAATCATGCAAGGCAACCGTGTCTCCCTCACTGAACGGCTCACCCACGCCATCGGCTATGAAATCGGTGCGGTAGTACTGTCAGCCCCGGTCATGGCCTGGGTATTCGACAAGCCGATGGAAACCACCGGCGCCCTGGCGCTGGTAATCTCGCTGATCGCCATGGGCTGGAACATGGCCTACAACGCGCTGGTCGACCGCTTCGTCGCCCGGCCACGGTCGCAATGGAGCTTTGCCAACCGGCTGCTGCACGGGCTGGGGTTCGAAGGCGGAATCATCGTGCTGTGCCTGCCAGTGGCGATGTGGATGCTGGATATCGGCCTGGTCACGGCCTTCATGCTGGAGGCGGGTTTCTTCGTGTTCATCCTGCCGTACACCGTGCTGTACAACTGGGGCTTCGACAAGCTCAAGCAGCAGTTGTCGGGCAGTGGCAGCGGTGCCCGAGCCTCCTGATGCAGGGCGCCGGCCTGTTCCGGCCTCATCGCCGGCAAGCCGGCTCCTACAGGGGCCGCGCCAGTCAACGCACTGCGTAAGCCTGAAGGAGCCGGCGGCGATAGGCCGGAACAGGCCGGCCCATCTGCATCCAGCGCCCCCCTCAAGGCCCCTCATTCTGGCTCAGGTATTTATCCACCCCCGCCCCATCGCTGCCGTCCGCCACCTGCCACAAGCGCCGCTCGATCCCCTGGGCCAGCAGGTGCCCCACCGCCGCCTCGATCGCCGACAACACGCACAATTGCGCCGGCTCGTTGGTGGTGTACCCCACCTCTGCCTCGAGCAGCTTCTTGAACTCGATGAACTTGAACACCCCCGCACTGCGCCCCACCGAATAGATGGTCTTGCTGGTCATCACGTTGGCCAGCACCTGCCCGGTGCGCACATCCACCGCCCGCAGGTTCACCGTCACCTGATCCACCCGGTATTCGCGGGAGATGTCGATACCCAGGTAGCGCGCGCCCTCCCCGCCACTGCGCACGTTGGTGTCGTAGGCGATGATCCCCCCTTCGAGCATCAGGTTGGCCGCCTGCAACGGCGGCAGTTCGGCCTGGATGTTCTCTGGCACCTCGGCCTTTTTCTGCGACGCGCGGATGATCTTGCGCTCGGTCAACAGGTTCTGCAGCCCCTCGCGCTCCAGCACCACGAACCAGCCACTGGCATTGAGCGCATCCATCAGCATGCTCGCCGCCCCCTGGGTGACACTGGTGGAGAACGAACTGGCCGGGGTCGGCTTGTATTGCCCGGTCTGGTCGCGAAAACCATACACCACCGCCATCAGCCGGCCACGCGGGCGCGGCATGTTGAGCAAGTCGTAGTAGGTCGAGGCGCGCGGGGTCAGCGTGGGCGTTTCGCTGTCGTGTTCGGCCGGCATCGGCTCGCGCAGGCCGCAGCCCTGCAGGGCGGTGAGTATCAGCAAAGTGCTCAACAGGCGTTTCATGGTGGTGCTCTCCCCAGTCAACATCCGTCCCTGGCTTACAGGCCACTGACCTGGATGATCGAAATTTGCCCGGTGGCGCGGTCGGTGACCTTGATGCTCAAGGCCCCACCGTCGTCGATGACGTCGATCAGGAAGGCACTGGTGGACATGCTGCCCGTGGTGCCGTTACTGATGTTGTCCAGCAATTGCCCCAGCAACCGCGACTCCAGCTGGTTGGTGAAGCGCTCCAGGGCCGAGGTGCCGGTGAAGGCCGAAGTGCGGCTTTTCAAGTCTGGGTCGTCGTAGTCGTTCTGCGCCTGGGCGTTGTTCAGCAGCCAGGTGCCATTGAGCGGGTTGCCACCGAAGGCCGGGTTCACCGGGGTGTACACCAGTTCCGTGGCCAGGGCCTGGCCACCGAGGCCTGCAGCCAGCAGGTAGGCGGCAATGTGCCGGGGCTTGTGGGTGTTCATAGCTCGTCCCTCTCCAGGTCGGTGGTGTCCTGCAGCAGCCGTTGCAGCTTGCGCTGGACGATCTGCTGGCGCACCAGGTCGGCGGCCGCGTTGGCCTCGATGGTCAGTTGCGTGGTGTTCGGCGCCAGAAAGCGCCGGTACACCACTTCACGCTCGTACTCCACGGTCACCAGGCTGCCCCAGCGGGCATCCGGGCGTTCGCGCACCACCAGATTGAAATTCAGCTCGCTGGTGGCCCGCAGGCGGTCGCTGAAGGCGTTGTAGAAGTCGTGGCCGATGTGCGAGATGGTGTTGTCGACGATGAAGCCGGCCATCTCGTCTTCCATCGCGGCGCGGGCTGGGGCGTGCAGGGCCAGGTACAGCAGCAATGCCAGCCCGACCACTAACTGCAGGCGTAGCGCAGCCCCTGTGGGAGCGGCCTTGTGTCGCGATGGGGCGCGCAGCGGCCCCAGGGTGTCGGCATCCTGCAAAATCGCCGGGGGCTGCTGCGCAGCCCATCGCGACACAAGGCCGCTCCCACAGGTCAGCACCACCTGCCAGGTCCTTTGCAGGATACTCATGGCGCCTCCCCCTGCCCTGTGTGCTGGCGCGCCCCGGCGGCGCTTTCGCTGAACGCCTGCTCGGCGACGAACTGCCAGTCGCTATAATGCTCGACGCCCTCGAAGCTGCTCCAGGCAGCGTCAAAGCCACTGCGTTTGAGCGGCATGCTGTCGGAGCGGCTGTAGACCCCGCTGATCCGCCCGTCTTCACTGCGCGTCAGGCCCCAGTCGTCGCTGCCGGTCACAGGGTCGGGGTAGAGCCTGCGCAGGTGGCGTTGCGGCGACGGGAAACGGTCATCTTCCAGCAGGTCGGCCAGTTCCTTCGGGTACTGGGCCAGGCCCGGCGAGGCCCGGTAGTAGCTGCGCAGGGCCTGGGCGTATTGCCCGCCCACCCACAGCAACTGGCGCTCGTGCTCGCGCTGCACGGCGGTGGCCCACAGGGTACCGGTGGCGGCCAGGGCCATGCTGCTGACCGCAATCAGAAACAGCACGCCCAGGTAGGTGAAGCCGGCTTCACCAGTCGGCGTAGAGGCTGCCATCGCGCGCCCTCCCGCCTGCCCCGCTCTTGATGTCGGCAACGCTGCCGGCCACACCCTCGGGCGGCGGCACCAGTTGCCAGGCATCACGGCGTTCGGTGATCGGGTCGACCGGGGTGTTGCGCAGGTAGCGCTGGTCCACCAGCTGGTCGAGGGATTCGGGGTAATGGCCGGTGTCGCCGTAGTAATGGTCCAGCGCCTCACGCATCACCGCCAGGCTCTGGCGCAGGGTGGCCTCGCGGGAGGCTTCAAGGCTGTTGAAGTAGCGCGGCAAGGCAATGGTCATCAGCGTGGCGATGATCGCCAGCACCACCAGCAGTTCGATCAGGGTGAAGCCACGGCTGCGGGGTTTCATGGCGCTCACCATTGCCCGTAGGGGATGTTGTTCAGGCCCTTGCCACGGGCCGTGGAATACACGTCGAAGACGTCCTCGCCTTCGCGCGGGTTGTCGGCGCTGCTGTCGTAGGCGCGCAGCCCCCAGCCGCCGCCGTCGTTGCGCTTGGCCGTCAGCAGCGGGTCGTGGGGGATGCGCCGCAAAAAGTAGAACTTCGCGCCCTTGGCGCTGCGCACGTCGCGCACGCCGTCCACCAGCACCTGCAGGTTCGGCGGGTAGCCGCTGCCGTTCAGGCGCTTTTCGATGTAGCCGGCGTCGAAGGCGCGCTTGTAGGCATCGATGGCATCGCGAATCTGGTACAGCGCCTCGCGCAGCTGTTGTTCCTTGCCGCGGCGCACCACGGTTTCGGTCAGCGGCGCGGCCATGCTGGCCAGCAACCCCAGCAGCGCCAGGGTGATCACCACCTCGATCAGGCTGAAGCCGCGCTGCTTGCGGTTCATGGCTGCGCGCTCAGCGGGGCGGGCACCACGGCCATCTGGCCCTGGCCTGCCGGTGCCTGGCCACCTTCGGTCGGCACCACGGCGCCGGGGGGTGGCGGGATCAGCTGGCGCACCGACAGGGCCGACTCGGTGCCGGTGGCGAACTCCATGTCCGACGGGCTCTGGTACGGCAGGTTGCGCACGATGCGCGGGGTGATCGCCAGCACCAGCTCGGACTTGCTCATGTCGTCCTTGTTGCTGCCAAACAGCCGGCCAAGGCCGGGAATGTCGCCAAGGCCGGGGATCTTGTTGCCGCTGGCGTTGTGGTCGTTGCGCACCAGGCCCGCCAGCACCTGGGTTTCGCCGTCGTGCAGGCGCAGGCTGGTCTGGGCGTTGCGGGTGTCGACCTGGACCGGGATGGTACCTTGGCGGGTGGGCTCCAGCGGGGTGGCGTTGCTCACCTCCAGGGCAATCTTGATCGCCACTTCGTTGTTCAGGTGCACGGTAGGCTGCACCTCGAGCTTGAGGCCGACGTCCAGGTAGGTGACGCTTTCGGTGATCACCGGCCCTTGGGTGGAGGGCACCGAGGTGGCGCTGATGATCGGCACCCGCTGGCCGATGTGGATGCGCGCCTGCTCGCGGTTGCTGACGCGGATCACCGGGCTTGCCAGGGTGTTGATGTCCTTGTCCTGGGCGTTGATCTTGGCCTGGGGCGCCGGCGAGATGCTGATGCGGCTGGAGTTGATGCCGCGCAGCTGGTCGAGCACGCCCACCGGGGTGCCGTCGCTGTTGATCACACCGAAGGTGTTGGGCCATTGCAGGCCCAGGTCGAGGATGCGCGAACGGGCCACCTCCATCACCTCCACCTCCAGCACCACCTCAGGGTTGGACTGGTCCTGGGACTGCAGCAGCTTCTCGGCCATGCGCACGGCATCGGGGGTGTCGCGCATGGTCAGGGTGTTGAGGCGTTCGTCGACGAACACGTCGCGGGTCTTGAGCATGGTCTTGACCATGTTCAGCGCGGTGTTGGCGTCGATGCTGGTCAGGTAGAAGGTGCGCATGACCAGCTCTTGATAGTCCTTGGTCTTCTGCGGCGAGTCGGGGTAGATCAGCAAAGTGTTGTCGTTGACGATCTTCTGGTGCAGCTGGTTCTGCTCCAGCAGCAGCTGCACGGCATCCTCGATGCGCACTTCACGCACGAAGATGGTGGCTTTCATGTCCGGGCGCAGGTCTTTGTCGAAGATGAAGTTGATCCCCGCCACCTGGGCCAGCACCTCGAAGATGGTCTTCAGGTTGGCGTCGCGAAACTCCAGGGTGACCGGGCGTTCCAGGCGGCTGCGCAGTTGCGGGTAGGGGGTGGCGGTACGCGCCTGGACGTTCTCGATGTCGGTGCGCAGCAGCTGGCCCTTCTGGTTTTGCGGGTCCAGGCGCAGTACCTCGCGCATGTAGCGCTCGGCACCGAAAAGATCACCCTGGCGCAGCGCCGCCTGGCCCAGCGCCACGCGTTCGTCGAGGGTGCGGATCAGCTCGATCTGGCGCACGCCTTCCTGGGCGCGGCGGTTGTTCGGCTCGATGGTCAGCACCCGGCCATAGCCCATGCGGGCGCTGACGAAGTCGTGGCGGATGCGCGCGCTGTCGGCCTCGCCCAGCAGCGCCTCGACCGCCGCCTGGCGGCCATGGGCCAGGGCGATGTTCAGCTCGGTGTTGCGCGGTTCTTCGCGCAGGGCTTCTTCCAGGCGGGCGATGCCGGCCTCGTACTGGCCGTCCTGCATCAGTTCCTCGCTTTCCTCGCGTACCGGGTTGGAGTTGCACCCGGCGATGGCCACGCACAGCGCCAGCAGCAGGAACGGAGCAGGCTTGCACAACTTCGAAGGCTTCATGGTGCGCTCCCCACAGACAGGGTCTGTAGCTGGTGCAGTGGCAGGTAGACCAGGCCCAGCTCGGTGGCCGAGACATGGTCGAGGCGGTAGGTGTCTTCGATCACGTCGCCCTGGCGCACGACGTAGAGCTTTTCGCCGTCCTGCAGAAACACCTGCAGGTCGTCACGGTCGCCCAGGCGGCCGACGAACTGGAATGGCAGGGTCGGTGCGGTGGGCACGATCTCTACCGGGGTGACCTCGACCGGTTGCTCGGTGACCGTGGCCAGCACTTGCGGTGCGGTCCATTGCTGGCTGGGGAACAGGTCGCCGGGGGCCTGTTCCAGCCCTTTCGCGGGCAAGCCCGCTCCCACAGGAGCGGCGGCTGTCACGAGCTCTGTGGGAGCGGGCTTGCCCGCGAAAGCGCCCACATCGTCCTCCTGCCCGAACCAATGCCCCGGCGCCCACGCCAGCGCACCGCTGAGCCCGAGAAAACCGATCCAGATCACTGCACGTCGGCTGTTCATCACGACCTCGACAGGTAAAGGGTCATGCGCACGCGGCCGTTCAGTTCACGGTCGCCGATACGTTTGCGTTGCAGCTCCAGGTCTTCCAGCACCAGGGTCGGCAACTGGCCGAGCAGGGCCTTGAGAAAACCGCGGATCTGCGGGTAGCTGCCGCGCACCGGCAGGGTGATCTGGTAGCGCGCAAGCTGAGTCTTCGGGTCTACCCCCAGGGCGTACTCGCCGCGCGCCAGGCTGATCTGCTCGGCGCTGGCCAGGTGGTACAGGCGCTCGATCAGCTCGCTGGCCTGGGGTTGGCCGGGCAGTTGCTGGCGCAGGTCGTCCAGCGCCTGCTGCTCGGGGCGCGCGGCAAGCTTCAGCTCGCCGCGTTCCACCCGGCGCACCTGGGCGCTGGCATCGGCTTCGCTGGCGCGCAGCTCACGCACCGCTTGCCACTGCGGCAACACCCCGGCCAGCGCCACGCCCAGGGCCAGGGCTGCCACCAGCACTGCGCCGATACCAGCCCGGCCCAGGCGGGCGACGGCTTCGTGGAGGATCAGGCTAGGGACGCGCATGGCCGGTCTCCCAGGTGGCGGTCAGGTTGAAACGCACCGGGTGCTCAGGCTGGCCGGCCAGCACTTCGTGGTTGAGCAGCGACACATCCGAAAGCTCCTCGCTGCGTTCCAGGCGCTGGTGGTACTGCAGCATGGCCTCGAGGTTGCGCGCCTCGGCGCTGATGCGTACCTGGCCCTTGCGTGCATCCGGGGTCAGGCTGAGCAGCGCCACATCGTCCTGGGGCTGCGCCTCGAGCATGGCGAACAGCTGTTGCCACGGCCGTTGCAGTTGCTGCGATACATTGCGCATCTGCGCCAGGCGCTCGGCCTGCTCGCGCAGCACCGCGCTGCTTTGCGCCGCGGCGGTAGCCGGGCGGCGGCCAAGCTTGAGTTCGAGGGCATGCACGCGGGCCTCCAGGCCCAGCTGCTCGCTCACCAGTTGCTGCTGGGCCAGCACCAGCACCGCCACCACGGCGCCGCCCAGGGCCAGCAAGGCCCAGGCCAGCAGGCTGCTTTGGCGTGGCTGAAATTCCAGGTCGAGGCGGCGCATGTCAGGCCACCGCCCGCCACATGGCGCACAGCGGGTCGGGCTCGGCAGCCAGGCTGCACAGCTGTACCGCCGCCAGGCTCGAGGCCGCCTGGCGCCCAGGGGCATGCAGGTACACCCGTGGCAGCGGCTCGCCGTACAGCTCGCCGGTGCGCTCGATCAGCGCCTCGAGGGCCTGGTCGTTGTCGGCGCAGCCCTGGGCCAGCACCTGCTGCCAGTTGCCACCCGCCGCCAGCAGCAGCACGCTGCGCCGTGGCTCGGCCAGCACGAACAGGAAGTTGCCCGGCTCCAGCTGCGCCGAGCAGCGGTTGTAGGCGGCCATCAGGTACGGCTGCACCGAGCGCAGGCTCAAGCGGCGCTCCTTGCCCAGTGCCTGCAGGCCCTGCAGCAACGCCTCAGGCAGCGCGGTGGCGATGCGCGGGGCACCAGCCGGCTCCGGCGACAGGACAATCCGCCAGTCGTCCAGGGCCTGGCCATAGAGGTTCTCGAAGCAGGCCTGGGCGTAGGCGTCCAGCTCGCGCGGGTGGCCGATGGCATCGCTCCACGGCACCAGGCAGAAGCGGCTGAAGCGCGCCGACAGCAGCACCCGCAGTTGGCCGCCCTGCACCTTGTGCTCGGCCAGCAGGTTGCCCAGCGCCTCCAGCGCCGCAGCCCAGGCCGGGTGTGCAGCCTGGCAGGCGAACGCCTGGCTGCCCAGCCACTGGTGCTGCTGGCCCTGCCAGCGCCCCACCCCGACACCTTCGGCGCCCAGTACCGCGCAATAGCGGCAGGCGCCCCGATCAGACAATGAATGTGACACGGTTGATCTCCTCGAGTGTGGTGCGGCCGTTGCGGACCAGGTCCAGGGCCGAGGCGCGCAGCAGGCGCAGCCCGCGTTGGCAGGCCAGCTGCTTGATCTGCGAGAGCGGGCGGCGTTCGACGATCATCTGCCGCAGGTCGTCGTCCAGGTGCAGCAGTTCGGCGATGGCGTTACGCCCGCGGTAGCCGCTGCCGCGGCACTGGCCGCAGCCCTGGGCGCGGACGAACTGCCAGCCGCTGACCGCTTCGCGGGTAAGGCCCGAGGCGGCCAGCAGCTCATCGTCCACCTCGCAAGGCACCGCGCAGTGGGTGCAGGCCAGGCGCACCAGGCGCTGGGCCAGCACGGCGTTGAGCGCCGAGACGAAGCTGTAGGGGTCGACCTGCATCTGGCTGAAGCGGCCGATCACGTCGAACACGTTGTTGGCGTGGATGGTGGTGAACACCAGGTGCCCGGTGAGCGCCGACTGCACGGCGATCTGCGCGGTGTCCGGGTCGCGGATTTCACCCACCAGGATCTTGTCCGGGTCGTGGCGCAGGATCGAGCGCAGGCCGCGGGCGAAGGTCAGGCCCTTTTTCTCGTTGACCGGAATCTGCAGCACCCCGGGTAACTGGTACTCCACCGGGTCCTCGATGGTGATGATCTTGTCCACGCCATGGTTGATCTCGCTGAGCATGGCGTACAGCGTGGTGGTCTTGCCGCTGCCGGTGGGGCCGGTGACCAGGATCATTCCGTAGGGCTCGCTGGCCAGCCGGCGCAGGGCGCGCAGGGTGTGCTCCTCGAAACCCAGGGCCTGCAGCTGCAGGCCGCTGACCTGGTCGGTGAGGTCCTGCTTGTCGAGCACCCGCAGCACCGCGTCTTCACCGAAGATGCTGGGCATGATCGACACCCGGAAGTCGATCTGCCGCTCGCCGATGGCCACCTTGAAGCGGCCATCCTGGGGCACGCGTTTTTCGCCGATATCCAGCTCGGCCATGACCTTGATGCGCGAGATCACCTGCTCGGCGAACTCGTTGCCGCTGGCTTTGCCGGCACCGTTGAGCACGCCGTCGATGCGGTACTTGATGGTCAGGCCCTGGCCGGTCATGCCCAGGTGAATATCGCTGGCATGCAGCTTGAGGGCGTCGTACAGGGTCGAGTTGACCAGCTTGACCACCCGGCTCTGGTCCTCGCTGATGCTGGTCAGCGACAGGCGTTGCAAGGCATCGCCCTGGGCGCTGACCTCAGTGCCATGGTCGAGGGCGTCGACGGCGTGGAAGCTTTCTTCGTGGCGGGCCAGGTAGGCGGCAAGGTCGGCGGCGTGCGCCAGGTACAGCGGCGCGCCTTGCAGGCAGTCGTCGATCCAGGCCAGGCGGGCACTGTCGAAGGGGTCGGCGAACACGCCGATCAGCTCGCCGGCGTGCTCCACCAGGGCGAACTCGCGTTTCAGGCACTGGGCCAGGCTCACCTGGGCGAAGGCCGGGGTGCTGGCGAACAGCGCCTGGGTGTCGAGCAGCGGGTAATGCAGGGTGGCGGCCAGGCGCTGGGTGAAGATGGCCGGGGCGTCGCAGGACAGGCGTTCGAGGCAGTCCAGCAGGCGTTCTTCACCGGCTTGCAGGCGGGCCTGGGTCAGCAGGTCACGGGGGTAGGCCTGTGTGGGCGGCCAGGCAACCTCGGTAGCAGCCGGCTTGCCGGCGATGAGGCCCTCAGCACAAA
Source organism: Pseudomonas fakonensis (assembly GCF_019139895.1). Lineage (GTDB taxonomy): Bacteria > Pseudomonadota > Gammaproteobacteria > Pseudomonadales > Pseudomonadaceae > Aquipseudomonas > Aquipseudomonas fakonensis. The sequence goes on along the minus strand of NZ_CP077076.1, from coordinate 2,646,684 downwards.
CGTCGATTGCCTGGGACATGGCCTGCGACTCCGCTCAGGGGCGCGTCGCAGGCTCTGAAGGGAGGGGCCGCGGGCGCCGCTATTCCCCGGTGAGCAGTTGCTCGTCGTCAGGCTCTGCCGGTGTGTCGCCGTTACGTCGGCGGTCGGCCAGTACCCAGCTGCCATCGAACAACTGCAAGGGGAACGATTGGTTCCTGTTCTGGCGTCGCTCGACAAAGCCCTCTGCCGGGCGGTCCGTGGCCCTGCGCTGGCGCTCTATGCCCATCAGGTCGAAGGTCGCGCGGGCCAGTTCCATCAACGGGAACGGCTTGAACAGGACATGGCTCACCCCAAGTTCGGCGGCCCGCTCCCGTACCTCGGCGGTAGGGTGGGCGGTAATCAGCACGAAATGGCACTGCCTGTTCCTGCGCACAGTCTCCAGAACCTGAAACCCCTCCATGTCGGGCAAGCGGTAATCCAGCACGATCACGTCCGGTGCAAAGTGTTCAGCCAGGCTGATTCCGCTGGCACCGTCGTGGGCAACCTGGACCTCCAGGCCTTGCGCCTGCAAATACGCCTGCAGGTTCTGCGCAAGGGTCTGTTCGTCGTCGACCACCAATACTCTGTTCACCAAGGTCCGCTCCCATGAACTGCCCGGTTTCCCGGTCTGCGAAGTGCGGCCTTGTACAGGCTTGAGCAGGCTTCGTGCCAGGCATGAAGGGTTACCGCATAGCGCATTCAAGTTGTTGATATTGCTTGATACTTTGCAAAGCCCAAAGGCAGCGCCACAGGCCGTTCCCCACAAGCGGGGAAACTGATGGCACTTTGCCCATGGGTGCATTCCCCACTAGTGGGGAAAGCCCCGCTGCAGCGCTCAGTCGATGCGCTCCACTGTAGCGGATTCCCGCAAACGTTGGCGGGCCGACTGCCGCGCCTGGGCCTGCTGGTGTGCCAGCAACAGCTCCCGGGCCAAGGCCAGGGGTGTTTGCGTTGAGACTGAAGTGTTATCACTTTGGTTCTGTCTTTGTGCAAGGTTTTCTCGGTTGGCCTGGTAGAACGCCTGCACCTCGTCATCCGTCGGCGGTGCGACTTCGCTCAGCCGCGCATAGGCTTGTTGCGCGGCCAGTTCGTGACGGGTGTACTCGACGAACCCGACCCGGTCGAAACCCGCCGCCTCCAGCCGCCGCTCGAACAGCGCCGGGCTTGCGAATGCCGCCTCCACTTCGGCTACCTGCGCCGCTACCTGAGCGTCATCGACCACGATGCCCAGGCGCTGCGCAGCCTGCCACAGCAGCTCCTTGTCGATCAGCTCGTCCAGCGCCTGCTCGCGCAGGCGCCGGTAAAGCTGCGGGTTGCGGATGCTGGTCACTGCCCGGCCCTGGGCCTGCAGGTACTCGCTGAAGTAATGCTCCAGGCGCAGTACGCCGATGGCCACACCGTTGACCCGGGCCACGGGCATGTCGGCGTGGCAAAGCGGGGCCAGCATCAGCAGGCAAAGCAGCCATGTACGCATCGCGGTTCTCCAAGTGAGGCAAGCTCAGCCGTGGAACTGATCGAGCACCCTCTGTGCAGGAGTGGCCTCGTGTCGCGACAGGGCTGCGCAGCAGCCCCGGCGGTTTTGCATGATGCCGAGATCCTGGGCCCGCTGCGCGTGCCTTTCGCGACACAAGGCCGCGCCTACAGGAGGTGGGGCGCCTACACAAAATCCTTTCACTATGGAAGCTCCGGCACCGCCCGGTACGGCGCCACCTCGGTGAAGCCCGGCCCCGGCAGGCTCACCTGCACCACATGGGCACCTGCCAGCCCCTGCCGGCGCCCGGGGCCGAAGCCCAAGGCCGGGGTCAACCCGGTATCGACGCCATGCAACTGCTCAAGCGCTGCAACCAGCCCCTCGCGGCTGGCGTCGCGCCCAACCTGTCGCAGCGCTTCGACCAGCAATTGCCAGGCACACAGCGTGCTCACCTGCAACGCCGCCTGGCGTCCATCCAGCCCCTGGCGCTGGCGTATCCCCTGCAACGCCTCGCGGCCTGGTGCACGCCAGTCCGAGGGGGCGAAGGGATAGGCCAACAGCAGACGCTGCGACCAGTGCGCCGACAACCCCGGCAGCGCGCTGGTCACCTGCGCCGAGGCGGCCAGCAGGTAGGGTTGGCGCCCTTCGCGCTCGAGTGCTGTGGCAAGCTCGGCGAACGCCCGGGGGCTACCGAGAAATACGATGCCCTCGCCCGCCACCGCCCTGCCCTCGAAGGGCTGCGCTGGCGGCGGGTTGAAGCCAATTTGCCGCATGCGCTCGAGCAGCATTCCGGCAGCGATGGCTTGATCCTGCCCGGCGAACACCACCTGCAGGCGTTGCAGGCCCAACCCTTCGCGGGCATGCATGGCCACGCTCAGCAATTGCTCGTGCAGCGCCGGCAACGGGTCGAACACCTGCGGCCCGCCACCGTCCAGCGGCGTGGCGCCCACCAGCGGCAAGCCCTGGCTCGCCAATGCGCCACTGTCGAGCCAGGGGGCCAGCGGCGCCACCAGGGTGAACACCTGGCGCTGCGCCAGGGCGGCCAGGGCCTGGGAGGTGCTGGCCGCGCTCGTGCCCGGGTCTGCCACTTGCAGTTCCACCCGCCGCCCGTGCAGACCGCCCTGGCGGTTGAGCTGTTCGATACCGTCTTCCAGCACTGCCCGCACCACCCGCCCGGCCTCGGCCAAGGGGCCACTCTCGGGCAGCAGCGTGCCCAGGCGCAGCACCTGGTCTTCCAGCCCCGGGTCGCGCTCATCGGCCAGGCGCTTGAGGTAGGCCGTGAGGTTGCGCTGGTCGGCCAGGGTCAGGTCGAAGCGTGGCATGGCCGGGTCAAGCCGGTTGCCGGCGGGGTCGACCCCGCTGCGAATCGCCTTGGCCAGGCTGGCTGCGGTGTAAGCCGGGTAGCGGCGGCCGTTGATCTGGCGCTCGCCCTGCCCCAGCGCCAGGCGCTGCCAGTACAGGCTCGGCGGGCGCACGCCGCCTTCGGGGCGACCGCTGCCATCGCGGCCGTGGCAACTGGCGCACGGCAGCACACTGGCCGGCACGCGGATGCCGCTGGGGCCGACCTGGGCCTGCAACTGCGCGTCACTGCTGGACAGGCCTTGGCGGTACAGACGCTGGCCGGCTTGCTCCTGCTCGGTGAGGGTCAGGGCTTGGGTTGAGGTACACAGCAACAGCAGCGCCAGAAGCAGCCCCGCTCTCATAGAAAAATCTACAACGTATTGATTTAACACGGTCCCTGTGGGAAGCAGCCTTGTGTCGCGATGGGGCGCAAAGCGGCCCCAGGGCCTCGGCCTCAGGCAAGATTGCCGGGGCTGCTGCGCAGCCCATCGCGACACAAGGCCGCTTCCCACAGAAGCGCGGTGCATCTGCAAGGCTTGTTCTCTGCGCGACAGCGCAGCCCGCAGGGCTGGGTAGTCGCCTACAGGGAATCGGGTGCTCATGGTATTCACCGCCCCGCCAGGGGTTGCGCCAGCAGCTGCATGCGCTGGGCAATGGCGACGGCCGGGGCGTCGGGGCGGATCTTGCTCCAGCGCTTGCCGGCCACATCGCCTGCAATCAGCTGCGTGGAATGCTGCTCGGGGCTGGGCAAAAACTGGCCCAGGCGCCCCAGCACCAGGTCGACGCTGGCCTTGTCACCAGTCAAGAACAACCAGTTGGGGCCATCCACGCCGTGCTTTTCAGCGAACGCCTTGAGCACCGCCGGGCTGTCGTTGAGCGGGTCGCTGCTCAACGACACGAAGGTCACCTGGGACGCCAGCTCAGGCCCCATGGCTTCGCGCACCTCGCGCAGCTTGCGGGTAATCAGTGGGCAGGCGTCGTTGCAATGGGTGAACACCACGTTGAGCATCACCACCTTGTCCTTGAGCACATCGCTGTAAAAGCGCAGCGCCCGGCCGTTCTGGTCGGTGAGCAGGGTGTCGGTGAACCAGGCCTGGGCATCGCGGGTACCGCCAGCGCTGGCGATTGCCGGCGGTGCGGGTTGCGCTGCGGGGGCATGGCCCTCGTGGGCCAGGGCCACCGAGGCGAAGATCCACAGGCACACACCCAGTGCCACCCAGTCGAAGCCGCGCATGCCGGTGCGCCGATGGCTCAGGCTGCTCATGGCTGCACCTGCTGGCCGGCGATGGCCGTGCTTTTGGCATGCACCCGGCGCGCACCCAAGCGGTTGACTTCGTTGACCAGCACGCTGGGGTCGGTGAAGCCGAAGTAGCGCGTCCAGTGGCCGGTGCGCCCGTCGCCCACCAGGATCAGCGGCGGGTGCTCGCTGAGGTTGGCGCTGAAGCTGCCCAGGCCCTTGAGGGTTTCAGTGATGGCGTAGGGCGAGCCGGTCAGCCAGCTCCAGCCCGGCCCATGCTGGAAGGTGCGGGCGTAACTGGCCAGGCGCTTGGCGTCATCGCGCTGCGGGTCGACGCTGATCGACACCAGGCGCACTTCCTCACCCACCCGGCCGCCCAGTTGCTGCTGGACCTTGCCCATGATCGACGACACCACCGGGCACACCGTGGTGCAGCTGGTGTAGATGAACCCCATGACTACCAGATGATCGCCCACCAGGTCCTTCTCCAGGCGCACTGGCATGCCGTTCTGGTCGAGCAGCGGTACGTCGGCAAAGCGCACGCTGGCTTTTTCCTGGCGCGTGGCCGTGGGTTGTTCGGGCTTGCCAGCGTGATCATGACCGCCATGGGCCAGGGCCAGCTGGCTGGCCAGCAGCAGGCTCAGGGCAAGCAGTTTGCCGCCGTCGACAGGCTTCATCGCACACTCCTGGGTTCCCCTTGGGAAGCGGTTGGCGCCGCCGCGGCCGGTAGCACGCGCAGGCTGGTGTAGTTCTCTTCGGCAAACTTGCGGCCAAGGCTTGGCGACTGCACGTGCAGGTACCAGGCACCGGCCTCGCCAAGTTCCAGCGGGGCCTGGTAGATGCCCTCGCCCACTTCGCTCAGCGGCTGGTTGCGCGGCAGCGACGACGGCGCCAGGAAGTAGCGCAGGCTCAGGTCGCCCAGCCCCAGGCGTGGCTGGCCGTCCTCGCTGAGGATGCGCACCTGGGCCATGTACGGGCTGTGCTGCAGCAACGGCTCGGCGGTGCCGATGAACTCAGCGTGCACGCCCTTGCGCCGGGCGCTCTGTGGCAACGCCGCCACCTCGGTGCTGAAGCAGTGGATGATCTGCGGCTGGTTGAGCAAGAAGGCCACGTCGAAAGTGCCGGCCGCCGGCAACTTGACCGTCGAGCCGTACACCCCCGGCGCCACCTCGCGCAGGCTGCGGTCGACCACGATCGCCGCGCGGGCCTGGTGGCCACGGTTGTTGTAGCCCGACATCGGCGCGTTCATGCCCTCGGCGTAGAAGTACGTGGTGTTGTCCACCGGGTTGACCACGAACACCGAGTTGTCGTCACGCGACACGCTCACCGCCTGGGCCAGCGGCAGGTCACCGGCCTGGCGCGGCGCCGCAGGGCCGGCCTCGAAGCCCTGGACGATCGGCGTGCGGCCCTGGCCGAGGCTGGCCAGGTTGATCATGCTCACCTTGGGCGAAGCCAGGCCGCGCACGTAGGCGTAGCCCTTGGTGAAGGCCACCTGGTAGGGCTCGGCAGCCACCGGGATATGGTGGATCAGCTGGTCGCTGCTGGCATCGATCACCAGGGCCTGGTTTTCCAGGGTGTTGAGCACCAGGCCAAAGCGCCCGTCGCTGCTAAAGCGCAGCGGCCCCAGGCCCGGTTCGGCCTGTACCGTGTGGCGCAGCTGGTGGCGGCGCGCATCGAACACCCGCACCTTGCCTTCCTGCCCGTCGACCACATACACCGCCTGGGACAGCGCCGAATAGGCCACCGACAACGGCTGGCTGCCGGCCGGCAGGGTCTTCACCAGGCGCATCTCGGCGATGTCGATGACGCTGAGGGTGCCGGCATCGCGGTTGCTGACAAAGGCAAAATGCGAGTCGGCGCTGAAGGCGATCTCGTGGTGCCCGGAGCCGGTAATGAACGACTTGAGCGTGCTGCGGCTGGGCACATCGATCACCGTCACCCCGCCCTTGGCCGGGTCGCTGCTGTTGTTGCCTACCCACAGCAGGCGCTGGTCGGGCTGCAGCGCTACCCGCAGCGGCTGCTCACCTGCTGGCAGGGTGGCCACGCGGGTGAAGGTTTCGGTGTCGATCAGCGCCACCTGGTTGCGTTCGGGCATGGACACGAACACCTGGCGGTCGTCGCTGCTGGCCACCCAGTCCATGGGCTGGCCCGGCAGCTCGATGCGCGCCAGGGTGCTGGTGACCCCGCCCACCGACACCGTAGGGTCGATCACCGTCAGGCTGGCGTCCTTGTTCAGCATCAGCAGGAAGTAGCTGTTGAGGTCGAGCAGTGGCCGCGCGCCGATGCTGCTTTTCAGAAACAACGCCACCCGCGCCTTGCAGCTGCTGTCGCGGTCGCCCAACGGCGCCGACTGAGCAGGGTCGAGCCAGGCTCCGGGGGCCATGCCCGACAGCGGCTGGCCACTGTTCTGGTCGCTGACTTTGAAGCGGATGCTGGCAAAGTCGCCCTCGCGCAGTACACCGTTGCCCAAGGGCCTGGCTTCGAACTCCACGGTCACGCCGTCGCGGTTCAGGCGGTGCCCGGTCTCGGGCTCGGCGGGCTCTTGCAGCAGCTCGCGGGCATCGCACCAGAGGTTTTCGTAGGCCACGCCCAGGCCGATCAAGGCCCAGCCCAGCAGCATGCCTATGTAGGCGGGGTGCAGTCGGCGTTTCATGGTCGCAGGCCCTCTGGTCGCAGCACAGGCAGGTGCGGGGCTGGGTGTTCGAGCGGGATGAGCATGCTGCACCTCCGGGGAGACTGGGGCTTCTGCTGTGGCAGTAGCAAGGGCCGTGCCACGAGTGAATATTGTTTTAATTCAATAAGTTGCGATATCAACCCGAGAAAGTTGGGGAGGATTCCCCAGGCCCCTTCCCCGAAGCCGGGGCCGGGTGTGAAAACCCTGTAGGAGCCGGCTTGCCGGCGATAGGGCCAGGAGCCCCAGCCCATCACGCTCAGGTGTGAGGGTTTGCAGGCCCGGCCCCATCGCCGGCAAGCCGGCTCCTACAGGATTTACTGCCCCTGGGGCTGCGCCGGCGGAGCCTCCTGGGTCACCCGCAGCAGCCCCCACAGCCCCGAGGTGTTGCCGTAGGCGGCGTAGTCGCGGAACAGGTAGTCCCCCGGCACCGCGTTGGCGCCACCGGCACTGGGTAGCATGAAGCTGAAGTGCGCCGCCGGCAGCACGCTCTCCTGGGCGCCGATGTACATGGCCATGGGGTTGTAGCCAAAGCGCACCGAGCCGATGCCCGGCAGGCCCATGGGGTAGCCGCCGGCATCGCTCTTCTCGGCCTGGTAGCTGTGCAGCGGCCACAGGTGCCCGTCGAGCTGGTAGGTGATGCCGCGGCTGCCGCCGCTGGGCATCAGCACGTGGCTGCGCACCGGCTGGCCAGGCTTGGCCCACAGCACCGGGGTTTGCGGATCGCCACCTACCAGGGCGTTGCTGTAGGCCATGTGGGCATTGGTTACGTCGGCAAAGCCTGCGCCGTCGGCATGCCCGAACGGCGCGTCCGGCGCCCGGGCAAAGCGCAGCCACAGCGGCTCGGTGCGGTAGTTCATGGCCATGTTGCCGTTGTCTTTCGGGTCGCCCGGCACGCCGTTGCCTTCGGTGGCGATGCCCTCCACCGGGCGCCCGTCAGCCCAGCGCATGTTCATCGAGCGCTGCCACACGGTGATGAAGTCGCGGTAATCGGGCTGGCCGCTGACCTTCACCGTGGCCTGGGCGCGGGTGGCGCTGTCCTCGGTCCAGGTGGCGGTCTGCGGCAGCACGCTCATGGCGCCCACCAAACCCTTTTGCGGCTGCTTGATGACATCTGCCGGGGTGAAGTTAAGGCCGCCGAACTCGATGGCGGTGCTGTCGATGTTGTCGACAGTACGGCCCAGTTGCAGCACCGGCTTGCCTTCACGTTCCAGGTGGCCGGCGTAGTACTGGTACACCCGGGTTGGCCAGGCACCGCTGTTGCCGACGCGCGGCGGCACGGTTTGCAGCGGGTTGAGCCCCACGTTCACGCCATCGGACTTGGTGATGTCGTAGGCCAGCAACTGCGCGTGCAGGCCTACGTGGCTGGAGGGGCGCATGAGGTTGTTGTTGAACGCGGTGGAGCCTTCGCTGCCCATGCGGTCACGCTTGACCACCTGCTGCATTACTGCGGTGCTGGGCAAGTCGGGCATCATCAGTGGCAGGCGGTTTTCCAGGGTGATGCTGATGCAGTCGCCGGCATTGGCACGCAGCATCAGCGGCTCTACCGGCACCCCGGCCTTGAGCTTGCCGGTGCTGGTATCGAGGTCGGCCTTGCGCACGTACAGAACGGCGGTGGGGTCGTGCAGCGGCGAGCTGTGGCCGCCGACGCTGAACGGGGTACCGCCCTCCTCGTCGAGCACCGTGGCCAGCGGGATGCTCACCTTGCGGCTGTTGAACACCAGGGTGCCGCCGTTGGCCTTGAGCGCAGCGCCCACGTGCTGGCCGATGCCGGCCGGGTCATTGATGCTCACCCCGTGGTTGTTGGCGAGGATGTCATTGGCCAGCGCAGCGACGATTTCATAGTTGCGCTTGACCGTGGGCCGGGTGCCGATGCCATTGGCGTTGGCCGTGGTCTTGGGGCAGATGCCGTCGAAGTTCACGGTGTTGCGCATGGCCACCGGCTGCGGGTTGTTGGGCAGCGGGAACAGGTCGGCGCGTTGCGCGGTGTAGTTGCGCATGATGCCCCAGATACCGTTCCAGTAGCCTTCCAGCGCGGCGTCCAGCGAGTACAGGTAGTCGCCGTTGGTAGCGGCGGAGCTGGAGATCATCGACACCGGCGCCATGAAGCCGAGCTGTTCGGAAATACCGACCATCTGCGACGACTTCCAGCCGGAATTGGAGCTGTTGCCGAAGCCCGAGCCGTTCTGCAGCCATTTGACCCCGTGCAAGGTGACGTTGTGCTCCTCTTCATGGCCGCCGGCATGCACCCGCAGGCGCACGTTGTCGCCGGAATAGGTGCGCAGCAGCGGGGTGAACGGGTCGCCCGGCTCGGTACCCTTGTTGATGTGCGGCGGGAAGCGCGTGGTGCCGCCGGTGGGGCCCACCGCCTGGGTGATCGCCGAGGGCGCCAGGTTCATCGCCGGGATGGCGCGGTCGGTGCGGGTTTGCATGGCGTAGGCCAGGTCGCCGCCCAGGCCGTCGGCCTGCATGCCGCGCTTGCCGTCCGGGCCGACCTTGTTCGGGTCGAACACACGCAGGGCCAGGGGCTCGTTGCGGTAGTTGACGACGAACATGCCGGGGTCGTCGACCGAAATGGCCTGCGGGCATGGCCGGCTCGGGCAGCCGGGGTTGAGCCCGCCACGGGACTCGACCACCGACTCGAGCAGGTTGGAGGCCTTCTGGCGTACCGGCGGGTTGATGGCGTAGCGGAAGCTGTCGGCGGTGGCCGGGTAGGACTGGGCGTTGGGCACCCCGTCCGGGCCTGCGCCAACGTATACGCCAGCCTCGTAGGCGTGCTGGAAGTCGCTGTACTCGAGGAAGAACTCGCGGTAGCTGTCGTTGCGCCCGTCACCGTTGTGGTCGCCGGTCTGGATCACCGCCTGCCACGAAGTCGGCCCGCCGTCCTGGCGCTGGGCCGGGTTGTACAACTGCTCGCCGGTTTCGGCGTGGTACCAGGTGGAGCCGGCGGGTTCGGCCAGCACGGTGGCGTACAGACCCAGTTGCTGGTGGGTCGAGGGGCCGAGGTGGTCGTGGGTGAAGATGGTGCCCAGGCCACGGTCGACGTTGTGCACGTTGACCAGCGGGTCGGCGAACCAGCGCTGCATGGCGGTACGCGCCCCTAGCCAGTCGGTGCGCCCGTAACGGCCGAAGAACGGGTGTTGGCGGGCTTGCGGGCAGGCTGCAGTGCCGTTGCGGGTGTCGGCCTCGCTGCACTGGTTGTAGGCACGGATGGCGTGGATGCGCTCGACCACACTGCCGGGCGAGAGAATGCCGTCTTCGTAGTTCCAGCCGTTGGCCGAGCCGTCGGCGGCGGTCAGGTCCCACTTGGGCAGGTGGATATGCTGGCCGATCACGTCGGTGGGGGTGCGCACCTGGTAGTCGTCCATCTCGTAGTACGAGGGGATCAGGTTGGTGTGCACGTACTGGGTGCAGTCGAAGGTGTTCATGCGCATCACCAGCGGCTCTGGCGGGCGCTGCTTGGTGATCACAGGCCAGGCGTCCTCCCACAGGGCGAGGATGCGCGCCTGCGGGAAGTGGTAGCCAACCTTGTTGTACACCGCGTCGAACTGGATGTTGGCGCCCTTGTAGATGCGCGGGCGGTCGGCGGTGAAGGTGGAGGCGCCACGGAAGTTGAGCCCGGTTAGGCTCTCGCCGCTGAAGAACTCACCCACGCCTGCGCCTTGGGTGAGGCGCTTGCCGCGGTCGTCCATGCATGGCTCGTAGAATGGCGCGCCGGCGGTGGGTAACGCACCGTTGGTACGGAACGCCTTGGCCACGGGGCTGGCGCCAGGCATCAGGGCGAAGCTTGGGTGTTCGGCCTTGGCGTGGTACTGCATGGCCGCCTGCTCGACCTCGGTGCCCTCCTCGGGCAGGTAGATGGGCTTGGCCTTGTGCACCACCTTGGAGAAATCCAGCTTGGTGGTGGTGGTCACCGCCTCGCCACCGGCCGATACGCCGTCCAGCGCATGGCGGCCAAGGCCGCCGTCCCAGCCGTCGACCTGGTTGGCATCAAGGTTGGCCCACAGCGCCTTGCCGCTGTTCTTCAGCTGGCGCGCCAGGGCCGGGTCGAGCATGTCCAGCGGCGGGGTTGGCGGACGCTGGCCAACGCTGCTTTCCATGCCGCCGATCCAGAACGGGTAGCCGGGGTTCTTCAGGCTGCCGTCGGCGTTGCGGTTGCTTTCGCTGCGGTCGACCAGGGCCAGGGAGCCGACGGCGCGGGTGGCGGTGTTTTCAGCGGGGTGGTCATCGCCCTCTTGCTGCGCCACCAGGGCCTCGCCGAGCTTCGGCACCACCGTGACCTTGCCCGGCATCGGCGCCATGGCCTTGCCGGGCAGCGGCACGATGGCCGGGATCGGCGTACCGGCGACAATCTCGCCGTCGGGCAACGCCCGCGCGCCAGGCGCCGGCATGCCGCTGCGCAGGGCGAACGGGGTGCTGTGAAAACCGTTCTCGCCCTCGCCGCTGACCGCCAGGCGCGTGCCGGGCTCGAACACATCGTGCACCCGCCACATGGCCCACATGCCTTGGGCGAAGTGCGGGTAGAAGTGGCAGTGGTAGATGGCATCGCCCGCCACGCGGTTGCGATTGCCCGAACCGCCGTTGGCGATTTCGTAGGTGTAACCCACCCCCGGGCCGATGCCCTGGGCGTCAATGTAGTCGGAGTTGTCGTCGTTGGGGTTGAACAACCACTGGTGGCCGTGCAGGTGGAAGATGTGCTGCTCGTGGCCGTTGTGGGTGTTGCGAAACTTGGTGAAGTCACCGATGTAGCTGTGGTGCACGTTGGCAGGCTCTGCCGGGTACAGGGCCATGCTGGCCTTGACCCCGGTGGCGCTGGCTGGCGGCACTTCGCCCGGGCGGATGCGCTCCAGGCCAACGTTGGCCGGCACGTCCACCAGGGTGCCGATGTCACCCACGGTGTGGGCGCTGAGGAAGAACTCCTCGTAGGCGCACGACAGGCAGTCGTGCATCGGCCCCACGCCCAGGCGGTTGGCCACAACTTCCGCGCCCATGCCACCGGAGCCATAGTTGATCATGAACGAATCGCGGGTTGGTTCCAGCACATGGCCCATGACCGGGTCGGCCCAATAGCCGGGGAACGCCTGGGTGCCGGCCACTTCGTCGGCGAACTGCGAGGCGAAGTCGCGGAAGGCCTCCAGGCGGTTGGGCAGTGCCGGGTTGCGCTTGCCGAGGCTTTCCAGCGGGTAGGTGCTGGGCGGGAAGCTGCCGTCGGGGTTGGGGCCCATGACGATGGCGTCGGTTTCGCTGCTGATGATCTCCAGCCCGTCGAGCATGGCGATGATCGGCTTGCCGGCCTTGCCTTCGCTGAGCCAGGGCTCGCCTTGCGGGTAGCGCGCCTGGTAGTCGATCACTGGCTGGCCGGTGGCGGTGCGGCCGGTGGTGGCCAGGCGCATGTCTTCTTCAGCCAGGGTGTTGCGGTAGCTGCGCCCGCCTTTGGGCAGCACGATCACTTGCCCGAACAGGCCGTTGGCGACGTTGCCGGCGTTGCCCTCGCCGCCGAAGGTGGCGCCCAGGCTGGTGACGGCGAAGGCGCCTTCGCGCTCGGCGTACAGGGTGTAGCTGCGGGTGTTGCCGGGGGCGACCAGGAAGTTGCCATTGCGCCCGGTGTTGGCGGCTATGTCGGCGATGCTGTTGACCGCTTGCAGGCCGTTGACCTGAAAGCCGACATGGCGGTCGCTGACCTGCTCGTCGGCGATGAAATGGCCGTCGCCTTGCACTTCGGGCAGCTCGTTGTCTTCGCCTTCTTCGCCTTCTTCGCCTTCGGGCTGCTCGGGGTGGATGCCGTGCTTGTTGGGGTTGGCCTGGTAGGCCAGCAGGTTGGTGAGGGTGACGGTCAGGCATTCGCCGGCGGCCAGGCGCAGCACGATCGGGCGTGGGCGCTTGTCGGGGCGCAGGGTGACCTTGCCGGGCACCGCGGCGCCGCCGCGGGTAAGGGGTACGTTGCGTTCGTCGACCACGTCCTGGCGCAGGGCGTAGATCATGCCGTTGGCGTTCTGTGCACCGAGGCGGTTGAACATCAACGGCTGGTCGAGGGCGACCACGTTGGCGGTCAGGGTGCGCTGGCATTGCACGGCGGCTTCGGCTTCGCTTTCGGGGTTGCAGCCGAGCAGTGCGAGGAGCAGCGAAGGGAGCACGGGGCCTTTGCGCAGAGTGGTCGTCATCGGGCACCTCCAGGGGGCGCTTGGGACTCTGCGGTCATGCTCAGCAAGCGCCGTGCCAGATATAAATTTGTTTTATTTCAATGAGTTATAAATCCATTGAGAATGAGATTGGGGGAGATTCCCCGGGGGTGGGGGTTGGGGTTCGCGGTGGTTCAAGGTATTGGCGAACACCTGAGAAATACCCCAACCACGGTCATCCAGCCGTCACGCAACTGTCGTAATCTGCGCCAAAATTCTGTGCCAAAGGTCCCCGGCATGCGCCGCCTGCTCGCTCTTCTACTCTGCCTGCTGCCAACCCTGGCGCCCGCAGAGCCCGCACAACTTCGTATCCAGGGCTCCAACACCATCGGTGCTGCCCTGGCTCCCGCGCTGGTGCGCGGCCTGCTGCAATCCCAGGGCGCCACATCGATCGAGACCCTGCCGGGCGCTGCAGCCAACGAAACCGTAGTCCGCGCCCGCAGCCGCAATAACCAGCCGATACGCATCGACATCGCCGCCCACGGCTCGAGCACCGGCTTCGGCGCCCTGGCCAGTGGCGAGGCCGACCTGGCAGCAGCCTCGCGGCCAATCAACGACCGCGAAGCCCAGCAGCTGCAAGCACTGGGCGACCTGCGCAGCGCTGGCGCCGAACAGGTGATCGGCCTGGACGGCGTGGCGGTGATCGTCCACCCGGATAACCCGCTAGGCCAGCTCACCACCGAGCAACTGGCACAGGTGTTTTCGGGCCAGGTGCGGCGCTGGGAGCAACTGGGCGTGCCTGGCGGCAGCATCCACCTGTATGCCCGGGACGACCGCTCGGGCACCTTCGAAACCTTCAAGGCCCTGGTGCTCGACCCGCAGCATGGCCAGTTGTTCAGCGAAGCCCGGCGCTTCGAAGCGGCCGACGAACTGGCCGAACGGGTGATGGGCGACCGCCAGGCCATTGGCTTTAGCGGCCTGGCCACGGTACACGGGGCCAAGGTACTGGCAGTGGCCGATGGCGATGCCCCCGCCCTGCCCCCCAGCCGCGCCCTGGTGGCCAGCGAGGACTACCCGCTGTCGCGGCGGCTGTTCTTCTACCTGCCCGCCCACGCCCGGCCCCAGGCCCGGGCCCTGGCCGAGTTCGCGCAGAGCCCGGCCGGGCAGGCGATCGTCGCCGAGCAGGGGTTCGTCGCACAGCAGGTCAAGGCACTGCCGGTACCCGCCCAGGCCGACATGCCACCGCGCTACCGGGCGCTGGCTGGCGAGGCCAGCCGGCTGAACGTCAACTTCCGCTTTCAGGAAGGCAGCGCCAGCCTCGACAACAAGGCCCTGCGCGATGTGCAGCGGGTTGGCGACTACCTGCGCCAGGCCGGCAAGCTGCAGGGCAAGGTGGTGCTGGTGGGCTTTGGCGACCCCAAGGAAACCCCGGGGCGCGCCGCCCTGCTGTCGCGCCTGCGGGCCATGGCCGTGCGCCGCGAGCTGGCGCGGGCGGGGGTCGAGGTGAAGGAAGTCATGGGCATGGGTGATGAGCTGCCGGTGGCGGGAAACGACCTGGAACAGGGCCGGCTGAAGAACAGGCGGGTTGAAGTGTGGGTGTATTGAAGGCAGCAGAACATGCGCACCCTGTAGGAGCCTTGCTACCGGTAATCAAATGTAACACCCCATGCTGCCCTTCCCGACCAATCACTACTAGGCTCACCCCATGTGATGCCGGGCCCCTCTGACGGTTAGCGCCGCCATGTCGGAATCACTGTTGCCATGCAACGTCGACAATCAAGGAGGGGCTCATGACAGCTCTGCACACATTCCTCTTCACCCCGTTCCTCGGTACCAGCACCTGGTTGTGGCTGGTGTTCATCACCATCGTCATCGCTTTGCTGGTGCTCGACCTCGGCGTGCTGCACCGCCAGGACCGCGAAATCGAAATGCGCGAAAGCCTGCTGCTGTACGCCGGCTATTTCAGTGTCGGCGTACTGTTCGGCCTGTGGGTCTGGCACCAGTTGGGCGCGCAGTCGGCGCTGGAGTTCTACACGGGTTTTCTGGTCGAGCAGTCGTTGTCGATGGACAACGTGTTCGTCATGGCGATGATCTTCAGCTTCTTCGCCATCCCCCGCCGCTACCAACACCGCGTGCTGTTCTGGGGCATCCTCGGGGTGGTGGTGCTGCGGGCGATCATGATCGGCGTGGGCGCAGCCTTGGTGCAGCACTTTGCCTGGGTGCTGTATATCTTCGGGGCGTTCTTGCTGTTCACCGGCATCAAGATGGCGCTGGCCAAGGACGACAACCACGTCGACCTCGCCAACAACCCGGTATTGCGTTTCGTGCGCCGGCACATGCGGGTCACCGACCAACTGCATGGCCCGCACTTCTTCGTACGCCTGACCCCGCCCGGCGCCAGCCAGGCGGTACGCTACGCCACCCCGCTGTTCCTGGCCCTGGTGCTGATCGAGCTGGCCGACCTGGTGTTCGCGGTGGACAGCGTACCGGCGATCTTCGCCATCACCCAGGACCCGTTCATCGTCTACACCTCGAACATCTTCGCCATCCTCGGCCTGCGTTCGCTGTACTTCGCCCTGGCGGCGCTGATGCACCGCTTCGTCTACCTCAAGTATGCACTGGCCATGGTGCTGGTGTTCATCGGCTGCAAGATCTTCTGGCACGGGCTGGTGGGCAAGGTGCCGCCGGAGCTGTCGCTGGGGGTGACGTTCGGCCTGCTGGCCGGCGGCGTGGTGCTGTCGCTGCTGCGCACCCGGGGGCAGGCAAAAGCAGACCTGTGAGCCGGCTCCTACAGGTTTCTATGTGATACCACCGATCAGGGCTGGAAGCCCTCGACAATGATCACCTCGGCCTTGGCCACCCCTTGGCGGTGCTTGCACGCCTCTTGGTACAGGTCGGAGCGGTAGCACGCCACGGCCTGTTCGTATGAGTCGAACTCGATCACCACGCTACGCTGTGGTGTGGGCCGCCCTTCCATGGCCTCGCTGCGCCCGCCGCGGGCCAGAAAACGCCCGCCAAAGGCAACGAACGCCGCCGGGGCGCGCTGGGTGTACTGCTGGTACTGCTCGGGGTCGGTGACGTCCACGTGGGCGATCCAGTAGGCCTTCATCGGTCGTACTCCTGCTTCAGGGATATTTGTGTATGATGGTATACCATAAAAACCACCCGACCACCGTGAGCGTGCAGCATGGCATTCAACAGCATCGAAGAACTCCTCGAGGACTACCGGCAAGGCAAGATGGTCCTGCTGGTGGATGACGAAGACCGCGAAAACGAAGGCGACCTGTTGATCGCCGCCGAGCGCTGCGACGCCGCAGCCATCAACTTCATGGCCCGCGAGGCGCGCGGCCTGATCTGCCTGACCCTCACCGACGAGCACTGCCAGCGCCTGGGCCTGGAGCAGATGGTACCGAGCAACGGCAGCGTGTTCAGCACCGCCTTCACCGTGTCCATCGAAGCCGCCACCGGCGTCACCACCGGCATTTCCGCGGCCGACCGGGCACGCACCGTGGCCGCCGCCATGGCCGCCGACGCCCGCCCCGAGCACCTGGTGCAGCCCGGCCACATCTTCCCCCTGCGCGCCCGCGAAGGCGGCGTGCTGACCCGCGCCGGGCACACCGAAGCCGGCTGCGACCTGGCGCGCCTGGCCGGCTTCAGCCCGGCCTCGGTGATCGTCGAGGTACTCAACGACGACGGCACCATGGCCCGCCGCCCGGACCTCGAAGTGTTCGCCGCCCAACACGGCATCAAGATCGGCACCATCGCCGACCTGATCCACTACCGCCTGAGCACCGAGCAGACCATCAAGCGCATCGGCGAGCGCGAGCTGCCCACGGTGCACGGCACCTTCCGCCTGGTCACCTATGAAGACCGTATCGAAGGCGGCGTGCACATGGCCATGGTGATGGGCGACATCCGCCGCGAGCAGCCCACCCTGGTGCGGGTGCATGTGATCGACCCGCTGCGCGACCTGGTTGGCGCCGAATACGCCGGCCCCGCCAACTGGACCCTGTGGGCGGCGCTGCAGAAGGTGGCCGAGGAAGGCGCCGGGGTGGTGGTGATTCTGGCCAACCACGAGTCCTCGCAAGCGCTGCTGGAGCGGGTGCCGCAACTCACGCAACCGGTACGCCCCTACCAGCGCGGCCAATCGAAGGTGTATTCGGAGGTGGGCACCGGTGCGCAGATTCTGCAGGACCTGGGCGTGGGCAAACTGCGCCACCTGGGCCCGCCGCTCAAATACGCAGGCCTTGCCGGGTATGAGCTGGAGGTGGTGCAGAGCATTCCGTTCGAACCCACCCTGCAAAGCTGACCCCCACAAGGAGCGGCCTTGTGTCGCGAAAGGGCCGCGAAGCGGCCCCGGCAACTCACGTGTCTACGCTGAACCCCCGGGGCCGCTGTGCGGCCCTTTCGCGGCACAAGGCCGCTCCTACAGGAGTCGTGCCCGTTTCCGACTTGATAGGCAAGAAGATGGAGTGATGGCCGGTCGCCCACACCCCCTTGCGAAAAGTTTGGAATACCATAATATGATATCCCGTAGACCTTGAAATCTTTGGCCGAACCTACAATCACAAGACGGCCACGCGACACACATTGATAGCTGCTCCCCGAACACTGTTGGCGGGCGCACCAAAAGCCCCGCCTCGAATAACAAAAGCAACGAGGGCGTAACCATGCTGTTGAGCAAACGTGTAACCGCAGTGCTGTCCGCCAGCCTGCTGACCCTGGCATTTCAGGCCGCTCAGGCCGCCAACGAAAGCGTCAACTTCGTCAGCTGGGGTGGCACCACCCAGGACGCCCAGAAAGAATCCTGGGCTGCGCCGTTCACCAAGGACACCGGCATCAAGGTGGTCCAGGACGGCCCTACCGACTACGGCAAGCTCAAGGCCATGGTCGAAAGCGGCAACGTGCAGTGGGACGTGGTCGATGTCGAAGCCGACTTCGCCCTGCGCGCCGCCAGCGAAGGCCTGCTCGAACCCCTCGATTTCAGCCAGATCCAGCGCGACAAGATCGACCCACGCTTCGTCTCCGACCATGGCGTCGGCTCGTTCTTCTTCTCCTTCGTGCTCGGTTACAACGAAGGCAAGCTCGGTGCCAACAAGCCGGTGGACTGGACCGCACTGTTCGACACCAAGACCTACCCTGGCAAACGCGCCCTGTACAAATGGCCCAGCCCCGGCGTGCTGGAACTGGCCCTGCTGGCCGACGGTGTAGCCCCCAAAGACCTCTACCCGCTGGACCTGGACCGCGCCTTCAAGAAGCTCGACACCATCAAGAAAGACATCGTCTGGTGGGGCGGCGGCGCCCAGTCGCAGCAACTGCTGGCCTCTGGCGAAGCCTCGCTCGGACAGTTCTGGAACGGCCGCGTGTACGCCCTGCAACAAGATGGCGCACCGGTGGGTGTGAGCTGGAAGCAGAACCTGGTCATGGCTGATTTTCTGGTCATCCCCAAAGGTGCCAAGAACAAGGACGCGGCCATGAAGTTCCTGGCCAAGGCCAGCGGCGCCCAGGGCCAGGCCGACTTCGCCAATGCCACCGCCTATGCCCCGGTCAACACCGACAGCGTCGCGCGCCTGGACAAGCAACTGGCCACCAACCTGCCAACCAACTACCCCAACGACCAGGTCACCCTCGACTTCGCCTACTGGGCAAAAAACGGCCAGGCCATCGCCGCCCGCTGGAATGAGTGGCTGGTCAAATGAAAGTCGCCATCAACGCCCTGCATAACGCGCAAGGAGCCCCTTCGGGGGCCGGCGCACCGGGGGCGGCAGACCGCCGCCCACCCTTGAGCCAACGCTGGAAAGGCAGCCGCAACCTGCTGCCGGCCCTGCTCTTTCTCGGCCTGTTCTTCTTTGCCCCGCTGGTCGGCCTGTTGCTGCGCGGGGTGCTCGAGCCGGTGCCGGGGCTGGGCAACTACGAGCAACTGTTCGCCAACTCGGCCTACGCGCGGGTGCTGTTCAACACCTTCTCGGTGGCCGGCCTGGTCACCCTGATCAGCGTGTTGCTGGGCTTCCCGCTGGCCTGGGCGATCACCCTGGTGCCCAAGGGCTGGGGCCGCTGGCTGCTGAACATCGTGCTGCTATCGATGTGGACCAGCCTGCTGGCGCGCACCTACTCGTGGCTGGTGCTGCTGCAAAGCTCGGGGGTGATCAACAAGGCGTTGATGGCAATGGGCATCATCGATGCGCCCATCGAGATGGTGCACAACCTCACCGGCGTGGTGATCGGCATGAGCTACATCATGATCCCGTTCATCGTGCTGCCGCTGCAGGCGACCATGCACGCCATCGACCCGATGGTGCTGCAGGCCGGTTCCATCTGCGGCGCCAGCCCCTGGACCAACTTCTGGAAGGTGTTCCTGCCGCTGTGCCGCTCGGGGCTGTTCTCGGGTGCCTTGATGGTGTTCGTGATGTCGCTGGGTTACTACGTCACCCCGGCTTTGTTGGGCGGGGCGCAGAACATGATGCTGCCCGAATTCATCATCCAGCAGGTGCAGTCGTTCCTCAACTGGGGCTTGGCCAGCGCCGCCGCGGCACTGCTGGTGGTCATCACCCTGGTGCTCTTCTACCTGTACCTGAAGCTGCAGCCGGAATCCCCGGTCGGCAACGCGAGGTAAACCGCCATGCTTCTGTCCCCCAATGCCATGGGTCGCCCGCTGCGCACCGGCCTGTACCTGACCACCGGGGTCATTGCGGCCTTCCTGCTGCTGCCGGTGGTGTTCATCGTTCTGCTGTCGTTCGGCTCCTCGCAGTGGCTGGTGTTCCCGCCACCAGGCTGGACCTTCAAGTGGTACGGCCAGTTCTTCTCCAACCCGGAGTGGATGGACGCCGCCCTGGCCAGCCTGAAGGTGGCCGTGCTGACCACCATCGCCGCCGTGCTGCTGGGCCTGCCCACCGCCTTTGCCCTGGTGCGTGGCCGCTTCCCGGGGCGCGAGATGCTCTACGGGCTGTTCACCATGCCGATGATCGTGCCACTGGTGATCATCGCCGTGGCGGTGTATGCGCTGTTTCTCAAGCTGGGCTACACCGGCACGCTGTTCGCCTTCGTGGTCAGCCACGTGATCGTCGCCCTGCCCTTCACCATCATCTCGATCATCAACTCGCTGAAGCTGTTCGACCAGTCGATCGAGGATGCTGCAGTGATCTGTGGTGCCTCGCGCCTGCAGGCGATCTTCAAGGTGACCTTCCCGGCCATTCGCCCGGGGATGATCGCCGGCGGCCTGTTCGCGTTTCTGGTTTCGTGGGACGAGGTGGTGCTGAGCGTGATGATGGCCAGCCCCGACCTGCAGACCCTGCCGGTAAAAATGTGGACCACCCTGCGCCAGGACCTGAGCCCGGTGATTGCCGTGGCCTCGACCCTGCTGATCGGCCTGTCGCTGCTGGTCATGATTATTGCCGCCGCCCTGCGCCGGCGCACCGAAAACGCCTGAGCGCGGAGAAAACAACAATGAGTGCAGTGATCAAAGACAACGCGCAAAACAAGACCCTGGTCAGCCTGCGCGGCCTGAACAAGCACTACGGCGACTTCACCGCCGTAGACAACCTGGACCTCGAGATCCAGGACGGTGAATTCCTCACCTTCCTCGGCTCCAGCGGCTCGGGCAAGTCCACCACCCTGTCGATGCTGGCCGGTTTCGAAACCCCCAGCAGCGGTGAAATCCTGGTGGACGGCCAGTCGCTGGTGAACGTGCCGCCGCACAAGCGCGACATCGGCATGGTGTTCCAGCGCTACTCGCTGTTCCCGCACCTGAACGTGCGCGACAACATCGCCTTCCCCCTGGCCATCCGCAAGCTCAGCGCCAGCGAAACCAACAAGCGCGTGGACGCCATGCTCAAGCTGGTACAGCTGGAAAAATTCGCCCACCGCAAGCCCTCGCAGATGTCCGGTGGCCAGCAGCAGCGCGTGGCGATTGCCCGGGCGCTGGTGTACGAGCCGCGCATCCTGCTGATGGACGAGCCCCTCGGCGCGCTGGACAAAAAACTGCGTGAAGACCTGCAGGACGAGCTGCGCCAGCTGCACCGCCGGCTGGGCATCACCATCGTCTACGTGACCCACGACCAGGAAGAAGCCATGCGTCTGTCCCAGCGCATCGCCATCTTCAGTCACGGCAAGATCGTCGGCCTGGGCACCGGCTACGACCTCTACCAGAACCCGCCGAATGCCTTCGTCGCCTCGTTCCTGGGCAACTCGAACTTCTTGCGCATCAAGGCCAGCAGCAACGGTGCCGGCAGCTTCGAAGGCCAGCCGGTGGCCATCCGCCTGACCCCGGGCCTGGCGGCCGAGCAGGAGGCGCTGATCATGGTGCGCCCGGAGAAGGCCCTGGCGCTGACCGCCGAACAAGCTGCCCGCGATACCCTGCCAGCGGGCTGGAACGAAGTCACCGCCACCGTTGGCGAGGTGTTGTTCCTGGGTGAAAGCCAGACCTGCCACGTGGTTACCCAGGGCGGTACCGAGCTGACAGTCAAGGCCCTGTCGGCCGCCGGCATGCCGATGCAGCCGGGTGACCAGGTGAAAGTGCGCTGGGCGGTGGCCGATGCCTGCATCTACACCGAGTGGGCCGAAAGCGACCTGAGCAAGGCGGCCGGGGCGCACTGACAAAACCCTGCAGGAGCCTGCTATTGCGATGTCGCCTGATCGGGCGCTATCGCCGGCAAGCCGGCTCCTACAGGGATCGCATCACATTCAGGCCGGCGCCCTACCTGTAGGAGCCGGCTTGCCGGCGATGAGGCCGGTACAGGCAGCACAACACAGTTACCCCAAAGAAGTGCCTGGCCCTACCCCTTACGCTGCATCCACGCCGCACCCAGCCCGCTCAGGCAGATGATCGCAATGCCCACCAGGCTCACCCCGTCCGGCACCTGGCCGAACACCACCAGCCCGAGCAACCCGGCAAACACGATCTGGCAGTAGCTGAACGGCGCCAGCAGCGCTGGCGCGGCATGCCGGAAGGCCTGGGTCAGCAGCAGGTGCGCGGTCATCCCGCAGCCCCCCAGCCCCAGCATCAACAGCACATGCGGCCATTGCGGCACCTGCCAGAAGAACGGCACCAACGCGGTCATCACCAGGGTGTTGCACAGGCCTGCGTAGAAGTTGCTGGTGGTCGGGCTGTCGTGGACTGCCAGCTTGCGCGTCAACAACTGGTAGAAGCAAAAACCCATGGCCGAACCGAACGGGAACAGAATGGCCGGGGTGAACATCGCCCCGCCCGGGTGCACCACCACCAGCACACCGATAAAGCCCAGCACCACCGCCACCCACTGGCCCAGGGTGACGTGCTCCTTGAGCAGCGGCACCGACAGTGCGGTCACCAGCACCGGGGCCAGGAAGTTGACCGAGGTCGCCTCGGCCAGCGGCAGGTATTGCAGGCCGGCGGTAAACAGCAGGCTGGTGCTGAGCAGGCTCAGGGCGCGCAAGGTCTGTAAAACCGGGCGCCGGGTGCGCAGTACTGCCAGGCCTGCCTTGGGCAGGAAGATGCCGGCCATCAACAGTGTGTGCACCACATAGCGGGCCCACACCACCATGATGACCGGGTAGATGCCGCCCAGGTACTTCGACAAGCCATCGTGGCTGGCGAACAGGAAGGTGGCCACCACCACCAGGACGATACCGCGCAGCGGCTGGTTGACTCCGGACAGCGGGGTACTGGAACTCATGGGGCCCTCGGGCGATGGCCCCGGCATGGCGCCCGGGCATGGGCGGATTCTAGAAGAGATCGGACGACCTGAACATCAGGCGCACCCACTGCTTTACACCGCCCGGTACATTTTGTTCGCTGATCGACCACTTTCCCCTACGCCGTGCAGCCAGCCAGCGGCCGATAGCCGATGATGGGCGCCCACCTTTCGACCCGTACAAGGAGTACCCATGCACAGGCTCACCAACCGTCACGGCCTCGACCTGCCCGCCATCGGCCTGGGCACCTGGCCGATGACCGGCGCCGACTGCACCCGCGCCGTGCACCAGGCGCTGGAGCTGGGTTACCGGCACATCGACACCGCCACCGCCTATGCCAACGAAGCGGCTGTCGGCCAGGCGCTGCGCGACAGCAGCGTGCCGCGTGAAGCCATCCACCTGACCACCAAGGTGTGGTGGGACCGCCTTGAGCCCCAGGCCATGCGCCAGTCGCTGGAAGACAGCCTGCGCGCCCTGGGCACCGAGCAGGTCGACCTGTTCCACATCCACTGGCCGGCCCGCGACTGGGACCTGGCCCGCAGCATCGAGACCCTGGTGCAACTGCGCGACGAGGGCAAGGCGCGCTGCATTGGCGTTGCCAACTTCCCGCTGGGCTTGCTGCGCCAGGTGGTGGAGCAGTTGGGCGCACCGTTGGCGGCGATTCAGGTGGAGTACCACGCACTGCTCGAGCAAAGCCCGTTGCTGGCGTTCGCCCGCCAGCACGACCTGGCCTTCACCGCCTACACGCCTTTGGCCCGCGGCGAAGTGGCGGAGCAGCCGGCGGTGTGTGCAATTGCCGAAAAACACGGCGTACTGCCCACCCAGGTGGCACTCGCCTGGTTGCTCGAGCAGCCCGGCGTGGCGGTGATCCCCAAGGCCAGCAGCCGCGCCAACCAGTTGGCCAACCTGGCGGCACTGGAGCTGCGCCTGGATGAACAGGACCGCGCGGCAATGGCTGCATTGCCCAAGGACCGGCGCGTGGTGAGCCCCGAGTTTGCGCCCGACTGGCAAGCCTGAGGCCGGGCGTGCGCCTTTAACGGCGATGGACCTGACTAAAACCGCTCTGTGTGGGAAGCGGCCTTGTGTCGCGATGGGCTGCGTAGCAGCCCCGGCGATTTTGCATGAGGTCGGGATCTTGGGGCTGCTACGCAGCCCATCGCGACACAAGGCCGCTTCCCACAAAGCCCGTACCAGCGTTCAGAAATGTCGTAAGACAAAACTCCCACAGTGTCAGGTGCTCTCCTACATTGCCTACACTGGGTGATGGCACCCTGCGCCAGCATTCCAACCCCTCTATTACGCCCACGACAGCCGAATTTTCCTGCGTATAATCGCGCCTTTTTCTGACGCTGATCGACGCCCCATGAAAAGACTGCTGTACGCCGCCACCCTGTTCCTCACCCTGCTGCCCCCCGCCTTCGCCACCCCGCCTGCGACCTTCACCGAAGCCAAGGTTATCGCCAAGCAGAAGATCTACCTCGACCAGGCCAGCAGCGCCCAGGGCGACCTTTACTGCGGTTGCAAATGGACCTGGGTGGGCAAGTCCGGCGGGCGCATCGACCCCGGCTCCTGCGGCCTGCAAGCGCGCAAGCAGCAGACCCGCGCCGACCGCACCGAGTGGGAACACATCGTCCCGGCCTGGACCTTCGGCCACCAGCGCCAGTGCTGGCAGAACGGCGGCCGCGAGGCCTGCGTCGACAAGGACCCGGTGTTCCGCGCCATGGAAGCCGACCTGTTCAACCTCTACCCCGCCGTGGGCGAGGTGAATGGCGACCGCAGCAACTTCAACTACGCCATGGTCAGCGGCGTCGCCCCGCAGTACGGCCAGTGCCCGACCAAGGTCGATTTCGTGCAGAAATCCGCCGAGCCCCGCGATGCGGTCAAGGGCCTGGTGGCACGCACCACCTTCTATATGTACGACCGCTACCAGCTGAGCATGTCGCGCCAGCAGCAACAGCTGTTGATGGCCTGGAACAAGCAGTACCCGGTCAGCGCCTGGGAGCAGGAGCGTGACCGGCGCATCGCCGCAGTCATGGGCCACCACAACCCGTTCGTTACCGGCGAGCGCAGCTGGACCCCTGGCTACAAACCGGCCGGCAGCACCGTCGCCAGCAACAGCGCATCCAGCAAGCCCGCCCCCACCACCAGCACCTCCCACGGCGCGGTGCTGGGCAACCGCAACAGCCAGGTCTACCACCTGGCCAGCGGCTGCCCGGGCTATGCCCAGGTATCGCCGAAAAACCAGGTAGCCTTCACCTCTGAGGCTCAGGCGCAGGCAGCGGGTTATCGCAAGGCCGGCAACTGCAAGTAAGCGCCCGGCGGCCAGGATGAACGAATCTTCATCTTGGCCGCAGCGCCCTGATACCGGGCCCCAAGGCGCCTTCGCCGGCGGCGCCCGAGCGCTGCAGCTTGAGCCACGGCCGGGGCTTGCGTAGCATCGCCGGCCCTTGCCAGCTTCGTGGGAGCGGGCTTGCCCCGCGATTACGTCTTCAAGCGTCAACCCGCAGCCTGGCCGGCGTCGGGTCGTGGGGTGGGCCCGCTGCCACACCTTACCCCGCCGAGCCGCCGATGCCCCAACCCATCCCCCTCAAGGACCACGAAACAGAAAAGAGCCTGGTCAACCGCCGGCTGCTGGCCTGCGCCGTGCTGGTGCTGAGCCTGGTGGCGGTACTGATCGGCCGGCTGTACGTGCTGCAGGTGCTACAGCATGACCAGCAGAGCGCGGTGTCGGAAAACAACCGCGTGCACGTGCTGCCCATCCCCCCCGAGCGCGGCCTGATCTACGACCGCAATGGCGTGGTGCTGGCCGACAACAAGCCCAGCTTCAACCTGACCATGACCCGCGAACGCGCTGGCGACTCGGCCAAGGTACTGGATAGCCTGGCGCAGATCCTCAGCCTGCCCGAAGACGATCGCCACCAGTTCGACAAGGACCTGCGCCGCGGCCGCAAGCCCTTCGAGCCGGTCACCTTGATGGTTGGCCTGAGCGAGGAGCAGATCGCCCTGATTGCGGTGAACCAGTTCCGCCTGCCGGGCTTGGAGGTAGAGCCGCAGTTCATTCGCGAATACCCCCTGGCCGAGCACTTCGCCCATTCGGTGGGTTATGTGGGGCGCATCAACGAGAAGGAAGCCAAGGCCCTCGACAGCACCGAATACCGTGGCACCCAGTCGATCGGCAAGACCGGCATCGAGCGCTTCTACGAAGACCAGCTGCATGGCCACGTGGGTTACGAAGAGGTCGAGACCAACGCCCAGGGCCGGGTGATGCGCGTGCTGCGCCACCACGACCCGGTGCCGGGCAAGGATATCGTACTGAGCCTGGACGCCCACCTGCAGCAGGCCGCCGAGAAGGCCCTGGGGGACCGGCGCGGCGCCGTGGTGGTGCTGGACCCGGCCAACGGCGACGTGCTGGCGATGGTCAGCAACCCCAGCTTCGACCCCAACCTGTTCGTCAAGGGCATCAGTTTCAAGCAATACGCGGCGCTACGCGACTCCATCGACCGGCCGCTGTTCAACCGCGTGCTGCGCGGCCTGTACGCGCCGGGCTCGACGGTAAAGCCCGAGGTGGCCATCGCCGGCCTGGACAGTGGTGTAATCACCCCTGCCAACCGGGTGTTCGACCCCGGCTACTACGAGTTGCCCAACTACGACCACAAGTACCGCAACTGGAACCGCTCGGGTGATGGCTGGGTGGACATGTACACCGCCATCATGCGTTCCAACGACACCTACTTCTACGACCTGGCGCACAAGCTGGGCATCGACCGCCTGCACGACTACATGAGCGAGTTCGGCCTGGGGCAAAAGGTGTCGCTGGACATGTTCGAGGAGGCTGCCGGTTTGATGCCGTCGCAGGCCTGGAAGCGCGCCACCCGCCGCCAGGCGTGGTTCCCGGGTGAGACGTTGATCCTTGGCATCGGCCAGGGCTACATGCAGGTGACCCCGCTGCAACTGGCCCAGGCCACCAGCCTGCTGGCGAGCAAGGGCGCCTGGCACCGCCCGCACCTGGCGATGACCATCGGAGGCGACAAGCCAGTGGACCCGAACCCGATGCCGGACATCGTGCTGCACGACAAGCGTGCCTGGGACCAGGTCAGCCAGGGCATGCAGATGGTCATGCACGACCCGCGCGGCATTGCCCGGGCTTCGGCGGCCGGGGCCCAGTACCGCATTGCCGGCAAGAGTGGTACCGCGCAGGTGGTGGCGATCAAGCAGGGTGAGCGTTATGACCGCAACAAGACCCTCGAGCGCCACCGTGACAACGCTTTGTTCGTCGGCTTTGCGCCGGCTGACCATCCGGCGCTGGTGGTGGCGGTGATGATCGAGAACGGCGAGGCCGGGGGGCGGGTTGCCGGGCCTGTGGTTCGGGAGGTGATGGATGCCTACCTGTTGGATGAGCAGGGGCATTTGAAGGCGCAATATGCTGGGAATTTGGGGGGGGCGGCTGCGCCGCATGGCTGATTCGGGTTCGGGTTCGGGTTCGGGTTCGGGTTCGGGTTCGGGTTCGGGTTCGGGTTCGGGTTCGGGTTCGGGTTCGGGTTCGGAGCTTATGGTGATTGCTTTGGGAGATGTATGCACATTCGTTGACGATAAGCGCTTTTTGTCACCTTTCCGCCCTTACGGCGGCCTACTTTTGTCTTGGCAAAAGTAGGCAAAACCGCCTGCTCCTATCATCCGGCCCCCTACGCTGCGCTCCGGGGGTTCCCTCGCTCCGGGCTTGCTCCGGAGGTACGCGCCGACGGGCCGTCCCTGGCCCGATCGGCGCTCGACCGGCATCCATGCCGGTCGCCCTCCTACGCAATCCCTACGCTCGGCCTCCTGAAGTCGCGATTTGTGTTGCCTGAACTACCGCGCGCTTAGAAGCAAGATCAAGAGCCAGATCAAGAGCCAGATCAAGAGCCAGATCAAGAGCGGGGATGTTGGTTTTATTGTTATTGATGTGTTGTTTGTTCGGGCCCTATCGCCGGCAAGCCGGCGATTGCGATCCTGAGGTCCCACAAATTCAACTAGCGGTTAGCTGCGCCAGCACAGGCGCCGCCACTAACTTCGCGACTTCAGGAGGCCGAACGCAGGGATTGCGTAGGGGGGCGACCGGCATGGATGCCGGTCGAGCGCCGATCGGGCCAGGGACGGCCCGTCGGCGCGTACCCCCGGAGCAAGCCCGGAGTGAGGGAACCCCGGAGCGAAGCGCAGGGGCCGGATGAATGGAGCGAGCATTTTTTGGTGACTTTTTGATGCTTCAAAAAGTTACCCGCCGTAAGGGCGGAAAGGTGAATAAGCGTCACTACAAATAATGAATGCGCATACAATTTTCAAAACAAACAATAACCAAGCCCAAAACAAACCCATTCAATTCAATTCAATTCAATTCAAAATTAAAGTTTCACGCCAAGAAATCAAAGTCACCGGGTATATACCCGCCGTCAGGCCCCAGAAAACCCACACCCCGGTGCAAACAGATATCCCAACGTCGCCCCCAACGAAGCACACCCCCTCCCCACACGCTCTACTGCCCCAACAACAACAAAAACAACAGCGCGCACCGCTCAAGCCCAAGCTGCCAGACCATCGGAGAGCACACCTATGTCCACCCCCCATGAGGTCCCACCCGCCACCCTGCGCAAAGTCATCGCCGCCTCCGCCATCGGCAACTTCGTCGAGTGGTTCGACTTTGCGGTTTACGGCTTCCTCGCCACCCTGATCGCCAGCCAGTTCTTCACCGGCGAAAGCGCAAGCGTCGCCCTGCTCAAGACCTTCGCCGTGTTCGCCGTGGCCTTCGCGCTACGCCCGCTCGGCGGCATCGTGTTCGGCGCCCTCGGCGACCGGCTCGGGCGCAAGCGCATCCTCTCGCTGACCATCCTGCTGATGGCCGGCTCCACCACCCTGATCGGCCTGCTGCCAACCTACGCCAGCATCGGCGTACTGGCCCCGGTGCTGCTCACCCTGGCCCGCTGCCTGCAGGGGTTTTCCGCCGGTGGCGAGTACGCCGGCGCCTGCGCCTACCTGATGGAACACGCACCCCAAAACAAACGCGCGTTCTACGGCAGCTTCGTGCCCGTATCGACCTTCTCGGCATTCGCCTGCGCGGCGGTGATCGCCTATGGCCTGGAAGCCAGCCTCAGCGCAGAGGCCATGAACGCCTGGGGCTGGCGCATCCCGTTCCTGGTGGCCGCGCCGCTGGGTCTGGTGGGGCTGTACCTGCGCTGGCGCATGGAAGAAACCCCGGCGTTTCGCCAGGCCATCGCCGAAGGCAAGCAGCACGCCCACTCGCCGCTGGCCGACACTCTGCGCCACCATGGCCGCACCATCCGCAACCTCGGCGCGTTCATTTCGCTGACGGCGCTCTCGTTCTACATGTTCACCACCTACTTCGCCACCTACCTGCAGACCGTCGGCCAGCTAAGCCGCGCCCAGGCGCTGCTGGTGTCCACCGTGGCACTGCTGTTCGCCGCCGCCGGCTGCCCGCTGGCCGGGGCATTCAGTGACCGCGTTGGCCGCAGGCGGACCATCGGCTTCACCTGCATCTGGGTGATGGTGGCGGTGTTCCCGGCCTACTGGCTGGCCAGTTCCGGCTCCCTCAGCGGCGCCCTGCTGGGGGTAGTCCTGCTGGCCATCGGCGCACTGCTGAGCGGGGTGGTCACCGCCGCGCTGCTGTCAGAGTGCTTCCCCACTCGCAGCCGCTATACCGCCTCGGCAATCACCTACAACGTCGCCTACACCCTGTTCGGCGGCACCGCACCGCTGGTGGCCACCTGGCTGATCGAGCAGAGCGGCAGCCGCCTGGCACCGGCGTTCTACCTGGTGGTGATTGCACTGCTGGCATTGATCGGCGGCCTGGCGCTGCCAGAAACCTCGCGGGTGTCGCTGCATGACGAGCCCGGCAGTGACGCGCAAGGCCAGGCAGACTCGGCCTGAAGCGTACAAACAACACCGAAGCCCTCATCGCCGGCTTGCCGACGATGAGGCTACTACAGGCTGGCGTTCAATCAAAACATTACGCGTACCCACAGTTCGCGACAAAACAATGACTTGCCGAGACATTGAACTGTCAGCAACTCGTTTAATGACAAAAAAATAATTACGCCAACAATTTTTTGCGCACAATTAAAAATTATTGACGTCAAATTCAAGACGCCCATCAGCGCTCGTACACTCGTTTGAACATTAAGTTCAAAATTTTCTTTGCAGATGATGGCAATTGCCCATCATCTCGCGCTAGGATTCAATCTCCCTTGTAATGCCATGGCTTTTTCAGGCCTGCACCGGCATTTCCCCTGAGCCCACGGAAGGATCGCTCACACCGCCCAAGCACCAGAATGCCCGGTCGATTTCAATCGAACCCGGCATGAAAGCACCACAACTTTCAGGTTAGTTCTTTTATTCGACCACCTTCGCCATGAAGGGGTGTCGTTTCGGTGTCTGCAGTTTCAAACCACGGAGTGCGCAGTTATGGATGGTTTTGTAGGTGAGATCCGCCTGTTTACGATGAGTTGGGTACCCAGGAACTGGTTGCCTTGTAATGGCCAGACCCTGACCATCAGCCAGAACCAGGTGTTGTTCTCCTTGATTGGCAACCTTTACGGCGGTGACGGTCGCACCACCTTCAAACTGCCCGACCTGCGCGGGCGTGTCGCCATTGGCACCGTAGTGCCCACTGCGCCAACCAGCGCCCACCCGCTGGGAGAGTATGAGGGTGGCGAGACTTCGGCCATTCCGGCATCCATCGTGCCGCTGCACAACCACACCTTGCGTGTCAGCTCGGCCACCAGCGGCAACGCCGGCCCGGCCAATAATTTCCCGGGTGCCAGCCTGCTGCTGACCAACGGTAATAACGCTGGCAATGTCTATGTCACTGCCAGCGCCACAGGCCGCACGCCGATCAACGCCAATACGGTCGTCCCCGGCAACGGCGTACCAGCGCCCAACGTGCAGCCATCGGTAGTGTTGAACTACTGCATCTGTGCCAATGGCCTCTACCCCAGCCGCGGATAACTGAAAACAAGCCTGATGAGGGGCATGAAATGTCTGAACCATATGTTGGGGAAATCCGCCTGTTTGCCGGTAACTACGCCCCGGTCGACTGGCTTGCCTGCGATGGCAGCATCCTGAAGATCACCGATTACCAGGCACTGTACTCCCTGATTGGCATCACCTACGGCGGCGATGGCCGCGAAAACTTCATGCTGCCCGACCTGCGTGGGCGCGTGGTGGTCGGCCAAGGCAACGGTACGGGCCTCACGCCGCGTACGCTGGGCCAGACTTTCGGCACCGAGATGGTAACGCTGGCCGCTGAAAATACGCCGCCCCACCAGCACCCCTTCAGCGTCAATGCCGCGCCCGCCACCAGCATCACGCCAGCCGACAGCAGCAACACCAACACCCGCAGCTTCGGCATTTTCACCCCTGTGAACCAGATGCGCGGGCTGTACAACACTGCCACGGCCACCACCAACATGGTCACGCTGAACCCTGCGGCGGTCACCACCTACAACCACACAGCAACGCCCCACAACAACGTGATGGCCTCGACCGTCATCAACTACATCATCTGTGTGAACGGGTACTACCCGACCCAATCCTGAGGCTCAGCCTTACTTCACTACCAGGAGGTGCAACATGGACCCGTTCCTCGGCGAAATCAGGCTGTTCCCCTACAACTTCGTTCCCAGCGGCTGGGCATTGTGCGACGGCTCGCTACTCCCCCTGCGACGCTTCACCAGCTTGTTCTCACTGCTAGGTGTGCAATACGGCGGTGACGCCGTGAATACCTTTGGCGTGCCCAACCTGAACGGCCGGGTGGCCATGCACAAGGGCACCGGCACTGGCCTGACGCCACGCACTCAGGGCCAGTTGATAGGGGCCGAAACCGTCACCCTCGACTCCAGCCACCTGGCCTCGCACAGCCATCTGATCGCACTCAACAACGGCCTTGATGGCGCGACCTCAGTGGATGCACCCGATAACAATGTCTACCTGAGCCAACCACGCTCGGTGCTGCTGTATAACGCCACGCCTGCGGCCGAGGGCTACACCCTGACCAGCGAAACCATCGGCAACGGCGGCAACACCAACCCGACGGCTGCGCCACGGGACAACATGCAGCCGTACCTGACGCTCGTTTACGCCATCGCCACGGAAGGAATATGGCCGCCAAAACCGGACCCAGCGCCCTGATCGGCTGGCTCAACGCCAGCCAGACACACCGCGTCATCCCCGACCTGCGCCCGCAGGTCGGGGATGACGCGGCGTTTCTACGCGAACTGTTCGTCAGCCGTCGCTGGCAGGAAACCCTGGCCGCTCCTGGGTGGAACGACCAGCAGCGGCTGGCCTTTCTGCACAGCCAGGCCGACCTGCAACAACAGCACTACGCCCGGCACTACGCTGATGCCGCTTTCATGATCATCGAGCAGCGT
Source organism: Pseudomonas fakonensis (assembly GCF_019139895.1). GTDB lineage: Bacteria > Pseudomonadota > Gammaproteobacteria > Pseudomonadales > Pseudomonadaceae > Aquipseudomonas > Aquipseudomonas fakonensis. The sequence goes on along the minus strand of NZ_CP077076.1, from coordinate 2,614,745 downwards.
GGCCAGCCGATCGGCCGGTTGTGCGTGCTGTGTGCAGAGCAAGAGGTGCGCCTGGTGGATGTGGCCCTGCTGCCAGCCTATCAGCAGCAAGGGTTTGGCAGTGCCTTGCTCGACGCCGTGCTGGCACTGGCCGACAGCACCGGCAAGCCATGCACACTGAGCGTCGAACCCTTCAGCCCGGCACGCCGCCTGTATGAGCGCGCCGGCTTCGAGGCCCTGGCCTTGCAAGGCCCTTACCTGCAGATGCGCAGGGTCTCCCGGCAACCCCAGGTTACAGGCGGGCTTGCCATGGACGACTGACCCCGGGCACCCACCCAGGCACGGCCGGCACCTTCGCCGGCCCATGACATTTCCAGCAGCCCGACACCGCCCCTGGTGCCCGGCAGGACGCCACATGATGACTTCACGAATATTCGACATTCACCGTTTCGCCAGGCTGCTGGCCATGTTCTGGCTGGCCTTGCTGGCACAGGCATTCGCCGCCCAGGCACAGGCCGCCCCCACCATCTCGCCAGCCTCCGGTACCCACCTGGGGTCGCATCCGGTGGGTGTGGCATTGAACATTGTACTCACCGCGTCTGGTGGCACCCCGCCCTACACCGACTGGTACGAATGCGACAACAACGTTGATCCGCCCACGCTCAAATGCATGCCAGACGGCCTGCGCATCGATTTCACCGCAGGCACTGGCACCGCCACCATCAGTGGTACTCCGACCAAGGTCGGCCTGGCCCAGCAGTTCACCGTATCGGCGTGGGACAGCGTCTGGGACATGGCCGGGACCGCCACCTATACCATCGACATCACCGGCGGGCCGACCCTGAACAGCCTCGCGCCCAGCAGTGGCAGCACTGCGGGCGGCACCAGCGTGACACTCATCGGCAGCGGCTTCACCGGCGCCACCAAGGTTACCTTCGACGGCACCGACGCCAGCTTCAGCGTGAACAGCGACACCACCATCACCGCCACCGCCCCGGCCCACGCTGCGGGGGCGGTCAATGTGGTGGTCACCACCCCTGATGGCTCGTCGGCCGCCCAGACCTTCACCTATGTGGCGCCAACGCCTACCCTGAGCAGCGTCAGCCCCAACACTGGCAGCACCGCCGGCGGCACCAGCGTAACCCTGACCGGTACCAACTTCAGCGGTGCCACCGCCGTCACCTTCGACGGCATCAGCGCCACCGGCATTGTCGTGGTCAATGCCACCACCATCACCGCCACCACCCCGGCGCATGCCGCAGGCGCGGTGAACGTGGTGGTCACCACCCCGGGTGGTACGGCGCCCCTGAGCAGCGGCTACACCTATGTGAACCCGGCGCCAACCTTGAGCAACGTCAGCCCCAGCAGCGGCAGCACCGCCGGCGGCACCGGCGTGACCCTGACCGGTACCAACCTCAGCGGTGCCACCGCCGTCACCTTCGGCGGCACCAGCGCCACCGGTATTGTCGTGGTCAATGCCACCACCATTACTGCCACCACCCCGGCCCATGCCGCCGGTGCGGTGGACGTGGTGGTGACTACCCCTGGCGGCACCGGCCCCCTGGTCAACGGCTACACCTATATCGCCCCCTCGCCGCCCGTGGCCGGTGCGGTCAGCGTCACGGTGGCAGCCAACAGCGGCGGCAACCCCATCCCCCTAAACCTCAGCGGCGGTACCACCACCAGCGTGGCCGTAGTCAGCGGGCCAAGCCAGGGCACCACCAGCGTTTCCGGGAGCAACATCACCTACACCCCCAACGCCGGCTACTCCGGGGGCGACAGCTTCACCTACACCGCGACCGGCCCGGGCGGTACTTCGGCGCCCGCGACGATCACCATCACCGTCAACGCGCCGACCTTGGTCATCAGCCCGAACAGCCTGCCCAACGCCACGGCCAGCAACGCCTACAGCCAGACCTTGAGCACTGCCAACGGTGCTGCGCCGTACAGCTACGTGATCAGTTCCGGCGCCGTGCCGCCCGGCCTGAGCCTGGCCAGCGGCGGCGCCCTGAGCGGCACCCCCAGCGCCGTCGGCACCTTCAATTTCACGGTCACCTCAACCGACGCCCACAACGCCACCGGCAGCAAGGCCTACAGCCTGACCGTGCAAGCCGCGACCATCGCCATCACCCCCACCAGCCTCGGCACGCTCAACGCAGGTACGGCTTACAGCCAAACCCTGAGCGCCACCGGCGGCAACGGCAGCTACACCTGGTCGAGCGCCGGCTCGCTGCCGCCCGGCATTACCGTCAGCAGCGCCGGCGTGGTCAGCGGCACGCCGACCAGCAGCGGCAACTACAGCTTCACCGTCACCGCCACCGACAGCCTCGGCTCAACCGGCTCGCAGGGTTACGCCGTGACGGTCAACGACCAGGCACCCGTCGCCAACAACTCGACCCTGACCGTGCAAGGCGGCAGCAGCAACAACGCGGTCGCCCTGAACCTCACCGGTGGCTCGGTGAGCCAGGTGAGCATCGTCTCCAATGCCAGCAACGGCACCGCCACCGCCACCGGCACGACCATCCTGTTCACCCCGGCCCCGGGCTTTTCCGGCCCCGACAGCTTCACCTACAACGCCACCGGCCCCGGCGGTACGTCCAATACCGCCACCGTCAGCGTGACGGTCACCGCGCCGACCATCAGCATCACCCCGGCAACCCTGACCAACGCGCAACAGAACTCCGCCTACTCGCAGACCCTGACCGCCAGCGGCAGCAGCGGCTCGTACGCCTTCAGCGTAGTGGCAGGCAGCCTGCCGGCGGGCATGAACCTGTCGGCGGTCGGTTTGCTCAGCGGCGCGCCCACCGCTGCCGGCAACAGCAACTTCACCGTGCGCGCCATGAGCAGCAGCGGCTTCTTCGGCGACCAGGCCTACACCCTGGTGGTCACCAGCCAGGCGCCAGTGGCCGGCCCGCTGAACCTCAGCGTGACAGCCAACAGTTCGGCCAACCCGGTCACGCTCAACCTCAGCGGTGGTGCCGCCACCAGCGTCAGCGTGAGCAGCGCCCCGACCCACGGCACCACCTCGGTGAGCGGTACCAGCATCAGCTACACCCCCACCGCTGGCTACTCCGGCCCGGACAGCTTCAGCTACATCGCCACCGGCGCCGGTGGTAGCTCGTCACCGGCAACCGTGAGCATCACCGTGCAGGCGCCCACCCTGGTGATCACCCCGGCCACCCCGGCCCTGCCTGCAGCCACCCAGAACGCCGCCTACAGCCAGAGCCTGAGCACCAGCGGCGGTACCGCACCGTACAGCTTCATCGTGACCAGCGGTGCACTGCCGGCCGGCCTGACCCTGGACGCCGGCGGCAACCTCAGCGGCACGCCGACGGTGGTGGTCACCAGCAACTTCACGGTCACCGTCACCGACGCCAACGGCGCCACCGGCAGCCGCGCCTACAGCCTGGAAGTAGCAGCCCAGAGCGTGGTGGTGCCGCCGAGCAGCGAATCCGTAGAGCCGGGCCAGAGCGCCACAGTCGACCTGACCCGCGGCGCCACCGGCGGCCCGTTCACCAGCGCCACCCTGCTGTCGGTGAGCCCGCCGTCGGCCGGTACCGCACGCATGACCGGCCCGTTCACCATGCGCTTCGCCCCGGCCGCGGCCTTCAGCGGCAGCGCGGTGGTGAGCTTCCGCCTGCTGGCCGCCAGCGGCAATTCGGCGGCAAGCTTCGTCACCTTCGCCGTGCAATCACGCCCCGACCCGACCAAGGACGCCGAAGTGATCGGCCTGCTCAACGCCCAATCGCGGGCAGCCGAGCGTTTTGCCAGCACCCAGATGGACAACTTCAACCGCCGCCTGGAGCAGCTGCACCGCCCCACCTGTGACCGCAACTCGTTCAACGCCAGCGTGCGCCACGGCCGCGATGACGTGAGCCTGGGCGGCCTGGGCAAGGCCCTGCGCGACGAGCTGGAAGGCAACGGCAAGGGCGGCGACGAAGACGACGACGAAAAACGCCGCCAGGAGCGTGACAGCTCCCGTGCCACCACCGGCGAATGCCGTGAAGAGGCTCTGGCGTTCTGGACCGACGGCTTCGTCAACACCGGCTCCAACCGCGCCCGGGGTGCCAAGGACAACAGCTTCACTACCTACGGCCTGAGCGCCGGCATGGACTATCGCCTGTCGCCACGGGCCGTGGTGGGTGTGGGCTTTGGCTACGGCAACGACCGCGCCGACATTGGCGAGCACGACACCCGCAGCGAGGGTGACGCCCTGGGCCTGGCGGCTTACTTAAGCGTCAACCCACTGTCCGAGGTGTATATCGATGCGCTGCTCGGCTACAACCGTATCAGCTTCGATTCGCGCCGCTACGTCACCGCTGACCCGTCCAACGGCTATGCCCATGGCTCGCGTGATGCCGACCAGCTGTTCGCCTCGCTCACCGCCAGCTACGAGTACCGCCAGGGGCCGTTGTCGCTGGCCCCGTATGCGCGGCTCAACAGCAGCTACACCACGCTCGACGCCTTCAGCGAGCGCGGTGGCGGTGCCTATGCCCTGACCTACGAGGAGCAGACCCTGCGTTACTTCACCTCGTTCGTGGGGGTGCGTTCGGGCTACGACATCGACACCCGCTTTGGCGTGCTCACCCCGCGGGTGGGCCTGGCCTGGGGCCACAACTTCAGCCGCAACCAGGACTACCGCATGCGCTACGCCGACCAGGGTAGCGACGGTGTGCTGTACCGGTTGTCGCCCGACCCGATGGACACCAACTTCATGGACCTGGACACCGGGCTGGACCTGACCCTGGGCCGCAGCTGGCGCCTGGGCTTCTCGTACAAGACCGCGCTGGGCACCAATGAGCGCAACGAGATGTTCCGTATCGGGCTGGATGGCAAGTTCTGACCTGCCCTCACCTGCAATGAAGAAGGCCACCGAAAGGTGGCCTTTTTTGTGTCGCCTGTGCGGGCCTCATCGCGGGCAAGCCCGCTCCTACAGGGCTGCGCATAGGCTCGAGCCGGCGCTGTACCTGTAGGAGCGGGCTTGCCCGCGATGGGGCCGCCAGCCTTAGTGCAGATCGAAGCGATCGAGCTGCATCACCTTCACCCACGCTGCCACGAAGTCCTTGACGAACTTTTCCTTGGCATCGCTGCTGCCGTACACCTCGCTCAATGCGCGCAGTTGGGCATGGGAGCCGAACACCAGGTCGACGCGGCTGGCGGTCCATTTCACCTGCCCGGTCTTGCGATCACGGCCTTCGAAGGCTTCGTTGTCACCCGAGGTCGGCTTCCACTCCACGCCCATGTCCAGCAGGTTGCGGAAGAAGTCGTTGCTCAGCACCCCGACCTTGTCGGTGAACACGCCCTGCTGGTTACCACCATGGTTGGCCCCCAACACCCGCAGGCCGCCCACCAGCACGGTCAGTTCCGGCGCGGTCAGGGTCAACAGCTGGGCCCGGTCCAGCAGCAGCTTCTCGGCCTTGACGCTGTAACGGGCCTTGCTGAAGTTGCGCAGGCCATCGGCCAGCGGCTCCAGCACGGCGAACGACTCAACGTCGGTCTGTTCCTGCGAGGCATCCACCCGGCCTGGACGGAACGGCACGCTGATGCTGTGCCCGGCATCCTTGGCGGCTTTTTCCACCGCCGCACTGCCGGCCAGCACGATCAGGTCGGCCAGGGAGATCTTGTTGCCGCCTTCGCTGCGGATTTTCTCCAGCGCCTCCAGCACCTTGTCGACGCCCTCGTTGGCCTTCCAGCCTTTCTGCGGTTCCAGGCGCAGGCGGCCACCATTGGCACCACCGCGCTTGTCCGAACCGCGGAAGGTCGAGGCCGACGCCCAGGCGGTCGCCACCAGCTCACCGACGCTCAAGCCCGAAGCCAGCACCTTGGCCTTCAGCGCGGCGATATCCGCCTCGCCCGGCACCGGGCCGGCCTTGGGCAGCGGGTCTTGCCACAGCAGTTCTTCGTTGGGCATTTCCGGGCCCAGGTAACGGGCCAGCGGGCCCATGTCGCGGTGGATCAGCTTGTACCAGGCGCGGGCGAAGGCATCGGCCAGCTGGTCGGGGTTGTCCTTGAAGCGCTTGGCGATGGGGCCGTAAATCGGGTCGAAGCGCAGCGCCAGGTCCGAGGTGAGCATCGAGGGCGCGTGCTTTTTGCCCGCATCGTGCGCATCCGGCACGGTGCCTGCGCCCTTGCCGTCTTTCGGCCGCCACTGGTGGGCACCGGCCGGGCTCTTGGTCAGCTCCCACTCGAAGTTGAACAGGTTGTTCAGGTACTCGTTGCTCCACTGGGTCGGCGTCGAGGTCCAGGTCACTTCCAGGCCACTGGTGATGGTGTCGCCGCCCTTGCCGCTGCCGAACTTGTTGGCCCAGCCCAGGCCCTGCAGCTCAAGGCCCGCAGCTTCAGGCTCAGGCCCCACGTTGTCGGCAGGGCCGGCGCCGTGGGTTTTGCCGAAGGCATGGCCGCCGGCGATCAGCGCCACGGTCTCTTCATCGTTCATGGCCATGCGGCCAAAGGTCTCGCGGATATCCTTGCCCGAGGCGACCGGGTCGGGGTTGCCTTCCGGGCCTTCCGGGTTCACGTAGATCAGGCCCATCTGCACGGCGGCCAGGGGGTTTTCCAGGTTGCGCTCGCCTTGCAGGGTGCGGCTTGTTTCTTCAGGGCGCTTGGCAGGCTCGGCCACCAGGTCGCCCTTGCCCGGCGGCTGCGCCTTGCCGTAGCGGGTGTCACCGCCCAGCCAGACCTTCTCCGAGCCCCAGTACACGTCTTCGTCCGGCTCCCACACATCGGCGCGCCCGCCAGAGAAGCCAAAGGTCTTGAAGCCCATGGACTCCAGCGCGACGTTGCCGGTGAGCACGATCAGGTCGGCCCAGGAAATCTTGTTGCCGTACTTCTGCTTGATCGGCCACAGCAGGCGCCGGGCCTTGTCCAGGCTGACGTTGTCGGGCCAGCTGTTGAGCGGGGCGAAGCGCTGCTGGCCGGAGCCGGCGCCGCCGCGACCATCACCAATGCGGTAGGTGCCGGCGCTGTGCCAGGCCATGCGCACGAACAGCGGGCCGTAGTGGCCGAAGTCCGCCGGCCACCAGTCCTGGGAGTCGGTCATCAGCGCGGTGAGGTCTTGTTTGAGGGCCTGGAAGTCCAGGCTCTTGAACGCCTTGGCGTAGTCGAACTCAGGGTCTGGGCTGGACTTGGCCGAATGCTGGTGGAGGATGCGCAGGTTGAGCTGGTCAGGCCACCAGTCACGGTTGCTGGTGCCGCCACCGGCGGTCTGGTGGAACGGGCATTTCGATTCGTTCGACATCTGCTTGTACCTTTTGTGTCGGGCTGCTCATCAGGTGTCGTCGGTCTAGGCCGACATCGGGCTTGCCAAGGTCTCAGGGCCGCACTGGCAGGGTCTTGCACCCTGGTGCTCAGGCACGGCCGCAGGGGCATTTCACGGGGCCACGGGAAAGACTAGCCGAGCTTGGCCAGAGGTCTAATAGAGCCGCTATTGAGGGGCAATAGCCTGCGCACATCGGTACAAGCCAAACGGCGCCAATCCGTGCTTCAATCTGCGGTCACCCTCCGCCCAAGGCCCCTGTGCATGAACCGCAACGACCTGCGCCGCGTCGACATGAACCTGCTGGTGGTGTTCGAATCGCTGATGATCGAACGCAACCTGACCCGCGTGGGCGAAAAACTGTTCATCACCCAGCCGACCGTGAGCGCCGCCCTGGCGCGCCTGCGCGACTTGTTCGACGACCCGCTGCTGATCCGCAACGGCCGGGCCATGGAGCCGACGCCCCGGGCCATGCAGATCTTCCACGAGCTGGGCCCGGCCATGGACGTGATTTCCGCAGCCATCAGCCGGGCCAAGACCTTTGAGCCTGCCAGCAGTTGCAACGTGTTCCGCCTGGGGCTGTCGGACGACGCCGAGTTTGGCCTGTTCCCGCCGCTGCTGGAGGCCTTGCGCGAAGAGGCGCCGCAGATCAGCGTGGTGGTACGCCGCGCCAACTTCCTGCTGATGCCGGCGCTGCTGGCCTCGGGCGAGATCTCGGTGGGGGTCAGCTACACCACCGAGCTGCCGGCCAACGCCAAGCGCCGCAAGCTGCGCGACATCGGCGTGCGCGTGTTGCGCGCCGACAGCCGCCCGGGGCCGCTGACCTTGGACGAATACTGCAGCCGCCCGCATGTGATGGTGTCGTTCTCCGGCGACATGAGCGGCAACATCGACCTGGACCTTGCGCGTATCGGCCGCTGCCGCAAGGTGGTGCTGGCGGTGCCGCAGTTCGGCAGCCTGCGCGCGCTGCTGCGCAACACCGAGATGATCGCCACGGTGCCCGACTACGCCGCCTGCGCCCTGGCCGACGACGGCAGCCTGCGCGCCGACCCGGCGCCTTTCGACATCGCCGAGGCCGAGCTGTCGATGGCCTGGAGCAGCGCCCACGACAACGACCCGGCCGAACGCTGGCTGCGTGAGCGCATTTTGCAGTTCATGAGCAAGGCCGGCTGAACCATCAACCCCGTCGATAGCCACCATGCTTGCCATCGAGTTCCGTCGATGGCAGCGGGCGGCGAAAATGGCCGCCATTGCACCTTCGACGAGGCACCTCCCATGAAAACCGGCATGATCGCCGCCCTGCTGGCCCTGCTCGCCGCCCTCACCGGCTGCGCCAGCCCGCAGGCCAACCAACCTGGCAACCACTTGTACTCGGCCACCGAGCTTTCCAGCGTCAGCCTGAGCCATGGCCAGCATGTGGCGGTGCTGCTGGGGCGTAATGCCGCTGCCACCCTGGACTACCTGCAACGCCACCACGACCAGGCCGCCCCGGCCAGCGGCCAGGCCACACCGGTGGCAACCCTGGGTGGCAACCAGGCCTATGCCTGGCTGGCCAACTCGCTGGCCCAGCAGTTCGCCGAAGTGACCTTCTACGAAGACCTCGACACCCTGCTGGCCGACCGCCCCGACGTGATCGTGCTGCTGGATGCCCAGAGCAAGCTGGCCAGCAGCGGCAGCGAAGACATCCAGGCCAGCGTGGTGGCGCGGTTTTTCGATGAGCAACTGACCTACATCGGCCGTGCCGAAGGGCTTTCGCGCAAGGGTGCCAAGGGGACCGACCTGGTGCGTCAGTTGCAGGATGAACAAAGTGTGCAGGCCGATGCGCTGCGCCAGTTCGACGCGTCGTTGAAGGTGTTGCTGCAAGGGGCGGTGTAACGCATCGCCATCCCGACCGGCAGCACGGTCGCTCCTACAGGGACCGCGTCAGCTTCAGGCCACCACAGCCTGCAAGCGCTGCCACAACCGCTGCACATGCTCACGCTCGGTCGGCAACGCCCCCACCGACACTCGCACCATCCAACGCCCCTCCAGGGTAGCCGGGGTCACGTAGGCATCCCCCGAAGCATTCAAACGCTCGGCCCAGCCACGGGTATGGGCATCCAGTGCCTCGCCGTCCAAGCCCGCCGGGCGATGGCGGATGCACAGGGTCTGCAGTTGCACTGGCGCCAGCAGCTCCCATTCAGCCGCAGCCTCGACCTGCTGCGCCAGCCAGCGGGCGTTGTCCAGGTCGCGGCGCAGGCGCTGTTGCAGGGCCTCTACCCCTTCGCTGCGCAGCATGAACCACAGCTTCAAGGCGCGGAACCGGCGCCCCAGCGGGATGCCCCAGTCGCGCAGGTTCTTCACCTCGCCATCCACCGCCGATTGCAGGTAGCTGGGGTTGGTGCTCATGACCCGGATCAGGTGCTGTGGGTCCCGCACGTAGTAGATCGAGCAGTCGAAGGCCACCCCCAGCCATTTATGCGCGTTGACCACCACCGAATCGGCCAGCTCGATGCCATCCCACATCCAGCGGCACTCCGGCAAAATCATCGCCGAGCCGGCCATGGCCGAGTCCACGTGCAGCCACAGCGCGTAGGCCTGGGCAATCTCGCCGACCGGGCGCAGCGGGTCCAGCGCGGTGGTGGCGGTGGTGCCGGTGGTGGCGACCACGGCGCAGGGCTGGTTGCCGGCGGCCAGGTCCTGCTCGATGGCGTCGCGCAGCGCTTCAGGGCGCATGGCGTAGTGCTCGTCAGTGGCGATCAGGCGGATGTTGTCACGGCCAAAGCCCGCCAGCAGCGCAGCCTTGTCCACCGAGCTGTGGGCGTGGGCACTGACGTAGACGATCAGCGGTTTGCCCTGGGCCTGCAGGCCGCCACGCACCTGGGCGTGCCCAGTGGCGCGCTCACGGGCGCAGATCAACGCCACCAGGGTGCTGGTGGACGCGGTGTCCTGAATTACCCCGCTCCATTGGCTGGACAACCCCAGCAGTTGGCGCAGCCAATCGAGGGTGGTTTCTTCCAGCTCGCTCAAGGCCGGGCTGGACTGCCACGACAGGCCCAGCACGCCCAGGCCGGTGCTGAGGAAATCGCCCAATACCGACGACAACGTGCCGTTGGAGGGGAAGTAGCCGTAGAAGTCCGGGTGCTGCCAGTGGGACAGGCCGGGCATCACCAGCTTGTCGACATCATCGAGGATGGCCTGGAATGGCTCGCCCTGCTGGGGGGCGGCTTGCGGCAGGGCCGATTTCAGGTAGCCGGGCTCGACCTGGGCCATGACCGGGCGTTCGCCGACGCTCTGGCGGTAGTCGGCGATCAGGTCGATCAGTTGGTGGCCGTACTGGCGGAATTGTTCGGGGGTCACGGGGGATCTCCTGGGGGATGTTCATTGCCAGGCCCGGCCCTATCGCCGGCAAGCCGGCTCCTACAGGTTTTGCACAATCCCTGTAGGAGCCGGCTTGCCGGCGATAGGGCCGGGCCAGGCAACCCAATGCCCCAGTCTAGGCGCTCCCGCGCACTCGAATAACCCCGCTTCGCGCATAGCTGCTATGGCAAAGGCGCATGCCCGCCCTGCACGCCGAACTGCGACTGGCGCCACAGCTCGTACACCCGGTTGCGCAGCCAGCGGTGCTCGGCCGAGGCCTGCAGGCGCTGGTGCCACACCACCCAGTAACGCTGGGTGTGCTCGACAAAGCCCAGCGGCCGCCAGGCCAGCCCGTGAAGGCGCGCCAGCTGGCGGGCGATATGCTCGGGCACCGTGGCCAGCGCCTGGCCGTTGCCCAGCACCTGCACCATGGCACTGAAGAACGGCACCTCCAGGCTGACCCGGCGTTGCAGGCCCTGGGCGCGCAGGTGGCGGTCGATGAAGCTGTCCTTGTCGCCGCCGCCAGACACCCGCACATGCTTGAACGCCAGGTAGTCCTCCTGGCCCAGGGCGGCCGTTGCTACCAGCGGGTGGTCATGGCGCATCAGCGCCACTGCGCGGTCCTCGCCCAGCAGGCGGCCGTGCAGGTTGGGTGGCGACTCATCGAACAAGGTGGTGGCCAGGTCGATCTCGCCACTGGCCAGCATGGCGTATTGCCCGGCCTGCCAGGTGCGGTATTCCAGCGACACCCCCGGCGCCTCGCGCTCCAGTGCCGCCACCAGCAGCGGCAGCATGTGTTCGGCCACGTAGTCCGAGGCGGCCAGGCAAAAGCGCCGCTCGCAACGGGCCGGGTCGAAGGCCGCCGGCTGGCGCAGGGCGGCCAGCTCGTCGAGCACCTGACGCAGCGGCTCCACCAGGGTTTCGGCGTGCTCGCTAAGCACGTAACCGCGGCCTTGACGCACCAGCAGCGGGTCGTCGAAGGCCTCGCGCAGGCTGGCCAATTGGCGGCTCAACGCGCTCTGGCTGCAACCCAGGCGCTCGGCGGCATGGCTGAGGTTCTTCAGCTGCAGCAGGCAGTCGAGGGTGCGTAGGTGGGCGAGGCTGAGGGAGGCGAAGGTGGGGGACATGGGCTCGGCTCCAGGGCGCTGCCGCAGGGGCCGTATCGCCGATGACGTTCTGTAGGAGCAGGCTTGCCTGCGATGAGGCCAGCACAGGGCAACAACCGTACGGGCCTCTGGGAGCCCCGTTTTGTGTTGCCTTTGCCGGCCTCATCGCCGGCAAGCCGGCTCCTACAGGTATTGCGCAGGCTTGCAGCGCAAGGGCCGCAAGGCGCAGATCAGTCGGTCAGGCCGACATAGACGTTCTGCACGTCTTCGTTTTCGTCGATGGCTTCGAGGAAGGCTTCGACTTCGGCCAAGGCTTCGGCGCTCAGGCTGGCGGCGCTGACCGGGTTTTTCGGGGTGTAGCCGATTTTTGCCGAGGTGACGGTGAAGCCTTGCTCTGGCAGGGCTTTTTGCACCGCGTCCAGGTCGGTGGTGTCGGTGATGAACAGGGTCGAGCCCTCTTCTTCACCTTCTTCGAAGTCCTGGGCGCCGGCTTCGATGGCCGCCATTTCAGGGTCCGCGTCACCTTCCGGGGTGGCCTCGATCAGGCCGACATGGTTGAAGTCCCAGGCCACCGAGCCGCTGGCACCCAGCTGGCCCTTGCGGAACAGCACGCGGATTTGCGCCACGGTGCGGTTGATGTTGTCGGTCAGGCACTCGACGATCAGCGGCACCTGGTGCGGGGCGAAGCCTTCGTAGCTGACCGCGTGGTACTGCACGGCTTCGCCGTCAAGGCCGGCGCCTTTCTTGATGGCGCGCTCCAGGGTTTCACGGGTCATCGAGGCTTTTTTGGCCTGGACGATGGCCAGGCGCAGGCGCGGGTTCATGTCCGGGTCGGCGCCGGATTTGGCGGCGATCTGGATCTCCTTGGCCAGCTTGCCCATGATCTTGCCCTTGGCGTTGGCCGCGGTCTCTCTATGCTTGGCTTTCCACTGTGCGCCCATTTCAACTCTCTTGTTTCAAGGGCCGGTTCAGGAAGCGACCGGCCAAAAGTGGGGAGAGTTTATACGCCCTCGGGCCTGTGATCGACAAGAAATCGCATTGCAGCACTTAGCCCTTGTCCGCCTTCCCCGCCGCCGCCGCGAACCTGGCCAGCCGCACATCCAGCCGGCGCGGCCGCAGGCCACGGTCCTCTGCCCGCTCCTTGCGGCGAATGGCGTTGCGTACCATCAGCGACCCCAGGTAACGGATCGGCTCCGGCGGGAACTGCCCCAGCGGCCCCTTGACCAGTGGCGAGCGGGTCCAGGGGTTGTCCAGCCCCAGGGCCAGCGACGAGAGAATCTGCCCGCCCATGTGGCACGGCCCTACCCCGCTGCCCGAGTAGCCAAAGCCATAGAACACGTTGCCCTGCCCGTCGAGCCGGCCGAAGAACGGCAGGCCGGTCACCGAACGGTCCGACGGCCCGTTCCAGCTGGCCGCCAGCGGCACCTGGGCCAGTGCCGGGAAGAACTCGGCCAGGCTCTCGCGCAGCAGCGGCTGGTACGGCGAAGGCTGGTCGAACACCGGCAGCATATGCCCGCCATAGGCGAAAGTGTTGCCCCCCTTGCCCAACATGAGCCGGCCGTCAGAGGTGTTGTGGTAGTAGTGCACGAAAATCCGCGAGTCGAGCACGCTGACGCCGCTGTCCAGGCCAATCTGGCGCAGCAGCTGCGGGCAAGGCTCGGTGATCACCATGTCGCTGGAAACAATTGCCACGCTACGTTCGAACTGCGGGAAGGCCCGCGCCATCCACGCGTTCAGGCCCAGCACCACGCGGTCGGCGCGGATGGTGCCGCGGGCCGTGTGCACCTGGGCCGGCGCGCCATGGGCAAGGCCGGTCATGGCCGTGCCTTCGTGGATGCGCACCCCGCGCTGCAAGGCCACCCGGCGCAGCCCGCGCACCAGGCGCCCGGGCTGCACGGTGGCGGCGGCCGGCGAGAACCAGCCCTCGAGGTGGCGCTCGGAGCCGGCCAGGCGCTGCAGCTGCTGCAGCGCCAGACGCTGGAACGAGTTGATGCCCTGGCGCTGCAGCGCGGCAATCACCGCGTCGGTACCGCCCAGTTGGGCCTTGTTCGTCGCCGTGTACAGGGTGCCGTCCATGCGGTAGTCGCAATCGATGCCGTTGGCCGTGCAGAACGCGCCGATCGCGCCGATGCTGCGCTCCGACTCGCTGACCAGGCGCACCGCCTCGGCCACCCCGAACAGGCGCTCGAGGGTGAAGTACTTGGCCGACCACGACAACGCACAACCGCCATTGCGCCCACTGGCACCGGCGCCGCAGATATCGGCCTCGATCAACAGCACGTCCAGCTGCGGCGCCTGCTCCTTGAGCATCAACGCGGTCCACAGCCCGGTGTAGCCACCGCCGACGATGCACACATCGCAGCGGGCATCGCCTTGCAGCGGCGGGCACAGGGCCTCTTCTTGCAGGTCCAGGGCCTGTTGCAGCCAGAACGGTCTCATTGCAGGTATTCCTTCAAGTGCGCACGGGCTTGATGGCCATGCTGGTATTGGGGGCCACGTCATTGGCCTGGGGGGCGCTGGCCGGGCGGCTGTTCCAGTGCGGCAGCAGCACCAGGGCCGAGAACAGCGCGGTGCCGGCAAAGATGATGAACACCGTGACGCTGTCGAAATACCCCGGCAGCAGGCCGCCCAGCACCGCGCCCACCGAGCCGCAGCCGTTGACGAAACCGGCGGCCGTGGCGCCGGCCTTGGCGGTGCCGAAGTCGATCGCTGCCGCGCCGCTGATCATCGAGTCGGGGCCGTACAGGGTCAGGCCCATGACGAACAGCAGCGCCACCACCAGCAGCACACTGCCGCTGTGCATGGCCGCCATGAACAGCGCCAGGGTGACGGTCAGCAGCAGCAGGCTGATCACACAGGCCGGCATGCGCCGGGCGCCGAACAGTTTGTCCGAGGCCAGGCCGATGATGATCGGCCCCAGCAACCCGGCAAGCTCGAAGGCGGTGGGAATGATTGCCGCGCCCACCTTGCCCACCGAGGGCATCTGCTCGAAGACGATCACCGGCCCCCACAGCAAAATGGCGTAACGCGCCGGCTTGAGCATGAAATAGGCCAGGCCCAGGGTCAGCACCGTGCGATTGCGCAGGATGTCACGCAAGGGCGCCCACACGCTGCACAGGTTGCCGCCCGGGGCCATGCTCTGCGGCTCGGGCTCTACCGCCGGCAGGCCGACATCCTCGGGTCTGTTGCGCTGGAACACGCAGAACAACACGGCCACCACCGCCACCACTGCGGCACTCGAGAAGAACGCCGCATGCCAGCTGCCCACCAAGGTATAGGCCCACCAGCCGGCGAACGGCGAGGCCACCAGCCCGCCGAAGGCGTAGCACGAGCTCCACAGCCCCAGCACCCGCCCGCGCTGCGCCGCCGGGAAGAAGCTGCCGATGTTCTTGCACAACCCGGCCCAGCCGGTGGACTGCGCCAGGCCCTGCACCAGCATGCAGGTGGCGAAGATCGGGAAGGTGGCGTAGCTGCCCATCACCACCGCTGCCGCCGCTGAAATGCACAGGCCGCCCAACACCACCACCCGCGGGCCGAAGCGGTCGGCGAGCATGCCCCAGGTGAACTGGCCCACCGCGTAAGCGGCCAGGTAAATGGCATCGAGGTTGGCCATGGCGGCCTTGTCGAGCATGAACGAGGGGTCCTCGCCGATGCCAAGCTTGGCCACCGAGAACGCCTTGCGGGTGAAATAGAAGGCGGCGTAAGCCAGCCAGGTGATGGCGAAAATCTGCACGCGCCACCGCTTGATGGCGCCCAGGGATGCATTCATGTGGTTCTGACCTCTTGCGTGAGTGTGCCGGCAGAATGTGAAAAAACGCCTGTCTTGTTGTTGTGTTGCGCACTGCATGACGGAGGGACGTCGATTGGTCAGGTGGCCCGGCCGGCCTGGCGTGGCCGGGGCGAACCATGGCCCCGGGGCACCGCTGATGGCGGCGCCGTTGGGTTGAAACACATGGAAACAGGTGCTGACTGATAAATAAAATCGACTTATCGTATTTCACTCATAAGCCCAGCTTTTAAGTGGAGTGCTCGATGCCGGTTTCCCACGCTCAACTCAAGGCCTTCCATGCGGTTGCCGAACAAGGCAGCTTCACCCGTGCAGCGCAAAAACTGTTTCTTACCCAGCCGGCGGTGTCCGACCAGGTGCGCAAGCTGGAGGAGCGTTATGGCGTGTTGCTGTTCCAGCGCAACAAGCGCTCGGTGCGCCTGACCGACTTGGGCGAGCGCCTGTTGGGCATCACCCAGCGCCTGTTCGCCTGCGAGGCTGAAGCCGAAGAGCTGCTGCAGGATTCGCGCGCCCTGCACACCGGCAGCCTGGTGCTGGCGGTGGACGCTCCGGTGCACGTGCTGCCGCAGGTGGCGCGGTTTTGCCAGCGCTTTCCGGGTATCCAGGTGAAGATCGAGACCGGCAACACCGACGAATCGCTGGCCCGGCTGTTCAGTTACCAGGCAGACCTGGCGCTGCTCGGCCGTGATGTGGACGACGCGCGCCTGCACAGCGTGCCGCTGCGCCGCGACCCGATGGTGGCGTTCGTCTCGCACAACCACCCCTGGGCCAGCCGCGGGCAGATCAGCCTGGCCGACCTGGACGACACCCCGCTGGTGCTGCGCGAGCCCGGCTCGGTAACGCGTCAGACCTTGGAAGAAGAGATGCAGCGCGCCGGCCTGCGCATTCGCCCGGCCATTCAGGTGGAAGGCCGTGAAGCCGCGCGTGAGGCGGTGGTGGTGGGGATTGGCGTGGGGGTGGTGTCGGCAGCCGAGTTCGGCGCCGATGCGCGGGTATGCGCGCTGCCCATCGTCGATTGCCAGCGACACTTGACCGAGACGCTGGTGTGTTTGAGCGAGCAGCGCATGCGCCGGGTGGTGGCGATGTTTCTGGAGGTGGTGCGCGAAAGCGTTTGATGCCTGTGGGAGCCACTGTCTTGTGCTGCCAGAACCGGCCTGATCGCCGGCAAGCCGGCTCCTACAGGCCTTTGAGCATGGGGCAAGGTCGCACTGCGTACCGACGGTGTTCGCCCTGAGCATGATGGCAACCGTTCAACCCGCCTACCCTGCCCCCGGTCAAAGGCGCAATCCTTGAAAGCCCACCACCCGATCCCACGGAAGCACCCTGCATGCCTATCGAATTCAGACCCGCTCAAGCCTCGGACGCGCACGATATCGCGCGGTTCTTTCAACTGACCTCGGAGGGCATGGCCGATTACATATGGAGCAAGCTTGCCGCACCGGGTGAAGCATTGCTGAGTGTCGGTGCCTCTCGCTATGCCAGGGAACAGGGCGACTTCTCCTACAACAACTGCCTGATGGCCACTTGCGAAGGGCACGTGATCGGCATGATGCATAGCTATGCCTTGCGCGAGACGCCTGACCGGCCTGTCGAGACCGACCCGGTCCTTGCGCCTTATGCCGACATGGAAATACCCGACACCTTGTACATCTCCAGCCTGGCCCTGGACGAGGCCTGGCGTAGCCAAGGGTTGGGCGTCGAGTTTCTGCGCCACGCCCAGCAGCGCGCCGACGACGCAGGCCTGAATGGGCTATGCCTGATCGACTATGCAGAAAACCACGGTGCCCGCCGCTTCTACCAACGCCACGGTTTTCAAATTGTCAAAACCTGCCAGATTGTTGCGCACCCGATGCTGGGCGTAACCGGCGAAGCCTATTTGATGTATCGCCCTTCCCACCCCGTGCTTGAGAAAACACCATGACCAAACCACTGACCGTGTTCCGCGAACTGGATATTCAACCGGTGCGCGACCTTCCGTTTTTTGAAGAGGTGCTGCAAGGTTCCCCTCATACGCTGACCTCCAAGTACTACCACGATGAACAGCAAGGTCGCATTTCCGGTGAGTGGCAAGCCAGCACCGGCGCGTGGCGCATCGACTACAAGGTGTGGGAGTTCTGCCATGTGCTCAGTGGTTGCTGCGTCATCGAGCTTGAAGGCTGTGCCCCCGTTACGCTGGCGGCTGGCGACACGTTCATTATCGAACCGGGCGCCAAGGGCAAGTGGACCGTGCTGGAAGACATGAAAAAGAACTTCGTGATCCTCTTGCCCGCGAGCTAGGTGCGGGGTCGGCGGGCCGCAACAGATGGCGTTGGCAGCGGCTGTATTGTGTCGCCTGTACCGGCCTCATCGCCGGCAAGCCGGCTCCTACAGGTACGGCGCCGGCCTGCTGGTTTGCGGTCAATGTGCAAGCGACTGCAAAGCCAGCCTAATAACTGTGGGAGCGGGCTTGCCCCGCGAAAAGGCAAGCACTGCAAACGAATTTGCCCGGCGCACCCGCACCGGGCCTTTCCCCCCTCAAAGCTGCGACAACCCGCCATCGACGCAAAGGTCAACGCCGGTGATAAAGCTGCTGTCATCCGAAGCCAGGAACAACGCCGCGTTGGCCAGCTCCTCCGGGCGGCCAAGGCGGCCGAGCGGAATCACTTGCGCCAGCTGCTTTTCGAAGGCGCCAAACTGCGCCTGGCCAATGCCCATCTTGCCGATGATCGGGGTCAGTACCGGGCCCGGGCTCAGGCAGTTGACGCGGATGTTCCGGCCCTTGAGTTCCGCCGCCCAACTGCGGGCGAACGAGCGCACCGCAGCTTTGGTCGCGGCATACACCACATGGGCCTCGAGCGCCTTCAGGTGGGCGATGGACGACACCAGCACGATGGCGCCGCCATCGCGCAGCAGCGGCAAGGCTTTCTGGATGGTGTAGAAGACGCCCTTGACGTTGATGTCGAACTGTTCGTCGAACTGGCGCTCATCGACCTGCTCGCCGGCCGCCGGGCGAATGATGCCGGCGTTGGCCACCAGCACGTCGAGGCGGCCGTAGCGCTCGCCCACCTGGCGGTACAAGGCATCCAGCTCCTCCAGCCGGCTGGCATCCGCGCAAATGCCATGGGCCTGATCACCGATCAACCCGACCGCCTCCTGTAGCGCCTCCTGACGGCGCCCGGTGATGACCACCTGGGCGCCCTCCCGGGCGAAGCATTGGGCAGTGGCCAGGCCGATACCGCTATTGCCGCCCGTAACCAGGGCGACCTTGTTTGCAAGTTTTCCCATCATTTCTCCAGCGTCAGTTGCCTATGAACCGGTTGTGGAGGTCGCAAGTCGGGGGGCCGAGCCAAGCCATCCTGCACCGGCAGATAACGCCCGATCTTCTCGGCCAGGCGTTCACGGCGCTCGGCCAGTTGAGCCTGCAGCGCATCCAGGGCAGCCAGTTTTTCCATGTGCTGCTGCAGGCAGGCCAGAAAGCCCTCGCTGTCCTCTTCCTCCTGCAGAAACTGCAGCAGGCCGTGGATCTGCCGGGTGCTGAAGCCGCACTCGAGCAGCTCTCGCACCCACAGCACGCGCTGCACCATGGACGGGGCGTAGTCGCGATAGCCATTGTCCAGCCGCGACGACTCAAGCAACTGCCGCGCCTCATAGTGGCGCAGCGCACGTGTACTGACGCCGGCACGCACGGCCAGCTCTCCGATTTGCATAAAAACCTCCAATGAAGGGAAGGCTAAGGGCTTGACGCTAGTGTCAAGGTCAAGCCCTTTTCAGCGCCCCATACGCACTCAGCCGCCCGGCGCAGGGTGCGCCGGCAAGGTGAACTGCAACACGGCGCCGGGCCCCTGCCCGGCGCTGGCCGCAAAATGCCCACCATGGCTTTCGATGATCGAGCGGCAGATCGACAGCCCCATGCCCAGGCCGGTGGCCTTGGTGGTGTAGAACGGCTCGAACAGCTGCTCGAGGTTTTGCGCGGCGAACCCGGGCCCGCTGTCCACCACGCTCACCCGCACACCGTCCTGGTCGATGGCCGTGCTGATGTGCAGGGTGCGGGCGCCTTCAACCTCCGCCATGGCTTCCAGCGCGTTGAGGATCAGGTTCAGCAGCACCTGCTGCAGTTCCACCCGGTCGGCCAGCACCTGCGCCAGGCCCTCGGCGAGCTCGGTATACACCTGCGCCCTGCCCCGGGTGGCCTCGCCCCGGGTGAACTCGACCATTTCCAGCACCACGGCGTTGATGTCCACCACTTGCTTTTGCGGCGGGGCCTTGCGGATCAGTTCGCGAATACGGCCCAGAACCTGCGCCGCACGGTTGGCATCCTTGATGATCCGCCCCAGCCCCAGGGCGACTTCATCCAGCACCGGTGGCTGCGCGCCCAGCCAGCGGATGGCGGCATTGGCATTGGTGACCGTGGCGGCGATCGGCTGGTTGACCTCATGGGCGATCGAGGCGGCCAGCTGGCCCATGGTGGCGACACGGTTGGCATGGGCCAGTTCGGCCTGTACCTGGCGGTTCCTGGCCTCCCGCTCAGCGACTTCGTGATACAGCCGGGCGTTTTCCAGCGAGATGGCGGCCTGCGAGGCGAGCAGGCGCAGCACCGCGATACGCGCAGGGTCGAACACCCCGGCACTGAGGTTGTTCTCCAGGTACAGCGCGCCGACCAGGCGCGCCTGGTTGTTCAGCGCCAAGCACAGCAGCGACCGGGCCCGGCAGCGGTGGATGTAGTCGTCGGCCATGAACGCTGCATCCGCCATGGCATCGTCCAGGCACAGGCTTTGCCCGGTGTGCAGCACCTGGTACAGCACCGATTCGGCCAGCAAGGTACTGCTCACCGGCTCATTGCAGCGCACCACGTCGCTCTCCCCCACGCGTGCCTGGGCGACGACACGCGGCTCACTGCCACGGGCGCGCACCAGCACGCCGCGTTCGGCACCGGCCTGTTCGATGGCCGTGCGCAGCACCTGGGTGATCAGCTTTTGCAGGTCGACTTCGCCCGACACGGCTTGCGACACCTTGAGCACCGTCGCCAGGTCCAGGTGCTCGACCGGGGTGGCGATGGTCGCCGTGGGGCCAGGCTCCGGCTCGACATTGCGCAAGTAACGATGGCGGCTGTCGAGCTGACGCACCTTGCCTTCGGCCCCCCAACGCAGGTAGCCATAACGCGCATCGCGCAGGTACACCCGGGCAATCCTGGCCAGTCCGCGGCTGCCATAAAAGCGCGAGGCCAATTCGTTGGCCAGCGCCTCCACATGCACGAAGCCACTGTCGCGCGCCAGTTGAATGGCCTGCTCATAAAGCTGCTCGGCGTCGACCAGGCGCCCCTGCAACCGAGCGATTTCGGCCCCAAGCAGCACCTGCCGGCTGGCGAAGGTTGCCGCACACTGCCGGGCCCAGACCTGCATCACAGCATGATGCTCGGCCAACGCCTGCAAGGTGGTCTCATCAACGCCCTGCCCGGCCGCCAGCGTCAGTGCCGCGAAGAAGTGGTACTCGGCCTCCTCGAAAAACGCCGCGGTCACCCATTGCAGCGCCTTGGCCTGCGCCGCACAGGCTGCAGCCGCCACATAGTCACCTGCCAGGTAACGCGCCTGCAGCTTGCGCACCCAGTATTTGCCGGCGGCCAGAGCAAGGTCCGGGGCCGCTGCCAGGTGCTGCTCGAACTGCGCCTCGTTGAAGTGTTCGTCGTCCAGGCAACCGAAAACCGCGGTTTGCCCACGCAGGGTGCGGATCAGCGCCAGCTGCGTGTTCATGAAGTCGATCACCAGCCCGAAATGCACTTTCTGTGCGTAGGCCAGGCCCTGCTCCGCCTCTGCCTGCATGCTGCCCAACGGCTCGCCACTGAACAGCTGGTCGGAGATCAGGCCGTTGCCGACGTAGGCGGCATAGGGCAGGTCACCGACCCGGTTGGCCGCGACGAAGGCCCGGTGCAGCAGCTCACGGCACTCGCTGACCGGGCGCGTCCAGCGCACCACGAACATCGAGAAGCACAAGAAGGTGCTGGCTTCGAAACGTTGCAGGCCGCGCTGCTCGACCAGCGCGCAGGCCAGGCGCCCGAAGCGGTAACCGGTCTGGTAGTCGCCGTAGCGGCGCGACACGCGCCCGATGTTGGCGTAGAGCATGCACGAGGCATCGCAATTGCCGAAGGCAAGGCTCAGGCTCACTGCCTTGCAGATGGTCAGGCTGGCCAGGTTGGCATTGGTTTGCAAGGCAGGGGCGAACAGCTTGCACAACACATCCAGGGTGGCCAGGGTGGTCGCGTCTTCCATCAGCGGCAGGTCGATCAACTGCTCGATGCTGCGCTCGCCCAACAGCCGGGCAATCTGGTCATACTCGCCGCGTACCTCGTCATCCTCTGGCTGCGCGACCCAATGAATGCCCACCTGGCGCAACCAGGCAAGGCAAACCGCCACCGCGCGATCACTGCGGTCGAGCATCAGGCAAACGTCCATGTGCAGGCAGGCCACCGCGACGCCTTCAGCTGCGCTCCTGGCACGCAGCGCCAGGCCAATCAGGCGCTCATCGGCGCTGCCCAGCTGGCCCGTGAGGAACTCGCATTCAGCCAGGTTCAGCGCCAGGGCAAAGCCCAGTTCGTGGGGGTGAGCGGCACACGCTCCCTCCAGCAGTTGCTCCCCTGCCCCCAGGTAAGCCAGCGCCGAACCATAGGCCGACGCGGCCTTGGCCCGGCGCCCGGCCAGCAAGTTGAGCTGCGCCAGTTGCTCGCGCTCGGCACGGGCTTCGATCAGCGCCGCGCCGCGGTTCAATTGCCCGACGATCTCGAAGATGGCTTCTTCAAGGTGCCGGGCCTGCACCTGCCCGGCCAGCAGGCGGCCGATACGCAGGTGCATGCCCGCGCGGTCCTGCTCGGCAATCAACGAGTAGGCCGCCTCATGGATGCGGTCATGCACGAAGCTGCAACTCCCCTCCTGCAGCGCCACCAGCTCCAGCCGCACCGCAGGCCACAGCACCGCCTGCACCCGATCCAGCGGCACGCCCAGCACCAGGGCAAGGGTTTGTGCCTGCGCCACGTTGCCCAGGCAGGCCAGCTGCTGAAGCGCCTGGCGGGTGGCCACTGGCAGGCGCGCCAGCTTGCCCACCATCAGGTCGACCACATTGTCGGTGTAGCCCTTGGCATGGATGCGCTGCGAGTCCCAGCGCCAGCGCCGGGCAGCCGGGTCGTAGGCGAGCAGCGACTCCTCGGCCAGTGCCTGGAGAAACTGGATGACGAAAAACGGGTTGCCGGCGGTCTTGTCCTGCACCAGCTGGGCCAGGCCCATCACGCTGGGCGCCGGGCAGTGCAGCGACTCGGCGATCAGCTGTTCGATATGCGGGCGAGCCAGCGGTGCCAGGCGAACCTCGTGCACCGGTGCACCGGCCTGGCGAATCGCCTGCAGCCTGGCAGTCAACGGGTGGTGGGCATCCACCTCGTTGTCGCGGTAGGCGCCCACCACCATCAGGTAGCGCAGCTCCGGGTGAGTGAGCAGGTCTTCGAGCAGCTCGAGGGTGGCCGCGTCCAGCCACTGCAGGTCGTCCAGAAACAGCGCCAGCGGGTGCTCGGCGCGGGCGAACACCGCGATGAAGCGCCGCAGCACCAGCGAAAACCGCCGCTGCGCCTGTTGCGGGTCCAGCTCCGGCACCGGCGCAGGCTCGCCGATGATCAGCCGCAGCTCGGGTATCAGGTCGGTCATCAGCCGTGCGTTTGGCCCACAGGCTGCCAGCAAGGCCGCGCGCCACGCGGCCAGCACCTCGCTGCTTTTGCCAAGCAGGGTGCGCACCAGCCCCTGAAACGCCTGTACCAGGGTGGCGTACGGGATATCGCGCTTGTACTGGTCGAACTTGCCACTGGCAAACAGCCCGCGCGGCGGTACCAGCACCTTGTGCAACTCGTTGACCACCGAGGACTTGCCGATACCTGAGTAACCGCTTACCAGCACCAGCTCCGGCACGCTGCTGCGCACCATGCGGCTGAAGGCATCTTCGAGGATCTGCACCTCGCGTTCGCGGCCGTAGAGTTTTTCCGGGATCAGCAGCCGGTCGGGGGTACCTTGCTCATCCAGGCTGAAGGCCGTGATGTGCCGGCTTTTTTGCCACTCGGCCAGGCAGCGGCGCAAGTCGTGCTCCAGGCCGGCGGCGCTCTGGTAGCGGTCTTCTGCGGTCTTGGCCACAAGCTTCATCACCAGCTGCGACAACAGCGGCGGCACGGTGGCGACCCGTTCGCAAGGCGGCAATGGCTTGCGGGCGATGTGGCAGTGCACCCACTCCATGGGGTCTGTGGCATTGAAGGGCAAGGAGCCGGTGAGCATCTGATACAGGCTCACCCCCAACGCGTAAAGGTCGCTGCGTGAGTCCACCGAGCGGTTCATCCGCCCGGTCTGCTCCGGCGCCATGTACGCCAGGGTGCCGGCGATGGTCTCCGGCGGTTCCGGCGCCTGCCGCTCACGGGGTACCCGCGAGGCAAGGCCGAAGCCGGTCAGGCGCACCTGGCCATCGTCGCAGCCAACCAGCACATGCTGGGGCTTGAGGTCCTTGTGCACCAGCCCGGCCAGGTGCAGGCGGCCCAGGGCAACGCTGATTGCCAGCGCCAGCTCCAGGCAGGTTTCGATACCCAGCGGCGACACCAGCAAGGCCGACAAGGGCTGCCCGCCGGGGTCGCCCAGCACCAGCCGCGGCTTGCCATTGATGCGCTCCAGGGCCTGGGGCTGCAGCGCCCAACTGCCGTCGAGCTGGTCGCGCAGGCCGTATTCATGGGCCAGGCGCTCGACGGTGGCCGGCGATGGCTGCTCGTTGGCCGGGCGCATCAACAGCACACAGCTGCCGTCTGCGCGCCGCAGCCGGCAAAACTGGCGATCACCGTCGTTCCACAGGACTTGCTGTTTGCCAGGCATGGGTGCAGGCCCCATCAACGAGTTGGAAAAATACGCGCAGCGTCAGACTGTGCGCCGCAACGGCTCGACACCCAGTGCCTCGGCCATGCGCACCAGGTCGGCGACCGAGCGCGCGCCGAGCTTTTTCATCATCTGCCCGCGATGCACCTTGACCGTGACTTCGCTGAGGTTCAGCTCAGCGGCAATCTGCTTGTTCATCAGGCCGGCGATGACGAAGGCCAGCACCTGGCGCTCGCGGGGCGTCAGCGCCTCGAATGCGCGGCGCAATGCCACCCCTGCCTGCTCGCCAGCCAAACGCTCGCGGTCGCGTGACAGGGCATTGGCCACCGCGTCGAGCATGTCCTGATCGCGAAACGGCTTGGCCAGAAAGTCCACCGCACCCGCCTTCATCGCCTTGACCGACATGGCGATATCGCCATGCCCGGTCATGAACACCACCGGAATGCGCACCCCGCCCTGCTCCATCTGCGCCTGGAACGCCAGGCCGCTCTCGCCGCGCAGGCGCACGTCGAGCACCAGGCAACCGGGCACGGCCTTGCGCGGGAAGGCCAGAAAGTCCTGGGTGCTGGCGAAGCCTTGCACCTGCAGGCCGACCGAACGGAACAACCCGTCCAGGGCCAGGCGCATCGACTCGTCGTCATCGACGATGTACACCACCGGCTCGTTCGAGTCGTGCGTGCCCTGTAAAGCCATGTGCGCTCCTTGAAGCGTGACGCCGCGTGCGGTTGGCAGGTGAAAAATCTAGCCTATTGTTGGGCAAGCTTCACGGCTTTGGCCACTGCTAACTGGCACCGCCAGACACAGGTATTGCCCGGCTATACCTAGGTATACTTCTGCCCCTTGCGCGACGGGGTATCTTGGAGGCATGGCACAGGCCGCCAGGAGCAGATCGCCCATGCAGCAGCCCACCGCTACCCTGATTGCCGTCGTCGACGACGACGAGTCGCTGCGCGATGCCCTCGACGGCCTGCTGCGCGCCACCGGCTACCGTGCCCGCACCTTTGCCAGCGGCGGTGACTTTCTCGCCTCCGATGGCCCCGGCCAGGCGCGCTGCCTGATCTGCGACATCCAGATGCCCGGCATGTGCGGGGTCGAGCTGTTGAGCCAGCTGCAGGCCCGCGGCTTCGATATCCCGGTGATCTTCATCAGCGCCCACCCAGGGCAGCGTGCGCGCATCAGCGCCAATATGGCAGGCGTGGTCAGCTGCCTGCCCAAGCCGTTCGAAGCCGAGCGGTTGCTGGACTGCATCGAGTCCGCCCTGCACCGCTGAACAATCCCCGCGATACCTAGGTATACCCGCTTGACCCCCATGCGTAAGCCACACCATACCCATGCAGAAGTGTGCGCGCCCCTGCCCCTGATTAGCATCAACCTACAGCGAACGGCTGGCCCAACAGCCCCTCGCCAAGGCTGAAGTTCACAACCCTTACCCGTTCTAGTCAGGAGCACGATCATGAAACAGCAACTTCTGGTTATTGGTGCAGGCTTCGCCGGCCTGTGGAGCGCCCTGAGCGCCGCGCGCCTGCTCGACATGCATGGCCGGCAGGACGTGCAGATCACCGTTCTGGCCCCGCAGGCCGAGCTGCGCATCCGCCCCCGGTTCTATGAAGCCGACGTGCACAGCATGTTCGCCCCGCTGCAGGCACTGTTCGACGCCGTGGACGTACGCTTCGTCAAGGGCAGCGCCGAAAGCATCGACGAACAGGCGCGCCAGGTGAGCTACCGCGACCAGGCCGGCCAGCCGGCGCAACTGGCCTATGACCGGCTGATCCTGGCCAGTGGCAGCCAGCTGGCCCGCCCCGCCGTGCCAGGCCTTGGCCAGCACAGCTTCGACGTCGACCAGATCGAGTCGGCCGCGCGCCTTGAGCAGCACCTGATGGCGCTGGGCAAACAGCCTGCCAGCGCTGCCCGCAACACCGTGGTGGTGTCCGGCGGTGGCTTCACCGGCATCGAGACTGCCACGGAAATGCCTGCCCGCCTGCGTGCAGCGCTGGGCGCAGACCAGCAGGTGCGGGTGATCCTCATCGACCGTGGCGAGCGCATCGGGGCAGCCCTGGGCGAAGGTATCCGGCCATCGATCATCGAAGCCTCGGACGAACTGGGTATCGAATGGGTGGTCGGCGCCACCGTGGCTGCGGTGGATGCCAACGGCGTGACCCTGGCTGACGGCCGGCATATCGAAAGCCAGACCGTGGTCTGGACCGCCGGCATGCGCGCCAGCCCGCTCACCGAGCAACTGGCCTGCACCCGCGACCCGCAGGGCCGCCTGCATGTGGACGGCAACCTCAAGGTGCGTGGCCTGGAGCATGTATTTGCCGCAGGCGACGTGGCCTACGCCGCCACCGACGACATCGGCAACTTCTCGGTGATGTCCTGCCAGCACGCCATCAGCCTGGGCCGCCATGCTGGCAACAACGCCGCAGCCGACCTGCTGGGAGTGGCGCCCACCCCCTACCGCCAGCCCAAGTACGTGACCTGCCTGGACCTGGGCGCCTGGGGTGCGGTGTACAGCGAGGGCTGGGACCGCCAGTTGAAGCTGGTCAAAGGCGAAGCCAAGGAACTCAAGACCCAGATCAACACCGTGTGGATCTACCCGCCGGCTGCCGAACGCGCCACTGCCCTGGCCGCTGCCGACCCCTCGATCCCCGTGGCCTGAGCCGCGCCCGGCGATCTAACCCAGCAGGAGAACGACCATGACAATGCCAATCAACAACGTGGTTGCCAGCGAAACCGAAGAACTGGTGCCCTCGCGCTATGCCGTGAAAGTCGGCGATATCGATGTGCTGGTGGTGAGCGACGGGGTGCTGCCGCTGCCCACCGCAACCATGTCGACCAATGCCGAACCGGCCGCTCGTGCCGCCTGGTTCAAGCAGATGTTCCTGGGGCCGGACAACTTCGACTGGGCCCTGAACGTGTTGCTGGTACGCAGCGGCGAACAGGTGGTCCTGGTGGATGCCGGGCTGGGTGGCCAGTTCCCCGGTTTCCCGCGGGCCGGGCAGTTCCCCAAACGCCTGGCGGCAGCCGGCATCGCGCTGGAGTCGATCACCGATATCGTCATCACGCACCTGCACATGGACCATATCGGCGGCCTGCTGGTGGATGAGGTGAGGAACCGCTTGCGGGCGGACGTGAAGGTGCATGTCAGCGCGACCGAGGTCGAATTCTGGGCCGCCCCGGACTTCTCGCAAACCGACATGCCACAACCAGTGCCGGATGTACTGCGCTCCACGGCCAAGGCCTTCATGCAAGCCTACGCCAGCAAAATCCGCACCTTTGAACGGACCCACGAAGTAGCGCCCGGCGTGGTCGCCAGCCTGACCGGCGGCCATACCCCGGGGCACTGCGTGGTGTACGTCGATTCGTGCGGGCAGCGGCTGACCTTCGCCGGCGATGCGCTGTTCCCGGTAGCCTTCGACCACCCGGACTGGCACAACGGCTTCGAGCACGACCCTGAGGAGTCGGTACGGGTCAGGGTGGCGCTGTTGAACGAAGCCGCCGCCAGCGGCGAGCTGTTCGTGGCGACCCACCTGCCATTCCCTTCCGTAGGGCGGGTGGCGGTGGACGGTGAAGGCTTCCGCTGGGTTGCCGGGTTCTGGAACTACTGAGAACCCGGTTTTTGTGGCGGCGGGTTAACGGAAAAACCCGCTGCCGCATGGATCGGCCACAGCTCTTAAACTCGCCCAATAAATCCCACTATATGGGATGCAAATTTACATATTGAGATTTAACGCTACCACGGTATAGTCCTGCTCATTCACTACCAAAAAAACACAACAGGTGAATCGATGCAGGCAAAACTGATCGCGCTCGATTGGGGAACCAGCTCGTTACGGGCCTACAAGCTGGGTGCGGGCGGCGAGGTACTCGAACAGCGTTCGCTACCCCTGGGGGTGATGCAGCTGCCCCAGGCGCCACACCCTGTCAATGGCCACCCCGGCAGCGACGGTTTCGAGCTGGCGTTCGAGCAGGCCTGCGGCGACTGGCTGAACAGCCACCACGATGTGCCCGTGATCGCCTGCGGCATGGTCGGCAGCGCCCAGGGCTGGCGCGAAGCTCCCTACTGCGAAACCCCCACCGACGCCACCAGGCTGGCAAGCACCCTGCAGCGCGTGCGCAGCAAACGCGGCATCGACGTGCACATCGTCCCCGGTGTGATTCAACGCTCGCCCCTGCCCAATGTGATGCGCGGCGAAGAAACCCAGGTGCTCGGCGTACTGCATGCCCTGCCCCCGCAGGCACAGGCCGAGCTGCTGATCGGCCTGCCGGGCAGCCATTCGAAGTGGGTGCAGGTGGTCAATGGCCGCATCGCGCACTTCGACACCTTCATGACCGGCGAGGTCTTCGCCGTACTCAGCCAGCACAGCATCCTGGGGCGAACCCAGCAGCCCGGCAGCGGGTTCGATGGCCAGGCCTTCGACCGCGGCGTGCAGGTGGCGCTGTCGGTACACGGCGAAAGCGGCGTGCTGTCGACGCTGTTCAGCGCGCGCAGCCTGGGGCTCACCGGCGAACTCAGCGGCGCTGCGCAGGTGGACTACCTGTCGGGCCTGCTGATCGGCCACGAGCTTGCGGCGCTGGCCCATGTACAGCGCCAGCGCCGTGGCGACGCGCAGTTGCCGGCGCTGGTGCTGGTGGGCAATGCCGAACTGTGCAGCCGCTACCGCCGGGCCCTCGGCGCCTGCGGTTTTACCCAGGTGAGCCTGGCCGAGCAGGCCACCGAGCAGGGCCTGTGGCAACTGGCGATGGCCGCCGGGCTGATCACCTGCCCCCTTCCCCGTTGAACTTCACTGGAGCCTTCACATGCTCAAGCACGCACTGGCGCAAAACGGCCTTATCGCCATCCTGCGGGGGCTGCGCCCGCAACAAGCCGCAGCCATCGGCGAGGTGCTGTACGGCGCAGGGTTTCGCGTGATCGAGGTGCCGCTCAACTCCCCCGAGCCGTACGACAGCATCCGGATTCTGCGCGATAGCTTGCCTGGCGATTGCCTGATAGGCGCAGGTACGGTGCTGGCGCCCGAGCAGGTCGAGCAGGTGAAGGCTGCCGGCGGGCAGCTGATCGTCATGCCCCACAGCGATGCCCGGGTGCTGCGCGCGGCCAAACAAGCCGGCCTGGCCCTGGCGCCGGGGGTTGCCACCCCGACCGAGGCCTTCGCGGCGCTGGCCGAAGGTGCCGACATGCTCAAGCTGTTCCCCGCCGAGCAGATCGGCCCGGCCGTGGTCCGGGCCTGGCTGGCGGTGCTGCCGGCGGGGACCGTGCTGGCCCCGGTCGGGGGTGTCACGCCGGGCAACATGCAGGGGTTCGTCGAGGCGGGGGTAAAGGGCTTCGGCCTGGGCTCCGGCCTGTTCAAGCCGGGCATGACGCCCGGCCAGGTGGCGGCCAATGCGCACGCCTATGTGGCAACGTGGCAGGCCCTGCACTGATGCTCGCCTGCACGCAAGCCGGCCATTTCAGCTACGTAATGGAGCCAAGCAGATGAAAATCACCAAACTGACCACCTTCATCGTCCCGCCGCGCTGGTGCTTTCTAAAGGTAGAAACCGACCAGGGCGTCAGCGGCTGGGGCGAGCCGGTGGTCGAGGGCCGCGCCCACACCGTCGCTGCCGCCGTTGAAGAGCTGGCCGACTACCTGATCGGCAAGGACCCGCGCAATATCGAAGACATCTGGACGGTGTTGTACCGCGGCGGCTTCTACCGGGGTGGCGCCGTGCACATGAGCGCCCTGGCCGGGATCGACCAGGCCTTGTGGGACATCAAGGGCAAGGCGCTGGGGGTGTCGGTGAGCGACCTGCTGGGCGGCCAGGTGCGCGACAAGATCCGCGTGTATTCATGGATTGGCGGCGACCGCCCGGCAGACACCGCCCGGGCTGCACAAGAGGCCGTCAGCCGGGGCTTCACCGCCGTGAAGATGAATGGCACCGAAGAGCTGCAGTTTCTCGACAGTTTCGAGAAGGTCGACCGCGCCCTGGCCAATGTCGCCGCCGTGCGTGACGCCGTGGGCCCGAACGTGGGCATCGGCGTGGACTTTCACGGCCGGGTGCACAAGCCGATGGCCAAGGTGCTGATGAAGGAGCTCGACCCGTTCAAGCTGATGTTCATCGAAGAGCCGGTGCTCAGCGAAAACTACGAGGCGCTCAAGGAGTTGGCGCCGCTGACCAGCACGCCGATAGCCCTCGGCGAGCGGCTGTTCTCGCGCTGGGATTTCAAGCGGGTGCTTGCCGAAGGCCATGTCGACATCATCCAGCCCGATGCCTCCCACGCCGGCGGCATCACCGAAACCCGCAAGATCGCCAACATGGCCGAAGCCTACGACGTGGCCCTGGCCCTGCACTGCCCGCTGGGCCCGATTGCGCTGGCCGCGTGCCTGCAGCTGGATGCGGCCTGCTACAACGCGTTCATTCAGGAGCAGAGCCTGGGCATCCACTACAACGAAAGCAACGACCTGCTCGACTACGTGAAGGATGCGCGGGTGTTCGACTACCACCAGGGCTTCGTCAAGATCCCCAACGGGCCGGGCCTGGGCATCGAGATCAACGAAGATTACGTGATCGAGCGCGCACGCACAGGCCACCGCTGGCGCAACCCGGTGTGGCGCCATGCCGATGGCAGTTTCGCCGAGTGGTGATCAAGCGCCGCGCCCCCCCTGCCACCCGGTTGTGGCCCTGGCTTGCGGGCGACCATAATGGCGCCCGCCACCCTGCCCGAGACCAAGGCTGAACATGCACCAAGACACCCCTGAAAATACCGAGGACGCCGCACCAGCCGGCACCCAGACCCTGCTGCGCGGCCTGGGCGTGGTGCAGGCGGTGGCCAACGGCGCCCACGACCTCAAGGACATCGCCCGGTTGCTCGGTACCACCCGCAGCACCACCCACCGCCTGGCCAGCTGCCTGGTTGCCCAGCGCTACCTGCGGGTAGTGCCTCAGGTCGGCTACCTGCTGGGGCCGAAGCTGATCGAGCTGGGTTTTCAGGCGCGTGAAGAGCTGCCGCTGACGACCCTGGCCCTGCCCTACCTTGACGCGTTGTCGGCCCTGACCGGCGACACCATCCACCTGGCCATTCGCGAAGGCGACGAGGTGCTGTACCTGCACAAGACCCCGGGGCGCCATGGCCCGGAAATGCGCTCGCGGGTTGGCCACCGCATGCCCCTGGCACGCACCGGCATCGGCAAGGCGTTGATGCTCGATGACAGCCCGCAGGCGTGGCAACGGCTGTATGAAGTCAGCGTACCGGCGGGTGAGCCCGGCCAGTTCCGGCCACTGCACACCGAGCAGACCTGGGCGCAGTTCCAGCAGCGCATGCTCGAGTATGCAGCCGGTGGTTACGCCTTCGACCTGGAAGACAACGAGCCATCGATACGCTGCGTGGCGGCGCCGGTGCGCGATGCCAGCAAGGCCATCGTTGCGGCCATCAGCATCGCCAGTACCGTGCCGTACATGCCGCTGGAAAAAATGGCCGAGCTGATTCCGCAGGTCAAGGACGCCACTGCAAGGTTGTCGGCGGAGTTGGGGATGAAGCTTTAACCGAGGGCACACGTCCCAACGCGCTCATTCGACGCGTGCCCTGTTGGAGCAACCGTCTTGCGCTGCCCATGCCGGCCTCATCGCCGGCAAGCCGGCTGCTACAGGTAGCGCGCCGACCTGGGCCTTGCGCAATCCTGTAGGAGATCACCCAGCCCTTTCGGGCTGCGCTGTCGCGCAGAAAACTGGTCTCGCAGATGCGCCACGGTCCCTGTGGGAAGCGGCCTTGTGTCGCGATGGGCTGCGCAGCAGCCCCGGCAATTTTGCATGAGGTCGAGGCCTTGGGGCCGCTTCGCGCCCCATCGCGACACAAGGCCGCTTCCCACAGGTACCGTGTTAAATCAATGAGTTGCCGTTTGCTCTATGAGAGCGGGCTTGCCCGCGATGGGCTGCGCAGCAGCCCTGTTGGCGATGAAACTCGCACTGGCTAGACCCAACCACCATCGACAATGAAGTTCTGCGCCGAACACATCGCCGAGGCATCGGATGCCAGGAACAACGCCATGTCGGCGATATGCTCCGGCAGCACGCTGCCCGGCAGGCACTGGCTGCGGGCGATCAGCTCCTTGGCCGCATCGTCGACCCACATGGCCAGCTGCTTTTCCGTCATCACCCAGCCCGGCACCAGCGTATTGACCCGAATGCGCTGCGCGCCCAGCTCGCGCGCCAGGGCACGGGTCATGCCGTGCACGGCGGCCTTGCTGGCTGCATACACCGGATAGCCGGCCGAGGCCATCATCCAGCCCACCGAACCCAGGTTGATGATCGCGCCACCGCCCGCCCGCTCCATCATCGGCACCACGGCCTTGGCGGCGAAAAACCCATGCTTGAGGTTGACCGCAATCAGCCGGTCGAAGGTGTCCGAGTCCACCTCCTGCAGGCTGTGGCGCAGGTCGTTGGCCGCGTTGTTCACCAGCACCGTGATCGGCCCCAGCGACTGCTCGAAGCGGCTGATGGCGGCGCGGTAATCGAGGTCGTTGGTGATGTCGCAATGCACGAACTCCACCGTGTGCCCCTGGCTGCGCAACAGTGTTTCGAGGCGCTCGCCCTGGCGCTGGGCACGGTCGACGAACGCAACCCTGGCGCCCTGGGCGGCGAAGGCACGCACCATGAACTCGCCAATCCCCGAGGCGCCCCCTGAAATCAGCACGGTCTTGCCTTCGAGGTCGTGGTACACGGCGTTCGGGGTCTGATCGGTCATTTTCAAAGCCTCACCTAAATAGTCTTATTTTATTTTGCAAAGGTGGCATCACCAGCTATAAATTCGCTGTATTACCGGCAAAATATCGCACATTAGTAGAACTATTTCACTCAAAAATAACAAAAAGGAATTCGATGATGAAGCGACCCCACCCCAAGCTTTGCGGCCTTGCCCTGTCGATGCTGATCGCCACCGCCAGTGCCCAGGCTGCCGGGCTCAGCAGCGAGCACAAAGCCTTCGGCAAGACCCATGACGGCACCCTGGTCGAGCAATACATCCTGCGCAACAGCCTGGGCATGCAAGCCACGGTGATCACCTATGGCGGCGTGCTGCAGTCGCTGCTGGTGCCCGACAAACACGGCAAGCTTGCAGATGTGGTGCTGGGCTTTGACGATGTGCAGGGCTACCAGGGCGGCAGCGCCTTCTTTGGCGCGACCATCGGCCGCTTCGGCAATCGCCTGGCCGGCGGCGCCTTCGAACTCGACGGCAAACGCTACCAGGTACCGCTCAACGACGTCCCCAACGCCCTGCATGGCGGTGCCCAGGGCTTCGACAAGCAGGTGTGGCAAGCCACGCCGGTGAAGGGCGATGGCTGGGTCGGGGTGACCCTCACCTACCTGTCCAAAGACGGTGAAATGGGCTTTCCCGGCAACCTGAAGACCGAAGTCACCTACAGCCTCAACGAGCACAACGAACTGCGCATCGCCTACCAGGCCAACACCGACAAACCTACGGTGCTCAACCTCACCAACCACAGTTACTTCAACCTCGCCGGCGCCGGCAACGGCGACATCCTCAAGCAGGTCGCCACCCTGCACGCCAGCCACTACACACCGGTCAACGCCACGCTGATCCCCACCGGCGAGCTGGCCCCGGTCAAGGGCACGCCGATGGACTTCCTCAGCCCCACGCCCATCGGCCGGCACATCAAGGACAAGCACCCGCAGCTGGCCTTCGCCGAGCCCAAGCAAGGCGGCTTCGACTTCAACTGGGCGCTGGATGCCAAGGGCGATATCAAGCAGCTGGCTGCCGAAGTGCACGACCCGCAATCCGGCCGGCGCCTGCAGCTGTACACCAGCGAGCCTGGGGTGCAGTTCTATACCAGCAACTTCCTCGATGGCTCGGTCAAGGGCAAGGCCGGCAAGACCTACCTGCACTGGGGCGGTTTCACCCTGGAGACCCAGCACTTTCCGGATGCCCCCAACCAGCCTGCCTTCGCCTCGACCCGCCTGAACCCGGGGCAGACCTACACCCAGACCACCGTTTTCAAGTTCTCCGCCGACTGAGCCCGAGCCTGGGCCTGCAATGGCGTTGCCATTGCAGGCCCAGGCTTGATCAGCGTTGTTTCATGCGGTCGATGATCACCGCCAGCAACAGGATCGAGCCGCGAATCACGTACTGGTAGAAGGTGTCGATGTTCTTCAGATTCATGGCGTTCTCGATGATCGCCAGAATCAGCACCCCGGCGATCACATGGCGAATCATGCCGATACCGCCGCTCAACGACACCCCGCCCAGCACACAGGCAGAAATCACCGTCAGCTCGAAGCCCTGGCCGATCATCGGCTGCCCGGACGTCATGCGCGAGGCCAGGATCACCCCCGCCAGGGCGCCGATCAGGCCATGCACGGCAAAGATCAGGATCTTGGTGCGGTCGACATTCACCCCCGCCAGCAACGCCGCCTCGGGGTTGCCGCCAATGGCCATGGTGTTGCGCCCGTAGGTGGTGTAGTTGAGCAGCCAGCCGAAGAACACAAAGCAGACGATGGTGATCAGGATCGGCACCGGCACGCCGAACAGCTGGCCGTTGCCCAGGGTGAAGAACTGATCCTGGGACACCCCCACCGCCTTGCCGTCGGCAAAGATATAAGCCAGCCCCCGCACGATCTGCATGGTCGCCAGGGTGGTGATCAGCGCATTGACCCGCAGCCTGGCGATGACGATGCCGTTGATCAGCCCGACCACCAGCCCCATCAGCAGCGCCGCGCCGATGCCCAGCATCACGCTTTCGGTGTCGCGCATCACGATCGCTGCCACCACCCCGGCGCAGGCGATCACCGAGCCCACCGACAGGTCGAAGTGCCCGGAGGCCAGGCAGAACAGCATGGTGCATGCGGCAATGCCCACGGTGGAGATCGCCAGGCCCAGGCCGCGCATGTTCAGCGGGGACAGGAAGTTGTCGATCATCAGGGCGCACAGCACGAAGATGCCTACCGCCACCAGCGGCATCGCCCAGTTGTCCAGCAGCCCGCGCAGGTCCAAGGGTTTGGATGCCGTCGGTAGTGCGTCGTTTTGAGTGCTCATGGTCTTCTCTCAGTTCGCCAGGCCGCGCGGCAAGGCCAGCTGCAGCAGGTTGGATTCGGTAGCCTGTTCGCGGCTGTGCCCGCCGCTCATGGCGCCTTCGCACAGCACCAGGATGCGGTCGGAAATGCCCATCACTTCCATCAGGTCGCTGGACACCACGATCACCGCGATGCCCTGGGCCGCCAGGTTGTGGATGATCTGGTAGATCTCGGCCTTGGCGCCGACGTCGATGCCGCGGGTCGGCTCGTCCAGCAGCAGCACTTTCATCGGCATCGACAGCCAGCGGCCGAGAATGGCCTTCTGCTGGTTGCCGCCAGAAAGGAACTTGATCTTCTGCGCAGCGTGCGGGGTCTTGACCCGCATGGCCTTGATCTGGCGCTCGGCGTTGGCAGCTTCCCAGCCCTCCTGCAACAGCCAGCCGAACCGTGAGTGGCTGGCGCGGGCGCTGATGTTGATGTTCTCCGCCACGCTGCCCAGCGGGATGATGCCTTCCTTCTTGCGGTCTTCCGGGCACAGCAGCACGCCGGCGGCGATGGCATCACGGGGCGAACGCAGCTTCAGTGGTTGGCCGCACAGCTCCAACTGCCCGGCGCTGGCCCGTTCCAGGCCACTGAGCAGGCGCAACAGCTCGGTGCGCCCGGCCCCCACCAGCCCGAACAGGCCGAGCACTTCCCCCTTGTGCACCTGCAGGCTGACCGGCTGGCGCAGGCCGGGGCCCAGCAGGCCTTCGGCCTTCAGCGCCACCTCGCCGTGGGGGCGCGGGCGGTAGTCGTAGATGTCCTGGATATCGCGGCCGACCATGCAGGTCACCAGCGCGTCGTGGCTCAGGGCGCTCATGTCGTCGAAGGTGCGCACATGGCGGCCGTCCTTGAACACCGTCACGGCATTGCAGATGCGGAACACCTCTTCCATGCGGTGGGACACATACAGCACCACTTTGCCCTCGTCGCGCAGCCGCGCGATGATCGCCATCAGGCGGTCGATCTCCCGGGCCGACAGGCTGCTGGTGGGTTCATCGAAGGCGATCACATGGGCGCCATGGGACAGCGCCTTGGCGATTTCCACCAGTTGCCGCTGGCCCAGCGACAGGCGGCCGAGCTTCTGCTCTGGGTCGATCTCGTCGGCCAGGCCCTTGAGGCACTCCTGCGCCTGCTTGCGCAGCAGGCTGCGGTTGACCACGCCGAAGCGCGCCGGCAAATGGCCGAGGAAGAGGTTTTCGGCGACGGTCATTTCCGGCACCAGGTGCAGCTCCTGGTGAATCACCGCCACGCCGCTGGCGAGGCTGTCGGAGGCGCTCTTGAAGGCCATCGCCCGCTCACCGATGTGCAGCGCGCCGCGGGTGGGGATGTAGGCCCCGCCGAGGATCTTCAGCAAAGTCGACTTGCCCGCGCCGTTCTCGCCCATCAGGGCGTGCACTTGCCCGGGGTGGGCACTGAAGCTGATGCCGTCCAGTGCCTTGACGCCGGGGAAGCTTTTGCAGATGCCGTCAAAACGCAGGCTGGCACCGGCGTTGTGTTGTTGCTTGGGTTGTGCGTGCATGACCACCTCATCGTACCGGTCAGGCGGCACCGTTGCCGGTGCCGTGGCAGGAAGCAAACCGCCTTATTTCCACAGGCCGATCTTTTCCAGCTCCTGCTTGAAGTTGGCGCGGGTGATCAGGGTCACGTCCTCCATGCCGGTGTACTTCGGCGGTTCGGTGCCTTCGGTGACCCACTTGTACATCATCAGGGCGGTGTTGTAGCCCTCCAGGTGCGGGCTGGGCAGCATCGAGCCGAAGAAGCCGCTTTCGGCCTTTTTCAGCTCGCCGATGGCGTCGGTGCCGTTGATGCCGATACCGATCACGTTGGCGGCGGCAAAGCCTGCGCTTTCGGTGGCGCGCACGCCGCCGAGCACGGTGTTGTCGTTCATGCCGCCGATGATCAGGTTTTTCGCCGCCCCCGGCAGCTTGACCAGCGCCGAGTTGGTGGCGTCCATGCTGCCCGGCACGTCCAGGGTCTTGAGCGGGGCGGTGAGGATGTGGTCCTTGGGCATGCCGGCAGCTTCCAGCGACTTGATCGAGCCGTCGGTGCGCTGCTTGCCGGTGTCCAGTTCGTTGAAGGTGGTGATCACCGCATAAGTGTCCTTCCAGTCCCAGCCGCGCTTCTTCGCCTCCTCGGCCATGGCGGCGCCCTGCTTCTGGCCCACTTCGAACGCGGCCATGCCCAGGTACGGCACGTCTTCCATGAACTTGCCCTTGGCGTCGACAAAGCGATCATCCACGGCAATCACCTTGAGGTCGTTGATCCTGGCCTTGGCGACGATGGCCGGGCCAAGGGAGACATCCGGCGGGCAGATGACAAAACCCTTGGCACCGTTGGCGGCCAGGCTGTCGATGGCCGCCAGGGTTTTCTCGCCATCGGGCACGGCGATCTTGATCACCTCGAAACCGTGCTCCTTGCCGGCTTTTTCGGCGAAGGCCCACTCGGTCTGGAACCACGGCTCTTCGGCCTGCTTGACCAGAAAACCGATTTTCACAGGCTCTGCGGCCAGCGCCAGGCCGCCCAGGCCCATGGCCGAGACCGCCACGGCGGCGCACAGGGTACGAATACAACGACGACGATCCATACGGGTGACTCCTTGTTGTTGTTTTTGAGTGATTGCGGGTTAGCCTGCGAAGCGGTGACAGGGTGTGCCGGGCACCTGCACCTCGATGGCCAGCAGCGCGCCGTCCAGGGGGTGGTTAAGCGGGCTGGCGGCACTGGTGATGTACAAGGTGGTGAGGTTCGGGCCGCCGAATACGCAACTGGTGGGGCGGCTGACGGGCAGTTCGATGATGCGGTCGAGGCTGCCGTCCGGGGCCAGCCGCAGCAGGCAGCTGCCATCCCAGCGGGCATTCCAGATATACCCTTCGCTGTCCATGGCCGAGCCGTCCGGCACGCCCCGTTCATGGGGCCCGAACCAGGCTTGCGCAGGGTCGAGCTGGCCGTCGGGCTGGATGGCGTGGCGGTACAGCGTGCCGTCCAGGCTGTCGGCAAAATGCACCTGGCGCCCCTGCTCGCTCCACAGCAGGGTGTTGGGGATGCCCAGGCCCTGCAACAGCGGCGTGACCTGGCCATCGGCATCGATGCGGTACAGCCCGCCGCAGCGCCGGGTGACCGGCAGGTCTTCACCCTGCTCGCCAAGGTTGTTCTGCATGGTGCCCAGCCACAGCCGGCCCTGGGCATCGCAGCGCGCCTCGTTGGCGCGGTTGCCGGCGTGCGGGTCGGCCACGCACAGCAGGGTCAGGGCTTGCGTAGCCAGGTCCAGGCGATGCACACCGCTGCTCAGGGTCACCAGCGCATCGCCGCTGGCACAGGGGATGAACGCCGAGACGTGCTCGGGCAACTGCCACACCTGCACCTGCGAGCCCTGCAGGCGCAGCGCCTGCCTGGCGGCGATATCGACCCAATACAGCGCCTGGGTGGGCGCGTCCCAGAACGGGCCCTCGCCCAACTGCGCGCGGTGCGGGGTAACAGCGATGCACGTCATGAAGCCTCCTTGCTGGGTAGATAGGTTCGCAGGCGTACGTTACAGCGGATCGACCGACTGCGCGCTATCCACCCGCCGCAGAATGCGCAACGGCTCGGGCAGCAGGCTGTCGGGGTGGTTCTGGTAACACATCAGCCGCTCCTTAAAGTGTGCCCACAGCGCCTGGAGCAAAGGCCGCCTCGGCGACTGTAATACCGTTGACCAGCGGGGCGCCGAATGCCGGCTGGCTGATCTCGAACACATCCCCCGGGCGGGTGCGAATGCCGTCGGCGAAGGACAGCGTCGCGGTACCGAAGAAGTGCACGTGCACATCCCCCGGGCGCAGGAACTGGCGGTACTTGAAATGGTGGTATTCAAGGTTCGCCAGGCTATGGCACATGTTGGCCTCGCCGCTGAGAAACTCGTTTTGCCACAGCACCTGGCCATCACGCAGGATACGGCTGGTGCCGGCCAGGTGCTGCGGCAACTCGCCCACCCGCAGCTCGGGGCCGTAGCTGCAGCTGCGCAGCTTGGAATGCGCCAGGTACAGGTAGTTCTTGCGCTCGGTTACATGGTCGGAAAACTCGTTGCCCAGCGCATAACCCAGGCGATAAGGCTTGCCCTCGGGGCTGATCACATAAAGGCCGGCAAGTTCGGGCTCTTCGCCGGCGTCTTCGGCGAACGGCGGCACAGGGAATGGCTGGCCGGGGCGCACGACGCAGCTGCCGTCACCCTTGTAGAACCACTCCGGCTGCACGCCCGCCTGGCCAGCGCCAGGCTTGCCGCCCTCCACGCCCCACTTGAAGATGCGCATGGTGTCGGTCATGGCCGCTTCGTCGCCCGCCTGCTGGTGCATCTTGTCCCGCGCCGAGGCGCTGCCCAGGTGGGTCAGGCCGGTGCCGCTGACCAGCAGGTGGGCCGGGTCCGGGTGGTCCAGCGGCGCCAGGATGCGCAGTGCCGCCAGCAGCTCGGCATAGTCATGGCTGGCGCCCAGGCCCAGGGCCTGTACCTGCTGCTGCAGGCTGACGCCCGCCTCGATCGCCGCCAGCGCCAGGTCGCGCGTGGTGCGTGCCGCCTGCACCTCGCGGACCTGGCCGCCCTCGACCACACCGACGCGGCGCTCGCCGTTACTCAATTCGAATTGCACCAGACGCATGGGTTTCTCCTGTAGATAAGCTTGATCGCGCGGTCGCCGATCAAAGGGTCAGATGCGGGTCGCCCCCCGGGCGCTGGCGGCGAACTGTTCAACCGGCAGCACGTGCTTGCGCTCCAGCTGGCGGTACACCACGCCGGTCAGCACCAGGCCGAACACCATCACCCCGGCCAGGAAGTACAACCCCGACTCCAGGTTGCCGGTGTAGCCCTTGAGCGCGCCGATCACGAACGGGCCGATGTAGCCGCCCAGGTTGCCCACCGAGTTGATCAGGGCAATGCCGGCGGCGGCGCTGGCGCCGGCGAAGAAGCGCCCGGGCAAGGTCCAGAACACCGCGGTGCACGAAAACAGCGCGAACGCCACCAGGCACAGGGCCGCCAGCTGCCACACCGGCAGGGTCAGCCAGGCGCTGAGGAACAGGCCGATGGCCCCCAGCACGTAGAGCACGGCCAGGTGGCCGTAGCGGTCGTTCAGGCGGTCGGAGCTGCGCGGGATGATCAGCAGGCCGATGATCCCGAACAGGTACGGCACCGATGAGACGAACCCGGTCACCAGGTCGCTGCCGCCGAACTGCTTGATCAGGGTCGGCAGCCACAGGCCCAGGCCATAGATGCTTAAGGTCACGGGCAGGTAGAACAGCGCCAGCAGCAGCACGCGCTTGTCCTTGAGGGCGTGCAGCGGGTTGCCGTGGCGGGTCTGGCCGTAGGCTTGCAGGTCCTTTTGCAACTCGCCGGCGAGCCAGTCCTTCTCGGCCTGGTTCATCCACTTCACCTGCGCCGGGCCATCCGGCAGCCAGCTCAGCACCGGCCAGGTCAGCACAAGCGCCGGGGTACCGATGACGATGAACAGCCACTGCCAGCCATGCAGCCCGAGGATGCCTTCCATGCCAAGCAGGCCGCCGGACACGGGGCCGGTGACCAGCATGGCGATCGGTTGGGAAAGGATGAACAGGCCGAGGATCTTGCCGCGGTGGCGAACCGGGAACCACTGGGTGATGTAGTAGAGAACGCCGGGGAAGAACCCGGCCTCGGCGGCGCCGAGCAGAAAGCGCATCACATAGAAGCTGTAGGGCCCCTGCACCAAGGCCATGCCGATGGTGATGGCGCCCCAGGTGAGCATGATGCGCGCGAACCAGCGCCGCGCGCCGAAGCGCTCGAGCATCAGGTTGCTGGGGATCTCGAACAGGAAGTAACCAATGAAGAACAGCCCGGCACCCAGCCCGTAGGCCGCATCGCCAATGCCGACGTCGGCGCCCATGTGCAACTTGGCAAAGCCCACGGCAGACCGGTCCACGTAGGCGATCAGGTACAGCAGGATCAGGAACGGGATCAGTTTCAGCGTGATGCGGCGAACAAGCCGCTGTTCGTGGCTCATGGGGCAGGTCTCCGATTGTTTTTGTTATCGAACCTTGGGGGCGCCTCTCACGGAAATCCGTCAGGGTCATCCCATCGCTGCAATTGACTATATAGTAGTACTATTTACACCACAACACTTCCAAACGCCCAATTTTTGACCTATGTTAGCCCTCAGGACGCACACTATAGTCTTACAATAAGAGAATCGATCATGTCTGATAAGAAGCCCACCCTGCGCTCGGCCCAATGGTTCGGCACCGCCGACAAGAACGGTTTCATGTACCGCAGCTGGATGAAGAACCAGGGCATCGCCGACCACCAGTTCCAGGGCAAGCCGATCATCGGCATCTGCAACACATGGTCGGAACTCACCCCGTGCAACGCGCACTTTCGCCAGATAGCCGAGCACGTCAAACGCGGGGTGATCGAGGCCGGTGGCTTCCCGGTGGAGTTCCCGGTGTTCTCCAACGGCGAGTCCAACCTGCGCCCCACCGCCATGCTCACCCGTAACCTTGCGAGCATGGATGTGGAAGAAGCGATCCGCGGCAATCCCATCGACGGCGTGGTGCTGCTGACCGGCTGCGACAAGACCACCCCGGCCCTGCTGATGGGCGCGGCCAGCTGTGACGTGCCGGCGATCGTGGTCACCGGCGGGCCGATGCTCAACGGCAAGCACAAGGGCAAGGACATCGGCTCGGGCACCGTGGTTTGGCAGCTCAGCGAGCAGGTCAAGGCGGGCACCATCAGCATTGACGACTTCCTCGCTGCCGAGGGCGGCATGTCCCGCTCGGCCGGCACCTGCAACACCATGGGCACGGCCTCGACCATGGCCTGCATGGCCGAGGCACTGGGCACTTCCCTGCCCCACAACGCGGCCATCCCCGCGGTGGATGCACGGCGCTATGTGCTGGCGCACATGTCGGGCATGCGCGCGGTGGAAATGGTGCGCGAAGACCTGAAGCTGTCGAAGATCCTCACCAAGCAGGCCTTCGAAAACGCCATCCGCGTCAACGCGGCCATCGGCGGCTCGACCAACGCGGTGATCCACCTCAAGGCCATCGCCGGGCGCATCGGCGTCGAGCTCGACCTGGACGACTGGACCCGCATCGGCCGCGGCATGCCGACCATCGTCGACCTGCAGCCGTCCGGGCGTTTCCTGATGGAAGAGTTCTACTACGCCGGCGGCCTGCCGGCAGTGTTGCGCCGCCTGGGTGAAGCCGGCCTGATCCCCCACCCCGACGCCCTGACGGTCAATGGCAAGTCCCTCGGCGAGAACACCCGCGAGGCGCCGATCTACGGCGAGGACCAGGTGATCCGCAGCCTCGACAACCCGATCCGTGCCGACGGCGGTATCTGCGTGCTGCGCGGCAACCTGGCGCCATCGGGCGCGGTGCTCAAGCCCTCCGCCGCCACCGCGCAGCTGATGCAGCACCGTGGCCGCGCCGTGGTGTTCGAGAACTTCGACATGTACAAGGCGCGCATCAACGACCCTGCGCTTGAAGTCGATGCCAGCTCGATCCTGGTGATGAAGAACTGCGGGCCCAAGGGTTACCCGGGCATGGCCGAGGTGGGCAACATGGGCCTGCCGGCCAAGCTGCTGGCCCAGGGCGTAACCGACATGGTGCGTATTTCCGATGCGCGC
Source organism: Pseudomonas fakonensis (assembly GCF_019139895.1). Classification (GTDB taxonomy): domain Bacteria; phylum Pseudomonadota; class Gammaproteobacteria; order Pseudomonadales; family Pseudomonadaceae; genus Aquipseudomonas; species Aquipseudomonas fakonensis. Next base: position 2,571,766 of record NZ_CP077076.1, on the reverse strand, counting down.
ATGAGCGGCACGGCGTATGGCACCGTGGTCCTGCACGTGGCGCCCGAGGCCGCAGCCGGCGGGCCGCTGGCTGCGGTGCAGGAAGGCGACTGGATCGAGCTCGACTGCGCCAACGGGCGCCTGCACCTGGACATTCCCGAGGCCGAGCTGGCCGCGCGCATGGCCGACCTGCAAGCCCCCAAGGCACTGTTGGTGGGCGGCTACCGCCAGCTCTACATCGACCATGTGATGCAGGCCGACCAAGGCTGCGACTTCGACTTCCTGGTGGGCTGTCGCGGGGCCGAAGTCCCCCGTCATTCCCATTGATTGGGGTAATATAGCGCCGCCCATTCAACCAGAGCCGCCCCCTTTGTATGGATAAACAGCCGCCCAAGCCGCGCAAGAGCATGCATTCCCAGATCGTCCAGGATCTGGGCATGGCCATCGTTTCCGGCCGTTTCAAGCCGGAAGAGCGGCTGCCCATGGAGTCCACGCTGTGCGAGCAATACCAGGTCAGCCGCTCGGTGTTGCGCGAGGCGACCCGGGTGCTCAGCGCCAAGGGGCTGGTGTATTCCAAGCCGCGGGTGGGCGCGGTGGTACGCTCGCGGTCGAAATGGCACCTGCTCGACCCGGACGTGCTGGCCTGGTTGATGCAATCCACCCCGCACAGCAAGTTCTTCGATACCTTGTCCGGGGTGCGGCGCATCCTCGAGCCGGAGATCGCGGCCATGACCGCGGTCACCGCCACCGACGACGACATCGCCGCCATCGAAAAAGCCTACCTGGGCATGGAAACCGCAACCAACCACGAAGACCTGCTGCAGGCCGACCTGGACTTCCACCGGGCCATCGCCGAAGCCACCCACAACGACCTGCTGGCCTACATGTGCAACATGCTGTCGTTGCCGCTGCGTGAGTCGATCAACATCACCAACCGCCGCCCCGACCCGGACATCCAGTGCCTGAGCCTGCCGCGGCACAAGGCGATCCTCACCGCCATCCAGAACCGCGACGCCCTCGCCGCGCGGCATGCCTCGCTGGTGCAACTGGACGACACGCGGGTGGCGTTGCATACGGTGATGAATACCCTGACGCCGTTGTAGGGTGGTTTGGCGCCTGGGTTCAGGCCTGCGCTGTACCTGTAGGAGCCGGCCTGATGCGGCCCTTGTGGTTGCGGGCGGAGCACCGCGAACACGGACCAAGCCAGGTGCGCCAGGCGCAACGCTTTGGTAGATTCACGCCCTCAGGCAGCAGCACGTTGCCATAGCATCTGACGCGGAACCGGCATGGCCAACAAACCCAGCACCCCCACGGCAAAGCCGTCCTCCCCGACCCTGATCGACGTGGCCAAGGTTGCCGGCGTTTCGCCGATCACCGTGTCCCGCGCCCTGCACCGCCCCGAGGTGGTCAGCAAGGCGGCGCGCGAGAAGGTGCTGGCTGCGGTGCGCGAGGTCGGCTATGTGTCGAACATGCTGGCCGGCAGCCTTGCCAGCAACAAGAGCCGGCTGGTGGCCATCCTGCTGCCGACCATCGCCAACTCGATCTTCGCCGACACCGTGCAGGCACTGATGGACCGTCTCACCCACGCCGGCTACCAGACCCTGCTGGGCCTGACCGGCTACTCCGCCGAACAGGAAGAAAAACTGATCGAAGCCCTGCTCGGCCGGCGCCCCGACGGCATCGTGCTGACCGGCACCCTGCACACCGAAGCCAGCCGCCAGCGCCTGGCGCAGTCGGGCATACCGGTGGTCGAGTCCTGGGACCTCAGCGAAGACCCGCTGGACATGCTGGTGGGCTTCTCCCATGAAGCCGTCGGCGAAGCCATCGCCCGGCACCTGCTGGGCAAGGGTTACCAGCGTTTTGCCGTGGTCAGCATCGGCGACCCGCGCGGCCTGCGCCGCTGCAACAGCCTGGTGGCAGAACTGGCCCGCCACGGCCACCACGACATCCCCACACACATCCTCACCCCACCGGCCACCCTCGAAGTCGGCCGCAGCGGCCTCAAGCACCTGCTCGACCAGGGCCAGCGCCCCGAAGTGGTGGTGTGCAGCTCCGACACCATCGCCCAGGGTGTGCTCGCCGAAGCCGCCAGCCGCGGCCTCAAGGTGCCGCAGGACCTGGCAGTGATGGGCTTTGGCGACCTCAGCAGCGCCGCCCAGGTGCACCCGCCGCTGTCTACCGTGCGGGTGGACGGTACACGCATCGGCGAACAGATCGCCCAGGCCCTGCTTGAGCGCTTCAGCTACCCGGCCGGCGGCGCACAGCCGGTGCGTATCGACACCGGCTTCACCCTGATCGACCGCCAGAGCACCTGAATTTTTCACTCAGCCGACGAATGCGCCCTTGAATGATTGCGCAATCATTGTAAGATCAAATCCACAGCCACCTGCTGCCTTTTGCTGATGGCTGTTTTTTTGACCTGGAAATGATTGCGCAATCATATGATCGGTCAAACCCAGCGGCATCCATCACAACAAGGAAAACAACAGTGATCACACCCACCTCGGAGGCGGCCCGAACCAACGTCCGCTACCTCATCCTGGCGATGATCTTCATCGTCACCGTGTTCAACTACGTCGACCGCGCCACCCTGTCGATCGCCGCCCCCGCCATGCGCGCCGACCTTGGCTTCGACGCGGTAACCATGGGTATCGCCTTTTCCGCCTTCGGCTGGGCCTACACCAGCATGCAACTACCAGGCGGGGTGATCCTCGACCGCTTCGGCTCGCGCCTGGTGCTGGGCATGAGCCTGATCATCTGGTCGGCGTTCACCTTCCTGCAGGGCTTCGTCGACCTGTTCAGCTCGGCCTTTCTGGCGCTGTTCGTGCTGCGCTTCATGATGGGCGTGGCCGAATCGCCCGCCTTTCCGGCCAACAACCGCCTGACCGTGATGTGGTTTCCGCGCCACGAGCGCGGCCTGGCCACGGCGATCTTCCAGTCGGCCCAGTACTTCGCCCTGGCCGCCTTCACCCCGCTGATGGTGCTGCTGCTCAACAGCTTCGGCTGGCAGCACGTGTTTTTCTGGACCGGCGGCGCCGGCATCTTGATCGGCCTGTTGTGGTTTTGCTTCGTGCATGAGCCGCGCCGTGACAAACGGGTCAACCAGGCCGAACTCGACTACATCGAGGCCGGCGGCGGCCTGCCCGACATGGGCGACATCAAGACCCCGTTCAGCTGGGCGCGGCTGCGCGCCATCTCGGCCAACCGCATGATGGCCGGCATCTACCTGGGGCAGTTCTGCCTGACCTCGATCACCTGGTTCTTCCTCACCTGGTTCCCCACCTACCTGATCGAGGCCAAGGGCATGACCCTGCTCAAGGTCGGCCTGGTGGCCGCCATTCCACCGGTGGCCGGCTGCCTGGGCGGGATGATCGGCGGCGTGTGGTCGGACTGGATGCTCAAGAAGGGCTTCAGCCTCACCGCCGCGCGCAAGACCCCGATCATCTGCGGCCTGCTGCTGTCCAGCAGCATCGTGGTGGCCAACTACACCCAGTCGATCGCCCTGGTGATCCTGGTGATGTCCATCGCCTTCTTCGCCAAGGGCGTCGGCAACCTCGGCTGGTGCATCGTCGGCGACGTGTCGCCCAAGCACGCCATGGGCACCAGCGGGGCGATGTTCAACTTCTGCGGCAACATCGCCAGCATCGTCACCCCGATTGCCATCGGCCTGCTGGTCAAGGGCGCATCCTTCGATGCCGCGCTGGTCTACGTCGCCGCCATGGGCCTGCTCGGCGCCTTCGCCTACCTGGTCATCGTTGGGCCGCTCAAGCGCCTGGACATCGACGGCCCGCAAGCCGCCAACACCTCCCCCGCCGCGGTCTCGCACCCGGCTCGCTGATTTTCACCCACACAGGTCTACAAGGAGAGCCCCATGCTCGCACAAGAACAACAACGCCCTAGCGCCGACGGCGACCGCATCACTTATGTGAAGGTGTCCTCGGTATTTTTGCCGCTGGCCAACCCGATTAGTGACGCCAAGGTGCTCACCGGGCGGCAGAAGCCGATGACCGAAATTGCCATTCTGTTCGCCGAGATCGAGACTGCGGACGGCCACCGGGGCCTGGGCTTCAGCTACTCCAAGCGCGCCGGCGGCCCGGGGCAGTTCGCCCATGCCCAGGAGATTGCCCCGGCGCTGCTCGGCGAGAACCCCAGCGACATCGCCAAGCTGTGGACCAAGCTGTGCTGGGCCGGCGCCTCGGTGGGCCGCAGCGGCCTGTCGACCCAGGCCATCGGCGCCTTCGACGTGGCCCTGTGGGACCTCAAGGCCAAGCGCGCCAACCTGTCGCTGGCCCGGTTGCTCGGTGCCCAGCGCGACTCGGTGCGTTGCTACAACACCTCTGGCGGCTTCCTGCACACGCCGCTGGAGCAGTTGCTGAAAAACACCGACCTGTCCCGCGAAAAAGGCATTGGCGGGATCAAGCTGAAGGTCGGCCAGCCGGATTGCGCGGTGGACCTGCACCGCGTGAGCACCGTGCGCGAGCACCTGGGCGAGAGCTTCCCGTTGATGGTCGATGCCAACCAGCAGTGGGATCGCCCCACTGCCCAGCGCATGTGCCGGCGCTTCGAGGAGTTCAACCTGGTGTGGATCGAAGAACCGCTGGACTGCTACGACGCCGAAGGCCATGCCGCCTTGGCCCAGCAGTTCGACACCCCCATCGCCACTGGCGAGATGCTCACCAGCGTGGCCGAGCACGCCGAGTTCATCAAACTGCGCGGCGCCGACTACCTGATGCCGGACGCGCCGCGGGTCGGCGGCATTACGCCGTATTTGAAAGTAGCGGCCATGGCCGAGCAGGCCGGGGTGATGATTGCCCCGCACTTTGCCATGGAGCTGCACGTGCACCTGGCGGCCACCTACCCGACCGAGCCCTGGGTCGAGCATTTTGAATGGCTGGAGCCGCTGTTCAACGAACGCCTCGAAACCCGCGACGGGCGCATGCTGGTACCGACCCGGCCGGGGTTGGGGTTGTCGTTGAGTGAGCGGGTGTTGGGGTGGACGGCGCAGGTGGCCGAGTTCGGCAAGCGGGGGTAAGAGTCCGCGGTTGTGGCTGCCAGGCGTTCGCCGAAAGCCTTCTGGCGCCTATCAGACCGAGCGCCGCCCGCGCGGCGCATCGCGGGACAAGCCCGCTCCCACATCTGTTTCGGGCCAGTTATGCCTGTGCAAGTACCGGCGCCTGCCTTGGTGCATGCCTTGAGTCATGTGGAGCGGCAGCAACGCCCACGCTGAAACCGCGTCGAGCCAACAAGGCGGACCAGGTAATGGCACAGAACAGACTGGCCCGAAACAGATGTGGGAGCGGGCTTGTCCCGCGATGCGCCGCGCGGGCGGCGCTCGATCTCATAGGCGCTGCAACCCTTTCGGCGAACACCTGGCAGCCATGACGCGACCACCCGTGTTGTACGACATCATTTGACCAGAACCCCGGAATCCTGAATATTGGTTGCGCAACCACCCCCGGCCTCCCAGGCCCGGGGCCGCAACCCATAACAAAAACAAGGATCCTCAATGCACCCGCACTCCCCTGCTTCAGCCCGCCGCCACTTCCTCAAGCAATCCCTCACCCTTGCCGCCGCCGCAGCCGGCGCCACAGCCCTGCCGCGCCTGGCAACGGCCGGCGAGCCGATCAGCCAGCGCTACCCCGACCCGATGATCGAGGTGCTCGACGACAGCTTCACCCGCTACCGCATCTTCAACGCCGGCGTCGAACGCCTGGCCACCGGCCTGTACTGGGCAGAAGGTCCGCTGTGGGTCGGTGACGGCCGCTACCTGCTGTTCAGCGACGTGCCCAACAACCGCATCATGCGCTGGGACGAGATCAGCGACAGCCTGGGCGTGTACCGCCACAACTCCAACTACTCCAACGGCCTGGCCCGCGACCTGCTGGGCCGGCTGATCGTCTGCGAAGGCTCGACCACCAGCAGCGAGGGCCGCCGCGTCACCCGCACCGAACACGACGGCAGCATCACCGTGCTGGCCGACAACTTCGACGGCAAGCGCTTCAACTCCCCCAACGATGTGGTGGTCAAGAGCGATGGTTCGGTGTGGTTCACCGACCCGCCCTTCCAGACGGGCAACGACTACGAAGGCCACAAGCTCAAGCCCGAACTGCCCGATGCGGTGTACCGCATCGACGGCAAGACCTTGAAAGTCACCCAGGTGATCAAGGACTTCGCCGGCCCCAACGGCCTGTGCTTCGCCCCCGACGAAAAGACCCTGTACGTGATCGAAGCGCGCGCCAAGCCCAACCGTATCGTCTGGGCCTACACGGTGAATGCCGATGGCAGCCTGGGCGAACGGCGCAAGCATGTCGAAGGCACCGGCTACGGCGCCCTGGACGGCATGAAATGCGATGAAGACGGCAACCTGTGGTGCGGCTGGGGCAGCCCGGGGGTGAAGGAAGCCAACCCTGAGCAACTGGACGGCGTACGGGTATTCAACCCGCAAGGCCAGGCCATCGGCCATATCCACCTGCCGGAGCGCTGCGCCAACCTGTGCTTCGGCGGCGCCAAGGGCAACCGCCTGTTCATGGCCAGCTCGCGCTCGGTGTATGCGCTGTACGTCAACACCCGCGGCGCCACGCTAGCCGCAGCACAGGGCTGAAATAGTCCCCCCTCCCTGTAGGAGCAGGCTTGCCCGCGAACACCGGCATGGCCGGTGCCAGGCAATGCACTTTGCAGGCCCGGCCCTATCGCCGGCAAGCCGGCTCTCAAAGAACAAGCTATAAGTCATTGATTTAACACGATCTCTGCGAGACCGGCTCTCTGCGCGACAGCGCAGCCCAAAGGGCTGGGTGATCTCCAACAGGGATTGCAGTAGAGGCAGATTGACGCACCCCACTCTCGATCATACAATCTGTATACACATTGTATTCTATTGATAGAAATCAATGCCAAGCAGGAACTCGCGTGGCAGCGAGCACCGCAAACCCCTTAGATCGAGATGGATGTAAATGGCAGTTACGCGCAGGAAAGTACTTATCGGGGCCGGCGTCGGCGCAGGTGTGGTTGCAGCAGGCGGAGCAGCCAGCCTGCTCAATGACGGCATCCCTGCCGACCCGTCCACCCTTCACCGCGTCACTTCGCTGCCCCGCGACGACTCGTCTCCGGGCTGGTTCCACACCAGCCGCGTGCGCCAGCCCAAGGCACCACTGGTAGGTGACGACCAGGCGCCGTGGGTGGTGATCGGTGGCGGCTTCACCGGCCTTGCCGCCGCTCGCCAGCTGGCCCTGAACTTCCCCCAGGACCGGGTGATCCTGGTCGAGGCGCAGCAGGTCGGCTTCGGCACCTCCGGGCGTAACGCAGGCTTCTTGATCGACGTCCCCCACGACATCGGCGCCCCCGACTACATCGGCGACAAGACCAACGCCAAGAACGTTTTGCACCTGAACCAGCGCGGCCAGGGCATCCTTCGCGACCTGGTCGAGGAGCACAAGATCGTCGACGCCCACCTGCGCCACTCCGGCAAGTACCAGGCGGCCATCGAAGATAAAGGCATTGCCGTGCTCAACGCCTACCGTGGCGGCCTCGAGGCCCTGGGCGAGAAGGTCGAGCTGATCGAAGGCAACGAGCTGAAAGACCACATCGGCACCTCGTTCTACCGCAAGGCGCTGTACACCCCCGGCACCATGCTGGTGCAACCTTCGGCACTGGTGAAAGGCCTGGCCGACAGCCTGCCCGAGAACGTCACCCTGTACGAAGACACGGTGATCACCGCCGTCGACTACGGCCAGAAAATCGTCCTGCACCACCCCACCGGGCGCATCACCGCCGGCAAGCTGATCCTTGGCAACAACCACTTCGGCCAGCACTTCGGCTTCCTCGAAAACCGCATGCTGCCGATCTTCACCTACGGCAGCCTGACCCGCCAGCTGACCCCGGCCGAGCAGGCCAGCATCGGTGGCCAGGAGTTCTGGGGCGTGATCCCGGCCGACCCGTTCGGCAGCACCCTGCGCCGCACCCACGACAACCGCATCCTGGTGCGCAACAGCTTCAGCTTCAACCCGGACGGCCGCTCCAAGGATGGCTACACCGAGAAGGTCCGCGCCAGCCACCGCCTGTCGTTCGAACGCCGCTTCCCGACCCTCACCGAAGTGCCGTTCGAGCACACCTGGGGTGGCGGCCTGGGCATGACCCGCAACGGCGCCGGCTTCTTCGGCGAGTTGCGCGAGAACGTGTATGGCGCCCTGGCCTGCAACGGCCTGGGCACCGTGCGCGGTACCGCCACCGGCACCCTGCTGGCGAACATGCTGGCCGGCAAGATGGAGCCGCTGACCGAGTTCCTGCTGGCTGCGCCCAAGCCTAACTGGAACCCGCCGCAACCTGCGCTTTCGCTGGGGGTGAACTTCACCCTGCGCACCGGCCAGGCCCGCGCCGGCCTGGAAGCCTGACCCGGCAGGCTGGCGCCTTGTGCGCCAGCCTCCTCCCCCCTGCCCGAGCGGCACACCTGTAGAGAACACCATGGGTATTTTTGACTGGAAACACTGGATCGTCCTGTTGGGTGTCGTGGTCCTGGTCTTCGGCACCAAGAAGCTGAAGAACCTCGGCGGCGACCTGGGCGAATCGATCAAGGGCTTTCGCAAGGCCATGAGCGATGAAGAGCAAGCCCCCGCACCTGCTGTACAGGCGCAACCGAACCACAGCGTCGATGGCCAGGCACAACCCGCCCACGCCGCGCCACACAAAGACTGAAGCATGTTTGGTATCAGCTTCAGCGAACTGCTGCTTATCGGCCTGGTGGCCTTGCTGGTGCTCGGCCCCGAGCGCCTGCCCGGCGCCGCGCGTACTGCCGGGGTGTGGGTCGGCCGGCTGAAACGCAGCTTCAATGCGATCAAGACCGAGGTCGAGCGCGAAATCGGCGCCCACGACATGCACCGCCCGTTACACACCGAGCAACCCAAACCTGAACAACCCCAACCACCGCGAGCCCCATGATCGACAACCGGCAACCCGACCAGCCGCAGCCGCTGGTCTCGCACCTGACCGAACTGCGCACCCGCCTGCTGCGCTGCGTGGCGGCCATCTTCCTGATCTTCGCCGGGCTGTTCAGCTTCGCCCAGCAGATCTACACCCTGGTATCGGCGCCGCTGCGCGACCACCTGCCGGCCAACGCGACGATGATCGCCACCGACGTGGCCTCGCCATTTCTCACGCCGTTCAAGCTGACCATGATCGTCTCGGTGTTTTTGGCGATTCCGTTCATCCTGCAGCAGATCTGGGGCTTCATCGCACCGGGGCTGTACCGCCAGGAAAAGCGCATCGCCATCGCGCTGCTGGTGTCGAGCATCGTGCTGTTCTATGCCGGCATGGCCTTCGCCTACTTTCTGGTGTTCCCGCTGATGTTCAGCTTCTTCGCTGCCGCCACCCCGGCGGGCGTGGCGATGATGACCGACATCGCCAACTACCTCGACTTCGTCATGACCCTGTTCTTCGCCTTTGGCGTCGCCTTCGAGATCCCGGTGGCGGTGGTGCTGCTGGTGTGGATCGGCGTGGTCGACGTGCAATACCTGAAGAAGGTGCGCCCGTACGTGGTCATCGGCTGCTTTGTGGTCGGCATGCTGCTCACCCCGCCGGACATCTTCTCGCAGACCCTGCTGGCGGTGCCCATGTGGCTGTTGTTCGAGGCCGGCGTGCTGTGCGCCAGCCTGGTGCGCAAGCGCAACGAGGTTGCTTGCATTGGCTAGCAGTTTGCCCCGGGCGCTGCACGATTATGTGGGAGCAACTGTCTTGTACTGCCTGAACCGGCCTCATCGCCGGCAAGCCGGCTCCTACAGGTACAGCGCAGGTTTGGCCCTGCAGCCGAAGGCCGCCGCAGCCACCCGGGGTACAACTGTACCGGCAGTTTCTGTACAATCGCCGCCGGGTGCTAGCTGCAAGGTGCAGTGAAGCAGGTTAAATATCAGCGCAGGTCGGGCCGCCTAGCGGGAGTACTTGCGCCTATGCAAAAACCACACTTGCCTCGCGCCCAACAGCTGGCCCAGCGCGCCTTCGCCAGCCTCGAGCGCTTCGTGCACATCGAGGCGGTCAGCGGTGTCGTGCTGCTGGTCGCGGCCATCGCCGCACTGATCTGGGCCAACTCCTCGGCCGCCGAACACTACGAAGCCCTGTGGCACACCCCGATCACCCTGGGTGTGGGTTCGCTGGTGTACGCACAATCCCTGCACTTCTGGATCAACGATGGCCTGATGACCATCTTCTTCCTGGTCGTGGGCATGGAAATCCGCCGCGAAATCCATGAAGGCGCCCTCGCCAGCCTGCGCCAGGCCACCTTGCCCATGGCCGCAGCCATCGGCGGCGTGGCAGTGCCGGCGCTGGTCTACCTGATTTTCAACCACGCACCGCCAGAAGCGCGCGGCTGGGCCGTGCCCACCGCCACCGACATCGCCTTCGCGGTCGGCGTGCTGGCCCTGCTGGGCAAGTCGATCCCGTCCAACGTGCGGGTGTTCCTGCTGGCCCTGGCGATCATCGATGACATCATCGCGGTGCTGATCATCGCGTTCTTCTATTCCGGCGGCCTGGACTACAGCGGTTTCGGCGTTGCCGCCATCGGCCTGCTGATGGTGGTCGGTCTGCAGAAAATCGGTATCGGCTCGGCCTACGCCTACATCATCCCAGGCGCCATCACCTGGCTGGGGGTGTTGATGACCGGCGCCCACCCGACGCTGGCCGGCGTGGTGCTGGGCTTGATGACCCCGGTAACCGCCATGCCCATGCGCGAGCGCCCGCTGGAGGCGATCGGCCGCTTCACCGACGAACTGTTGGGCCGGGCCAAGGCTGATCGCGATGCCGGCGAACTGCTCGACCCGCTCAAGCGCCTGCGCCTGGCCCAGCGTGAACTGCTGCCGCCGGTGGTGCGCATGCAGGGCACCCTGCACCCGTGGGTAGCCTTTGGCATCATGCCGCTGTTCGCCCTGGCCAACGCCGGCGTGAGCCTGTCGGGGGTCGACCTGAGCAGCGGCGCGCCGCAGTGGGTCATGCTCGCGGTCATGCTGGCACTGGTGATGGGCAAGCCCCTGGGCATATTCACCGTCAGCTGGCTGATGGTGCGCCTGGGCTGGTGCACGCTGCCGGCCGGGGTCAACTGGCGCGGCATCCTGCTGATCGGGCTGCTGGCCGGTATCGGCTTCACCATGTCGATCTTCATCGCCAACCTGGCCTTCACCGACGCTGCGGCACTGGGCGCAGCCAAACTTGGCGTGCTGTGCGCCTCGGTGGTTGCCGCCAGCCTTGGCCTGGCCTGGGGCGCCTGGTGCATTCGCCGCGGGAGCATCGGCAAGCGGTCTGAATAGCAAAGGTTTTGTACTGCCTGTACTGGCCTCATCGCCGGCAAGCCGGCTCCTACAAGGTTGCGTTACCTCTGTAGGAGCCGGCTTGCCGGCGATGAGGCCGGTACAACCCCCACCACGCCCCCGCTCCCGCGCTCCAAACGTGCAACCGCTCTGCAACCAGCCTTTCATCGATCCCACTGATGATTACTATCAAGCCGCTCGCTTATCGGGCCGGCCCGACCCGCTTTTATAATCGCCTTCAATTTTCCCCCTACCCTTCGCCTGCCCCAGGCGCCATCCCCTTTGGAACCTACTCCATGCCAAACCCCAACCAGCCCGCCCAGGGCGTCCCCGAACACAACCAGCAAAGCGTCCTCCAGCAATGGTTGGCGATCCTCTCGGTCGCGGTGGGCGCCTTCGCCCTGGTGACCAGCGAGTTCCTCCCGGTGGGCGTACTCAACGACGTCGCCAGCGACCTGGGCATCAGCGCCGGCCACGCCGGGCTGATGGTCACCCTGCCCGGCATCATGGCCGCCCTCGCCGCACCGTTGCTGTCGGTGGGCATCGGTGCCATGGACCGGCGCTACCTGCTGATCGGCCTGACCCTGATCATGATCGCCGCCAACGCCGTGGTGGCCTACGCCACCGACTTCGGCCTGCTGCTGTTCGGCCGCGTGCTGCTGGGGGTGAGCATCGGTGGCTTCTGGGCCACCGCCATCGCCTTGAGCGGCCGGCTGGCGCCCAAGGGCGTGGGTGTGGCCCAGGCCACTTCGATCATCATGGTCGGCGTAACCCTGGCCACCGTGCTCGGCGTGCCGGTGGGCACCTGGCTGAGCGGCCTGATGGGCTGGCGCATGACCTTTTTGGTGACCGCCCTGCTGGGCGTGCCGGTGCTGCTGGCGCAAATGCTGTTGCTGCCGCGGCTGAACCCGGACAAGGCGATTCGCATCAGCGACCTGCCGGCACTGTTCATCAACCCGCAGGCGCGGGTCGGCCTGATTGCCGTGCTGCTGATTGGCCTTGCGCACTTTGCCGCCTATACCTATGTGGCGCCGTTCTTCAAGCAAAGCGCCGGCTTCGATGGCCCGACCATCGGTTCGCTGTTGCTGCTGTACGGGGTAGCCGGGGTGCTGGGTAACCTGTTCGCAGGCTTTGCCGCCAACCAGAGCGTGCGCTACACCTTGCTGCTGGTGGCGCTGATGATTGCCATCAGCACCGCGCTGTTCCCTTACTTCGCCACCAACCTGACCGGCGCGGCAATGCTGATCGCCCTGTGGGGCTTCGCCTTCGGCGCCTTCCCGGCTTGCGCCAGCATCTGGATGTTCGTGGTGGCGCCCAAGGACGTGGAACGCGGCATGCCACTGTTCGTCGCCATGTTCCAGGTGATCATCGCCCTGGGCTCGTTCTTCGGCGGGCGCATCGTCGACCAGATGGGCAGCGCCGTGCTGCTCAGCCTGGCCACGGCGCTGGTGGGTTGCGGCTTCGTCACCGTGCTGGTGCTGGGGCGCAGCGTCAGCAATCGCCTGGCGGCGAGTGTGGCGTAATCTGCGTACCGTGGCCCTTGTAGGAGCGGCCTCGCGTCGCGAAAGGGCTGCGTAGCAGCCCCGGGGTTGCAGCGTTAATGCAAAAATCGTTGGGGCCGCTTTGCGGCCCTTTCGCGGCACGAGGCCGCTCCTACAGGAACCATGCACGAGGGCGACGCTGCCTCACTGCCCCTCGAACACCGGGTAGGACGCCTTCTCGATCGCGGCCATCGCCTCGGCCTCGGTCATCACCCCCGACTCGGCCATGATCGCCAGCAGCGAGCGGCCTTCGTTCACCGACTGGCGTGCCAGCTTGCTCACCTGGGCATAGCCCAGGCGCGGCACCAGCGCGGTGGCCACGGCCATGGAGTCGGTCAGGTGCGCCAGGTTGCGCGCCTCATCTGCCTGGATGCCGGCCACGCATTTTTCTCGGAAGCGCTGAATACCCTGGGTCAGCAAGGTGATGCTGTCGAACACCCGCGAGGCCACCACCGGCTCGAAGTGGTTGATCTCAAGCTCGCCGTACTGCACCGCCTGGGCCACCGCCACATCGTTGCCGATCACCGCGAAGCTCAGCTGGATCATCGCCATCGGCAGCACCGGGTTGACCTTGCCGGGCATGATCGACGAACCGGCCTGGGCCTCGGGCAGCTTGATCTCGCCCAAACCCGCCACCGGGCCTGAAGACAGCTTGGTCAGGTCGGCGGCAATCTTGGCCAACGACGCCGAGCAGGTGCGCAGCTCACCAGAAACCCGGGCGAACACGTCCATGTTCTGCATGGCATCGAACGGGTTTGCCGGGGCCAGGTAGTCCACCTGGGTGATACGGCCCAGGTGCTGATACACCGCCGCACGGTAAGCGGCCGGGGCGCCGAAGCCGGTGCCGATGGCAGTGCCGCCCAGCGGCAGGGTGCGCAGCTTGTCGCGCACCGCCACCAGTTCGTCGGCCAGGCGCACGGTCAGCGAGGCATAGCCCGAGAACAGCTGCCCCAGGCGCATCGGCTGGGCATCCTGCAGGCAGGTGCGGCCCAGGTGCAGCACATCGGCAAACTGCACAGCCTTGGCCTGGAACACCTCGGCCAGCAGGCGCACCTGCTCGATCAGCCCGGCCAGCATGGCATGGGTGGCGATTTTCAGCGCCGCCGGATACACGTCGTTGGTCGACTGCGAGATGTTCACATGGTCGTTGGGGTGCACCACCGCGTAGCTGCCAGCGGCATGGCCGAGCAACTGCTGGGCGCGGTTGGCGATCACCTCGTTGAAGTTCATGTTGGTCGAGGTGCCGCCGGAGCCTTCCAGCAGGTCGACGATCAACGAGTCGTCGCATTCGCCTGCCATCAGTGACTGGCAGGCCAGGGCGATGGCCTCGGCCTGGGCGCCCTGCAGCACCCCGCAGTCCAGGTTGGCCAGCGCTGCGGCCCACTTGCACTGGGCGAAGGCATCGCGAAACGCCGGGTAATGGGCCACGCTCAGCGGCGAGATGCTCAGGTTGTCGAAGCCGCGCACGCTGTTGACCCCGTACAGCTTGCCAGCCGGGATCTGCACATCGCCCACGTAGTCTTGCTCGACGCGCACGTCGACACGGTCAAAAGTACTCACGGGTATTTCCCTCATCGAAATTCACTAGAGCCTCGACCCCCTTGCCCAGCGCCTTCAGGCGCGGCAGGAAGGAATCGAGGATGACGGCACGCGCCGACTCGCAGGCATCTGCAAAGAAGGCGCTGTATTCGTTGCGCCGGGCCACCAGGTACAGCGAGCGTTCCAGGCTCAGCTCAGGGGCCAGGTGGGCGGTGACGTTGTCGACCCAGGGCAAGGCCTGGAGAAAACACATCGGGCTGGTCACCGCCCAGCCGATGCCCTCGGCGACCATCGCGGTCAGGGCGTCGGCGTTGTCCAGTTCCAGGCGGTTGGGCACCCGCACGTTGAGGCCACGCAAATGGCGCTCGATCTGCAGGCCCACCTGCGAGGTACGGTTGAAGCGCACCACCGGCAGCACGTTGGCCAGGGCGCGAATGTCGTCGAGGCTGGCCAAGGTCTTGCCCAGGGCCTTGGGGGTGATCACGAAATAACGCTCGGTGAACAGCCGGTAGCGGATCATGTCGTTGGCATCCACCAGCGGGTCGCTGGTGACGATCAGGTCCAGGTCGCGGCGCAGCAGCGACTCGCCCTGCTGCGGGCTCAGGCCGGTGCGCACCGACAGCTGCGCCACCTGCCCCAGCAACTGCCGGGTCAGCGCCGAACCACAGGTGGCGGCGAACGAGTCCACCAGGCCCAGGCGCAGGTCGGGCTTGACCCCGCGCCCGGCGTCCAGCACCTGGGCCTTGAGGTTGAACAACTCCTCGCTGAGCAGCGCGCCACGGTTGCGCAGGGCCAGGCCGAACGGGGTCAGGGTCAGCGGCCGGGTGGTGCGGTCCACCAGCACCACCCCCAGTTCGTCCTCCAGCTGGCGCACCAGCTGCGACACCCCGGACTGCGAGATGCCCATGCGGTTGGCCGCACCCGACATGCTGCCCTCCTCGGCCACGGCGATGAACACCTGTACCGCGTGCATGTCGATCAGTCGCTGGTTGGGCATGGGCGTGCTCTCTCTTTTTGCTCAGGTTCAGTGGGCGTTGGCCGGCCGCTCATCGGCGCCAGCCTGCGCCTGCGCCTCGGGGCTGACGGCGCCAAGCTGCTCCTGGCTGGTTTCCGGGGCGAACAGGTGGCAGAACACGCCGCCGAACACCAGCACCCCGACGCATACGCCCAGGGCGGTATGCACGCCCAGGTGCTGCACGGCAATCGGCAGCAGGAAGGTGGCAAACGCCGAGCCGAAGCGGCTGGCCGCCACCGCCATGCCGATGCCCGAGGCGCGCAGGTGGGTGGGGAACAGCTCGCCGGGGTAGACGAACTCAAGGTTCACCGCCGCGGCCAGCACACAGGCGAAGAAGCCGAAGGCGATGATGGTGCCCAGCGGCCCGAAGCCAGCCCAGGCCAGTGCGGCCAGGCCCACGGCGCTCAGGTAGAAAGTGCCGACCAGAAAACTGCGGCGCGAGATACGGTCGATGATCAGCAGGCCCAGCAGCGCGCCCAGCATCAGCAGCACGTTGTACACCAGGCCGCCAACGAACTTGTCCTGCACGTTCAGCGCTTCGAGTACCCGTGGCGAGAAGGTGCCCAGGGCAAAGAACGGGATCACCTGGCAGGTGTAGAACACGCAGCCAACCAAGGTGTTGCGCCGCCAGCGCTTGCTCATCAGCTCACGGAAACCGCCGCGTTTTTGCACGGTGGCGGGCGTCACCGGCAAGGTCACATGGGGGCCGAACTTGTCACGCACGATGGCCAGCGCCTCTTCAGTGCGGCCACGGGCCGCCAGCCAGATCGGCGACTCCGGCACACCCAGGCGCAGCGGCAGGATCAACAACGCCGGCACGCCACTCAGGGCCAGCATCAGGCGCCAGGCGTCCGGGCCGATGTCGCGGATGGCAAAGCCCACCAGGTAGGCCGCCACGTAACCCGCCGCCCAGGCCGCCGCCAGCACGCTGAGCAGGCGGCCGCGGTAACGCCGTGGGGCGAACTCTGTGACCAGCGACTTGCTCACCACATAATCAAAACCCAGCACCAGGCCCAACAGCAGGCGCAAAACCAGCAGTTGCTCAGGTGAGGTGACGAAGAACTGCGACGCCGAGATCACCGCAAACAGCAGCATGTCCCAGGCAAAGATGCTGCGCCGGCCGAACTTGTCGGCCAGGGGGCCTGCGAACAGGCTGCCGAGAAACAGCCCGGCCAGCGACGCCGCGCCGAGCAAGCCCATCCATAGCGCATTCAATTGCAACGGCCCCGCCGCCATGCTGACCGCGATGCCGATAATCCCTAGCACGAATCCGTCACTGAATTGACCGCCTGTACCGCTGAACACCGTCCGGATATGGAAGCGGCTCAGGGGGAGGTCTTCGAACGAAACTGGACTACTCATTCGTGTCTCCACTTGCATTTTTGTAGTTGTGGGCCGGCTCGGGTGGCCGGTTGCGAGGGAGTGTACGGCTGCAGAATCAGCAAAACAGCATGTGCATTGACAGTATCAGAATGGCTGATACTAGCTGCCAGAGGGGGTGATGGAAGGGCTGTTTGTCGGCGGGTTTCGGCTTTGAAAGCCGGGAGGGAGAAGTACTTGCGGGGAGTGAAAAGCAGAACGCCATCGCGGGGGCCACGATGGCGTCAGCACAGGCTCAAAGCGCCATGACCATCTCATGCCAGGCCATGCCGCCGTGCTCCGAGGGCGATGGCCGCACGTACTGGTAGCCCATCTTGCGGTACAGCTCCACATGCTGCTCCTTGCACATCAGGTGGATGGTGCGCTTGCCCCGGGCCTGCATGCGCGCGATGAACTCGTCCATCAGCCGCCGGGCGTGGCCCTTGCCCTGCTGCGCCGGGTCCACCACCACCGACATGATCACCACGTTGGGGGCTGCCGGGTCATGGCCGACCAGCTCCTTGAACGCCTCGTCGGACATCACCACCTCATGGGCGCAGCCACTGTTGATGAACCCGACGATGCCAGCCTGGTCTTCCAGCAGCAAGAAACCCTGCGGGTACTGGCTGATACGGGTGCGGATCTTTTCAAGCGTGGCGGCCTCGTCGCCTTCATAGGCACCGATCTCGATTTCGTAGCAGCGCTCGGCGTCCTGGATGACAGGTTGCCGGAAGGCGGTGTGGCTCATTGCAAAGGCTCCGGAAGGCAGTGTCGATAACCCCGCCATGGTAAAGCACCCGGCACCGGCCTGCAGAGCTCAAATCTGTAGGAGCCGGCTTGCCGGCTCCTACAGGGGGGCAGCCAATTTCAGGGCTGCTGGCGGGTGGCACAGATCACGATCTCCCGCACACACACCGACTGCGGCTGGCCATAAGCGTAAGCAATGGCCTCGGCGATGGTCTGCGAGCTCAGCACCCCGCCCATCTGCTGCTTCCACTCGTCATAGCCGTCCTTGATGCCCTGGTCGGTGGTATGGCTGAGCAGTTCGGTGTCCACCGCACCCGGCTCGATGGTGATTACCCGCACATTGCTCGGCGAGAGCTCTTCGCGCAGGTTCTCCGACAGGCCGCTGACGGCGAACTTGGTGCCAACATAAGCGACATGGTTGGGGAAGGTCTTGCGCCCGGCCACGGAGCTGACGTTGATGATGGTGCCGTGCTGGCGTTCGACCATGCCGGCGGCCACGGCATGGATGCCGTTGAGCAGCCCGCGCACGTTGATGTCGAGCATGCAGTCCCACTCCGCCGGGTCCTGGGTGGCGATGCTGCCCAGCAGCATCACGCCTGCGTTGTTGATGATCGCATCCACCGGGCCAAAGCGCTCTTCAGCCTGGGCCACGGCGGCCAGCACTGCTGCGCGGTCGGTGACATCCACCGACAGGGCCAGGGTGTGCGGCAGCGCCAGTTGCAACATGGGCTCCAGCCGGCGGGCCAGCAGCAGCAAGGCGTGGCCTTGGCCGGACAGCAACTTGGCGGTGGCCAGGCCAATGCCCGAGCTGGCACCGGTAATCACGACCAGGGGTTTGTGGGTAGTGGTCATCGCAAGCATCCTGTTATTCAAGGTGGTTATGGGTAAAACGCAGGGCCAGTATAGAAAGGCCTGAAAGCCGCGAAAAATGGGATATTCTTGTCGCAGCCATCAGCTTTACTTATGGGTGTCCCGTGGATTACCGTCAGCTTCGCGCGTTCATCGCCGTGTTCGAAGAGCGCAACATCACCGCCGCCGCGCGCGCGATACACCTCAGCCAGCCGGCGCTTTCGGGCAGCATCAAGGCGCTTGAACAGGCGCTGGGCACCACGCTGTTCGTGCGCCAGCCCCGCGGCGTGGAGGTGACCGACGATGCCCGGGCGCTGTACCCCGAAGCCCAGCGCATGGTCGCCGAAGCCAGCCGCTTGCTGAGCCGTTTTCGCGGCGACCGTGAGCGCGTGGCATTGCAGCTTGGCGTAGAGCAGGACATCAGCTCGGCAACCGTGAAAAAGGTCGTGCTCGCCGCTGCCGCAATCACCCCGGCGGTGCGCCTGCAACTGGTGACCGGCTGTATGGGCGCCGCACGGGTGGCCAGCGAGGACCTGCGTTGCGAGGACGAGTTGTTCCTGCCCTTGCACAGCGACCCCTTCGTGCTGGCCCGCCCGCTTGCCGAGCAGGGCGGCGAAGCGACCCGCTGGGTCACCTGCCCCGCCCACCCCAGCCACCAACGGTTGCTGACGTTCTACGGGGTGGCCGCCAGTGCACCAGTGGCCGAGGCCGACACCTTCAGCCTGGCCCTGGAGATGGTCGCCGCCGGGCTGGGGGCCGCCATCGTTCCCGAGTCGCTGGCCGCCGAGCACCCCGGCGTGCATGCCGAGCCGCTGCCGCAGCTGGACCTGCGCCGGCGCATCGGGCTGTGCTATTCGGCCCAGGCGCTGGCGGTCGAAGGGGTTATCCAGTTGCGCGATGCCTTGCAATACGTAGTCGCGAAATAAAGGGGCATGCCCCTGTAGGAGCCGGCTTGCCGGCGATAGGGCCGCCACATGCAGCGCAACAATGTCGCCTGGCACCGGCGGTGCCGGTGATCGCCGGCAAGCCGGCTCCTACAGGTGCAGCGCAGGCCCGCAGCTTATGCGACCCATGCCCCCAAACAGCCAATTGCAGAAGCCTCTTGGCGCCTTCCAAGAATCTTCTCGTTCATCTGCACCACCCCCCTTTCCTAGAATTTCCTCGCGCTGAATCACGGCGCTATCTGCCCGAAAAACCACGCAAGGAATGACACCTCCCATGAAAGCAATCCAGTACCTGATGCTGACCTCGGCCGCCTGCCTGCTGGCCAACACCGCCATGGCCGCGGACGGCACCATCAAATTCACCGGTGAAATTACCGCCGCCTCCTGCGTAGCCTCCGCCGGCGCAGGTTCCTCGGTCGGCGGCAGCCAGGGCCAGCAGATCGTCGACGTCAACCTGGGCAAGGTCAGCGTGGACGCCTTGGGCGGCTCGGCCGAGGGCGGGCTGGCCGCCGGTACCTCGATCAACCTGAACCTGGACTGCGGCAACACCGCCACCAACCTGACCACCGTCAAGTTCGGCTTCGACCCGATGTCCGGCTCGGGGGTAGACCCGCGCAACAACAACCTGCTGAAGACCACCGGCAGCGCCAAAGGCGTGGGCATCGGCATGTACGACCAGAACAGCAAGCTGATCAACCTCTCGGCCAACGAAGCCTACAGTGCACCGCTGACCGTTTCCGGCGAAGGCGCCGAGGCCAAGTACTCCGCCGCCCTGAACATGCGCGCCTCGTACGTGGCAAACGGTGAAGAGATCGTCCCGGGTACCGCCGAAGGCACCCTGCCGTTCACCCTGACCTACGAGTAAGCCAGTACCGCGGGGGTGTGCCGCACCCTCGCGCTTTCCATTCGCCCATCAGATCTTTCGAGCCTTCCATGAAACCAGGATTGCTGTTGCGCCTGTGCGCGCTGCTGGCACTGTCGGTGCCGTCCGGGGCCTGCCTGGCCGGCATCCAGGTCAGTGGCACCCGCATCATCTTCCCGGCCAGCGACCGCGAGGCGGCCATCCAGGTCAGCAACCAGGGCGCCGAGGACATCATGATCCAGTCCTGGGTCGAGGCCGAACCCGGCCACAACCAGGCCGATGTGCCCTTTGCCGTCACCCCCTCGCTGGCCCGCCTGAGCCACCGCAAGCAGCAGACGCTGCGCATTTTCTACCAGGGCAAGGGCCTGGCCACTGACCGTGAGTCGGTGGTGTGGCTGAGCATCCAGGAAATCCCCCAGGTGTCTGCCAGCGACAACAGCCTGCAGGTTGCCTTTCGCCAGCGCCTGAAGCTGTTCTACCGCCCCGCCGGCCTGCCCGGTAGCGCCAGCGAGGCCGCCCGTGAGCTGCGCTGGCAACTGCGCTGGGACGGTGCCACGCCAATGCTGGTAGCCAGCAACGATGCGGCCTTCCATGTGTCGCTGGCCCAGGTGCGGGTAACCGCCAACCAGCAGCAATACACCGTCGAGTCGGCCATGGTCGGCCCGCACGGCAACCGCCAGATGCGCATCAAGGGCCTGCCCGCCGGTTTCAATGGCGCGGCGCAAGTGCACTGGGAGTCGATCAACGACTACGGCGCCCTGGAGCCGCACAGCACTGCGCTGCAGTTCTGACCCGCGTTCTCCCCTTCCCCTTTTCAACCCCCTTGCACGCCGGCGCCCGGCTGGCGTGCCTGCGCGCACAGGAAAGTGCTGTTCATGACCGCCAAGCAATCCAACAGGCCTGTAACGTTGCGCTCCCGCAAGCGCGCGAACGCCAGCATCCCCCTGTTCGCCGCCAGCCTGCTCGGCGCAGGCACGCTGCATGCCGCGCAGTTCAACCCGATGTTCCTGCAGAACAAGGGCGCCGAAGTCGACCTGCGCTACTTCGAGCAGGCCAACGGCGTGGTGCCGGGCACCTACAGCGTCGACCTGTACCTGAACCAGCGCCTGGAGCGCCGCCAGGACATCCGCTTTGCCGTGGATGACGAAGGCGATGCCGCCAACGCCCAGCCCGTGCTCAGCCTCGGCCTGCTGCGCGAACTGGGCGTGGACGTCGAGCGCCTCATGCACGAGGGCATCGTCGATGCAGGCAGCCAGGACAGCGACCCGGTGGTGCTGCTGCGCATCGAAGGCGCTTCGGTGGAGATGGACGCCGCCAGCCTGGCGCTGCACCTGAGCGTGCCCCAGGCCTACATCAAGCGCCGCTCGCGCGGCTACGTCGACCCCTCGCTGTGGGACGACGGCGTGACCGCGCTGTTCAGCAACTACCAGCTGAACTACAACCGCAACACCGGCGGCGGTTTCAGCAGCGACTACGGCTACCTGGGCCTGCGCAGCGGCCTCAACTTCGGCCAGTGGCGCCTGCGCAACGACGCCTCGCTGAGCCAGGGCACCGGCAGCGAGCGGCATTTTTCCAGCAACCGCACTTATCTGGAGCACGATGTCACCGCGCTCAAGGGCCGCCTGGCCATCGGCCAGCTGTACAGCAACGGCGACATCTTCGACAGCAGCCGTTTTCGCGGCCTGCAGCTGGGTTCGGACATCGGCATGCTGCCGGACAACGAGTCCGGCTACGCGCCGGTAGTGCGCGGCATCGCCGAAACCCATGCCACCGTGGAAGTGCGCCAGAACGGCTACGTGATCTATTCCACCACGGTGTCGCCGGGTGCCTTCGAGATCCACGACATCTACCCCGGTGGCTCCAACGGCGACCTGGAGGTGACCATCATCGAGGCCGACGGGCGCAAGCGCAGCTTCAGCCAGGCCTACTCCTACCTGCCAGTGATGGTGCGCCGCGGCACCTTCCAGTACAGCCTGTCGCTGGGCCAGTACGACAACCAGGACCAGCCGGCGCCCAAGCTGTTGCAGGCCACCGCCGTGTATGGCGCCAGCGACAACCTGACCACCTACGGCGGGCTGCTCGGCGCCGACGACTACAACGCCGTCAACCTGGGCCTGGGCCTGAACACCCCGGCGGGCGGCATGTCGCTGGACGTCACCAACAGCCGCTCGCGCCCGGAGCACGGCACCGGCGCCACCGGCCAGAGCGCGCGGTTCTTGTACTCCAAGACGCTCAACAGCACCAACACCACCTTCACCATGGTCGGCTACCGCTACTCCACCGCCGGCTACCGCACCCTCAGCGAGCATATCCAGGAAATGGCCAGCACAGGCCACCCAGGGTTTGTCAGCGGCCGGCCGAAAAACCGCCTCGACCTGAGCATCAACCAGACCGTGGGCAATCACGGTTCGGTGTTTCTGAGTGCCGGCGAAACCAACTACTGGGACCGCACCGGCAATACCCGGCGCATCCAGCTGGGCTACAGCGGCAATATTGGTGAAGTGAGCTTCAACGTTTCGGCCTCGCACACGCAAAGTGCTGGCCGCTCGCGCGACTCGGACAACCAGCTGGCGTTTTCGGTAAGCATCCCGTTCGGCGCCAGTGCCCGCTCGCAGCGCCTGTACAGCAGCTACACCCACGCCGGCAAGGGCGACGACAGCCTGCAGAGCGGGGTGTCCGGCTACCTGGACGACGCCGGCACGCTTTCGTATTCGGCCCAGGCCGGGCAAGCCGGGCGCGAGCGCTCAGGCAGCGTCGGCATGGGCTGGGATTCACCCTCGGCCAAGCTTGCCGGCAACTATGCCAAAAGCGGCGCCTCGCGCCACCTGGACATGACCGCCACCGGCGCCATCGTCGCCCACGCAGGCGGCGTGACTTTTGGCCAGCCAGTGGGCGAAACCTTCGCCCTGGTCGAGGTTCCGGGCGTCAAGGGCGTGGGCCTGGAGGGCGCCAGCGGGCGCACCGACCGCGCCGGTTACACGCTTGAGGGCTATGTGCAGCCCTACCGCTTCAACGACCTGAACCTCGACACCCAGACCTTGGGTACCGACGTCGATGTCAGCGAAACCTCGGCCCGCGTGGTGCCGCGCCGCGGCGCGGTGGTCAAGGCCAGCTTCCAGGCCGCAGCCGGGCGCCGGGTGCAGTTCAGCCTGGCCCAGGCCAGTGGCGCCAAGGTGCCCTTTGGTGCCCAGTTGCTCGAAGGCAAGAAGCTGCTGGCAGTGGTCGACAACCAGTCCCGTGCACTGGTGTTCGGCATCGCCGACAAGGGCCAGCTGCACCTGCGCTGGGCCGGCGGCACCTGCCGCATCCCCTACACCCTGCCTGAGCGCGATGCATCCCTGGTGTACGACCAGGTCAATGCCACCTGCAGCGCCCAACCGGCAACGGAGTCATAAGATGAAACTGAACCTACTCGCCCTCGCGGTAGCCGGCGCCCTGCTGGCCAGCAACAACGCCCAAGCGGCAAACCCGGGCTGCAATTGGTACACCGGTGGCAGCGGTAGCATCAAACGCTACTTCAGCATGACCGCACCCGCACAGATAGAGCTCAAGAGCGCTGCGGTGGGCGCGGTGATGGCGACCGCACCCAAGGCCACCATCCACACCGAGATCTGGCAGATCAAGTGCCCGTACCCGGCCGTTGCCAACTACAGCGGCCGGCACTACGTGGCCGACCGCGAACTGGCCGATGGCTTCACCGATGTCTACAAAACCGGCATCCCGGGGGTGGGCGTCAGGTTCATGAGCGTGGCCGGCAACACCTCCGGCACCCTGCCGCTGAACCAGGACTACAAGAACAGCCCCAGCACCTACATCAACGTGATCAAGTCCGTAGAGCTGCAGTTCATTCGCACTGCGCAGTTCGTCGGCAAGGGCACGGCCAACCTGAGTTACCGTATCGAGCAGGACATCAACGGCTGGAACGCGGCGCAGTTACAGGTGGGCGGCAGTACCGAGCTGACCACCCGCAGCTACTTCACCGGTTGTGCCGGCGTCGAGAAGCTCAACATCCCCATGGGCCGGGTGTCGTTCAGCGAGATCGGCAAGAAGCAGAAAAGCTTCAACCTGGATGTGCTGTGCGAAGGCATGCCGGCGGGTACCAAAATCCCGGTGCGGGTGTATTTCGAGGGCAACTCCGCCGGCCCCGGGCGCCTGAACCTGGACGCAGGGGGGGCGAAGGGCGTGGAAATTACCCTGCGCAATGGCAGCGGCACCTTGCTGCCCTTCACCCGGGGCACCGCCCTGGCCATGAGCTGGGTCAACACCCAGCCCAAGGGCGAGCTGTATCGCCTGCCGGTCAGTGCAACCTATGCAAGGAAGGGGACGGTGAAGGTCGAGGCCGGGGCGGCCAATGCGACCTTGAATTACATTATCGAGTATGACTGAGGGGGCGGGAGGTGTTTGCCGCTAGCCTTGCAGCGTCTATCCGCGGCTGAGTGGAATCTCATAGAAAACCACACCCCATTGATTTCACTCGGTCTCTGTAGGAGCGGCCTTGTGTCGCTCCTACAGGGGCGTGGCGCACCTGCCGCCTTTACGCCCTCCCCGCCAAAAACACCGCCAACTGCCCGGTCGTCATGGGCCTGGCCCACAGATACCCCTGCCCGACCCCAGCCCCCAGTTCCAGCAACATCCCACGCTGGGCCTGGGTCTCGATGCCCTCCACCACCAACTGCATGCCCAACTCCCCGGCCAGCCCCACCCCGTGGCGCACAATCGCCCGCGCACAGCGCGAGCCTTCCAGCCGGCGGGTGAACTCCCCGGCCAGCTTGATCTCGTCGAACGGCAGCTGCTCCAGGCGCCACAGCGACGAATGCCCGGTGCCAAAATCGTCCATCGACAAACGAACGCCCAAGCGCCGCAAGGCAGCCAGGCGCTGCAGCACCTGCGGCGTAACAGCCCCCCAGCCATCCTCGGTGACTTCCAGGGTGACCAGTGACAGCGCCAAGGGGTGGCCCTGCAAACGCGCCACCAGGCGCCGCAGCAAAGCCTCGGTGGCCAGCTGCTGCAGGCTGAGGTTGAAGGCAAAACCGACCGTGCGCCCCTGGCGCTGCAGCGCCAGCTGGCAAGCCAGGCCCTGCTCCAGCAGGCTGCACAGCAGCTCGTCGAGCAGTTGCTCGCGGGCCATCAACGCCATGAAAGCCGCCGGGGACAGCAAGCCGCGTACCGGGTGCTGCCAGCGGGCGAGCACTTCCACCCCTTGCAGCGCCTGGCTGCGCAGGTCGAACTTGGGTTGCACGTAGGCCTGGAACTCACCGCGGCGCAGCCCTGCGCGCAGCTCGTCGGCGTCGATACCTGGCGCCGTCGGCACGGCACGGGCGATATAGCGCACCTGGGCGCCGTTGGGCATGGGAGTGGAATGGGCGATGGACATGTCGGAAAACCCTGCTTCGAATCGTCCGAAAAGCCTACGCCAGCGCCCCTTCGCCGCTTCAGCGAAGCATCTGCCGTGCAGCCGGGAAAGTTCTGGAATTCAACCCGGAAACATCTTGGTTCATTCCGGCTGCAGGGTCTGGCTGATCCGTTGCAGGCTCTGCAAAAGCACCTGGCCCGCCTGCTGCTGCGCATCTGCAGGCCCGCTGGAGCAGGCATCCTCCAGCGCCACGCACTGCTCCAGCAACACCGGGTGATTGAGCAGGTACGCCGTACCCTTGAGCTTGTGGGCGATGCGCCGCACGCCCTGCACGTCACCGGCCGCCAGTGCCTGGCGCAGGGCCGCGCTTTCGCTCTGGTTGCTGGCCACCACCTGGCGGGCCATGGCAGCGCGGATATCGGTGGCCCAGGACGGGCTTTCGGCTGCATGGGGCTGTGCAGCACCGAGCTTGGGGATCAGGCGGTTGAGGGCTGCAAGGTTGGTGGGTTTGGCCAGCGCGTGGTCCATGCCGGCGTCCAGGCACTGCTGCAACGCCTCGCGCTGGGCATCGGCGGTAAGGCCGACTATCAGGCAGGGCCTGACACCCTGCTGGCGCTCCAGGCGGCGCAGGGCTCGGGCCATTTCCAGGCCGTCCATCTCCAGCATGTTGCAGTCGGTGATGACCATGTCGACCTCGTGCTCGCTCCACGCCGCCAGCCCCTCCAGGCCGTTGCTGGCGGTCAGCACACGGTGCCCCAGGTAACCCACCTGCTGCACCAGCAGGTACTGGCTGGGCAAGTGGTCCTCGACCACCAGCACGCTCAGCACGGCATCGCTGCCGGCCTTGGCAGGCGCGCCCTGCGCCACCACGGCGGTGTCGCCCAGTACCCGCTCCAGCACCAGCTCAACGCTCATGCAGGTGCCACTGCCCGGCTCGCTACGCACCTTGAGCGTGCCGCCCATCAGCAGGCACAGCGCCTGGCTGATGGCCAGGCCCAGCCCGGCGCCGGCATTGGGGTCACCGACCGCCCCGTCGGTGACATAAAACGGCTTGAATACCTGCTCCAGCTGCGCGGCGGGTATGCCTGCGCCGGTATCGACCACGCTGATGCAAAAACGCAATGCTGTATCGCCCGAAGCCTGCACCGCGCAGCGCAACTCGACACCGCCCTGTTCGGTGAACTTGATGGCGTTGCTCAGCAGGTTGGACACGATTTGCTTGAGTTTTACCGCATCCACCCACACCTGCTCACCCGCCAGTGCATCGATGTCCAGGTCCAGGCGCAACTGCTTCTGCCGGGCCAGGCCGCCGAATACGTTGCCCACCGAGCGCAGTAGCTCTTCTACCTGCGCAGGTTCCGGAGCCAGGCTCAGCTTGCCCGACTCGATGCGCGAGATATCGAGAATGTCGCCGATCAACGCCAGCAGGCTGATGGCTGACTCATAGGCGATATGGATCGACTGCTGGTTGAGCTCAGCCTCACCGCGCCGGGTCAGCACCAGCTCGAGCATGCCGATGATGGCGTTGAGCGGCGTGCGAATTTCGTGGCTCATGGTCGCCAGAAACACGGTTTTGGCGCGGCTGGCGCGGTCGGCCGAGGCCTTGGCCAGTTGCAGCTCGTCCAGCAGCAACTGGCGCTGCTGCAAGTCGTGGCGTTTGCGCCGGATGCGCCGGCGCTGGGTGACAATCAGCAGCCCGGCCACCAGCAGCAACACCCCGAGCAGTTCGAAGGAGCGCCAGATGAACGACGCCACACCCTCCCAGTACTTGTCGTCGGTGGCCGAGTTGGCCCGCCAACGACCGATGATCTGCAGCGACTGGCCGGGGGTGATATCCAGCAGCGCCTGGTCGAGGATGCCGACCAGTTGCGCCTGCCCCCGGGGCGCGCTGAACACGATGCGCACGCCGGGGCCGTCGAACACGCCGCCGATCTTCAGGCTGCTCTCGTACTTGTACGACAGGTAGTAGCGCGCCACGTTGGCCGGTGCCAGCACTATGTCGGCGCTGGCGTCGCGCACCAGCTTGAACGCCTCGCCCATGGTCTCGGTCTGCCAGAAGTCCAGCTGCGGGTAGCGGGCCTGCAGTTGCTGTAGGTCGAGGTACCCCTTGGCCACCGTCACTGTGCCGCGGGTTTGCGCATCCAGGCGTTGCAGCGTGCCCTCCTGGCGCTGCACGAACAGGTAGGGTGCAGTGGCCAGCGCCCGGCTGTACAGGTAAGGCGCAGGTGCCGACGGCGAGGCTTCGGGCAAAATGCTCAAGGTCGCCGCGCCCTGGCGCAGCAGGCCATCGGCCTCGCTCAGCGAGCTGACCCGGTGGATTTCGAAGTGCAGGCCGGTCTGGCGCCGGATGATGTCCAGCACATCCGAGGCAATGCCGTTGAAACGCCCGCGGTTGTTGAAGAAGGCAAAGGGCGCCAGGTCTTCGCTGACCACCAGGCGCACCGGCCCGGCGCTGTCCAGCCAGGCCAGCTGCGCCGGGCTCAGGCGCGAGCGCAGGTCATCGGCCTTGCAGCCCTCGGCGCCGCTCCACACCTGCTGCGCGGCGATGACTTGGCAAGGTTGCAGCCCACCGAGTGCCCGCTTGAGGATGCCCAGTAGCACGGTATTACCCGGCTCCAGGCCAAAACCCACCAGTACCTGCGGCAAGCTGGCGCTCTGGTTGACCACCAGCTGGTTGCTGAACAACTGGCTCGACAGGTACTGGGTGGACAGCGCATCACCCAGGAACACATCGTTCTCGCCGGTGAGCACCGAGGCCATGGCCAGCAACGCCGACGGGTAATGCTGGAAGCGCCCGCGCCCGCCGGCGCTCTGGAACAGCTCGAGCATCATGCCATTGGCCACGGCGATGCGGGTCTGGCCATCGTCGACGCTGTACTCATGCAGGTTGCCACCCTCGGCGAACAACCCCAGTTCGGTGCGGGCATAGGGCGGGCTCAATGCCAGGCCGTGGCTGTCGGCCATCAGCGGGTTGATGTTGCTGACCATGTCGATACGGCCTTCGCGCAAGGCGCGATACATTGCCTTGCGTGAGTCGAACGCACGCACCCGCACCGGCACACCCAGCTCACGCTGCAGCGCCACCACATAGTCGGCCAGCAGCCCTTCCAGTTGCTGGCCCTCGGCAAAGATGCGCAGCGGCGGCAAGGGTTCCTGCAACACCCCCACCACCAGCGCCTGGCGCTGCGCCAGCCACAGCCGCTCGGGCGCACTGAGCTGTACCTTGAGTTGCTCGA
Source organism: Pseudomonas fakonensis (assembly GCF_019139895.1). Lineage (GTDB taxonomy): Bacteria > Pseudomonadota > Gammaproteobacteria > Pseudomonadales > Pseudomonadaceae > Aquipseudomonas > Aquipseudomonas fakonensis. Next base: position 2,543,057 of record NZ_CP077076.1, on the reverse strand, counting down.
GGGGTTGGCGAGCCAAGGGCTGCAGTTCATGTTCCTGGGCAAGGCCGACGCGCCAGCACAGTAACAGCAGCAGGCAGGCCAACAGGCGAAGTAGAGGGTTCACAGGCTGCACTCAGACCAGGTTGTGCCGGCGTGCGATATCGGCCAGTTCAATCACCGAAGCCACCCCGAGCTTGGTCTGGATATTGATTTTGTGGCCGCTGACGGTCTTGGCGCTCAGGCTCAACCGGGTGGCGATATCGCCATTGGAGAAGCCTTCGGCCAGCAGCTTGAAAACCTGCAATTCACGGTCGGTGAGGTCTTGCAGGTCGCCGTTGAACTCAGGCTTGCCCAACAACGGCATGGCGTCGCGGGGGAAGAACACGTAGCCGTCGGCCACCGTTTCCAGCGCCTTGATCAGCTTGCCGATCGGCTCGCTCTTGCTGACGAAACCGCTGGCCCCGGCCTGCAGGCAGCGGGCGGCGTAGTTCTCCTTGGCCTGGGCGGTGTAGATCAGTACCCGGGTCGCCAGTTTTTCGCGGGTGATGCGCCGCAACACGCTCAGGCCGTCGAGCTTTTCCAGGCCGATGTCGAGAATCACCACATCCGGCGCCAGCGCGGTGATCATGCGCAACGCATCCACTCCATCGGCGGTCTCGCCCACGGTTTCGAAGCCAATGGGCGCCAGGGCCTGGGCAATGGCCTGGCAAATCAGCGGGTGGTCGTCGACGATCAGGACTTTCTTGCTCATGCAGTCACCGGGGGGGGAAAGGGCTACCGAAGGCAGGAGTGCCAGGGGCGCCTGTCAGTATGGCCCAGGCACCCGGCCAGCGGGTGCGGCCAGCCTGCCAGGCCACACATTCTGCCAACCCTGCCCTCGAATTACCCCGGGATGCTTCTTGAACGATGCCAAGAAACTTCTTGGCTGCCTGAGCATTGGCGCGCCAACCTCAGCGCAGCCGCGACTGATACCCCGACACATCCCGCGTCTGCAGCAACAAGCGCAACATGCGCTGCCCCCAGTGCACCCCGGCAGCCTTGTAGCGCACCAGCGCAATCACCAGGGCCAGCACGAAGATCTGCGGCACGTAGGTCAGCCCCCACTGCCACATGCGCCCCAGGCCGCCGCTGATCTGCGAATTAGGGAAGAACTCGCTGAGCTGCATCAGCACATGCCCCGACGGGTGCATGGCCATGAACAGGCCCAGCAGCACGATGCCCGGCACGCTCAGCAGCACACCGCGCAGCAGGTTGCCCTCGGCCCACCCCCACAACCTGGGCGCAACCCTTGGCAGCAAGCAGCGGTTGAACAGCAGCGCGCTCAGCAGCCAGCACAGCAACTGCCAGTAATTGCCCTTGGCAAAAGTGCTGTCCAGCAGATTGGCCAGCGGCTGGGTGAAGGCCGCCAGCACCGAGCCTGGGTTGTGCACCAGGGCGAACAGGCCGAGGTAGCCTTTGTTGCCATCCATGGCATTGGGGATCTGCGCGCTGAACAGGCTCATCAGGCCGTACAGCACCGTGAGCAAACCGGTCAGAGAGCAGGCGAAAGCGAACACCGCCCCCCAGCGGAACTGGTGGCGCGTGGCGAGGATGTACTGCAGCGTGCGCTGGCGTGACTGCAAGAAGGCCTGGGCATCGGCCGCGCTGATGATGCCCTTGCGCACCGGCGTGGTATGCGCAACGTCCGACTGCTGGTTCATCTCGCTGATCAACTGGCGGGCGATCTTGCTGCTGGAGGCTTGGTTGACCTGATGGATGTTCTGGTGGTCCTTGACCCCTTCGAGCGCCTTCTTGAAGCCGCCGCTGAGCACGCCATCGAGAAATACCGCCTGCAGCTGCGGGCCGATGAAGCGGCAGGTGCCGCTGGCCTGCTGGTAGCTCACCGCGGCCTGGGCGGCGGCCACGTGGCCGCTGGCGACGAATACGTCCGGGTCGTCGCTGTGCAGCTCGATGTGGTCCACGCTGAACACGCTGTGGCGCTCCGGGGTGTGCATGGCCTCGTTCATCGCCGGCAACATCCAGCCTGCGCTGGCCGCCCCCCAGGTGTAATGCACGGCGGTGCCGGCCCAGGCTTGCAGGCGGTATTCGTAGATCAACTGGCAGGCGCCGTTGCATGACTGGCAGGTGACCTGGCCGTTACGGCACGCGTGGCACACCAGCCTGCCGCCGCCATGGCAGGTGTGGCAGATCACCTTGCCCGCATTGCCACACCGCGAGCAACCGTAGGGGTGCCTGCGCACGCCGCCGCAACCGTCACAGGTCACCCGCCCGCTGGTGTGGCACATATGGCAGGTGTTGTGCCCGCTGCCATGGCAACGGTTGCACTTGACGCGGCCCTGGGCCTGGCAGCCCTGGCAGTCTTCCACGCTGCAGTACACCTGGCGGTCGCTGAGCACCCGGAACCGGCCAGGTTCACGGTAGCCACCCACATGCTCGCGCAGGTAGTTCTGGGTGTGCTCGCGCAGGTAACCCGGGGCTTGCAGCAACTGCGCCTGGCGCTGGTCGAGCACGGCGCGGATATGCGCCCTGTCGTATAGGGGCCCGGTGGCCTTGCTGACGGCGCGGCTCTGGTAGTCGAACGAATAGTCGACGCTGACGGTAAAGCTGACCTCGGCGCGATGCTGCTCGATCGCATCGACGCTAAAGGGTGAGCTGAAGTTTTCGCCGAAAGCGTCCTGTGCCTTGGCCTGCATGGCGTTGGCGATGTCGTTGGCGGTGAAACCGCGGTTCCCTGGCATGTGCAATCCTTGGCTGAGCGTCCGTCTACGGGGCAAAACGGGCGCCATCTTGCCATTGCCGGCGACGATTGACGAACCCGCAGGCCCTCATGAAACATCGCCTATGCGCATGAAAGTACCGAAATAGAGCGGTTTTGTGCATTTTCCAAACGTGCCTGGCAGGTTAACCTGCGCGCCCCAATAACAACACCAGGGAACAGGCACGATGCAGGTCGATATCCAGCAGGACGAGCAAGGCGCCGGTTGCAAGGTCATCATCGATGGCCATGCGGTTTCGTTCACCAGCATCGCCGAGGCCCAGGCCTACGTGGCGCGCTTGCAGGAACGCCTGCAGGCGGCGGCGCATGCCTTCGTTCCAGCGGACCAGGACTCATAGTCGACCGCAGGGGCCGGCCTGCCGGCGCCTGCCCAGTGCAGCTGTATGGCGCAATCCTGCGCGATCTGTCTCTGTCGGTGGCCGGTCAAGCCGGCTAAGGTCCAGCTCCCCCTCAAGCGCGCGAGACTGCCATGGAGCTGACAGGCATCCCCTTCGGGATCACCGAGTGGTCAACCCTCGAAACCACCACCCACCCCGGCGAAACCGGCACGGCCTACTGGCGCACCTGCCAGTTCGGCGCCATCCGCGTGCGCCAGGTCGAATACAGCCCCGGCTACCTGGCCGACCACTGGTGCAACAAAGGCCATGTCCTGCTGTGCCTCGAAGGCCAGCTGGATACCGAGCTCGAAGACGGCCGGCGCTTCACCCTGCTGCCCGGCATGAGCTACCAGGTGGCCGACAATGCCGAGGCGCATCGGTCTTCCAGCGCTATCGGCGCCAAACTGTTCATCGTGGATTGACCGTCATGGCATTGATTAGCGAACGTGTAGCGCTCGCCCGTGCGGGTGCCAATGACAAGGTGATTTGCCGCATGCCTTCGGGCTGGGCGGTGATGGGCGATGTGCAGTTTCTGCAGGGTTACAGCCTGTTGCTGCCAGACCCGGTGGTGCCGAGCCTGAACGACCTGGGCATCGAGGCGCGCGCAGCCTACCTGCACGACATGGCCAGGCTCGGCGATGCGCTGTTGCAGGCAACCGGTGCGCTGCGCATCAACTACGAAATCCTCGGCAACTCGGAGCCCGAGTTGCACTGCCATCTGTTCCCGCGCTATGCCAGCGAGCCGGATGAAAAACGCCGGATGCCTGCCTGGTTCTACGACTGGAAAGCCGCACCGCCCTTTGATGAAAGCTTGCATGGCGAGCTGCGCCAGAAACTCGCCGCGCTGTTGCGCGCGCCCTGACACTCAGCACCAGCGTGGGGGCAACTGCCTTGTGCTGACTGGGCCGGCCTCATCGCCGGCAAGCCGGCGCCTACACCAAGGCCCACAACCGGCGCCGTACCTGTAGGAGCGGGCTTGCCCGCGATGAGGCCGGCACTGCCAGTGCGAATGCTGGCCGGCTGCGCCGGATCGCCGGCAAGCCGGCTCCTACACAGACCGCGCCGGGCCTGCCATGCTAGGCATCCCCACCCCACGCCAGGGACCTTGATGAAAATCATCGCCGGCCAGCCCGTAGACGAACTGGAACTGCCCTTCACCCCGCCCCTGGACTGGGCGCGCATGCTGCGCTTTTTCGGCGGCCGCGCCACCGGCGGGGTGGAGACGGTGCTGGACGGCGTTTACCACCGCACCCTGGCCATGGCCGGTAGCGACGGCCTGCTCAGCGTGCGCAAGGACCCGGCCCGCGACTGCCTGCTGGTGCGCCTTGAGGGCGAAGCCAGTCGCCAGTTGGGCGAACTGCAACCGCGCCTGGCCCGGCAGTTCGACCTGCTCACCCACCCCGAGGCGGTGCGCGACGGCCTGGGCCAGGACCCGTGGCTGGCCGAGCGACTGCATGCAGCGCCCGGCCTGCGGGTGCCTGGCGCGTGGTCGGGCTTTGAGCTGGTGATCCGCACCATCATCGGCCAGCAGGTCAGCGTCAAGGCGGCCACCACCATTACCGGCCGCCTAGTGGAGCGCACCGGCACACCCGCCGCGTCCCCTGCGCAGCTGGGCATCCCCTGGCACTTCCCCTCCCCCCGAGCCGTCGCCGAGGCCAACCTGGACAAGATCGGCATGCCCGGCAAACGCGTGGCCGCCCTGCAGAACTTCGCCCGGGTGGTCGCCGAAGGCCAGCTGCTGATCGACAGCGACCAGCCCGACACCAGCCTGCTGCGCCGGCAACTGCTGGCGCTGCCCGGCATCGGCCCGTGGACCGTGGAATACGTGGCCATGCGCGCCTGGCGCGACCCCGATGCCTGGCCGGCCACTGACCTGGTGCTGATGCAAGCCATCACCCGGCGCCTGCCGGAGCTGGCCAGCAAGGCCAGCCAGGCGCGCCACGCCGAAAGCTGGCGGCCGTGGCGGGCCTATGTGGCCATGCACCTGTGGAACGAGATCGCCGACCAGGCAGGTGTGGCCCGGGGCGGTTAGTCGGCCCGCAGGTGCACGCCAATGCCCTCCTGCCCCGCTGCCAGTTCGGGCTTCAACGTGAGTTCGGGGATCAGGTAGTCACCGCCGTTCTGCCGGCGATACGGGATCGGCGCATCACTGAACAACCCGTCCAGGCGCTGCTCCAGCGCCGTGCAGGCCGCCGCGAAGCCTGCCTCGTCGACCCGGCTGGTGCGGTGCAGCACGTAAGGTTCGAGCACCTCGAAACCCGGGTAGAACAAAATGCCGTGCTGAATCGGGAACAAAATCGCCTCCAGCGAGCCGTTGATACCGCGCGGTGCATAGTGCGAAGCCCAGCCACCGGTGGTGACCATCAGCATGGCACGCTTGCCGGCCATGCTGCCCTCACCGTAGCGGTCGCCCCAATGCTGGTCGGAATGCTCACCCACGCCGTAGGCAAAGCCATAGGCATACACCCGCTCGACCCAGCCCTTGAGAATGGCCGGCAAGCCGAACCACCACAGCGGGAACTGCAGAATCACCGCATCGGCCCAGCGCAGCTTGTTTTGCTCGGCAACGATGTCGGCGCGCTGGGTGCCGTCGCGGTAGGCCTGCTGCGAGTCTTCCGACACGCGAAAGCGCAGGCCCGGCTGCTGGGCGGTGTTGTCGCTGGCATCGACCAGCGGCTTGAAGCCCATTGCATACAGGTCCGACACCTGCACGCTGTGGCCCTGGCGTTGCAGGTGCGCCACCGCGTGGTCCTTCAGCGAGCCGTTGAGCGAGCGCGGTTCGGGGTGGGCGTAGACGATCAACACATTCATGACGGGTGCTCCGTAAGGGGTATGCGGGGCATGATGCGTGGCGCGCTGGTATAGTAGAAATGAATATCCAGAACACCAGGTATTGCCATGCATGATGCCTTGCGGCGCCTCGACCTCAACCTGCTGGTGACCCTCGATGCGCTGCTGGTCGAGCTGAACGTGACCCGCGCCGCGCAGCGCCTGCACCTGGCCCAGCCCACGGTGAGCGTGCAACTGGCGCGCCTGCGCGAGCTGCTGGACGACCCATTGCTGCTGCCCGGCCCTCGGGGCATGCGCCCCACGACCCGCGCCGAAGCCCTGCGCACGCCGCTGCGCCAGGCCCTGGAGGCGCTGCACCTGGCGATCGCCCCTGCGCAACCCTTCGACCCCGCCAGCGCCAGCCAGACCTGGCGCCTGGCGGCCACTGACTACGGCGCCTCGACCCTGCTGCTGCCGGCCCTGGCGAGCATCCGCAGCGCCGCGCCAGCCACCCGCCTGGCGATCCTCGAGCTGCAACCTGCTGCATTGGTGCGCCAGGCCGAGCTGGGCGAAATCGACATGGCCTTGCACATTGCCGAACAGGCGCCGCCCGAGCTGCGCCAGCGCTCGTTGTTTGTCGAGCGCTACGTGCTGGTGGGCCGCATCGACCACCCCAGGCTCAAGCGCAAGCTGACGCTCAAGCAGTTCTGCTCGCTGGAGCAGGTAATCGTTTCGCCGGACGGCGGCGGCTTTTACGGGCCCACCGATGCGGCCCTGGCCGAACAGGGGCTGGCGCGGCAGGTGGTGCTGTCGGTGCCGCATTTCATGTTGCTGGCCGCGGTGCTGGCCAGCTCCGACCTGGTGGCCATGGTGCCGCAGCGGCTGGTGGCCGGCGATACGCGACTGAAAGTGGTCGAGGCGCCGTTGCCTGTACGTGGTTTCGAAATGCTCATGCTGTGGCCCGAGCGGGTGCATCGCGACCCGGGGCATCGGTGGTTACGGGAGGTGATTGCAGGTTACACGCGGGGCCCGAAGCAAACGCCGCACCTGTAGGAGCCGGCTTGCCGGCGATGAGGCCTGGCGCCACAACCCCGCTGCCCGTGCTGACGCCATCGCAGTTCAAGCCCGCTCCTGCAGGACCGCGCGATGCCCGAAGCAGCGTCGTACTTGTAGGAGCCGGCTTCTGAACGCCGGGCAACACAGTGAGAGCCCGTTCGCAAAACGGCACAAAGCCCGTCATCGGTTGAACTTAACCACGCTCCCACGCTCTAGGATACCGCCCCGGATGATGGCCCCGTGTCAGCAGCCCGGCACGCGAGCGCCGTTGTATCGCAACACCCGCCTTGGACGGCGCTGGTCACCACACTACAGGGATGCAGACCTCTCATGCAGCAAACACCAACCCCCGCCACAGATGCGCTGGTCGGCAGCTACCACTATGGCAAGGCGCTGAAAATCTCCGTGCTCACGCTCTGCGTGGTGCTCATCGGCCTGGCAGGCTTCGTGCTGTATCTGGGCACCATCCTCCCGGTGCAGGATGCCGGCCCGGTCTCGCTGACCACCCAGCGCGGCACCACCCTGAACTTCTCAAGCCAGGCCATGCTGATCTACTTCACCAGCGGCCTGCTGGTGGTGCTGGCGCTGGCGCTGCTGGGCCTGTACGCCTGGCAGAGCCGGCTGCGCAAGAGCAGCTACGAGCTGTACGAACACGGCATCGCCCACACCACCGCCGGCCAGCGTACCTTCGTGCCGTTCAGCGAAATCGAAGACCTCTACCTGTTCAGCTCGGGGCAGACGGTGATGACCGGCCTGGTCACCAACCTGGCGTTTCGGCGTAACGCCAGCGAGCCGTTCCACCGGGTGCTCGAGCCCCTCAAGGGCTTCCACGACTTTTTGCAGCGCTTTCGCGAGCTGTACCTTGCGGCACGCCAGCCGCAGGTACTGGACACCCTGCAACGCGGGGGTGCGGTGACCTTCAACTGCATCGATACCGGCCAGGTGTGGCGCAAGCGGGTCAGCGGCAACTTCCTCGCGGTACAGACCTACCCCATCGTGCTCACCCAGCACAGCCTGCAGGTGCAGGGCAAGCAGGTGCCGATCGCCTCGCTGCGCAGCCTGGACCAAAGCGCCTGGGCAGAAAAACTGGTGATCAAGGACGCCAGCGGCGCCACCGTGCTGTCGACCCTGGCCACGGGCCTCATGAGCGCCGACCTGTTCCTCGACACCTTGAGCCTGCTGGTGGAGCACGCCAGCCAAGGCCAGCAGCAGCCTGCCTGAGCGCAGGCAAGCCACTCCATCGCTACAACACCATTGATGCAACACGCCCCGCCGAGCGGGGCAACGCTATGACTACAAGGACGGTTATGAAAAGACATTTTGCCCTTTGTGCACTGGTTTCGGCCCTGGCCGGCTGCAATTCCGAGTACAGCTACGATGAAATCGCCACCTCCTTTGGCTCGCTGGGCACCCCCGATGCGCGCTACGTGGTGATCAAGTCCGGCGAGCCGCTGACCGGCACCGTGGTGCCCAGGGAGGGTGGCCGGGTGCTGCAGCCGTTCAAGGTTGAAGACGGCAAGGTGGTCGGCCCGTGGAAGGCCTACGACGAAAAAGGCCGGCTGGTGGAAGGCCAGTTGCAGGCCGGCATGTTCGTCGGGGCGAAGAAAACCTGGTGCCCGGGCGAGAACCCCAGCCACCTGCAAAGCGTCAGCACCCTGGACAACGACCGCCGCTCGCTGCAGGACTACGACTGCGCCAGCGGCCTGCAGGTGCGCGACAGCACCATCCTGCTGGCCGATGCCACGCGCAAGCATTCAGCGCGGGTGGGCGAACAGCGCACCTGGCAAGTCGTCAATGGCGAGCAGAAACTGACCCTGCTGGAAACCTTCGCTGCCGATGGTTCCGACAAGCTCGAAGGGCTGGTGGAGCACTACAACTACCAGGGTGTGCTGGTCGACCGCGCCACTTACAAAGACGGCGCGCTCGACGGCGTGTTCGAAAGCTGGTCGGCCCCCGAAGGCAAACCCACGGTGCCAGCCACCAAGCTGAGCTACAGCGCCGGCAAGAAAAACGGCCCGGCAGAAACCTACTTCGTGAGCGGCTGGCCAGCCGGCACCATCGCTGAAAAAGGTGAGTACAAGGACGACCGCAAGGCCGGGGTGTGGCTGATCTACGGCCCGGGCCATGTGTCGGTGCTCGACTACGACAACCCGCAGAACGAGTCGGTGATGGCCGAGCGCCTGGCCCAGGCCGCGCGCGGTGAAACGCGCACCATCGGCGCGCCGCGCATGGTCTACGACCTGGACAGCTTCGCCTACCTGCAAAAGAGCTCCGGCATCGACATCAACCAGTGGCTGACCTCGCAAAGCCGCCCGCTGATCACCCTGGCCGCCGACAACGCCTACGACTACCTGATCTCGGCCGGTGCCGACCCTAAACGCCGGGATATCCAGGGCAACACCCGGCTGATGACCTGCCTGGCAGGCATCGACTTCCCCAGCTGCAGCCTGGAGCACATGAACCTGCTGGCCGCCAGCGAAGACCTGAAGGCGCACAACGTCTACGGCTACACCCCGCTGGCGCTGTTCTGCAGCCGGGCGGACCAGTTGCACGGCAACGGCCGCGAAAACCCGCAGGCGCAGGCGCTGTTCCAGACCCTGCTCAAGGGCAGTGACGTGAATGCCGCCGCCTACGGTGGCGAAACCGCGCTGCATGCCTGCATGAGCCAGCGCAACCACGGCTATGCCGAGGCGCTGGTGGCCGCCGGCGCCAACCTGGATGCCGTCGACCTGGACGGCACCACGCCACTGGCGGCGGCGTTCATGGAGCAGTACCGCGGGTCGAAGTTCAGCCGCATCCAGTGGTCCGAAGAGGTGATCCGTTTTGTGGCCGGTTACCAGGGCAAGTCGCAGTTCACCTTCGACACCCCGGTGCCGGCGTTTGGTATGTCGGTGCGCCAGATGGTGCTGGAGAACGGTGATACCAAGACCGCGCGGTTGATCGATTCGCTGGTGGGTACGGCCAAGGGCTGATTGGTTTTCAGGGCCGGGTCTATTGCTGGCGATGAGGCTTGGCCTGGAAGCTCGGTTGCTTGGTATCGGCATGGTCGGTGATCGCGTCTGGGCCTCCAGGTGCTCGACACAACCCTTGCAGCGCCTGTGAAATCGAGCGCCGCCCGCGGGGCGCATCGCGGGCAAGCCCGCTCCCACATCTGTTTCGGGCAAGTCTCGCTTGTGCCATTACCTGGTCCGCCTTGTTGGCTCGGCACAATTTCAGTATGGGCGCCTAGGCCCCTTCGCAAGGCTCAAGGCATGCATCAAGGCGGGCAGCGGTACCTTCACAGGACTCATTGGCCCGAAACAGATGTAGGAGCAACTGTCTTGTGCTGCATGACCCGGCCTCATCGTCGGCAAGCCGGCGATGAGGCCAGCAGCCCAATTGAATAACACCTGCCTGCAACCCGCCCCTTCAAACCAACCTCTGCGTACGAAAAATCACCCAACCACCCTCCCGTCCTACAAATACCCACCAGACTTTCCCTATTCACTGTAGGGCGTTTCCCAAGCACGCTTCGACCCCTGTTGCGCCACCGAACTGAGGGCTAGTCTCGCCCGGCCGCTGCAAATTCAGCGGCCGGGTCTGCAAGCCCGTGCTTGGTTGGTCACAGGCCACCTGTTGAGCCCACGGCGTTCGCCGTCGGTTTCGTTTTATGGTGGCTGCGTGCGGGTGGTCTTCGGGCCAGCCGGGAAATTGACCTCCAAGCCCGGTCTTGCAGACCCGCACGTAGCCGCCACCCTATTGCCTGCAAGCAAGCGGATGACGGGACTGAATAACCCTTCATGGAGGTCACCATGCTCAAGATCGTCCCCGACCCACCCCACCGCAGCGATACCCCCCAATACCTGGAAGACACCTTGGTCGAAGCCTTGGAATACGCCATGTGCGGCCTGGCTGTCGGTCAACAGTCCATCACCTTTTTGCCCAAGTCACCGGCCTCGATCATGCTGCTGGCGGTAATGCATGAACTGGAAGCCGTGCGCCAGCTGGTGGAGTGTGCGCTGGCGCAGGTACAGCTAGGGCAGCGCCGACAGGTTCACACGCTGCATTAGGCGAGTGCCCCGCGAACACGAGCCTAGTCCGTGCCAGACGACGCCTTTTCATGGGCTGGCCAATTCGCGGGGCAAGCCCGCTCCTACAAAGGTCACTGGCAGCTTCGGGTCGATTGCTACCGGTCGTGGATGACCGCTGTCGACCCGAAACGGTCGTTGTCACTGCACCCAGCGTCTAGGCTTTTTACGAAAAGTAATGTCGCAGACACCGCCGCCAGCAAGCCAGCGTGACCATTGCGGAGTAGCTTTTGGCGAGCTTGCAGTAGCGGGTTCCCAAGCGGCGGTGTTCCTTCAGCCACCCAAATAGCCGCTCGATAACGTTTCGCTCTTTGTACTTTGGTCTGTCGAGCAGGCGCGGCAAACCTGGCTTCGGCTTGCGTTTCATGGCTCGGAAAGGAATCACTGGCTGCATGTGATAGCGGTCGCAGTACCGGCGCAAAGCATCTGAGTCGTAGCCTTTGTCGGCCAGCAATTTGCGACATCGCTTGCGCGGCCGGCCTCCTTTGGTTGGGAGGTAAACGCCATCGAGCAAAGGCTGGGCATGGGAAATGTCACTGGCTTGCCCGCCGGAAAGGGTGAAGTGCAATGGCACACCCCGGGCATCGCAAACCATATGAATTTTCGTAGTTAGTCCGCCCCGACTTCGACCGAGCGCGTGGTCCGCTGGTTCTTCTGCCCCCCTTTTTTGCCTGCTCCAGATGAGGCCCGGGTTGCTTTCACTGCCGTTGAGTCAATACACCAAGTGTCTAGATCAATCAGGCCTTCAGCGTTGAGTTTGACATGTAGGCGTTTGAGCATTTGACCGAAGGTGCCCTGATTTCGCCAGTCTCGAAATCGCTGATAAACCGTCGACCAAGGGCCGAATCGCTCAGGCATATCCCGCCAGGCTGCGCCGGAGCACAGTACCCACAACACGCCGTTGAGCATCAAGCGATCGTCAACTCTTGGATGTCCGGTACGCTGATTTGTAGCAAAAAGGACAGCGACTATGTCCCAGTGTTCGTCAGAAAGTTCGTATCGCTTGGGCATAGCAGAGTCCTTCGCCTAAAAGGCGAGAACTCTACGGAAAATCAGGGCTCCAGCGGTTTTCACGGAGTTTCAAAGGTTTTCGTACAAAGCCTAGTGTGGTGTTTCAGAAATACCGCTGAAAATCATTTGCCCAGCGCTCGCGCCGCGCGAGCGACTGAGGCAAGGATGTCCTCGGCCTTTTTGTGCCACCGAAATGGCTTCGGGTTCTGGTTGTAGGTTTCCAGGTAATACTCGATCGACGCCTCCAGGTCCTTAACGCTGACATGTGCCTGCCGCTTGATCCACTTCTCGCTCAGCGTTGAGAAAAACCGCTCAACCAGATTCAACCAAGATGCCGAGGTCGGCGTGAAGTGAATGTTGTAGCGCGGTCGCGCCGCAAGCCACGCCCTGACTTTGTCGGTCTTGTGAGTTGCGTAATTGTCCATGATCAGATGGATCGGCATATCGGCAGGTACTGACACATCGATCTCCCTTAGAAAGGCAAGGAACTCAGTACTGCGATGTTGTCGTTTGAGTCGGCCAATCACCTCACCGGTTGCCACATCCAGGGCGGCGAACAGCGAGGTCGTTCCGTGTCGTTTGTAGTCATGTGTGCGGGTTGCAGGGTTACCTGGGGAAAGCGGTAGTCCCGGCTGTGTGCGGTTCAGCGCTTGGATCTGGCTCTTTTCATCAACGCACAACACCAAGGCTCGTTCGGGTGGGTTCAAGTAGAGCCCAACGATGTCGTGAACCTTGTCGACAAACAACGGATCAGTGGAAAGCTTGAAGGTCTTTTCCAAGTGCGGCTTGATCCCGAACGCGTGCCAGATGCGCATCACGCTTGCAGGAGACAGGCCCGTCTCACGACTCATCCGTCGCGTGCTCCAATGACTGGAATCGTCGGGCTTGCCTTGCAGCACTTGGTTTACCACTTGCTGAACTTGCTCATCGGAAATGGTGCGAGGCCGGCCAGAGCGCGGTTCATCGTTCAGCCCCAGAAGCCCCAACTTTGAGAAGCGCTGACGCCACCGTGACACTACATCCTTGCTCGTCCCCAAGCGCTGAGCGATGTCATTGCCTGACTCGCCTGCGGCACAGGCTAGGATTATCTGCGCACGCAGCCGAGCGTCCTGAGCGCCTTTACGGAGCTTGATGCGGCGTAGCAGCTCTGACTTTTCGGTTTCGGAAAGGGTAATGACGGTTGCTGGTCGACCCATGTCGATGCCCTTGGAGAGTTGGCTTCTACAGAGCCTAGCTCAGATTTTCAGCGGTATTTCTGAAACACCATACTAGGGGTAAAGGTGCCTTCTGCACCAACAGCTCAATCAGAAAATAATTGAGTCCAGAATAAACTGTAGTTTCACAGGGTCAGCAGCATTGCCAAAATAATACTCATTCCCTCCATCACCTACTAACTCCGGGGATGTCGACTTCCAATACAGCACGAAATATTTTTCGCCCAACAAATCCTCTAGTGCGCCGGCATCATCATAAGTTGAAATTCTAACGAAAGGCCCATACTCCGGGTGAATAGACACCATCACTCTCCTTCCGACTTTTGAATCAATCATAACCCACCTACCACGTAATGCTGTTGAACCAGTCCAATTCCTGCTGAGTAGGAGCTCGTTTGATGCCTTTGTTATATAGAGAGTCTTCATATCTAATCGGACGCGTTGCCCCAGGCACATAAGGATTGGCTTCTGTTTCTTTAACTCGAGTACTAGTCATATCGAATTCCGTGCCATCTTTATAGGTTATTTTTATTCCCGGCTCGCCAGCCTCACCACCCAGTCGAGTGGTGTTCTTTGTCGTTCTGGTAGTAATCGTTCCAATTTCTTTTGCACCCGAGTCTATCGAACTCTCCGCCGCGCTTCCACTCAGCCCACCGCCACGTATCGCCCCAACCAACCCAAGCGCGTTGAGGATGGCTCCAGCTCCCGCCAGAAGGCGCTCGTTGGTCGTCGGCTCGTACCCACTAATCGGATTTGCACCCCCTAACGCTTTATAAAGCTGGCAGGCGGTCGCACTTATCCCAACCCCGTTACATCCCGACTCAAAGGCCTCGAGCGCCAGCTTCTGGGCAGCGAGGCTTGCGCGCTCGACCGCCTGCTTGTTTCGCTGAACCTGCTCTGCAGCCTCGGTATCACTTGCCGCGACCAGCTTCCATTCCTTGCCCGCAGGTGTCTCTATCGCCTCACCGGTAACCTGGCAGAACCCGTTGACCGAGTTCGCGCAGGCAACGATATCGCCTGGCTGGTTAGCGATGGAATGGTCCGGTCCCATATCCGACCCGACCACGATGTACTCGGTCTCCAGCACACTGTCACCCAGCTGGCGCAGCTTGCTGATCTTGCTGATCTTGTCAGCCTGTTTCTGACATTCACCCGATGCCCCTGCTGCACCACCGCACGCCAAGGCGTATTCGCGCTCCAGCTGCTTCAGGTACATCCGCCCATCCAGGCTCAGATGATTGTTCTCGACCGCATTCTTGCCAGCACCCGCTCCCGCAACAGCCCCCGCGCCATCTCCAGGGCGCCCTCGGAAATCGCCGACGACGTAGTACCACTGGCGCTACCGCTGTGGCTGTAGGCAATCAGCATGCCGCTGGGCATAAGCCAGCGGCCTGACCGTTGGCAGCGGTAGTCGAGAAGTAGCAGAAAGATAGCCGATAGATAGCAGCTCGACAGCACAATGAAGCAGTTCAATCGGCGTCCTGAACGAAAATAAATCTACCCCCCTTTTCCGCTGCTTCCTCGGCTTGCGCCGGGGATGCTTTCAAACGTCTGGAATCTCGATGTGAAATGACTTCGCATAAATTTCCCAAGACATCCAGCCAGACCCCGGCTGAACTTCGAGAACTCCCTCTAAGAAATATTTTTTGGAAAGAGCCTCAACGCAAGAACGAGAGCCAAACTCTTGAATCACTTCATTTCCAGTGGATTTTTCTCGATCAGCCGTATACTCGGTAGTTATCCTTTTTGAAAAGACAACCCCTTCAAAAACAAACCAGAAACCACCAACAAATTCATGCATAGCGTATTGACTATCAGACTTGCTTGTATATTGAACCCACTCACCAGAGCTGGTGCGGGCCCTCAAAAAACCATCTTCACTCAACTCCCACTCTACATACTCGACCCGCCTTGACGGATCGTAAATATAGTGAATTGGAAATATATTTCCTACGCTCTCAGCTTTATCTTTTTCGCATTTAACAAAACGAGTACCATTTTTTTCTTCTAAAAACACTCCATATGGAAGCGCCAGCCCGCCCTTAACAAAAACTCTTAGCGCACCAGCTTTTTCTTCCGAACCCCCATATGTACAATTAAATGTATTAAGCTCATCAAAATCAAAAAAAACTATCATTTCAACTTCTCCAGAACGATAGTTTTCATACTATCAAGATTCGTAATTACACTTCCATCTGTACGGAGGAATATTTGTCCCGAGAACCTGGCATCAAGAGGACTATCCTATATAACTCGCAACCCTAGAGACTCTAGCTCAGATGCACTTGGGATTTTGCCGTAAGGGTTTGCAGCGTTCGCATTGATAAATATCTTTCCACCAGGTTCTACTACACGAGTAGCTTCCGGCAGAAAATCCATCATTGAGTTAGTGCCACCTGCACTCTTTGGAATAAACGGGTTACTAGCAACAACCTCTCCCAGCGAATTATCCCTGAAGGGAAGTTTCGTCGCATCCGCCCGAATACCCGACTGAATATCTGGACGTATATCAACATTAATTGCATCAGGGGTTTGTGCTTTCTGCCCACCAGACAGTTCAGCTGTGGGTTTCCCTCCAGAGCTGGCTACTTCTCCCGTTGCAGCAGTTGCTTTTGCCCCCGAGTCTATCGAACTCTCCGCCGCGCTTCCACTCAGCCCACCGCCACGTATCGCCCCAACCAACCCAAGCGCGTTGATAAACACGATACAGCCTGGTCGGCTGTTGAGTAACAACCTCTGAATAGATACCGCTACGGAATGTGTCCGCGATTCCTTAAGGTAATGGGCCTTGATTCATAGGCCCATACTGGGCAATTACGTTGCTTGTTGCTTTTGCACCCTTGAAGGGCTAACTGACTAAAGCCCCCGATTTACCGGGGATACTTACCCTCTCACTAATCAACCATATTTTTTAAAAACCGTACACAGGAACCATCGCCGGCCGCATACAAACTCTCATATTGGAACGAGAGGAAAAATCTTAGCTTTATTTTCTCTGCCAATCCCTCAAGAAATATCTTCATATCGCTCCAGCTTTCCGCCAAAGAGCTAATACGTGAGTTAAATACACCCTCCAACCCCACCTTAAATTCTTTATCAACCCCCTCAGCAGAAATATCACATGGGGGGGTTTGGTACCAAAAGAGAAAGTAACAGTTAGACTCTTTGAAATTTCCAGTCAAAGAAGAGGCCTCAAGAACAAACTTAGCATTCATACCTAATAGAACAGAGGCAATTTCCTCAAGAGACACACCAACTTCCACCTCAAGATTCATAGTAATTGTCATTTGGCAACCTCAATCACCTTAAACTCACCACCCTTCATTAGATAGAGTTTCTTCAGGCCATCCACTGGATTAGCACTCAAGGCTTTCTCTATTTGCCCAAACGTTAAAGGCGAGTCCGCTAGGCTCACAACTATATTGTTAGCCTGAGTCTTGACCTTGCCGGCTACTGTTTTTAGCACAGAAATTGGGCTGCTCGTTATTGGCGAATACACATCAGCCAACTCTCCATTAATTCGCAGATCAGGATTAGCAACGTTTTTCCCTGTATTAGGTAACTGCTCAACGTCATATCCCGCCTGAGCCATTTTTTTAGAGGCTTCATTTTGGCGGTCAATCGAGCGCACCATTTCTGGGCTGGCGTTTTTTGGCGGAAGTTCAGGCTCACCTTTCAAAGAGCCTATTTTGGGTAGGCCACTAACGCCAGCCTCAGCATCCGTTAATGCGCTGGTCGGATTAACATTCTTTCCAGAAGTTGCAGCCCCTTTTGCCCCCGAGTCTATCGAACTCTCCGCCGCGCTTCCACTCAGCCCACCGCCACGTATCGCCCCAACCAACCCAAGCGCGTTGAGGATGGCTCCAGCTCCCGCCAGAAGGCGCTCGTTGGTCGTCGGCTCGTACCCACTAATCGGATTTGCACCCCCTAACGCTTTATAAAGCTGGCAGGCGGTGGCACTTATCCCAACCCCGTTACATCCCGACTCAAAGGCCTCGAGCGCCAGCTTCCGGGCAGCGAGGTTTGCGCGCTCGACCGCCTCCTTGTTTCGCTGAGTCTGCTCTGCAGCCTCGGTATCGGTTGCCGCGACCAGCTTCCATTCCTTGCCCGCAGGTGTCTCTATCGCCTCACCGGTAACCTGGCAGAACCCGTTGACCGAATTCGCGCAGGCAACGATATCGCCTGGCTGGTTAGCGATGGAATGGTCCGGTCCCATATCCGACCCGACCACGATGTGCTCGGTCTCCAGCACACTGTCACCCAGCCGGCGCAGCTTGCGGATCTCGTCAGCCTGTTCCTGACATTCACCCGATGCCCCTGCAGCACCACCGCACGCCAAGGCGTATTCGCGCTCCAGCTGCTTGAGGTACATCCGCCCATCCAGGCTCAGATGATTGTTCTCGACCGCATTCTTGCCAGCACCCGCTCCCGCAATAGCCCCCGCGCCATCGCCGCTTGCAATTGCTCCTGCAAACCCAGCAGCTAACGTCGATAGCGCAGCCACCGTCTGTTTTTGCTCTTCGCTGAGGGAGTGGGGATCGCTGGTGCCGTACAACTGCCGGGTTATCACTTGAGCGGCGAGCTCTCCACCTGCCGCACCGGCAGCTCCTGCTATTGCCGAATTGCCTTGAGCCTGTGCCACCACCGCACCCAGCACGGCATGCGCCATCACTCGAGCGGTGCCGTTGTCACCGGCAACCTGTTTGATCACCCCGGCAAGATACGGCGCCGAGGCGCCAGCCAGCGCACCACCAATGTTCCCACCCGCAAGGCCTTGTAATGCCGCCGCTACCGCCTGAGTTACCTTCTGATAATCGCCTCCCGTCCCGTACTTGCCCATGATCGTCTGGTAAGCATTGGTAGCGGCCAGCTGCTCCTGATACGCCGTGACAACCGTCTGGTCGGCACCTTTCTCAGGCTCGTAGATACCCTGCTTCGCAAGCTCGGCCTTTGCCTCCTCCTTGGCCTTGCGCAGCCCCTCGGTGCGCACGATGTCCGACACCTGCGTCCCGATCTCACCAATCAATTGCACCTGCTGAAGGCGGCGCTGCTCTTTCTCCTTGTCGAAGATCGGGCTGATGCTGTCGTTGGCATGCTCGACGTCATGGCTCAGGGTCGCGACGTCTTGCTTCTGCTGGCCCGGATCGCGAATCTCCAGGGCGCCCTCGGAAATCGCCGACGACGTAGTACCACTGGCGCTACCGCTGTGGCTGTAGGCAATCAGCATGCCGCTGGGCATATTGCTGGTGAAGCCCGTCGAGCCGCTGTTGCCACCGCTGATGCTGGCACTGGCCATCTGGCTCTTGAACCTGGCCTTGTTCTCGATATCGCTCCAGCCCAAGGTGCCAGTACTCAGGCGGTTCTTGTCAGCCTCAGCGGTGCTGGCGATGACGCTGCCGTCGAGCTGGGTGTAAATGGATCTGTTGCCTTTTTACCTATCACCCTTTTTTCCGCATTTTGCCGAAGCGTCTTGGCCAGTCCCGTGACCGCGAACACCCAGGACTTTCGCCCTCCCCACGGCCCTCTTTAGACCGTTTACGGTCCAGGCCATAATAATTTCGGCCTAAGCGCATCAGGCACAAGCTCAAAAAGCGCCTTTATACACTTCAAGTGCTCATGATAATTAGGCGAAATCTCATCACTGCAGTTCTCCAAATAGCTCCTAGCCTGACGATTCAGGAACCATATATCATGATCAAAAAACTCAGACTCCAACAAAGTAACGGTGAGATTATGGATCAATTCCACCTCAAAATAACATGACCTGTCCTTACCCTTTGTCTTTTCATCCCAAGTTTGAATATTTCTAATATATGGCAAAGAAAGAGCCAACATTCTGACGTATATAATATTTTTTTCATATAGAGAACCGTCACTTTCTAATCGGTATGGATGCAGCTCCGGCAGGAGCAATTTTCGCCTGAGCCCAAGCCCCATTCCTCAACAGTTTCTCAATAAACGAGGCGTCCCCAGTCTTTTTGTATATTTCCTGCGCAGCGACCATGCGATGTTCACCCTCAGTAACATAATACGTACCCTTACTACCTGCATAGCCAGCAATGCGTCCTTTAGGTACTGTAAACCATGATTACTAGATAGCATATAACTTTTAATCTGATGCATATACTGCGGATCCGAAGACCCACCTGCATACTTTTTTATGCCGTATGGCGAAACCTGACTTAATGCCCCCACATTTGCTTTGCACCTTATTGTATTCGAAGCCGTACCCTGAATCGTGCTAATTTAAGTCAGGCCATTGCAAAAGATGGCTCTCTATCGACGCTATTAAAAAGCCTGAAAAACTATCCCAAGCTTTAGCTGTCAAACTCCGACCTTCGAAAAATTGAAATACTGGCGGATCGTCAGAGACTGGTAGAAAATAATTAATTTCATATCCTTGATGCATGCTAAACACCTTAGCATCCGTAGGCAGCAAACCAGAGAGACTCAACTCATCAAGTAACTCTTCCGCCTCGAGCCTCAGACCAAGCAACCTCGGATAAAATATATCTACACCACAAAAAATCTTACCAGCCGAACGCCCCGCAACCATCAAAAACTCACGGTATGCTAACGGAACTTTACAACTAAAGTATTGCTCGACTGAAGCAATATCCATATCAGAGCAGCCAACAAGAGTAGACTTTGAAATCACTCCTCTCAGCACCAACTCATGAAAAATATCCCGAACGCTTTTCATCTTGGGCGTCCTGTCTCTACGTTAACAAGCACACCGGGGAACCTTTGTTGAAACCGACTTATAACCCCACTACATGAGACACAGACTGGGAGCTCCGAGCAAGGATTCACGACCCTTGCGACTTGGGCGTTAGCTTATCTGCCAAATGCGACAATACTTTATACTCTGAGTCCATTGCCCTTCGATTATTACCATTCCGTCCTAGGATTCTCACTTGATTTGCAAAGCAACTTCGGAGTCCCTTAGATACTCCTTCGCCAACTCCAAGGCATACGCACAAGTGACCATCAATTTTTCCTCAACAGCTGCAGTGCTTTGAAATTACTAAGATTTGCTGGCTTCCCGGTCTGCCCATCAAGGAATCTAACAACACCGTTCTGACTAATCACATTGAACACATGCCCTGGCTGACACCGCCCATAAGAACCAAAAACGATCCCCCGAGCACCATTGCCGGAGCTTGCCATTTGTTGCGCAATATTCTCAGGCGCTATTACAGGGCCAAAAAATTAAAGCCGAATTGCTTTTCCAGCACAGTCAATGAAACACCTTTTGCATGGTTGACTGGCAATGCAGATGCAGGATTTCCCGCCAGTGTCGCATCAGTAGCAATAGAGTAATTGACACAGTTATGAGTTCGACTTGCGTCTGGACAACCCGGATTAACATTCTTTATTGATCCGACAGCTTGATCGACACATCTGTCGCTTTTGCACCAGCCGTGGTGGATACGCTTCACCACTCACTAATAAACCTGGGCTTTGGCTTTGGCTTTGGCTTTGGCTTTGGCTTTGGCTTTGGCTTCCAGCATATGCCCCCACACCATTACCAACACACGCTTCAACTAGAGTATCATTCTACATTATCGCCCCTTACTTGTTTTTATGGGCTTATGAGAAAAATGCGGCTTGCCCACTATTTTTTATCGAAGGGCCCAGTCATGTATTGATATAAAATTAATAAATTGCTCTGGAGCGTCCTCCAACGAAGCCCTGTGGTCCGTCACAAAACTAACTCCCGTCACTATGCTTCCATTTCCCCCTAAAAGAAAGTCATCATCAGCGTCATTAAACAAAACATCAAACCCCTTCCCCAAACTCCGTAGATCATCCCCCACACCGACATCATTAAACTTCCCACAATACCCTTCACCTACGGCAATCCTATAAAGCTTTCCGCTATTTTCAAAGTACAGCGACACCGCCTCATTCATAAATCTATATGAGAGCAACCGTTCATTACCGAAACCAATCCTCCTCTCAACTCCCACCCATGAGTTATTCTGAAGAAGAACATCACGAACAGACACTTCCGGACCGTACCACTCAACCGCACCAACTTTATTGCTAACACTGGGAAACGATTCACCTAAAAAAAATCCAGCAGCTGACATACCCGGGACAAGGTCAGAGTACAAATCTGGGAAAAATTTTTCACAACTCACCTCCACCCTTTCATATTTTTCTGGCAATCTCGTTACGTCATCCATCGTTTGAACAGTTAAAGATTTCAATCCGGCCTTTCCGCCGCTACTGCTATATCATCTTTGCAAAAACCACATACATATTTACCTGCAACGCCCATAGCCATATCAGCTCCCCGAATCTTGCCAGCATTATATGCTTGCTGTATGACTCGAATTTCTGCATGAGCGTCGGCCATATTTCCGTTCGGCAACGGTTTTCCTGTTGCTTCAATCTTGGTCGCTACTCGATCAGCTATCAGGGTTAGCTCATCTGGGTTTGCCTGAGCAATTGGGTGAGCCGTTTGGTTTACATCAGTAAATGCTGCCCCCCGATTTCCCCCTCGGCAGTGACAACTGGAGAAATGCCTTTTACACCCTCTAATTTTCGGCAAAATAAATATCAAAAGACAACTCTAAATCCAGATCCGCCAAAGCGCGCATTTGCTCAGGCCAAAGTACTGGGCCGCCGTGCCCCAACAAAGAAAACCACACGCACTTCAAGGTAACTTTAACACCATCCATCTCTTGAATTTTATTTAGTGATTCACGATGCGGATAAATAGTTTCGACCAGCCAATCGATATGTTCCCTGATATCTTTAGAGGATATGTCACTTTCAGTAGACAGGAACCACATCGAGTCTTTTACTTCCCTGGTAAGCCCCCGACTATTTGTAACCTTTTCCCCAGCAAAATTTGCGACTGTAGGCTGAATCTGCAAAAGCTTAGTAATTTCGTCTGGATGAAACTCTCCGGAAAAAATCATTAGCCTGACATAGCACTCAGCACAGGTTTCATAATCTGATGCTACAGGTGTAATTCTGGATTTTACACTCACGGCAGATAATCTCTAATATTCCCGATAACTTCGCCAACCTTACCTACATAATCGCCATCATCTAGCATCCGACCGTGAAAATTTTTAGGCAGCTTGCCAGCATCGGCTTTTAAAGCTGTCAAGAGGGGAAAGCAAAAACAACTCAACGACAATATACCACCAATAGTAGTGTTTACAACAAGCAGTGGTAAAGCCTGGAGTACGTTAATGGCTGTCCTATTACAGATTTCGTCGACGACAGCCATGAGCATCACCAACGAAGAACGTGATTTTTTCATTGCTCTGGGCGAGCGGATTGCCCGCCTGCGCAAAGAGTACGGCATCACCCAAACCCAACTGGCTGAACGGCTGGGCGTGTCGCAGCAGACTATTCAAGCCTATGAGTCCGGTAAGCGGCTTATCCAGGTAGCGGCGTTACCAGAGCTGGCTCGACTCCTTTCGGCCACACTCGAAGATCTATTTGGTCAGCAGCAGGAAACCACTGTGCGTAAGCGTGGACCGGCTCCAAAATGGCAGCAGCAACTGGAAGCCATCGACCAGCTACCTAAGAGCCAACAGAAATTCGTTGCGCAGATGCTTGATGCCCTGATCGCTCAGGCTACGACCAAAGCGAGCAGCGAAGGACGGGAGGTTTTGCAGTAAGCAGATACAACAACACCGGCGCGGGGCCGGTGTAATTCCAATGACATTTACAGAAAACACCAGTGCGAGTTCTGCTATCGGGACCAAGCAAAATATCTACATATCAGGTTATGGATATATGCCGACCCGCTCAAGCTCAGAGAAAAAGAATTCCATACCTTCCCTTATGCTATCTGTATCTTTTCTTATTAAAATATCGTTACTTGTCGACATATTTAAAATAAAAGTATAAATATTACACTCTCTTTCACCATCCACCTTAAATATAAAAAAACCCTTATTTTTCATCGCCACCAACTCTAATATTTGAATAAATTCCTCTAACCCAACGCTATCCATACTTGGCGAACCGAAACGGGCTGCATACTTTTCAGAAAGCTCGTTGAAAGACATTAATTCAGCCCTCTTAATGCTTTTGAAATATCTTGGACACTAGTTAGCTTCCCCGTCGCAACCTTATCCACAACATTCCAAATAATTTGTTTTGGCGGGCCATCCACGCCGTTTTTTATAATCAACTGCTCAACCACTTCAACAGCAGTCCGTTTATTTCCATTATCAAACAGATGCCCGCCAGCAATATCCCTGATCATTGAGCCAGCCTTATTATAAAAACCATCATAATTGGCAGCATTTGCAATAGCCGTATCAACCTCTCTGAATGAAACCGAACCGCCAAACTGTGAATTTATAGCAGTGATGTCGTCTGCACTTAAGCCGACCTTGAAACCACCAAGACCTGCTCCACTTGGAAGGTTTGACGCTGAACTTAAGCCACTAGTGGCTAGATCATCTACCTTTCCGGCAGCGCCACCAGTCGCTTTTACACCCGAGTCTATCGAACTCTCCGCCGCGCTTCCACTCAGCCCACCGCCACGTATCGCCCCAATCAACCCAAGCGCGTTGAGGATGGCTCCAGCTCCCGCCAGAAGGCGCTCGTTGGTCGTCGGCTCGTACCCACTAATCGGATTTGCACCCCCTAACGCTTTATAAAGCTGGCAGGCGGTCGCACTTATCCCAACCCCGTTACATCCCGACTCAAAGGCCTCGAGCGCCAGCTTCTGGGCAGCGAGGTTTGCGCGCTCGACCGCCTGCTTGTTTCGCTGAGTCTGCTCTGCTGCCTCGGCATCAGTTGCCGCGACCAGCTTCCATTCCTTGCCCGCCGGTGTCTCTATCGCCTCACCGGTAACCTGGCAGAACCCGTTGACCGAATTCGCGCAGGCAACGATATCGCCTGGCTGGTTAGCGATGGAATGGTCCGGTCCCATATCCGACCCGACCACGATGTGCTCGGTCTCCAGCACACTGTCACCCAGCCGGCGCAGCTTGCGGATCTCGTCAGCCTGTTCCTGACATTCACCCGATGCCCCTGCAGCACCACCGCACGCCAAGGCGTATTCGCGCTCCAGCTGCTTCAGGTACATCCGCCCATCCAGGCTCAGATGATTGTTCTCGACCGCATTCTTGCCAGCACCCGCTCCCGCTACAGCCCCCGCGCCATCGCCGCTTGCAATTGCTCCTGCAAACCCAGCAGCTAACGTCGATAGCGCAGCCACCGTCTGTTTTTGCTCTTCGCTGAGGGAGTGGGGATCATCGGTGCCGTACAACTGCCGGGTTATCACTTGAGCGGCGAGCTCTCCACCTGCCGCACCGGCAGCTCCTGCTATTGCCGAATTGCCTTGAGCCTGTGCCACCACCGCACCCAGCACGGCATGTGCCATCACTCGAGCGGTGCCGTTGTCACCGGCAACCTGTTTGATCACCCCGGCAAGATACGGCGCCGAGGCGCCAGCCAGCGCACCACCAATGTTCCCACCCGCAAGGCCTTGTAATGCCGCCGCTACCGCCTGAGTTACCTTCTGATAATCGCCTCCCGTCCCGTACTTGCCCATGATCGTCTGGTAAGCATTGGTAGCGGCCAGCTGCTCCTGATACGCCGTGACAACCGTCTGGTCGGCACCTTTCTCAGGCTCGTAGATACCCTGCTTCGCAAGCTCGGCCTTTGCCTCCTCCTTGGCCTTGCGCAGCCCCTCGGTGCGCACGATATCCGACACCTGCGTCCCGATCTCACCAATCAATTGCACCTGCTGAAGGCGGCGCTGCTCTTTCTCCTTGTCGAAGATCGGGCTGATGCTGTCGTTGGCATGCTCGACGTCATGGCTCAGGGTCGCGACGTCTTGCTTCTGCTGGCCCGGATCGCGAATCTCCAGGGCGCCCTCGGAAATCGCCGACGACGTAGTACCACTGGCGCTACCGCTGTGGCTGTACGCAATCAGCATGCCGCTGGGCATGTTGCTGGTGAAGCCCGTCGAGCCGCCGTTGCCACCGCTGATGCTGGCACTGGCCATCTGGCTCTTGAACCTGGCCTTGTTCTCGATATCGCTCCAGCCCAAGGTGCCAGTACTCAGGCGGTTCTTGTCAGTCTCAGCGGTGCTGGCGATGACGCTGCCGTCGAGTTGGGTGTGCTTGCCCACCTCGATCTGGTAGCCGCCCTTGCCGGCGAACAGCCCGGTCTGCTCCTGCACGCTCTGGTATTTGGAGTCGAGCTTGTTCTGGCTGACACTGAGGCTACCGCTCGCCCCGCCTACACCAATGATGGTGGCGCTCACCCCACCGCTGATATTGCTCTGCTTGGACTTGTAGTCGTCGGTATCCTGCAGGCTCTGCAGCGTCAGGTCACGCCCAACGTCAGCGACGACTTTGTCGGCGTTGACCTGCGCGCCCTTGAGCGTGGTATCCCGCACGCTGAGCAAGCTGGCCTGGTTCCCGGCATCGAGGGTCGTTTCCGTCCAGGTCGTCCCGTTACCCTTCTCGTTGCCCGTACCTTTGTTGGCATTGGCAAAAATGCTCAGGCCGCCGCCCTGCGGACCGACACCGATACTGGCGCCGATGGCACCGCCACTGCTGCTGTTCTTGCCTTCCAGTTTCTGCGTGTTGGCTGCGGCTTCCAGCAGAATGTCGCGCTCAGCAGCCAGCGACAGATCGTTACCGGCCTTGAGCTTGCTGCCCTGCACACGGATATCGCCGCCGGTGGTATCGCTGCCATTGCCCGTGGCCACGATGGTGAGGTCGTTGCCGCTGGTCAGGCTGCTGCCCTGGCTGATGGTCTGTTCCTGGGTCTGCCGCGAGCTGGACTTCTGTGCGCCGAGCGAGATGGCGACGCCGACGAACTGGCCGACGTTCTCTGACGTCATACCGCCATTTTCCAGCGCGGCCTGCCAGGCCTGAACGCCGGTCAAGCCGGCCTTGACGCCTTGCAGAGCCGAAAGCCGGCTGTCTTCTTCCTGAGTCGCTTGCTTGATCGTCTGGTAGGCAGCGTCAATGGCACTGCCTACCGTGCCGGACAAGGCAAAGGTCAGGCCGCTGCTCTTGCTCTTGGAGGTCTGTTCACTGACGTTGTGGTTTTCGGCCGCAACGATTTCGACGCTCTGTCCGACCAGGGTAATGTCCTTGCCGGCGATGACCTCGGAGCCTTTGACGCCCAGGTTCTTGCCCGCCCCGATGGAGACGTTGCCGAGCACGCTGCCGACCGTGCTGGCCCTGGCGCTCTCGCTGATGCTGGTGGAGGTGTTCTCCTGGCTGGTCGAGCCCAGGGTGAAGCCGATCCCGCCGCTGCTGAACAGGCCGGCCTTCTTCTGCGACGTCGAGTGGCTTTGCTCGAAGGTTTCCGTGGCGCTCTCGATCTGGATGTTGCCACCGGCCAGCAGGCTCGCATCGTGGGTGGCCACGATGTTGCTGCCTGATACGCCGATATCTCCCCCTGCGCGGACCACCACCGTGTCGCCGCTGACCGACGAGCCCTCCTGGGTGACGGAGCGCGAGCTGTCAATACGGGTCTTCTGGCTGCTCGACAGCCCGGAGCTGCTGGTCTTGGTCTTGCGGTAGTAGCTGTAGTCGCTGTTTTGTGCGGTGCCGAGATTCACGTCGCCGCCGGCATAGAGATAGGCCTCATCCCCTGCCGTCACGCGGCTGGCCACCAACTCAAGGGACTTGCCGGCCGTGAGCGCTACATTGCCGCCCGCCACCAAAGTGGTGGACACCTGCTGAACATGGTCCTCTTGCCCCTTGAAACGCTTGGTTTGGCTCAGCCAATGCTGCTCATTCGCCGCAGCGTCCAATGTCAGGTTTTCTTTGGCCGACATCGAAACATCGCGGCTGGCCGCAATCTGGCTAGCCGTTGCCGTGATATTTCGACCTGCATCGATGGCCAGATCGCGGCCCGACTCAAGCACCGAACCATGCTGGGTTACATTGCTGTCGCGGTAGTTGGCGTTCAACTGGTTGCCGACCACTTGCGCCACAGCTGTCAGGCTGACATCGCGACCAGCGGTTATATGGACATCAGCGGCGCTCTTCAATACGCCGGCGCTGTTATTGAAATCTTGACCCGCGTTGATCGAGAGGTTGTTCGCCGCCTCGATCCGTGCCGCATTGTCGACAAAATCCCGCTGCTGCGCGTAGGGCCCTTTGTTGCTTTGGTGCGAGGTCAAAGTGCGTTCGTTGACCACATCCCCTTGAACTGCCGCCAAAGCCACATCTTGCCCCGCGACAATGCCACCTGCCTTGTTCAACAGATCCTGACCCGCCGTCAGACTCAGGCCCTTGCTTGCCTCCACCAACCCACTATTAGACAGGCTCCCTCCTGCCACCACCGACACATTGTTGGCCGCGCGCAGAGTGCCGACGTTGTTCAAATCCCCGCCGGTAATCAGACTTACGTCCTTGCCCGCGATCAGGGAGCCGTTGGGTGCCAGGCGGTTGTTGGAGTGAGCCAGGTAGAGCACTGGCACCAGCACCTGTTCGCCGTTCACTTCATGGCTTTCCAGCCAGACGATGTCGTGGGTCAACGCGGCAACCTGTTCCGCCGTCAGGCTCACGCCGACCGCGAGGTCGAGTTGTTGCTTGCTCTGGACGGCGTTGTCCATCAGGTACTTGAACAGCTTCTCGTCGCTGTCCTGGCCGTCGAGGAAGCGTTGTCCCGTGCGGGCAGTGACCGCCTGCTGGATCATTCGCTGCTCATAGAGCCCGTCACCCAGGCGCTTGGCGCTTGAATCCGGGTCATAGCCGAGATTGCTCAACAGGTAATCCGAGCTCATGAACTGCTTGAAGTCGGTCAGCGCTGGGTTGGTTTCGATCAGGTATTTATGCGGTTTGGATTGCGCCGATTGGTCGGGCAGCCCCGCAATCGCCAGAGGGGTGGGTGCGCTGGTCGCACTCGAGCCCTGACTGCTCAAGCGGAACAAACCATTCTGATTGGTGGGCAAGGTAAAGCCCGGCAACGTCACCGGGTTGAGCTGTTGTTGGGCCACTTCCGGGGGAAGCTGGGCGTTGATGAAGACAGGTGTCGAGTAGCCGCTGCCGGCGCTGGTGTCGGCCTGGGTTTGACCCGCCCCTACGTAGGCATAGAACGATCGCACCACACTGTTGTTGAGCGTCTGACCGGCATTGAGGGTGGCGTTGCCACCGGCCTGAATGACCGCTGCGTAAGACTGATCGTCATCGGTGACGGTGCTTTTTTGCGCAAGCAACACGCCCATCCACCCCAGGAAGGCGCTCAGGTCAGGCGCAAACGAAGCCGATGGATTGGGGTTGTTTCGAGCGTTGAAAACGTCCGCCAGGGCGGCGGCATTGCCAGTCTCGTTGACGAAGCTCCAGTACCGGCGAACGGTGTGGATTTGCTGGTTTTGCAGCCCCTGGTTCTTGATGGTGGCGGCATTGACCAGCAGGTTACCGGCAGCGGCTACGGTGCTACTGGTGTTGGTCAATATCTGGGTGTCGATCAACAGGTCCGCGCCGCTGCTCAGGCTGGACGAAGCACTGCTATTGTTGACCTTCAGGCGATCGGTTTCATAGATTTCCCAAAGGCCATTGATACGCCCCCCGCCGCGAGCATCGCAGCCAGCAACTGGAATCTGCTCACACGGTAGGCGGACGATACGGGTATCCGCTTTTTCATTCGGGGTGTATTCCAGCACGTCCATCACGTTGTTGAGGGTGCTGGCTGCAATCGTCATCCCCCCCAGGCTTTCGATACCGCCCGAGCGGTTATCCAACAGATCGGCCTGGGCCTGGGCTGCGTCCTTGGCAATCAGTATCGAGCCCAGGCTGTACACCTGGGCATAGCGGTTGGTGAAACTTGTGGCCAGCAGTTGCGCGTTACCACCGCTGGAGATAAGCCCATGGTCGTTGAGCAGCGTCGTGGTGTCGATCAGCAGGTCTTTACCGCTACCCAGAGTACCGCCGTTATTGATGTCGCCGGCCCTCAGGGTCAGGTTGTTGCTGGAGGTGATGCGTCCGGCGTTGACCAGCAAGGCATCGATATCGATCTGGGTGTCACGGCCACCGGCGACGCTGCCATTGGCCTGCAGCTCGAGGGTATCTGCATGCAGCGTCAGGTCGCCGAGGCTACTGACGCGCCCGTTGCCCGCATAGCTGCCCGCAAGGTCCAGGTTGAGCGTGCCGTCACTGCCGATCAGGCCATCGCTGCGCCAATCGGTGCCTGCCCCTTCAAGATGACTGGCGGCCAGCAATTGTCCCGTGCTGGTCTGGGTCAAGTGCTTGACCTTGACTGTCAGGCGCTCGGCCTGGATCGAGGTGCTGTTGGTCCAGGTGTCGGTATCCAGGGTCAGATCGCCCTGCGTCACCAGGCGTCCGCCAACATCATTGAGGTTGGCCATGGAAAGACCAAACACCCCATTACCTGCATGCAACAAGCTACCGCTCTGGTTCCTGAAGCCGGTGGCCTCGATAGTCAGGTCGGTGTTGGCGGTTTCCAGGCGACCGACGCTGTTGTCGAACGTGCCACCGATACTGAAACGGGTTTTGTCGCTAACGCCCAGCGCGCGCAACTGCCCGTTCTGGTTATCGAGACTGGCGGCGGTGGTCGCCAGGGTGCTCAGGCTTTCGATCAGGCCATTGCGATTGTTCAAGGCGCCTTGCAGGTTCAAGCCAATCTGCCTGGCGCTGATCTGGCCGTCACTGTTGTCCAGCTCCCTGGCGTCGACCTCCAGCAGGGTTCTCGCGTACGCCGAGCCATTTCGGTTGTCAAACGTGCCGTTGACGGCAGTCTCGACACGAACCCCATCGTTCAACGCGGCGAGGCGGCCACGCAGGTTTTCGAGGTTGGCGGCCTTGACGGATAGTTTGCCTTCCTTGGCCACGATCTGGCCGTCCTGGTTGCCGACGTCTGCCGCAACCTCCACGTGCAGCGCTTGCTTGGCCTGCAACTGTCCCTTGGCATTGCCGAGGCTGCCGGCACCCAACTGCAGTTCACCACTACGACTGGCGATGAGCCCTTCGTTTGTATTGTCGACGTGACCACTGGCGGTGATCAGCAGCTTGTCGCTGGCCGCCAACGTGCCCTTGGCGCCGTTATCCAGCTCGCCAGTGAACAGGCTAAGCCAGCGCTGGCTGGAGAGCTCCCCCCCCTGGTTATCAACCCGTGTGCTGCGCTCGATCAGCAAAGGCCCGGCACTCGACATTCGTCCCTGGGTGTTGATGAGAGCGCCCAGAAGGTCGAGGGTGATCGCCTGCTGGCCGATGAAAGTGCCTTGGTTGTTGTTGAGTTCGGTGCCACTGAACGCCAGGTCGCCGGACGCGTTGAGCGTACCCTCGATGTTGTTCAACGCCATGACCTTCAAGGTCATGGCCGCACCGCTGCTCAACAGCCCTTCTGCCGAGTTGTCGAGCAGACCGCTGACGGTGATGGTCTGGTCAGTTGTGCTGGAGATGTTGCCCTTGGCACTGTTGTCGACACTGCTCGCGGTGATGGTCAAGGCTTTCTGACTGACCACAGCACCTGCAGCACTGTTGACCAGGGCGTCGCTCAGTTGGATACCGACATCGCCACTTCGGCTGGACAGCGTACCGCCGTTGCTGTTGTCCAGATGCGTGCCGGTGATGGTCAGCCCTTGCCAGCCGGAAACCAGCCCGCCCTGGTTGTCAATCACGGCGCTCGCGCTGAGGTCGAGCCCCATTTGCGCCATCAATGTACCGCTGCTGTTGTCCAGTGAGCCCAGGATCAACGTCGCGTTACCCTGGCTGGACACCTCGCCCGCAGTGTTGCTCAGGTGCCCCAGTGTGGCATCGACCTGGCCCTGCCCTTTGATCAGGCCCCCGTGATTGTTGAGTACCTTGTCTGCGGTAAGACTGAGCCGGCTTGCACTGAGCACCTGCCCCTGATGCTGGTTGTCCAGGGTGGTGGCATTGACGATGACCTGGCGCTGCCCGCTTAACGTGCCACCCTGGTTGCTCAACCTCTGTTGAGCAGTGACGGTGAGATCGCGGCTGGCCACCACACTTTTACCGGTATTGTTGATCGACTGCGCAACAAGGCTGACATCCCCCTTGGCATTGCGGCTGTTGTCAGCATTGACCCCGGCTTCGATGACACCGTTGTTGGTCAGCGTTCTACCGGCATCAAGGTTCACGCTGTCCCGGGCGGCAATGGAATGAGCGTTGTTGAGGTCAGCCTGGGTTTGCAGGCCGACACGGCTACCGGCATACACCGCACCCTGCGCGTCGAGGCTCGCAGCCTTGACATTGACCGCACCGGCCGCCGATACCTGCGCCAGGCTCAGATGACCGTTGGCATCGATCTGGATATCGCCGCCACTGGCGGCCAGATTGCCAGCGACTTTCACCCCGACCCCGGCCTCGGTGCCCACCAGCTTGATCGCTCCGGCGTACATGCCACCCAACGCAGACGAATCAATGGCCAGCTGCGGTTTGACGCTGCCATCGTCAGCACGAGCAGTGGCGTCCAGGGCCTGGGCGTTGACGTCGTTACGACCCGCGACGATGGTCAGGTTGTTGGCCTGAATCTCGGCATTGATCTTCGCGCTGCGCGTGATGATTTCGAAGTGATCGACATTGGTTGCATTGAGCCCGGTGCCTTCAATCGCAACACTGCCCTGATCAACCTGAAAACGCTCCAGGCGCCCGCTGCCATCGAGCACCGGCTTACCCGTGGTCAGCGTCGCACGCGGGGTGTTGATGAAACCGCAACCGTTGCAGGTAATGCCGTAGGGGTTGGCGACGATAACTCGCGCCGACTGCCCTGCCACCTCGGTGTATCCGCGCAACTGGCTCGGGCTGCCACCGACCACTTCGTTGAGGATGGTCTGCGCCGAACCGCTGTTTTTCAGGTGCGGGTTACCAATGATCATGCCACCCAGTTGCGTGGGCGAGGTCTGGCTCGAGCCGTTGTTGAGGATCACGCCTTGGGTGCCGACGTTGTAGTCGACGAACTGGTTGTGCGACAGGCCGCTGCCATTAGGTGTGGCAATGTTGACGATCGGCACGCCATTGCCAGCATGGTCCAGGGTGGTGCCCGGCGTGGCAACCACAATGCCATCCGCCTGTGCCCACATCGGTTGCCAGAACATGACGTTGGCCAACAGGAAGGCCAGGCCGCGTTTGGGCAACCCCAGGAAACGTTCGCGACTCTTCACCTGCGCGGAAGGTTGACGAGCGAGAAAGGTGAAGCGGCGAACGTCCATAGGGGTGATCTCGTGCAGCAGTAATTAGAGGAAGAAATCCACGCGAAAATAGATCGGCGCTTCTCGCTCGGTCAGGACGGCCGGGCGTTCCAGGGAATGGGCAAAGGTGACGCTGGCGGCGAGATGATCGCCCCGTGCAAACACTTCCAGCGAGTGGCTCGACATGCGCCCGTGCTGATCACCGTTGTAGCGATCGCCACGGATCACGCCCTGGTCATAACCCAGGCCGGTGCCGTACTCGGCGAAGACCGGACGCAACCAAGCAAGCGTTACCGGACGGCTCCAGCGCAGGTCATTGCGCCAGTAGCCACCGCTGTCGCCGGACAAGGCTTGATCCTTGTAACCACGGATGGAGGATTGGCCGCCAAGGCTGGTGCGCTGCGGGCTGAACAGGACATCTTCGCTGCGTTGTGCGGTCATCAGGCTGGAGAAACTGAACGACTCGCCCCACAGCTTGAAGGGTTGCAGGTAACTCGCAGTGGCGGTGTACTTGCGATAGCGCGCGTCGGGCGCGCCCGGGAAGGAATCGCCCCTCCCCTGCGCATCAAAGGCGCCGATCCCCTGCTGCATGCCGAGGTCAAGGTTGACGAAAGCACTGCCGACACGACGCCCGTGATTGATACCAAACTGTGCTTCGCTGATGCGGTTGCTGCTGAGTTTGAGTTTGCTGTCTTCGATGAAGTTATTGCTGCGCAGGTAGGAAAGCCCGGCATTGAGCGAAGTCTTGCTCACGGCATCACGGTGGATCACCCGCTCGGCACGCAGTTGATGGTTTTCACTGTCGCCGGTCTGCTTGAAATTGAAACCGTTGGCGGCGATCTGCGAGCGATACTCGCTCTGGCTGTAGGTATAACTGAAGTTCCACCAGCCCCACGGCAGGTTGTAATAGAGCATCGCGTTGCTGGACGTGTGCTGGTGATCAGTCATGGCATCGCGACCGCCGCGTAGCATCAACTGATCCGCCAAGCCCAGTGGATTGTCCCAATCCAGGGTGGTGTTCCACTGCTGCTCGCCAGTGCTGCGCTGGCCACCGTTGTTGCGTGACAGGCTGGCACGCCAAGGCTTCTGCGGGTTGTTCTTGACCAGTATCTCGCTGCCGCCCACGCTCTGGCCGGGCGCCAACTCCATCTGTGCCTGATTCGAGGGCAGGCGGTTGAGCTGATCGACCATCTGCTCGATTTCGCGCAGATTGACCAGCGCTCCCGAACTGCCAGGGAAAGCCATGGCCAGCTCACGGTCGGACAACTGGCTGCCATCCGCGCCTTTCAATCCCTCGAGTTTGCCTTCTACCACCAGCACCTGCAGATGCCCGCCGGAGAGATCCTGCTGCGGCAGATAGGCGCGGCTGGTGACCCAGCCTTTTTCGATGTAGTCGTGGGTGATGGATTTGAGCAGCTCATTGAGCTGGGTAACACCCAGGCATTGGCCGACGTAGCGTTTGAACAGACGGTTTTTATCGCTGCCCGAAAGACTATCGGCGCCTTTGAGCTCAATGTCCTTGATCGGAAAACAGCGAGTGTCCGCAGGCGTCGACGCGGCCGTGGGCGTGCCTTGCCTGCCGGGTAATTCCTTCAGTTCCTCGAGGCGCCGACGCTGCTCTTCGAGCAAGCGGTCCTGGCGTTCGCGGATAAGATCGGTTTCACCGGGCGTTGGCGCGGCATAGGTGAGGTTCAGCAGAGAAAGGCAGAGCAAAGCCAGACACAACCTCGCCACGAGGGCGGGTGAAGGCATGTTCGATCCCTCGAAGCAGAGAGTGATAGCAAAATAGTGGCATTATGCTATATAGCCACTATTTTGGCGTCAACACTCCTTGGTAATCGCCAACAGGGTGATTCCATCTGCTCAAGAACATGCCGAGGATATTTGAGGCTTCCCCGCCCCTGAAATCCGGTTCATCGTTAGGCCAAGCCCCATGGCCGGCCAGCAACTGCGCTGCCGCCCCACCTGCACGCGCGGCATTCGATTGCCGAATGCTACGCACCGGGTGCAGGGCGCCCCCCTGAACGGCGCCATACCCGAAGCTGCCGGTCACACTGTCTGGCCCCCTCACCGCCCGCTGCGCAGCATCTCCTTGGGCACATACTTGCCGATCTCATACTTGCCAATGGCTGCCCGGTGCACTTCATCCGGCCCGTCGGCCAGGCGCAGGGTGCGCTGCATGGCGTACATGTAGGCCAGCGGGAAGTCGCCACTGACCCCGGCACCGCCGTGAATCTGGATCGCCCGGTCGATCACCTTCAATGCCACGTTGGGCGCCACCACCTTGATTTGCGCAATCTCGCTGCGCGCCACCTTGTTGCCCACGGTGTCCATCATGTACGCAGCCTTCAAGGTCAACAGGCGGGCCATGTCGATTTCCATGCGCGAGTCGGCAATCTTGTCGACGTTGCCGCCCAGGCGCGCCAGTGGCTTGCCGAAGGCGGTGCGCTGCACCGAGCGCTTGCACATCAGCTCAAGCGCGCGTTCGGCCATGCCGACCGAGCGCATGCAATGGTGGATGCGGCCCGGGCCCAGGCGGCCCTGGGCGATCTCGAAGCCGCGGCCCTCGCCCAGAATCACGTTGTCATACGGCACCCGCACGTTCTCGAACACTACCTCGGCGTGGCCGTGGGGGGCGTCGTCGTAGCCGAACACCGGCAGCGGGCGGACGATCTTCACCCCTGCCGCGTCGGTGGGCACCAGCACCATCGAGTGCTGCTCGTGGCGCTGGCCGTCGGGGTTGGACAGGCCCATGAAGATCATCACCTTGCAGCGCGGGTCGCAAGCGCCGGAGGTCCACCACTTGCGGCCGTTGATCACCCATTGGTCGCCATCACGCACGGCGGTGGCAGCCATGTTGGTGGCATCAGACGAGGCCACATCGGGCTCGGTCATGGCGAACGCCGAGCGGATCTCACCGCGCAGCAACGGCTCCAGCCACTGGCGCTTCTGCGCCTCGCTGCCATAGCGCACCAGCACCTCCATGTTGCCGGTGTCCGGCGCCGAGCAGTTGAACGGCTCGGGCCCCAACAGCGAACGGCCCATGATCTCGGCCAGCGGCGCGTACTCCAGGTTGCTCAGGCCGGCGCCGTACTCGGACTCGGGCAAAAACAGGTTCCACAGCCCTTCGGCGCGGGCCTTGGCCTTGAGCTCCTCCATGATCGCGGTGGGCTGCCAGCGGTCGCCCTCGGCGACCTGGCGCTCGAACACCGGCTCGGCCGGGTACACGTATGCATCCATGAACGCGCTGACACGCTCGCGCAGTGCCTGCACCTTGGGCGAATAGGCGAAATCCATCGGGGCTACCTTCGGTCAGTGAAGAACATGGGCGCAGCCTAGAACAGCCGGCCTGAATCCACCTAGCCTATTTTCTACGTGTATAAACATTCATAACCGATATATGATCCGCCGATAATTCCAACAAAGAGCGGCGCCCATGAACCTCAGCAAGGTCGACCTCAACCTGTTCATCGTCTTCGACGCCATCTATACCGAAGCCAACCTGACCCGCGCCGGGCAGATCGTCGGCATCACCCAGCCGGCAGTGTCCAACGCCCTATCGCGGCTGCGCGAAACCTTCAACGACCCGCTGTTCGTGCGCACCGCCCAGGGCATGGTGCCCACGCCGATGGCGCAGAACATCATCGGCCCGGTGCGCAACGCCCTGGCCCTGCTGCGCACCTCGGTGCAAGAGAGCCGCATCTTCAACCCGCAGCAGGCCAGCAAGACCTTCCGCATCAGCATGACCGACCTCACCGAGGCGGTGATATTGCCGCCGCTGTTCCAGCGCCTGCGCCGCCTGGCCCCGGCCCTGGTGATCGAGAGCTTCCTGTGCAAGCGCCGCGAAACCACCAAGGAACTGGCTGCCGGGCGCCTGGACTTTGCCGTGGACGCGCCGCTGAACACTGACCCGCAGGTGCGCCACGTCAAGCTGATGCAGGACCACTACGTATGCGCCATGCGCCCCGGCCACCCGCTGGCCGACAGCAAGCTGACCCTGGACAGCTACCTGGGCATGACCCATATCCATATCTCCAGCCGGCGCAACGGCCTGGGCTACGTTGACCTGGCCCTAGGCAAGATGGGCGTGCAGCGCCGCGTGGCGCTGCGCTCGCAGCACTACCTGATGGCCTCGCAGGTGCTGCAGCAGACCGACATGGTGATGACCGTGCCGGAGCGCTTCGCCCGCCGCCACCAGTTGCGCCACCAGCCGCTGCCGGTGGAAGTGCCGGCGCTGGAAACCCACCTGTACTGGCACGAAAGCACCGACCAGGACCCGGCCAACCGCTGGATGCGCGAGCAGATCATCGAGCTGTGCGAGCGGGTGGCGGCGCAGGAAGAAATATAATTAAAGCCCATTTATTATGCAGCGAGTCAATAAATCATGAAAAATGATATCAATCATCATATTTCGGAAAGCATTAAACGGTATCTCAAGCAATCCGACACCGAAAATGCGATCCTGCTAAATGGGAAATGGGGGTGTGGCAAAACCCATTTTATTGAAGACTTCATAAGAAATAACACTTCAGATGACGTACGAACCCTTTACATCAGCCTCTTCGGACTCAAATCCTCAAGAGACATAGACAATCGCATCCTGAGTAGCTTCTATCCTGCACTAGAGTCCAAACCAGCCAAATTAATAGGTGCCCTGTTAAAGGCTGCCAGTGCAACCATAAGCCTTGACCTGGATGGGAGCGGCACCGACGAAACCAAGATAAAAGCCGACTCCAAAGAAATCAATCTTTATAACCTGCTGATCGCTGACAAGAAAGATTTTATTCTTATCCTTGATGACTTTGAACGAACCGATATAAAAGTACCCGAGCTACTTGGATACATTTACAATGCAGTGCTTTCCTGCAAAATAAAAACAATAGTCATTGCCAACGAAGAAGAAATACCAGACGAGAACAAATTAGCCTACAGCAGATTCAAAGAAAAAGTCATAGGAAAAACTTTTGAAGTACGGCACGACCCCAAAACCGTAATCAGTAGCTTCCTAAAACCTCACAAGTTTCTAAGCAAGCATCGGGACGCTATTCTAGAAACATTCGCGCTCTCCGACCATAAAAACCTGAGAACAGTCAAACAGACCATTGACGACTTCACCATACTGCACGACCAGCTTGAACCGCAGTACAAAACCCATCAAGACTACGTAAACGCGCTGATCAGAACATTCTTCCCTCTTTCAAACACGCTACGTAGCAATGCTAACCGGCACAACATAAAGGAATTACTACAGCACAACTCCGACTTCAGAAATCGCTATCTTGCGAAGCAGAACCCTATATTCAACGACACACTTTGGAGAGAAATAATCATCGAGCACGATTATTCAAACCTAAACCCAGAGACTTCAAAGCTGTCTTACTTCATCAAAAGCCCCCCCAAAGAGAAAGACACGCTCGAGCAGCTAAAACAATTCAAGCTGCTTGAAGAACCTGAATTTTACGACCTACTGAAAACCCTAGTATCCGAGGTAAAAAACAACTCAGAAACTCCCCCAGCTCTATATATAGAAAAAATCAAACTCTTAGCTATCTTCTCTGAGGAAGGTCTCAGCTCACTCCCTACCACATCGCTCAAAAACTTTATCGCCAGCTATGAAAATCATTATCGAGAAAGTCATCACTGGGGTAATACCAAGCTTGAAGATTCTACAGTAGCCAGTACCAGCCCCACCCTTCGAGCAGCGCTGACAAAGCTAATAAAAAACAATAACTCCACTTACATAAAGAGATCCCAAGAAGCGTCCACTCAAGCCACCAGCGAAGAGGCTGAAAAATTCTACCTCGCCACGACGTCCGGCGACAGAACTGCGCTCCTAGGCATCCTAAAAAAACGCTCTTCATCTGCTTATTTCTCTACACTTAGCGCAGAAGCACTCTCCAACGCCATATTAAACTGCAAGCACTCTGCGCTCGAAGACTTTCACGAAATCGTTCACAGCCGTTATGTCGACTATCGCTTACGCCCTCATCCGGCCCACCCTTACTACGCAGCTGATGCAGAGTTCTGGCATGAATTCAAAAAAATTATTCAGCACAAGCGTGCCAACCTCAGTAAGTTTAAAGTCTACATAATCGAGCAATTCTTGAATAATTCCGTTGATAGTTTTATCTATCTTTTAACAGGCAAAAAATCTGACGAACCGACTTGATTTCATGCTCAACCGCACAAGTCGCACCG
Organism: Pseudomonas fakonensis; assembly: GCF_019139895.1. Lineage (GTDB taxonomy): Bacteria > Pseudomonadota > Gammaproteobacteria > Pseudomonadales > Pseudomonadaceae > Aquipseudomonas > Aquipseudomonas fakonensis. The sequence continues at coordinate 2,504,484 of NZ_CP077076.1, read as the reverse complement.
CTGTTCATGAACGCTGGACGTCTAGCATCAGGTCCGGTAGGAGGCTATGCCACCTAGCGGGGCGCGCCGCACGAATCGCTGAGGGCATCTAGATGTGGAATTAGCGGGACTGCCCTCGTTGCCAGAACGTGCCTTATCTGCCTGTAAGCCGGATCGTACAGCGAGGCGGCCATGCCGGCTTGCATTGCCCGGCACTTTCAGTAACCCTTGCGCCGCCCTGACCCGGGCCACCCAGCCCCCCCCGCACAAGGAACGCGCAGCATGCCCATCCGTACCCTGGTGATCGGCGCCTACGGCAATTTCGGGCGCATCATCTGCCGCCACCTGGACTGCATGCCGGAGGTACAGCTGGTGATCGCCGGGCGCAACGGCGCCTCCCTGGCCAAGCTTGCCGAGCAACTGACCGATAGCGAACGCTGGTGCGGCGATGCCATGGCCGACGGCTTCGCCGAGGCCCTGCGTGCGCTGCGCATCGACTGGGTGATCCACACCGGCGGGCCGTTCCAGGGCCAGCCCTACCACGTGGCAGAAGCTTGCATCGAGGCCGGGGCGAACTACTGCGACCTGGCCGACTGCCGGGCATTCGTCAGCGGCATCGCCCAGCTGGACGAGCGCGCCCGCAAGGCCGGCGTTGCCCTGCTCAGCGGATGCAGCTCGGTGCCCAGCCTGTCGTCGGCGATTCTCGACGAACAGCGCCAGCGCTTCAGCCACATCGAGACCATCGAGCATGGCATCACCTCCTCGGCAAAAATGCCTGGCCTTTCCACCATCGAAGGCGTGCTGGCCTACGCCGGCCGGCCCATCCCGCAATGGCGCAATGGCCACCCGTGCACCGTGGACGGCTGGCTGGGCCTGCAGCTGCGCCACCTGCCGGGGCTCGGCTGGCGCCTGCTGAACAACGTCGATGTACCGGACATGGCAATCTTCCCGGCCCGTTACGGCGCCGCCAGCGTGGCCTTCAAGGCAGGCTCCGGGCTGATGGCCGGCGGCCTGGCCAATGCGGCACTGGCGCTGCTGGTCAAGCTGGGCCCGGTTCGCGACCCGCTGCCCTGGGCGCGGCGCCTGTACCGCCTGGGCGTGCGCGTGGAGCATTGGGGCGACGGCAAGAGCGCCATGTACTTGGACGTGCGTGGCCGCGATGAAAATGGCCAGCCCCTGCGCCTGCACGCCCAGGTGACGGCACTGGACGACAAAGGCCCGGAAATCCCCAGCTGCGCCGCCGTGGCACTGATCGCCAAGGTGGCCGATGGCTACCGGCCACAGCCCGGTGCACGGCCCTGTGTCGGCGAAATCAGCGTGGCCGAATACCTGGCCGCCATCGATGCTCCGGACAAGATCCGCTACAGCCTCGACTACCGGCACGGCTGATATGGACTACCTGCTGCTCAAGTACCTGCATGTAATCGCCGCGATATTCCTGTTCGGGTTCGGCATGGGCTCGTACCTGTACCTGATCGCCGCCCACCGCACCGGCGACACCCGGGTGATTGCCGCCGTGGCGCGCCTTGTGGTGCGCTTCGATGCCTGGATCACCACCCCGGCAGGCGCCCTGCAACTGCTGACCGGCTACGCCATGGTGCGCCTGACTGGCATGGACTGGTCGGGCGGCTGGCTGCTGGCGGCGCTGCTGATCTTCTTCGGCGTAGGCGCACTGTGGTTGCCGGTGCTGGCGCTGCAAAAGCGCATGCAGGCCCTCGCCGCCCAGGCCTGCGCAAGCGGCACGCCACTGCCTGCCGGTTACCAGCGGCTGTACCGCTGCTGGCTGTGGATGGGGGTTGCGGGGTTTGCCGGGATGTTCCTGATGGTGCTGGTGATGGTCAGCAAACTGGCACCCTGGCAGTGGTTTTAAGGCTGCAGGAGAAATTTTTTCTACGTCATAAGCTAATGGCGAAACGATAGTTCTGAATCAGCGCCAGCCTGCGGTAAGAAGGGAAAACCTTCGCCGCAGCGTCCCCGTAGCATGCGGTTCATGGCGGCCGACCACCGGCCCCCCTGCACGGACCCGCTCCCGATCATGACCAGCGCCCCGCTTTACTTCGATTACGCCGCCACCACACCAGTCGACGACCGGGTCATCGAAACCATGCTCACCTGCCTGGGCCGCGAGGCCCATTTCGGCAACCCCGCTTCCAGCGGCCACTTCTACGGCCAGGCCGCCCGCGAAGTGGTGGACCAGGCCCGGCGCCAGGTGGCCGACCAGGTCGGCGCGCAGCCTGATGAGCTGGTGTGGACCTCAGGCGCCACCGAATCCAACAACCTGGCGCTCAAGGGCATCGCCCAGGGTGCCGGCGCGGTAGGCCATATCATCACCAGCCAGCTGGAGCACAAAGCCGTGCTCGACACCGCCGCCGAGCTTGAGCGCCAAGGCTGGGCCATCACCCGCCTGACGCCGGATGCCCAGGGCCTGATCCAGCCGCAAGCCGTGCAGGCGGCGTTGCGCCCGGACACCCGCCTGGTGTCGCTGATGGCGGTGAACAACGAACTGGGCACGCTCACCGACTTCGCGGCCATCGGCGCCCTGGTGCGTGCCCACGGCGCCCTGCTGCATGTGGATGCGGCGCAGGCCGTGGGCAAGGTGGCCATCGACCTGGCCCGCCAGCCGGTCGACCTGATGTCGTTTTCGGCGCACAAGGTCTATGGCCCCAAGGGCATCGGCGTGCTGTACGTCGGCCCCCGCGCCCGCGACGGGCTGCGTGCCCAAATGCACGGCGGCGGCCACGAGCGCGGCCTGCGCTCCGGTACCCTGGCCACCCACCAGATCGCCGGCATGGGCAGCGCCTTCGCCCTGGCTGGCCAGCCCGGTGACGCCGAGCACCTGCGCATCGAGCAACTGTCGCGGCGCCTGCGTGACGGGCTGCTGGCGCTGCCGGGGGTGACATTGAACGGCTGCCCGCTGCAGCGCGTGCCGCACACCCTCAACCTGTGTATCGACAGCAAGGGCTACAACGGCCTGGCCTTGGCCGGCGAGCTGGCCGTGTCGAGCACCTCGGCCTGCAACTCGGCGAGCAACGCTGCTTCCCACGTGCTGCTGGCCCTGGGGTTGAGCGAACACCAGGCGCGCAACAGCGTGCGGGTGAGTATCGGGCGCTTTACCCGTGAGGCGGATGTGGACCAGGCGGTTGCAGTGTTCAGGCGGGTGCTCGGGGCGGCGGCGGTGGCGTTGTGGTAGGAGCGGCCTTGCCGGGGCGCCGTCCGGTCGAGATGGGGCGCGTAGCGGCCCCACGATCTCGGCATCATGCCAAATCGCCGGGGCTGCTGCGCAGCCCTTTCCGACCGGTCCGGCGCCCCGGCAAGGCCTACAGGTACAGCGCCTGATTCGGGATCTGCTCAATCCTGTGGGAAGCGGCCTTGTGTCGCGATGGGGCGCGCAGCGGCCCCACGATCTCGGCATCATGCCAAATCGCCGGGGCTGCTGCGCAGCCCTTTCCGACCGGTCCGGCGCCCCGGCAAGGCCGCTCAGGTACAGCGCCTGATTCGGGATCTGCTCAATCCTGTGGGAAGCGGCCTTGTGTCGCGATGGGGCGCGCAGCGGCCCCGGGATATCGGCTTCATGCGAAATCGCCGGGGCTGCTTTGCAGCCCATCGCGACACAAGGCCGCTCCTACGGGTACAGCGCTGATTCTGGCCACGCGCAATCCTGTGGCGCGCCTGGCAAACAACTGGCATCGTGACACCTCCCCACCGCGCACAGGACGCGCCCCATGGCACTGCACCTCTGGCTGACCTTCTCCCTCGCCTACCTGCTGACCTCGCTCAGCCCCGGCCCCAACGTGCTGCTGACCGTGCGCAACGCCCTGCGCTACGGCCCGTCGGGCATGGGCATGACGCTGTTTGGCAACCTTGCCGCGCAACTGCTGGCGATCAGCGCCGTGGCCATGGGCATCGGCGCCCTGCTGGTGTCGCTGCCGGCGGCGTTTCTGGTACTCAAGCTGGTGGGCGCCGGCTACCTGATCTACCTCGGCCTGCGCCAGCTACTGGCCCGCGGCGCCAGCAACACGGCCAGCAACCAGCCGATTGCCGTGCGCCACCACAGCAAGTGGCGTATCGGCCTGGAGGCGTTTCTGGTGTCGGCCAGCAACCCCAAGACCCTGGTGTTCTTCTGCGCCTTCCTGCCGCAGTTTCTCGAACCCGGGCGGCCGATCTTCGGCCAGTTCGCGGCGATGTACCTGAGCATGGCGCTGATCGTCTGCCTGGTGCATTCGTTCTACTGCTTCACTGCCTACCGCTTCGGCCAGCGCATCAAGGCCTCGCCCATCGCGGCCTGGTTCAAGCGCGCCACCGGCGCGCTGTTCATCGGGCTGGGGGTACGCCTGCTCAATACCCGGGCGGTGTAAGGCTCACTCCCGCCCCAGCAACAGCAGCGCGGCGATGATCGCCAGCACCGCGAGCCCACAAGCCACGTACCCCAGCGCGCCCAGGCCCAGGGCCTGGATAGCCACCCCACCCAGTGCTGCGCCAGCGGCGATGCCGGCATTGGCCGCCGACACATTCAAGGTGCCGGCCAGCGCCTGGGCCTTGGCCCCGGCCTGCATCACCCGCACCTGGCACACCGGGAACAGCGCGGTATAAGCCACCCCCCACAGCACCAGCGCCACGATCAACAGCGCTGTGTGCGTGGCCAGCGGCGCTACCGCGCCCATGCCCAGCGCCAGCATCACCAACAGCAGCACGGTGGCCCGCAGCGGGCTGCGGTCGGCGATACGGCCGGCCAGTGCATTGCCCAGCATGCCCACCACGCCAAAGCCCATCAGCCACCAACCCACCTGGTTGGCCGGCACACCGGCCAGGCGCTCGAGGATTTCGGCGAGGTAGGTGTAGGCGGTGAACATCGCGCTGAACACCAACGCCGACAACAGCACATGGGCGATGAAGCGGCGGTCCTTGAGAATCACCCCCTGCCCCTGGCCATCGGCGCGCTTGGGCACCACCGGCATGCGCGGCAACCAGGCCCACATCAACAGCGCCACCAGCAGGCACAGCCCGGCCAACAGCCAGAAGCTGCCGCGCCAGCCCACAACGCCGGCGGCCAGGGTGCCCAGCGGAATACCGAACACGAAGGCTGCGGTGATACCCAGGTACACCCGCGACACCGCCCACCCTTCGCGCCCCTTGCCCGCCAGTTGCCCGGCGCTTTCGCTGGCAGTGCCCCAGAACACTGGCAAGGCCAGCGCGGCGATGAAGCGCGACAGGGCCAGCAACCACAGGCTGGGGGCCACCGCCGACAGCACGTTGGCGCCGGCAAACACCAGCAGGATGCCAATGAACAGCGGCTTGCGCGGCAACGGCGACAGCCAGGCGGTCAGCGGTGGCCCGAACAGCATCACGGTGACCGCGAACAAAGTGACCAGCTGGCCGGCACCGGCCACCGACAGGCCCAGGTCGCGCGCCAGCATCGGCAGCAGGCCGAGGATGATGAATTCGGTGGTCAACACGGCAAAGCCGCCGACGGCCAGCAGGCCGATCGACAGCCCGGCACGGGGCCGCGGGCGCACAGCGGCGCCGCAGGCCAGGGTGGAACTGGTCATGGTGAAACGATCCTTGGTAAACGAGGCGCCAGTCTACTCTGGAATCTGGTTCGTATTACTGGTAGTAATTCCGCAATCAAACGAACCAGTTTCACCAATAGCGAGCCCGCCATGTCCGCTTCCGAGCGCCTGAAAGACATCGACCTGTTCGTCTGCGTGGCCAATGCCGGCAGTTTCAATGCCGCCGCCGAGCGCCTGAACCTTACCCCCTCTGCCGTCAGCAAGGGCATCGCGCGCCTGGAGCGGCGCCTGCAGGTACGCCTGTTCGAACGCACCACCCGGCGCCTGGCCCTCACCGACGGCGGCGCGGCCTACTACCGCACCTGCAGCCGCGTGCTGGGCGACCTGGAGGATGCCGAGCAGGCGCTCAACGAAGCGCACAGCACCCCCAGCGGTCACCTGCGCATCGACCTGCCGGCCAGCTTCGGCCGCCTGCACGCGCTGCCGGCGGTGCTGGCCTTTGCCGACCAACACCCCAAGCTGCAGCCGCATATCACCCTGTCGGACCGCTTCGTCGACCTGGCCGAAGACAGCATCGACATCGTCGTACGCATCGGCGGCCCGCACAGTTGGCAGCCCGGCATCGAGCATCACTACCTGGGCAACCAGCGCCTGGTGTTCTGCGCCGCCCCCGCCTACCTGGCCCGGCACGGCACCCCGCGCGACGAGGACGAACTGCGCGCCCACGGCTGCGTGCTGTATGCCTGCACCGACGGCAGCACGCCGGCACTGCACTTCACCGGCGCGCGCCTTGGGGTGGACCTGCTCAAGCCCATGCCGGGGCGCCTGGCCATCGGCGATGGCGAGGGGCAGGCGATGGCGGTGATGGCTGGGCTTGGGATTGCCCAGTTGCCAACCTGGCTGGTGCAGCGCCAGCTGGATGACGGCAGCCTGGTGCAGGTGCTGCCTGAATGCGAAGTGCAGGGGCTGCCGATTCACCTGGCCTGGCGGCGCAACCGCGGGCACCTGCCCAAGGTCAGTGCCTTGGTGCAGGCGTTGACGCTGAGCCTGGGGCGGGTGGTGCGGGGGTAGGTTGCTGCTCCGGAACAATGCTCAGGGGTGCCTGTACCGGCCTCATCGCCGGCAAGCCGGCTCCTACAGGGAACGCATGGCCTTCAGGGTTGCGCTGTACCTGTAGGAGCCGGCTTGCCGGCGATGAGGCAGGTGCGCCAGTACACACCCACAGCGGCCTCACACCCCGCGCAACTGAATCCAGGTGGTCTTCAACTGCGTGTACTTGTCGAAGGCATGCAGCGACAAGTCGCGGCCGAACCCCGATTGCTTGTACCCGCCAAACGGGGTGATCACATCCAGTGCATCGACGGTATTGACCGACACACTGCCCACCTTCAACTGCCGGGCCACCCGGTGCACGCGGTTCAGGTCGTCGCTCCACACCGACGCCGCCAGCCCGTAGATGCTGTCGTTGGCCAACTGGATCGCCTGCTCTTCAGTGTCGAATGCCATCACCGCCAGCACCGGCCCGAAAATTTCCTCACGGGCCAGCGCCGACCCGGGCCGCACCCCGGTGAAGATGGTCGGTTCGATGAAATTGCTAGAACCGTTGAAGCTGAGCTGGCGCCCGCCACACACCAGGCTCGCACCCTCCTCCCGCCCACGGGCGATGGCCGCCATGATGCGCGCGGTCTGCTCGCCGTCGACGATGGCCCCGGCGTGGCTGGCCGGGGCCAGCGGGTCACCGGGGTACCAGTGGCGAGCCTTGGCAACCAGCCGCTCGACGAACGCGTCGTGGATCGAGCGCTGCACATACAGGCGCGAGTTGGCCGAACAGAATTCGCCCTGGTTGAAGAAGATACCGAACGCGGCTTTTTCGGCCGCAAGGTCCAGGTCACCGCAGTCGTCGAACACCAGGTTCGGGCTTTTGCCGCCACACTCCAGCCACACCTGCTTGAGGTTCGATTGCGCCGAATACTGCATGAAGTACTTGCCCACCTGGGTGGAGCCGGTGAATACCAGGCAGTCCACGTCGGGGTGCAGGCCCAGCGCCCTGCCGGCGGTTTCGCCAAGGCCAGGCACCACGTTGAGCACCCCTTCGGGCAGCCCGGCTTCCAGCGCCAGCTGGGCCAGGCGCAGTGCCGACAGCGGCGACTGCTCGGCAGGCTTGAGCACCACGCTGTTGCCGGCCGCCAGGGCCGGGGCCAGCTTCCAGGCGGCCATGTCCAGCGGGAAGTTCCACGGCACCACAGCCGCCACTACGCCAATGGCCTCGCGGGTAATGGTGGCCACGGCGTTGCGGGCGGTGGGCGCCACCTGGTCGTAGAGTTTGTCCAGCGCCTCGGCATACCAGGCAAACACGTGGGCTGCGCCCGGCACATCGATGTTCAGCGCGTCCATCACCGGCTTGCCCATGTTCAGCGATTCCAGCAACGCCAGCTCTTCGCGGTGGGCCAGCATCAGCTCGGCCAGGCGCAGCAGCACGCGCTTGCGCTCGGCCGGCGCCATGCGCGCCCAGGGGCCTTGCTCAAAGGCTTGCCGGGCGCTGGCCACGGCGCGGTCGACGTCGGTTTCAGCGCAGCTGGCGACCTTGGCCAGCAACTGCTGGTTGGCCGGGTTGACGGCATCGAAGGTGGCTCCACTGGCGGCGGGTACCAGGTGCCCGCCGATCATGGCCCGGTCGGGGAAGGTCAGTTCGGCGGCCTTGCGCTGCCAATAATTCAGGTCGTACACATCAGGCTCCAGGCGACCGCCAGGCGGTCGCGGGTATTCAGGGAGGGGTGGCGTTACAGCTTGCCGACCAGGCGCGCGGTGCGGTCGACGGCCTTGCGGGTCTTGTCCACCAACTCGTCCAGTTCGCCATGGTTGGCCACCAGCGCCGGCGCCATGATCATGCGGCCCAGGGTGGAGCGGATGATCACCCCTTCCTCGAAGCCGAAGGTGCGGCATTGCCAGGCCAGGTCGTTCTCGTTGGCGTAGCGCTTGCGGCTGGGCTTGTGCTCGGCGAACTGCAGCGCCGCCACCAGGCCTGCGCCCTGCACCTGGCCAATCAGCGGGTGGTCGGCGAACACCTCGCGCAGGATGCGTTGCAGATAGGGGCCGGTGTCTTCCTTGACCTGGCGCACAATGCCCTCGTCGCGCAGGGCCTTGAGGTTGGCGATGGCCACCGCTGCCGCCACCGGGTGGCCAGAGTAGGTCAGGCCGTGGGCGAACACCCCGCCGCGCTCCACCAGCGCCTCGGCGATGCGCTTGCTCAGCACCAGGCCGCCCATGGGCACGTAGCCGCTGGTCAGGCCCTTGGCGATGGACAGGGTGTCGGGCTCGAAGCCGAAGTATTCATGGGCGAACCATTCGCCGGTACGGCCAAAGCCACCGATCACCTCGTCGGCGCACAGCAGCACGTCGTACTGGCGGCAGATACGCTGGATCTCGGGCCAGTAGCTTTCTGGCGGGAAGATCATGCCGCCGGCGCCCTGGAACGGCTCGGCAATGAAGCCTGCGACGTTTTCGGCGCCCAGCTCGAGGATCTTCTCTTCCAGCTGCAGCGCGCAGCGGCGGCCGAACTCGGCCGGGGTCAGCTCACCACCCTCGGCGTACCAGTAGGGCTCATCGATGTGCGCCACATCCGGGATCAGCCCGCCCATCTCGTGCATGAACTTCATGCCGCCCAGCGCCGTGGCTGCCAGGGTGGAGCCGTGATAGCCGTTCCAGCGGCCAATCATGATTTTCTTGTTCGGCTGGCCGACCACCTGCCAGTAGCGGCGCACGGTGCGGATCAGCACCTCGTTGGCCTCGGAGCCGGAGTTGGTGTAGATGGCGTGGCTGTAGTGCCCCGGCAGCAGGCTGAACAGCAGCTCGGACAGCTCGATCACTGCCGGGTGGGTGGTGTGGAAGAACATGTTGTAGTACGCCAGCTGGTCCATCTGCGTGGCGGCGGCGGCAGTCAGGTCGCGGCGCCCGTAGCCCAGCTGGGTGCACCACAGGCCGGACATACCGTCCAGGTAGCGCTTGCCTTCGCTGTCCCACAGGTGCAGGCGCTCACCACCGACGATCACCCGCGGGCCTTCGGCGTTGAGCGCCTTCTGGTCGAGGAAGGCGTGGATGTGGTGGGCGGCGTCGCTGGCCTGGTAGTCGCGGGTCTGGCGTTGCGGGGCAAAAGGCGCATTCATGGCGGTGTTCTCTTGTTGGAATGGGGGTATTGCGGGCCGCTGCGTTCAGCGCAGCTTGCCCATGTAGCTTTCCAGCGGATCGCGGCCGAGCACGCCCTGGGCGTTGGCCAGGGCGTCGATGAACAGACTGAACAGCTCTGACTGGGTGCCGATGTCGAGCTTGGCGTAGACGTTCTTGCGGTGGGACTTGATGGTGTCTTCCGACACGCCGAGGCGCTCGGCGAGTGACTTGGTGGAGTGCCCACGCAGGATCAACTGGGCGATGCGGCATTCACGCTCGGTCAACAGCGAGCTGCCGAAGTTGTTCAGCGCGGTGTGGATGCGCTGCTCCAGCAGGTTCTCGAAGCGCCCGCCACGGTTGTCGAGGCCGGCGAAGTGCTTGCCGAGCACGGCCAGCACCCACGGGGTGATGCGCCCGAACCGTGCGCGGGTGTCGGCGTCGAGCCGGTCGGTGAAGGCCAGCGACACCGCCAGGCTTTGCCCGGGGGCCAGTTGCAGCAGGTAGTTGAGCTCATCGGCCAGGTGCGAATGGCGGTAGAACGACTGGTAGTACTCGCTTTGCTCGAACTGGTCGGGGGCCACCTCGAACAGGCCGTAGCAGCCACTGGCAACCTGCTCCATGCAGGCGCCATAGAACGGGTCGAGCAGGTAGAAGCCGGACAGGTAACGGGCAACGTTGCCCTCGGGCTGCCAAGGGGCCTTGGCGTCCTGCTCGAACAGCGCGCAGGGCATGCCGTCGTGGGGGTAGAGGTAGACGGTGGTGGCCTGGATCGGCCGGATCACAGCCAGCGCCCCGAACAGCGCGGCGGCAAAGCCCGGGCGGCCAATGGCCTCGGTGACCTGGGCCTGGTTTTCGAACCACGTGGTCAAGAGAAGCGGATCGTCAGTCACAGTGCACCTGTCGGTTACTGGAGGTTGTTGTTCCAGATACTCCCACGGCGCCGGGGGTACCGAAATCACCCGTTGGGGTGAGGTAGCCGCTGGCAGATGCGATCTTTTGTAGGAGATCACCCAGCCCTTTCGGGCTGCGATGTCGCGCAGAGAACCAGTCTCGCAGATGCACCACGGCCCCTGTGGGAAGCGGCCTTGCCGGGGCGCCGTCCGGTCGAGATGGGCTGCGCAGCAGCCCCGGCAATTTTGCATGAGGCCGAGACCTTGGGGCCGCTTCGCGCCCCATCTCGACCGGACGGCGCCCCGGCAAGGCCGCTTCCCACAGGGGGCATAGCTCATCTGCGGAACTGGTTCTCTGCGCGACAGTCCCGCCCTCACCCCATCGGGTGATTACGCCCCCCGCCGAACTGTGTGAGCATCAACCCATCCCACCCAGCCTCTCCTTCCAAGACACCTTCGACGGCAGCGAGCCCACTCGCATGCTGCGGCACTTTGCTGCCGTCTTCAGGAGCCAGCGATGCATACAACAACAAGTACAGCTGAACACCTTGCACCCCATTCACCCGCCCAGCCAGGGCGCTTGCGCAAATCCATGGGCATGGCCGCCCTGGTGTTGTTCGGCCTGGCCTACATGGTCCCGCTGGCAGTGTTCTCCGCCTATGGCCTGGTGGCGCAAACCACCAAGGGGCACCTGCCGGCCGCCTACCTGCTGACCCTCGGCGCCATGCTGTTCACCGCCTACAGCTACGGGCGCATGGTCAAGGCCCACCCCTATTCCGGATCGGTGTACACCTACACCCGCAAGACCTTCGGCGCCTGCGCAGGCTTCATGACTGGCTGGACGCTGCTGCTGGACTACATCTTCCTGCCGCTGCTCAGCTACCTGCTGATCGGCATCTACCTGTCGGAGTGGTTCCCCGCTGTGCACCCCTGGGTATGGGTACTGGGCTCGATCGCCCTGGTGACCTTCCTCAACCTGATCGGCATAGAGTCGATCACCCGGGTCAACTGGGTGCTGGTGGTGGCGCAATTGGTGTTCATCGTGGTGTTCGTCGGCCTGGCCATCCATAGCCTGGCGGGCCAGGCGCAGCCGGTGGCGTTGCTGGCGCCGTTCCACCATGAAGGCTTCAGCGTGCCGCTGATCATGGCCGGGGCGGCGGTACTGTGCCTGTCGTTCGTGGGCTTTGACGCGGTATCGACCATGGCTGAGGAAACCACCGAACCGACGGTGCGCATCCCGCGGGCGATCATGGCGGTGTCGCTGATCGGCGGGCTGCTGTTTTTGCTGGTGTCGTATTTCGCCCAGTTGGCCCACCCGGCCTGGGACAGCTTCGCCAACCCGGACTCGGCGCCGGTCGAAGTGATGCGCAGCGTCGGCGGCCAGTTGCTGGCCAGCGCCTTCACCGCCACCTATGTGGCTGCCTGCTTCGCCTCGGCCATGGTGTCCCAGGCCAGCGTGTCGCGGGTGCTGTTCGCCATGGGCCGTGACGGCGCCATGCCGCGGGTACTGGGCACGCTGGCAACGCGCAAGCGTGTACCGGCCATGGCCATCCTGCTGGTGGGGCTGGTGTCGCTGGTGGCGCTGGTGATCTCGCTGGACACGGTGGCCAACATGATCAGCTTCGGCGCGCTGTTCGCCTTCTCAGCGGTCAACCTGGCGGTGGTCAAGCACTACCTGGTGGACCAGAAGCTGCGCGGTGCGCGCAATGTGCTGATGTATGGCGCCATTCCGGGGCTGGGCTTTCTCAGCACGCTATGGCTGTGGAGCAGCCTGTCGCAGATGTCGTTCACCATCGGCCTGTGCTGGATGGCGGCGGGGTTTGTCTGTCTGCTGGGGCTGACCCGGGCGTTCAGGGTGAAGCTGCCGGAGTTGCAGATGGCTGATTGAGACGGGCTCGGGCTCGGGGATTGATCGTGATTGCTTTTGGAGATGTATGCACATTCGTTGACGATATCAGATCGAGCGCCGCGCGGGCGGCGCTCGATCTGATAGGCGCCGCAAAGGCTGTGGCAAGCACCTGGCAGCCCCGACACCCTCCTTGAAAGGAATGGCCTCAAAGGCAACCTACCCCCCCGCCAACAAACTGCGGTCAAACACAAACCCCCGCACCTCGCGGGGCGTATGCCGGTACAACTGCTGTGGCCGCCCCAGCCGTGGCTGGTGCTTCTCGCCGGTATCCTCCACCCAGCCCTCACCCTTCATACGCTCCAGGCGCTTGCGCACCGAGGTGCCATTGACCGCCTGCCCAAGGCACACCTGCATCGCTGCCAGGGCATCAAGCACGGTGAAACGCTCGGCCACCAGGTACAGCGGCAGGCTGGTATACAGGCTCTTGGCCGCCAGGCGCTCGACCGCCCGCTCCACCAGCAAACGGTGATCGAACGGCAGCGCCTGCTTGCCGGTCAACAGGTTGCCCAGGTCGTGAAAGGCCAACTGCGGCCCCTGCACCTGTACAGCGGGGTCAAGCAAGGCCAGGTAGTAGGTGCTCAGCGACCAGCCCCGCGGGTCACGCACGGCATTGCCCTCGGTGCCCACCTGCTCCAGGTGCTGCGGCTGCACCTGCGCCTTCTCGGCCAACGCCCTCGCAGCGGCGTCATCAAGGCTGGCGTCGGCGGTGCGGCCATTGACGATGACCCCCGGCAACGCCCATTGCCCGACATGGGGCTCACGCTCGCGCTTGTGCAGCAGTACCTGCAGGTGCTGGCTGCCTGGCGAAAGGCGCAGGGCGACAATGTCCACGCTGGCCAAAACTTCTGCTGTGCTCACTTGACGGCTCCGCTCTGAAAACCCGCATATATTCCACCAGGGCAAATAAATAACGCAAGTACCAAATCCATCAATGAATGGCGCTTGACACACTTAATACACCAGATGGATTATGTGAACATTCCAGCCGAGGAGACGCCCCAGATGAAAATCGCCAGTTTTGACGTCGACGCCCAGAACGGCTTCACCTGTAACGCCGCGCAAGAGCTGCCGGTACCCGGTGGCGAGCTGATCGCCCCAGCGCTCAACGCCATGGCCCGCCGCGCCCAACTGCGCCTGGGCAGCAAGGACGCGCACCCGGCCAACGCTGACTGGGTGGTGGCCGAGCCCGGGCAGATGCTGCAGCCACTGGCACTGGCCAACGCCGACCTGACCTGGGTCAGCCACTGCGTCCCCGGCACCCCGGGTTTCGAGCTGCTGCCCGGCCTGCCCGCCCCTATCGACTACGACTACTTCGTCTGGAAGGGCGTCGAGCCCGACCTGCACCCCTACGGCGCCTGCTACCACGACCTGGCCGAGCGCCGCTCCACCGGCGCCATCGAATACCTCAAGGTGCAACAGGTGCAGGCGATCATCGTCGGCGGCCTGGCCCTGGACTACTGCGTCAAGACCACCGCCCTGCAACTGCGCCGCGCCGGCTTCGAAGTGCTGCTTTACTTGCCGGCCTGCGCCGCCCTCAGCGCCGACGGCGCCCGCAGCGCTTGCGACGACATGCAGGCCGCCGGCATCCGCCTGTGCGCCGACGAACAGGCCCTGGACACCCAGGTCACCGCACTGAAGGAGGCTCGCCCATGAGCGACAGCGTTTTCGGCCCAAGGATCGTGCAGAACCTGCTGGACACCGACTTCTACAAGATCACCATGATGCAGGCGGTGCTGCACAACTACCCCAACGCCGAGGTGGAATGGGAGTTTCGCTGCCGCAACAGCGAAGACCTGTCGCCGTACCTGGCCGAAATCCGCTACCAGGTGGAGCAACTGGGCGAGGTGTCGGTGACCCTCGACCAGCTCGCCTACCTGGAGAAGATCCCCTTCATCAAGCCGGACTTCATCCGTTTTCTCAGCCTGTTCCGCTTCAACCTGCGCTACGTGCAGGTGGGCCTGGACGATGCCGGTCAGCTGGCGATCCGCGTGCGCGGGCCCTGGCTGCACGTGATCCTGTTCGAAATCCCGCTGCTGGCCATCGTCAGCGAGGTGCGCAACCGCTATCGCTACCGCGACGTGGTGATTGAGCAGGTTGGCGAGCGTCTGTACCAGAAGCTCGACTGGCTTAGCGCCGAGGCCAGCGCCGAGGAACTGGCCGGCCTGCAACTGGCCGACTTCGGTACCCGCCGGCGCTTCTCGTACCGGGTGCAGGAAGAGGTGGTGCACATCCTCAAGCGCGACTTCCCCGGGCGTTTCATCGGTACCAGCAACGTGCACCTGGCCCGCGAGTACGAGCTCAAGCCCATCGGTACCATGGCCCACGAATGGTTCATGGCCCACCAGCAACTCGGCCCGCGGCTGGTGGACAGCCAGGCGGCGGCGCTGGAGTGCTGGGTGCGCGAGTATCGCGGCCTGCTGGGCATCGCGCTGACCGACTGCATTGGCATGGACGCGTTCATGAAGGACTTCGACTTGTACTTCGCCAAGCTGTTCGACGGCCTGCGCCACGACTCGGGCGACCCGCTGGTGTGGGCCGAGAAGGCCATCGCCCACTACGAGCGGTTAGGGATAGACCCGCAAAGCAAGACGCTGATTTTCTCCGACGGCCTGGACTTTGCGAAAATGCTCGAGCTGTACCGGGCCTTGAGCGGGCGCATCCAGGTAAGCTTCGGCATCGGCACCAACCTTACCTGCGACATCCCCGGGGTGGCGCCGATGAACATGGTGATCAAGATGACCGCCTGCAACGGCGCACCGGTGGCCAAGATCAGCGACAGCCCAGGCAAGACCCAGTGCCGGGACGAGAGTTTTGTCGCCTACCTGCGGCATGTATTCAAGCTCCCCTAACCCCACTGTAGGAGCCGGCTTGCCGGCGATGAGGCCCTCAGCCCTGGAAAATGCATGGCCAGGCCCGGCCCTATCGCCGGCAAGCCGGCTCCTACAGGTGTTTCGCGCAGGGTTTTTTCCAGCCCCCCTCGTTACCCCGCACATTTGCTTGTATGGTGTTGTCAAAGAAGGATGTTTTACCCGCACAGGAAAGACTTAGATGCCCCAACGCAATGTCATCAACGCCTCCGTCAGCCCTAAGGGCAGCCTGGAGACGCTGTCGCAACGTGAAGTCCAGCAACTGAGCGAAGTCGGTACCGGCAGCCTCTACACCCTGTTCCGCCAGTGCGCCCTGGCCATCCTCAACACCGGCGCCCATGTCGACAATGCCAAGACCATCCTCGAGGCCTACAAGGACTTCGAGGTACGCATCCATCAACAAGACCGCGGCGTACGCCTGGAGCTGCTCAATGCCCCGGCCGATGCCTTCGTCGATGGCGAGATGATCGCCAGCACCCGCGAAATGCTGTTCAGCGCCCTGCGCGACATCGTCTACACCGAAAGCGAACTGGCCAGCCAGCGCATCGACCTGGAAAGCTCCCAGGGCCTCACCGACTATGTCTTCCACCTGCTGCGCAACGCCCGTACCCTGCGCCCGGGCGTGGAGCCGAAAATGGTCGTGTGTTGGGGCGGCCACTCGATCAGCACCGAGGAATACCAGTACACCAAGAAGGTCGGCCACGAGCTGGGCCTGCGCAAGCTGGATATCTGCACCGGCTGCGGCCCGGGGGTAATGAAAGGCCCGATGAAGGGCGCCACCATCGCCCACGCCAAGCAGCGCATGCACGGCAGCCGCTACCTGGGCCTGACCGAGCCCGGCATCATCGCCGCCGAGGCGCCCAACCCGATCGTCAACGAACTGGTGATCCTGCCGGACATCGAGAAGCGCCTTGAGGCCTTCGTGCGAGTGGGCCACGGCATCATCATCTTCCCCGGCGGTGCCGGTACCGCCGAAGAGTTTTTGTACCTGCTGGGCATTCTCATGCACCCGGACAACCAGGACCTGCCGTTTCCGGTCATCCTCACCGGGCCGCGCAGCGCCGAGCCGTTCCTGCTGCAACTGCATGCCTTTGTCGGCGCAACCCTCGGCGAAGCCGCACAAGCCCATTACCAGATCATCATCGACGACCCGGCCGAAGTGGCCCGGCACATGGTCGAGGGGCTCAAGGCGGTCAAGCAGTTCCGCCGCGAGCGCAACGACGCCTTCCACTTCAACTGGCTGCTGAAAATCGCCGAAGGCTTCCAGCACCCCTTCGACCCCACCCACGAGAACATGGCCAACCTGGCCCTGCGCCGCGACCTGCCGCCCCACGAGCTGGCCGCCAACCTGCGCCGGGCGTTTTCCGGCATCGTCGCCGGCAACGTCAAGGACAAAGGTATCCGCCTGATCGAGGAGCACGGGCCGTACCAGATCCGCGGCGACGCGGCGGTGCTCGACCCGTTGGGCCGGCTGCTGCAGGCCTTCGTCGACCAGCACCGGATGAAACTGCCGGGCGGCGCGGCCTATGTGCCGTGCTATCAGGTGGTCACCTGACCGGGTAAACAGGCACACCCCCTGTAGGAGCCGGCTTGCCGGCGATCGGGCCGCAAACCCCGACACACTGCCCTAATGCTGTTCACTTAGAATTGCCGGGGCCGCTTTGCGGCCCATCGCGACACAAGGCCGGGTCCCACAGGTACTGTACATGGCTTGGTAATTCAGCCTTGCGCAGTACCTGTGGGAAGCGGCCTTGCCGGGGCGCCGTCCGGTCGCGATGGGCTGCGAAGCAGCCCCAACCCAGGCAACGCCTCTCTTAAGTGAACAGCATTACGGCACACTGCGCAGGCTTGCAGGCCGGGCCTAATCGCCGGCAAGCCGGCTCCTACAGGTCATGCAGCACCTTTGGGAGCCTCGCCCCGCGACACTGCGGTTGCACTGCCACACCAGGCCGCTATCGTTGCCTATCAGGATTTTCACGAGTGTGCGCCCCATGCAGATCGCCCCCTCCCCCCTCAACGAGGCCGAGCGGCTTTGCTTCTTGCAGAGCCTGGACATACTCGACACTGCGCCTGAGGAAGGTTTCGACCGCATCACCCGGCTGGCCAGCAGCCTGCTCGACGTGCCCATGGCGCTGGTGTCGCTGGTCGACGTCAACCGCCAGTGGTTCAAGTCGCGGCACGGCCTGGACGCCGAACAGACCAGCCGCGACGTGGCGTTCTGCGCCCACGCACTGCACGCCGAAGACGCCCTGGTGATCCCCGATGCCCTGGCCGACGCGCGCTTTGCCGACAACCCTTTGGTGGTCGGCGCGCCGTTCATTCGCTTCTATGCCGGCATCCCGCTGCGCTTTGCCAACGACCTGACCCTGGGCACGCTGTGCGTACTCGACACCCGCCCGCGCACCCTCGGCGGCGAGGCTCTCGAGCGCCTGAAAGACCTGGCCCGGCTGGTGGAGCAGCAAATGCTGCAACGCAGCCAGGCCCAGGGCGGGTCGAAGGTACAGGCGGCCCAGCGTAATGCCCTGGCGAGCAGCGAATCGCGCTTTCGCCAGGTGTTCCGGCAAAGCCCCACCAGCAAGGCGCTGGTGGGTATCGACGGGCGCATCCTCGAACCCAACCGCGAATTCAGCCAGTTGCTCGGCGTGGCCCCGGAAGCCCTGGTGCTGCTGCACCTGCCCGAACTGCTGGTGGCTGAGGACCGCGACAAACTGCAGCAACCCTGGCAGGCGCAACTGGACGGCCAGCAACCGGCCAGCGTGCTGGAAGTGCGCATGGCCCGCCAGCTCAAGGGTGCGGTGTGGGTAGAACTGAGCCTGTCGGCGCTGCGCGGCGAAGACGGCCATGCCGAGCAGGTGGTGGTGTTCGCCCGCGACATCAGCGAACGCCGGCGCCGCCAGCACCTGCTGCAACGCTACCAGGCAACCCTCGAGCAGCAGGTGGAGCAGCGCACCGAAGCGCTCAAACGCAGCCAGCAGACCCTGCAAGCGATTGCCGACAACCTGCCGGTGCTGATCGCACAGATCGGCAACAATCTGGAGTACCGCTTCAACAATGCCGTGTACCGGGAGATCTTCGGCCTCGACCCCACCGCCCTCAAAGGCCGAAAGGTCGAGGACGTGCTGGCGCCGGAGGTCTACCAGCAACTGTTGCCCTGCTTCAACCAGGCCCTGGCCGGTGAGCGGGTAGAAGCCGACAACGTGCGCTACCGCCTGGACGACCCGCGCATCTGGCACGCCAGCTACGTACCGGACATACGCAACGGTGTGGTGGAAGGGTTCTTCGTCATGTCGCTGGATGTGACCGAGCGCAAGCGCCGCGAACAGACCCTGCTCGACCAGGCCACCCTCGACCCGCTGACCGGCCTGCCGAACCGTTCGGCGCTGTTCCAGGCGCTGGACTACCTGCTACAGCAGCGCGCGCCCTTCGCCCTTTACTTCATCGACCTGGACGGTTTCAAGCAGGTCAATGACAGCCATGGCCACGAAACCGGCGACCTGTTGCTGCAAGCAGCCGCCGAGCGCATGCTGGCGGCCATGCGCGCCGACGACCTGGTGGCGCGCCTGGCCGGCGACGAGTTCGTGGTGATCGCCCGTGCGGTGGCCAGCGCCCCTGCGGCGCGGGAGATCGGGCGCAAATTGTGCGACGCCCTGGCCGCCACCTTCACCCTGGAAGGCCAGCAGGTGCAGATCGGCGCCAGCATCGGGGTGTACCTCAACCTGCCAGAGCAACGGCTGCTTAACGCCGAAGATGCCCTGGCCGAAGCCGACCAGGCGATGTATGCAGCCAAGCGCGGCGGGCGCAACCGGGTGTGCATGGCCGGCGGCTGAAGCGCCTGGCGCGCGCCTTGCAGGCCCAGATGAATTTTTCTTAAATCGCCGTTTGGCTATTCTTTGGCACAATCAAGCCTCAACTCGCAGCCCAGGAACCAGCATGCCTCGCGTACTGACCATTGAAGACGACGCCGTTACCGGCCAGGAAATCGTCGCCGAACTCTCCAGCCACGGCCTGGACGTGGATTGGGCCGACAATGGCCGCGAGGGGCTGGCCAAGGCCATTGCCGGTGGTTATGACCTGATCACCGTGGACCGCATGCTGCCGGAAGTCGACGGCCTGACCATCGTCACCACCCTGCGCAGCCTGAAAATCGCCACGCCCATTCTGATGATCAGCGCGCTGTCGGACGTGGACGAGCGGGTGCGCGGCCTGCGCGCCGGCGGCGACGATTACCTGACCAAGCCGTTCGCCTCGGACGAGATGGCCGCCCGGGTAGAAGTGCTGCTGCGCCGCAACAGCACGCCGATGACCCAGACCCGCCTGCAGGTGGCCGACCTCGAGCTGGACCTGATCAGCCACGAAGCGCGCCGCGGCGACAACTCGCTGAACCTGCTACCTACCGAGTACAAGCTGCTCGAATACCTGATGCGCCACTCCGGCCAGGTGATCACCCGCATGATGATCTTCGAGGAAGTCTGGGGTTACCACTTCGACCCGGGCACCAACCTGATCGACGTGCACATCGGCCGCCTGCGCAAGAAAATCGACTCCCCCGGCCAGACCCCGCTGATCCGTACCGTGCGGGGCTCCGGCTATGCCATTGCCGAACCCGTCTAAGGGCTGGAGTTCGTCCACCAGCCGCCTGCTGGCGCTGTACAGCTTCCTGTTCGTGGCCTGGAGCAGCATCCTCATGGGGGTGCTGTACTTCGAGGTGTCCAGCTACCTGAACAAGCTCACCCGCCACTCGATGATGCAGCGCCAGCACCTGTTCACCCACATGAGCGGCAAGCAGCTGGACGATGCACTGATCGCAAGCCAGGCCTTCGAGGAGCGCAGCTTCGACGCCTACGGCCTGTTCGACCCGCAGCTCAACCCGATTGGCGGGCGCATCCGCGCGATCCCGCCAGACCTGGGCCTGGACGGCAAGATCCACGAGCTCAAGCGCTGCCTGGACGCCGACGACCCGCGCCTGCCCCGCGACAGCTGCGATGCAGTGGCGATCCGCGTGCAGGATGGCCGCTGGCTGGTGCTGGTGCGCGACAACGGCTCGCTGTTCGTGGTCACCCGTATCATCCTGCATGCCTTGCTCTGGGGGATTTCGCTAACCCTCATACCGGGATTTGCCGGCTGGTACCTGCTGCGCCGGCGCCCGCTCAAGCGCATCCGTGCGATCCAGGCCCAGGCCGAGCTGATCGTCTCGGGCGACCTCACCCACCGCCTGCCGCTGTCGGCCCGGCGTGACGAGCTGGACATGCTGGCGGCCATCGTCAACGCCATGCTCGACCGCCTGGAGCGGCTGATGCACGAGGTCAAGGGCGTGTGCGACAACATCGCCCACGACCTGCGCACCCCGCTCACCCGCCTGCGCGCGCAGCTGTACCGCATTCGCCAGCAAAGCGGCGCAGACTCGGCCGAAGGCGAGGCGCTGGACCAGGCGATCGCCGAAACCGACACGCTGATGGCGCGCTTTCGTGGCCTTTTGCGCATCAGCGAGCTGGAAGACCGCCGCCGCCGCGCCGGCTTTCAACACCTGGACCCGCACGCCCTGCTGGCCGAGATGCACGATTTCTACCTGCCCCTGGCCGAGGATGGCGGCATTCGCCTGGCACTGGAGCAGCCCGAACAGCTGGCGGCCCTGCATGGCGACCGCGAGCTGTTGTTCGAGGCCCTGGCCAACCTGGTGGGCAATGCGATCAAGTTCACCCCGGAGGGCGGCCAGGTGCGCATCGCGGCGCAGCAGGACGAGGACGGCGTGCATATCGCCATCGAGGACAGCGGGCCGGGGATTCCGGCAGATGAACGGGAGGCTGTGTTGAAGCGTTTCTACCGCAGCGAGGAAGGCCATCGCCACCCGGGCTTCGGGCTGGGGTTGTCGATCGTTGCGGCGATCGTCGACTTGCATGGCTTCGGGCTGGAGGTGGGCGCCAGTGCGCTGGGGGGCGCGAAGCTGGTGTTGCATTGCCCGCCAGCGGGGCCTGCAACCTAGCCGCCTGAAAAAGCATCGCCGGCAAGCCGGCTCCTACCGGGATTGCGTCACCCTGTAGGAGCCGGCTTGCCGGCGATTGGGCCGCACAACGGCCCCGGTTACTGCTATCAGTCAGCCAAACGCCAGGTCGTTGCGCCCTTGCTGTCTTCCAGCACCACGCCCATGGCGGTGATCTGGTCGCGGATGCGGTCGGACTCGGCCCAGTTCTTGTCGGCACGCGCCTGCAGGCGCGCGGCGATCAGTGCTTCCACTTCAGCGGCATCGACCTTGCCCTCGGCCCCTGCACGCAGGAAGTCATCGGCCTCCAGCTGCAGCACACCCAGCACATCACCCAGCTCACGCAGGCGCCCGGCCAGGCCGGCGGCGGCTTGCGGGTCGCTGTCGCGCAGGCGGTTGATCTCGCGCACCAGGTCAAACAGCACAGCGCAGGCTTCGGGGGTGCCGAAGTCGTCGTTCATCGCCACGCTGAAGCGCTCGACGTATTCCTCGCCACCCTGCGCGGCAACCCGCGGCAGCCCACGCAAGGCGTGGTAGAAGCGCTCCAGGGCGCCCTTGGCATCGCGCAGGCTGTCTTCGGAGTAGTTGATGGCGCTGCGGTAGTGGCTGGCCACCAGCAGGTAGCGCACCACTTCCGGGTGGTACTTCTCGAGCACGTCGCGAATGGTGAAGAAGTTGTTCAACGACTTGGACATCTTCTCGCCGTTGATGCGGATCATGCCGCAGTGCATCCAGGCGGCCGCGTACTGCTTGCCGGTGGCCGCCTCGCTTTGTGCGATCTCGTTCTCGTGGTGCGGGAACTCCAGGTCGCTGCCGCCACCGTGGATGTCGAAGCTCTCGCCCAGGCAGCAGGTGGACATCACCGAGCACTCGATGTGCCAGCCCGGGCGGCCAGGCCCCCACGGCGAATCCCAGAACGGCTCACCCGGCTTGGCGCCCTTCCACAGCACGAAGTCCAGCGGGTCCTGCTTGGACTCGCCCACTTCGATGCGCGCACCGATGCGCAGGTCTTCGATCTTGCGCCGCGACAGCTTGCCGTAGCCGACGAACTTGCCGACCCGGTAGTACACGTCGCCGTTGCCCGGCGCGTAGGCGTAGCCCTTGTCGATCAGGGTCTGGATCATCGCGTGCATGCCGGGGATATGATCGGTGGCACGCGGCTCCAGGTCCGGCTTGAGGATGTTCAGGCGGCGCTCGTCCTCGTGCATCGCATCGATCATGCGGGCGGTCAGCGCGTCGAACGACTCGCCGTTTTCATTCGCCCGGTTGATGATCTTGTCGTCGATGTCGGTGATGTTGCGCACATAGGTCAGCTCGTAGCCGCTCTTGCGCAGCCAACGGGTGATCAGGTCGAACGCCACCATGCTGCGGCCGTGGCCCAGGTGGCAGTAGTCGTACACGGTCATGCCGCAGACGTACATGCGCACCTTGTTGCCATCGAGCGGCTTGAAGGCTTCCTTGGTCTTGCTCAGCGTGTTGTAAAGGTTAAGCACGGTGGTTCCTCAGCTGCCCCAGGAGTCACGCAGGGTGACGGTGCGGTTGAACACCGGGCGGCCCGGCTGGCTGTCTTTCAGGTCGGCGCAGAAATAGCCTTCGCGCTCGAACTGGAAGCGGTCTTCAGGCTGAGCCTGGCCCAGCGAAGGCTCGGCGCGGCAACCGGTGAGCACCTGCAGTGAATCGGGGTTGATGTTGTCGAGGAAGCTGCCGCCGTCTTCGGTCTTCTCCGGGTTGGCGGAGCGGAACAGGCGGTCGTACAGGCGCACTTCGCACTCGACGCTGCCCTCGGCCGGCACCCAGTGGATCACGCCTTTGACCTTGCGGCCTACGGGGTTAACGCCCAGGGTGTCCGGGTCGTAGGAGCAGCGCAGTTCGACGATGTTGCCGTCGGCATCTTTGACAGCCTCGTCGGCACGGATCACGTAGCTGCCGCGCAGGCGCACTTCACCGGCCGGCTCCAGGCGCTTGTAGCCCTTCGGCGGCTCTTCCATGAAGTCGTCGCGGTCGATGTACAGCTCGCGGGCGAACGGCAGCACACGTACGCCCATGTCTTCCTTGGGGTGGCGCGGCAGTTCGAGCTGCTCGACCTGGCCCTCGGGGTAGTTGGTGATGACCACCTTCAACGGGCGCAGGACGCACATGGCGCGTGGCGCGCTGCGGTCGAGGTCGTCACGGATGCTGAACTCGAGCATCGACATGTCGACCACGCCGTCGGAGCGGTTGGTGCCGATCATGTCGCAGAAGTTGCGGATCGAGGCCGGGGTGTAGCCGCGGCGACGGTAGCCCGACAGCGTCGACATGCGCGGATCGTCCCAGGCCTGTACGTGGCCTTCATCCACCAGCTGCTTGAGCTTGCGCTTGGAGGTGATGGTGTAGTTCAGGTTCAGGCGGCTGAACTCGTACTGACGCGGGTGCGCCGGTACCGGCAGGTTGTCGAGGAACCAGTCGTACAGCGGGCGATGGCCTTCGAACTCCAGGGTGCAGATGGAGTGGGTGATGCCTTCGATGGCGTCCGACTGACCGTGGGTGAAGTCGTAGTTGGGGTAGATGCACCACTTGTCACCGGTCTGGTGGTGGTGGGCGTGGCGAATACGGTACAGGATCGGGTCGCGCAGGTTCATGTTCGGCGAGGCCATGTCGATCTTGGCCCGCAGCACGCGCTCGCCGTCCTTGAACTCGCCGGCCTTCATGCGGGCGAACAGGTCCAGGCTGTCTTCGACGCTGCGCTCGCGGAACGGGCTGTTCTTGCCCGGCTCGGTGAGGTTGCCGCGGTATTCTTTGGCTTGTTCAGGGGTCAGGTCGCAGACATACGCCTTGCCACGCTTGATCAGCTCGACGGCCCAGTCGTGCAACTGGTCGAAGTAGTCCGAGGCGTAACGCACCGGGCCCGCCCACTCGAAGCCCAGCCACTTCACGTCGCGCTGGATGGCGTCGATGTATTCCTGGTCTTCCTTGGCCGGGTTGGTGTCGTCGAAACGCAGGTGGCAGGCACCGCCGAACTCCTTGGCCAGGCCGAAGTTCACGCAGATCGACTTGGCGTGGCCGATGTGCAGGTAGCCGTTCGGTTCTGGCGGGAAACGGGTGACGATGCTGCTGTGCTTGCCCGAGTCCAGGTCGGCCTGGACGATCGGCCGCAGGAAGTTCGCAGGGACGGCGGGGGCGCCTTTGGCAGCGGCGTTGGGCGCGTTTTCGGCAGTGGGCTTGCTCATAGTGTCCTTGAATGCTGGTAGCCGGCCGGGTAGGCCGATTGAATCAAAGGGCCTATCATAGCCGAAGCAGTCAAGCCGCCGACAGCCGCGTGCGGACAATTCTGACGCGATTTGTCGCAGCATTTTGTCGCCGCAGCGGGTCGAAACCGGCACAATGGCCGCCGCGCGCCACAGGCATGTGTCGCGGTCGCCTGGCCACGCGTCAGGTAACCCGAGCGCCCTGCGCACCCTATTCCCGAATGCCTTGAGAGCGAACTTAAGCATGTCCAAAGTCAAACTGAGCACCAACCACGGCGAAATCGTCCTGCAACTGAACGCCGAAAAAGCCCCGCTGACCACCGAGAACTTCGTTCAGTACGTTAAAGATGGCCACTACGACGGCACCGTGTTCCACCGCGTGATCAAGGGCTTCATGATCCAGGGCGGCGGTTTTGACGCCAACATGGGCCAGAAGAAAACCCGCGCCAGCATCCAGAACGAAGCCGACAACGGCCTGAAGAACACCAAGTACAGCATCGCCATGGCCCGTACCATGGAGCCGCACTCCGCCTCGGCGCAGTTCTTCATCAACGCCTCCGACAACGACTTCCTCAACCACAGCGGCAAGAACGTGCAGGGCTGGGGCTACGCGGTATTCGGCGAAGTGATCGAAGGCCGTGAAGTGGTCGATGCCATCGAGAAAGTCGCCACTGGTTCCAAGGCTGGCCACCAGGACGTACCGAAGGACGACGTGGTTATCGAGAAAGCCGAGATCATTGAGTGATCCTGCTGATCTCCGATCTGCACCTGCAAGAAGAACGCCCGGACATTGCCCGGGCGTTTCTTGATCTGCTCGACGGCCGCGCGCGCCACGCGCGGGCGCTGTACATCCTTGGCGACTTCTTCGAGGCATGGATCGGCGACGATGCCATGACGCCGTTCCAGCAGTCGATCTGCCAGGCCCTGCGCCGGCTCAGCGACAGCGGCACGGCCATCTACCTGATGCACGGCAACCGCGACTTTCTCATCGGCCAGCGCTTCTGCGAAGCGGCCGGCTGCACGCTGCTGGCCGACCCGAGCGTGGTCGAACTGGGCGGCGAGCAGGTGTTGCTGATGCACGGCGACACCCTGTGCACCCGCGATGTGGGCTACATGAAGCTGCGCCGTTACCTGCGCAATCCGCTGACCTTGTGGGTCCTGCGGCACCTGCCGCTGGCCACCCGACACAAGCTGGCCCGCAAGCTGCGCAGCGAGAGCCGCTCGCAGACGCGCATGAAAGCCACCGAGATCGTCGACGTAACACCTGAAGAGGTGCCGAAGGTCATGGCCGCCCACGGCGTGCGCACCCTGGTGCATGGCCACACCCACCGCCCGGCGATTCACAAGCTGGTGGTCGAGGGCGAGCCGGCCCGGCGCATCGTGCTGGGTGACTGGGACCGCCGTGGCTGGGCGCTGCAGGTGGACGAGCAAGGCTTTCAACTGGCGCCGTTCGAGTTTGCCTGAAGGTACAGGGCGTTATCGCCCTCTGTAGGAGCGGCCTTGCCGGGGCGCCGGACCGGCCGGAAAGGGCCGCAAGGCGGCCCCAGGATCTTCGCATCATGCCGCATCGCCGGGGCCGCTACGCAGCCCTTTCGCGGCACAAGGCCGCTCCTACAGGGAGTAATGGCCTGCCTCCCCGCCCTCCCCCTTCTACACTGTCCCTGATTGCCCTGCGCTAAAGGAGCCAAGCATGGACGACCCCACCCCAGGCAAACCACCGACCTTCTGGCAAATGCTGCACAGCATCCTCGCTGCGGCCTTTGGTGTGCAGAGCGGCAAGAACCGCGCCCGCGATTTCACCCATGGCAAGGCCAGCCACTTCATCGTGATGGGCACGCTGTTCACCCTGGTGTTCATTCTGGTGCTGGTGGGGTTGGTGCAGCTGGCGATGCATCTGACCGCCCGCTGACCCTGCATCGACACAACCCCCTGTAGGAGCTGGCTTGCCAGCGATAGGGCCATCGGCGCCCATGCAAGAATTGGCGTTTCCAGGCCTGGCCTTATCGCCGGCAAGCCGGCTCCGACAGAGGGTGACCAACCCAAAGATACGAGAACGCCCGCAGGATTCCCTCCCGCGGGCGTTCGGCTTGCTTCACGGTCTTGAGACTAAGGCTACTGGTGGCTGACCCAATACACGGCAGTGACCACCACCAGCACGATCAGGCACAGGATCGCCCAGGCGTCGACACTGCTGTCAGCTTTGCGGACCTTGGTAGAGTTGCCCATTGCATTGCCTCTTGTAGTGATTATGGGAATGCACTTCACCAGCAGCAGTTAAGTTCAGCAATGTCCTTTGCTCAAGCAGGGGCTTTCAATAGTCGACGGGTGACGTAAGAAACGGGTACTGGAAGTTCGCCGGCCTGCCCTCGGCACTGTAGCGCTTGAAGTCGACACCGTAGTCCTCGTGCTCAAGCAACTTCAGCCAGCGCCGCGCCTTGCTTACATCAATCGACTGCAACACCGGCACCTGATGCTCGCGCAGCCCGTCACGGGCCAGGCTGATGCCGTGGGCATCGTCGTGCAGCATCACCATGGCCCAGCCACCCAGGGCGAAATGCCCACCCATCAACACCCCCAGGCGCCCCTCGATGCGCGCACGCAGGGCTTCGGGCGAGCTGTTGACGGCGCTGAATACCACGTCACGGCCCGGCACCCGGCCGGCCTCCTCGAAGGCACGCATGGCGCCGAACGCCATCTGGTCGTTGGCCGACCAGACCAGGCGGGTTTCGGGGTAGCGCTGCAGCAGCATGGCCGCCTGCTCATAGGCGCGCTTGCGGCTCCAGCCGCCGTATACCACCTGGCGCAGGCGCACCTGGGGAAAGTCTGCCAAGGCCCGGCGCATGCCCTGCTCACGCAGTTGCGAGGCCGGCGTGTTCTTGACCCCGGCAAAGGCCACCAGGTCCACCGGGCCGCTGTTGCGCGGCAGCAAGGCGACCATCTGGTGCAGCATCTGGTAGCCGGCCTGCTCGTCATTGACGGTGAGCGTGCCGAGTACAGGCGCATATTTGTCGGGCTGGGCCTGGATGCTGCGCGCCTGGTTGGCGGTCAGCCCGTTGTTGACCAGAAACAACTTGACCCCGGTACCGCGGGACAGGCGGATGATCTCTGGCGCCACGTACAGTTCATTGACCAGCACCAGGTAGTCAGGGCGCTGCGGCCCCTCGAGAACCTCCCGCGCCTGCGCCATGGCCGCCTCGGCGCTGCGCTCGCTGTAGCGCACCTGCAGGCTCAGCCCCAGGTCATCGGCAGCGGCCTGCATGATGCGCGTATAGCTGGCCCAGAACACCTCGTTGGGCGTGCCGGGGTTGAGGAATACCACCGAGGCTGCCTGCGCGGTAGCCGCCAGCGGCAGGCTCAGGCACAAGCTTTGGCACAGCGCCTTGAGCATGCGATTACACCCTTTGAAACAAACCCGGGAGTATAACCCCCTTGCCGTGGCTGCCGAACAAATGCCAGTCAGTCTCACTTAGTTCGTTTGGTTCTTTTCATATGCAAAAACATCACTTTAGCGCATAAACCCAACCTGCTATCGTTCCCCGGCTCCGAACCGGAGTGCGCGGCCGTGCGCGCGAATAGCTGCATGCAGCCTGAGACAGGACTTTTATGTACGTATACGACGAGTACGATCAGCGGATCATCGAGGACCGCGTCAAGCAGTTCCGTGATCAGACCCGCCGCTACCTGGCCGGTGAGCTGAGCGAAGAAGAATTCCGCCCTCTGCGCCTGCAGAACGGCCTTTATATCCAGCGTTTCGCCCCGATGCTGCGTGTGGCCGTACCGTACGGCCAGCTGAGCGCACGCCAGGTCCGTACCCTGGCCAAGATCGCCCGCGACTACGACAAGGGCTACGCCCATATTTCCACCCGCCAGAACGTGCAGTACAACTGGCCGGCCCTGGAAGACATCCCGGATATCCTGGCAGAGCTGGCCACCGTGCAGATGCACGCGATCCAGACCAGCGGCAACTGCCTGCGCAACACCACCACCGACCAGTTCGCCGGTGTGGCTGCGGACGAAATCGTCGACCCGCGCCCGTGGTGTGAAATCGTCCGCCAGTGGACCACCTTCCACCCCGAATTCGCCTACCTGCCGCGCAAGTTCAAAATCGCCATCAACGGCTCGAAAGAAGACCGCGCCGCCATCGAAGTGCACGATATCGGCCTGGAGCCGGTGCGCAACGCCGCCGGCGAGCTGGGCTTCCGTGTGCTGGTGGGTGGCGGCCTGGGCCGTACGCCGGTGGTGGGTTCGTTCATCAACGAGTTCCTGCCCTGGCAGGACCTGATCAGCTACCTCGACGCCATCCTGCGCGTGTACAACCGTTACGGTCGCCGTGACAACAAGTACAAGGCGCGCATCAAGATCCTGGTCAAGGCGCTCACCCCTGAAGTGTTCGCCGAGAAGGTCGAGGCCGAAATGGCCCACCTGCGCGGCGGCAGCACCACCCTGACCGAAGCCGAAGTGCAGCGCGTGTCGCGCCACTTCGTCGACCCTGAATACCAGGCCCTGGACAACCTCGACTACAGCGCCCAGGACGCCGAACACCCAGGCTTCGCCCGCTGGCGTTCGCGCAACACCCGCGCGCACAAGCGCCCTGGCTATGTTGCCGTGACCCTGTCGCTCAAGCCCACCGGCGTCGCCCCGGGCGACTTGACCGACAAGCAGCTGGACACCGTCGCCGACCTGGCCGAGCGCTACAGCTTCGGCTTCCTGCGCACCTCCCACGAGCAGAACATCATCCTCGCCGACGTCGAGCAGCGTCAGCTGCACGCACTGTGGCTGGAGCTGCGCGAAAACGGCTTCGCCACCCCGAACATCGGCCTGCTGACCGACATCATCTGCTGCCCGGGTGGTGACTACTGCTCACTGGCCAACGCCAAGTCGATCCCGATCGCCGAATCCATCCAGCGCCGCTTCGACGACCTGGACTACCTGTTCGACATCGGCGAGATCGACCTGAACATCTCTGGCTGCATGAACGCCTGCGGCCACCACCACGTCGGCCACATCGGCATCCTCGGTGTGGACAAGAAGGGCGAGGAGTTCTACCAGGTATCGCTGGGCGGTAACGCTGCACGCGATGCGTCGCTGGGCAAGATCCTCGGCCCGTCCTTCGCCCAGGACGCCATGGCAGACGTGATCGAAAAGCTGATCGCCGTGTACGTGGAACAACGTACCGAGGAAGAGCGTTTCATCGACACCTACCAGCGTATCGGCATCGACCCCTTCAAGGAACGCGTCTATGCAGCGAATCATTAAGCACAACCAGATCGTCGACGAAACCTGGCACCTGCTGCCCAAGGACTTCTCGTTCGACGAGCTGACCAACTGCGACGACTACATCGTCCCGCTGCAGATGTGGCGCGACCATGCCCACGTGCTCAAGGCCCGCGACGGCGGCCTGGGCGTGTGGCTGGACAGCGACGAGGAAGCCGAAGAGATCGGCGAAGACGTGCAGCACTTCCAGGTCATCGCCCTGAACTTCCCGGCCTTCACCGACGGGCGCAGCTACTCCAACGCGCGCCTGCTGCGTGACCGCTACAAGTTCAAGGGTGAGCTGCGCGCCATCGGCGACGTGCTGCGCGACCAGCTGTTCTTCATGGCCCGCTGCGGTTTCGATGCCTTCGCCATCCGTGCCGACAAGGACCCGGAAGACGCGCTGCAAAGCCTGAAGGACTTCTCGGTAACCTATCAAGCTGCCACCGACGAGCCGCTGCCGCTGTTCCGCCGCCGCTGATCGTCACCAGCTGCACCGAACGGCCCGCCTTCATGGCGGGCTGTTTCGTTTCTTGCAGCCGGCTGTGGTGTACTGCCTGCCCCGGCCTCATCGCCGGCAAGCCGGCTCCTACAGATGCCTTGCAGGCCTGAAGGCCATGCGATCCCTGTAGGGGCCGGCTTGCCGGCGATGGGGCCCGCACAGCAAGACCCTGGCCTTCTACAGTTTGCTGCCGGCCCGCCGATATCATGGCTGTATTCATTTTTGCGCGAAGGACAGCGATGATGAACCCGGTCAACACGGCGATAAGGCTTGCGCCCCTCTATGTCGCACCTACTCAGGCCACCAGCACCCGACAGGCCACCACCGCCATCGACACCCCCGCCACCCAGGTCAGCCTCGGCCGGGACACCCGCGCCACCGATGCCGATACCTATTCGTCCCTGCGCACCCCAGCCGTGCGCTATGCCTGGCAGAACGAAAACGCTCTCGACAAGCTGAGCATGAAGATGTACGGCAGCGTCACCGGCACCAGCATCGGTGCACGCTTCCAGGGCCTGGGCGCGTCGCTGATCGAACAACTGGCCGCCAACGGCGGCCAGCGGGTTTCCCAATCGGCGCTGGTGGTGAGCGACAGCAGCGCAACCAGCCCGGGCGCACTTGAGCTGCAACGGGCCAACCTGCGCGAGCACGCCAGCAACAGCATCACCCTCAACCTCACCACCGCCTCTGGCGCCACCGTTACCATTGGCCTGTACAGCGACGAGCAAGGCCTGGCCGTGGACGCCTCGGTCGCCAATGGCGAGCTGGACGCAACAGAGCTCAAGGCGCTGGCGAAGATCGCCGACGGTTTCCAGCAGGCCGTTGACGGCCTCGCCCAGGAACCCCCGAGCCTGAAGCTCGACGGCCTGCTCCAGGTCGACCAGAGCCTGTTCACCGGCATGCAGATGAATGCCAGCCTCAAGCTTGCAAGCGGTGAGCAGCAAACTTTCGACCTGCGCCTGGACGGCAGCCAGCGCAGCCTGAACCTGCAGGGCCCTGACGGCCAGGTAAAACTTGAACTCGACAGCCAGGATGGCGCGCTGCTGGGTAACCAGGCGCAACGTTCAGCGGCGCTGGACAACTACCTCACCCAGTTCGACGCGGCCCGGCAACGGGGCCAGGGCGACAAGCAGCTGAACACCCTGTTCAAGGATGCCTTCCGCCAGCTCAACAGCGTGGATGACGACAGCACCCGCCCGGCCAACCACGACTGGAAGATGAACACCCTGAGCCGTTCGTTGCTAAGCGGCCTGGCCGACTTCAAGGCGTCGATCAGCCAGACCACCGACGCCCCCAACCCGATGCGCCAGGATGAAGTGGACCACTTCGACTACAGCGTTTCGCAGAGCACCGGCAAGGTTGGCACGGGCAACAACTTCTCGGTGCAGCAAGACCAGCAATCAAGCCTCAAGGCTGCCTGGCACACCAGCCTGGACCCAAGGGTGGAGCTGCTGCTGACCCGCGACAGCAAAACCCAGAACTACCGCTACTACCAGGTGAACGACCAAGCAAGCAGCAGCACCCGCACCAGCATCGTCGACGGCGCCCTGCAAGCCGCCAGCACCACCCGTGAGGCTAGCCAGAGCGAGCGGGTGCAGGAGTATGTGAAGGGTGACCTGAAGTCCGACAAGACCACCGCCGACACCGAGCGCAAGGCGCAAGACCAGCGCAACCTGATCGATACCCTGCTGGAGCGCGATACCCGCTCGCGCAAACTCAAGGGCATCTCGAGCTTTGCCCAGGACATGGCCAGCAACAGCCGGCAGTGGCTGCTTCAGGGCAACCCTTCACGCCTCTGAAAAACGCCGGCCGGCGCGCCAGACAAGCGCGCCGGCCGACGCAGGTTCAGCGGGTGCTGCCCTGCCCGATCAGTACGCCATTGACCTTTTGCCCGTACAGGTTGACGCCGTCGTTGGCGTGGAACTTCAAGCGGGTCTTTTCCACCGAACCTTCCACCAGGCGCGGGTCCTGCGGGCGTTCGTGGCGGTTGACCCAGGCGGCCACGTCCCATGCCTGCTGGTCGCTCAAGCTGCCGGGCCGGCCCAGCGGCATGTTGTACTTGATGAACGACGCCGCCGTGTTGATACGGTGCATGCCCGCGCCCCAGTTGTACGAGTCGTTACCCCACAGCGGCGGCATCACGTACTCGCCGGCTACCTTCTGGCCTTCGCCATTGGCCCCGTGACAGATCGCACACTGCTCGGCGTACACCTGCTGGCCACGCTTGAAGTCGTAGCCTTGCGCCGGCTGCGGCACTTCGGGGTAACCGCGCCCAGCCAGCTCCACGGCGGTCGGTGCCTGGGTCGAGAGCCAGTAGGCATAGACGCTCAATGCCGTCATCTGCGGGCTGTCGGCGGCAGGCGGCTTGCCGTTCATGCTGAACTGGAAGCAACCTTGGATGCGCTCGGCGAAGGTGTTGACCTTGTCGTTTTTCTTGCGAT
This sequence comes from Pseudomonas fakonensis, assembly GCF_019139895.1. Taxonomy (GTDB): domain Bacteria; phylum Pseudomonadota; class Gammaproteobacteria; order Pseudomonadales; family Pseudomonadaceae; genus Aquipseudomonas; species Aquipseudomonas fakonensis. Next base: position 2,471,771 of record NZ_CP077076.1, on the reverse strand, counting down.
AGGCCGGGTACATCGGGTACGCGCCCCACAACGGTGCCGAATGGGCCATGCGCCCCTGATCAAGGTGGCAGTTGCTGCAGTTCATGCCATTGCCCACGGCATCCGGCATCAGCCGCCGGGTATCGACGAACAGCGCGTGGCCCTCGCGGACCAGCTTGCCGAAGGCGTTGTCGGGGATCGTACTCTCAGCGGGCGGCACGAACTGCGGCGCGGCAGCAACGCCCGGCACCTTGAGCTGCGACTGGTCCGGCATGGCAATGGGTGTGGCCTGGGCGCCGGCCATGAACAGCAACGAGAGTGGCAACAGTGCTTTCATGGCCTGGCCTCCTGGTGAGCGGGCTGGGCGAAGTAGCCGGCCAGTGCCTCGACCTCGCTGTCGCTGAGCGCCTTGGCGACGTTGACCATCAACTGGTTGGGGTCGTTGCTGCGGGTCCCAATGCGCCAGGCTTGTAGTTGCGCCGCCAGGTAGGCCGCCGGCTGCCCGGCCAGAGGCGGGAAGTGCTCGCCGACACCACTGCCGCCCGGCCCGTGGCACTGCACGCAACCGGGCAGTTGCCGGCCCCAGTCGCCATACAGTGCCAGGCGGGTCAGCGGGTCTGTGGCTATCTGCTGGCGGCGCAGGTCAGGTGCCGGGTCTGCCGGCAGTTGCGCAAGGTAATGGCTGACGGCGTCGATTTCTGCCTCATCCAGGGCCTTGGCCAGGGGCTCCATTACCGCCTGCTTGCGGCTGCCCTGGCGGAAATCACGCAACTGCTTGGCCAGGTAACCGGCCGGCAGCCCGGCCAGGCGAGGGAAACCGGCGGCGGCAATACCTTTGCCATCCACCCCGTGGCAGCCCATGCAGGCCATGGCGGCGGGGTTCTGGCCACCCCGGTTGAAGATCGCCTGGCCATCGGCGGCATGCGCCAACGGCCCGGCCAGGATCAGCAGGCTGCCGATCGCGACGCGACTCAATGGGTTCATCACGGAGGTTCCTTTTCCTTGTTATAAGCTTAGACTCAAACGGCATAAGCCAATGAATACTAGGCCCCATCGCCGGCGTGCGACAACCTGCCGCCGGCAAGGAAAAGGGCAGAACCCCCGCTATTCACGCATTTACTGAGCTGGATCAACTACCAGAGATACAAGCCGTCGCCGCTTCGCGCACATCGCCCAGACGCAGCGGGAAGTTGCTCAACCGCTCGTGCACCTTGATCGCGCTGCCGCTGCCGCGCTTGTCGATGTCCAGCAGCGCCGCAGGGCCGGCATTGGGGGTCAGCTTCTGCGGCACGATCAGGCGCAGGTCATCGCCGCGCTGCTCTTCCTGCAACGCATCACGGCTGCCGTGCAGGCGCTGCTTGACGCAGTCGGCGTACTCGCGCGGCGTCTTACCAGACATCACATCCAGGGTTTCATGGGTCTGCTCCAGGTCTGCCACGCTCGTGCAGCCACCCACCATCAAGGCAAAACCCATCACCAGCCATTTCATGCAAACGCTCTCCCACTTCAAATTCATGCTCTGACCACACCTGGGCGGATTTACTCCCCGATGTGGCAGAAATCTCACAGCCCGGACCAGCCGGGGCGCAAGTGTACCCCCACATCGTGATATCTTTCCTGTTTGCTGAACCAATCTTTGCGGAGCACCCCATGAAATTCGTACACCAGCGCGAGCATCTGAACGAAGACGACATCGTCGTCGTCGAGGGTTCCCAGCGCTGCAATATCCGCCTGATGAACGACGCCAACTTCCGCAGCTTCAAGAACGGCGGCCGCCACACTTACCACGGCGGCCACTTCGATAAACTGCCAGCGAAGATCAACGTGCCCAGCACCGGCTTCTGGAACATCACCATCGACACCGCGACCACACGGCCGATTTCGGTGACCCGCAAGCCCGCCTCCACCTACAAGATCAAGATCATTCGTCGCTCGTCGTCGAAACTCGGATGAAACCTGCATGACCCAGACCACCAAGTACGTCATCAAATACAAGCTCGACGGCCAGCGCCGCTGGGATTTCGCGCTGATGCCCGACGCATCGCTGGAACAGGCCCAGGAGGCCTTGCGCAAGATCCACGGCGAAGACGCCGAGAAGATCAGCGACATCCAGGTCAGCAAAGCGCTGTAAACACCCGCCGCACTCAAGGAGTCGCCCATGAGCACCTGGCAAGACCGCCGCATCCTCGACCTGCTGAACATCGAGTTGCCCATTCTCCAGGCGCCCATGGCCGGCGCCAGCGGCTCGGCCATGGCAATTGCCGTCGGCACCGCTGGCGGTCTGGGCGCCCTGCCCTGCGCCATGCTCAACGAAGCGCAACTGCGCGGCGAGATCGATACCTTTCGCAGCGCCTGCCAGGGCCCGCTGAACCTGAACTTCTTCTGCCACCAGCCACCGCCCCCGGAGCCTGAGCGCGATGCGCGCTGGAAACAGGCGCTAAAGCCCTACTACGACGAACTCGGCGCCGACTACCAGGCGCCGACGCCGGTGTCCAACCGAGCGCCGTTCGACGAGCAGGCCTGCCGGCTGGTGGAAGAGTTGCGCCCCGAGGTGGTCAGCTTCCACTTCGGCCTGCCCCAGGCGGCCCTGCTGCAACGGGTCAAAACCAGCGGCGCCAAGGTGCTGTCCAGTGCCACCACGGTGGAGGAAGCACTGTGGCTGGAGCGCCACGGCTGTGATGCGATCATCGCCATGGGCCTGGAGGCCGGTGGCCACCGCGGCATGTTCCTGAGTGACGACATCACCAGCCAGGTCGGCACCTTCGCCCTGGTGCCGCAGATCGCCGACGCCGTGAGCCTGCCGGTGATCGCTGCGGGCGGCATTGGCGATTACCGTGGGCTACGGGCGGCGCTGGCCTTGGGCGCCTCGGCGGTGCAGATCGGTACCGCCTACCTGTTCTGCCCCGAAGCCAAGGTTTCGCCTGCCCACCGCCGGGCGCTGGACAGTGCGCCGGCCAGCGATACTGCATTGACCAACCTGTTCACCGGCCGCCCGGCCCGAGGCATCAATAACCGCATCATGCGCGAGCTGGGGCCGATGAGCCCGCTGGCGCCGCGTTTTCCTTTGGCTGGCGGCGCACTGATGCCGCTGCGGGCGATCAGCGAGCCCCGGGGCAGCAGTGAGTTCAGCAATATGTGGGCTGGGCAGGGGTTGCGGCTGGGGCGGCAGATGGGAGCCGGGGAATTGACCCGGGAGATTGCTGAAATGGCCGCTGGCGTCATCGCCGGCAAGCCGGCTCCTACAGGGGCCGCTTAAGGGCCGGCTGCCGGCGATGGGGCTCCATCAGGCATTCCCCCTTCCCGACGGATGGCTTATCGCTATATATTCAGATACATAACGATAACCGCCCCAAGGAGCCTGCTTCATGCGTATTCGCCTGCCCCACCTGGCCGCCACTGCTCTGGCCAGCCTGATCTCCCTCAACAGCGCCTGGGCCGATGAAGTACAGGTCGCAGTAGCAGCCAACTTCACCGCGCCCATCCAGGCCATCGCCAAGGACTTCGAGAAGGATACCGGCCACAAGCTGGTCGCCGCCTATGGCGCCACCGGCCAGTTCTACGCACAGATCAAGAACGGCGCGCCGTTCGAAGTGTTCCTGGCTGCCGACGACACCACCCCGGCCAAGCTTGAGCAGGAAAAAGAGATCGTTGCAGGTTCGCGCTTCACCTACGCCATCGGCACCCTGGCCCTGTGGTCGGCCAAGCCTGGCTACGTTGACGCCAAGGGTGACGTGCTGAAGAAGAACGAATTCAAGCACCTGTCCATCGCCAACCCGAAAGCTGCCCCCTACGGCCTGGCCGCCACCCAGGTGCTGGACAAGCTGAAGCTGACCGAGGCCACCAAGGCCAAGATCGTCGAAGGGCAGAACATCACCCAGGCCTTCCAGTTTGTCTCCACCGGCAATGCCGAACTGGGCTTCGTCGCCCTGTCGCAGATCTACAAGGACGGCAAGGTCAGCGAAGGTTCGGCGTGGATCGTACCGTCCAGCCTGCACGACCCGATCCGCCAGGACGCCGTCATCCTCAACAAGGGCAAGGACAACCCAGCAGCAAAAGCCCTGGTCGAATACCTCAAAGGCCCGAAAGCCGCTGCGGTGATCAAGTCGTACGGTTATGAAATCTGATGCCGCTGGATGCCAGTGACCTGGGTGCGGTCTGGCTGACCATCAAACTGGCCAGCCTTACCACCGCCATCCTGCTGGTGGTGGGCACGCCCATCGCCTGGTGGTTGGCGCGTACCCGCTCCTGGCTGCGCGGGCCGATCGGTGCGGTGGTAGCCCTGCCCCTGGTGCTGCCACCGACGGTGATCGGCTTTTACCTGCTGCTGGCCCTGGGGCCCCATGGCTGGATCGGCCAGGGGCTGCAGGCGCTGGGCCTGGGCACGGTGGTGTTCAGCTTCACGGGGCTGGTGATCGGCTCGGTGGTGTACTCCATGCCCTTCGTGGTGCAGCCACTGCAAAACGCCTTCGGTGCCATCGGCCAGCGGCCGCTGGAGGTGGCGGCCACCTTGCGCGCAAGCCCCAGGGACACCTTCGTCCATGTGGTGCTACCGCTGGCCCGGCCCGGTTTCATCACCGCCAGCATCCTCGGTTTTGCCCACACCGTGGGCGAGTTCGGCGTGGTGCTGATGATCGGTGGCAACATCCCCGACAAGACACGCGTGGTCTCGGTACAGATCTTCGATCACGTCGAGGCCATGGAATACGCCCAGGCCCATTGGCTGGCCGGGGCGATGCTGGTGTTCTCCTTCCTGGTGCTGCTGATGCTTTACGCTGGCCGCCGTGGCAAGGCTGGCTGGAGCTGAGATGAGTGCATCGATACAAGCGCGGCTGAAACTGGCGCGCGACGACTTCACCCTGGACGTCGACCTGCAGTTGCCCGGGCGCGGCATAAGCGCGCTGTTCGGCCACTCCGGCTCCGGCAAGACCTCCTGCCTGCGCTGCCTGGCCGGGCTTGAGCGCGCAGCCAGCGCCTACATCGAGGTCAACGGCGAAGTCTGGGAGGACAGCGCCAACGGCCTGTTCATCGCCCCGCACAAGCGCCCGGTGGGCTATGTGTTCCAGGAAGCCAGCCTGTTCCCGCACCTGTCGGTGCGCGGCAACCTGGAGTTCGGCTGGCGGCGCATTGCGCCCAACGAACGCAAGATCAGCCAGGACCAGGCCTGCCAGCTGCTGGGCATCGGCCACCTGCTCGAACGCAAGCCGGCCACCTTGTCCGGCGGTGAAGCACAGCGGGTGGGCATCGCCCGGGCCTTGCTCAGCAGCCCGCGGCTGCTGCTGATGGACGAGCCGTTGGCTGCGCTGGACAGCGCGCGCAAGCGCGAAATCCTGCCGTACCTGGAGCGCCTGCACGACGAGCTGGACATCCCGCTGGTGTACGTCAGCCACTCACAGGATGAAGTGGCGCGACTGGCCGACCACCTGGTGCTGCTGGAGCACGGCAAGGCCGTGGCCAGCGGCCCGATCAGCCAGACCCTGGCGCGCCTGGACTTGTCGCTGGCCCAAGGCGAGGACGCAGGTGTAGTGCTCGAAGGCGTGGTGATCGGGCACGACCCGCATTACGGGCTGTTCGAGCTGCGCCTGCCCGGTGGTGAAGGCCCGTTGCTGCGCATCGCCCACCCCGATCTGCACGTGGGCAGTACCCTGCGGCTCAAGGTGCAGGCCCGTGACGTAAGCCTGGCGCTGGCCGCCGACAGCGCCTCGAGCATCCTCAACCGCCTGCCTGTGCGGGTGCGCGAATGCCGCGCCGCCGACAACCCGGCCCACGTACTGGTGAGCCTGGAGGCCAGCGGCAGTGCGCTGCTGGCGCGCATTACCCGCTATTCGGCAGAGCAGCTCGGGGTACGGCCTGGCCAGGCGCTGTGGGCGCAGATCAAGTCGGTGGCGCTGCTGGGCTGAGCAACCGGGCAGCAGGCGTTGTCCATTGAGCAGAGCCACTTGATGGACTGCGCCGATGAGCGACTGCCCGCTGCCTGCCAGCCTGCATTATGTCGACGACACCCAGCCCGGCCTCAGCCGCCGCCGCTGGCGTGACCGTTTTCACTATTTCGATACCGAAGGCGCGCGCATCCGCGACGCCGATACCCTGGCGCGCATCGCCGCGCTGGTGATCCCGCCGGCCTACACCGAGGTGTGGATCTGCGCTGACCCGCAAGGCCACCTGCAGGCCACCGGCCGCGATGCCCGCGGGCGCAAGCAGTACCGCTACCATGCGCAGTGGCGCGAACTGCGCGATGGCCACAAGTACGGGCGCATGTTGGCCTTCGCCCAAGCGCTGCCGGGCCTGCGCAGGCAACTGGAGGTACACCTGGCCCGCCCGGGGCTGGACCGGGAAAAAGTCATGGCGCTGGTGATCAGCCTGCTCGACAGCACGCTGATCCGCATCGGCAACCGCCGCTACCTGCGCGACAACCGCTCATACGGCCTGACCACCCTGAACAACCGCCACGTCAAGGTGCAGGGCAGTACCATCCGCTTCCAGTTCCGCGGCAAGCGCGGTGTGGAACACGACGTCACCCTGCGCGACCGGCGCCTGGCGGCGCTGCTCAAGCGCTGCATGGAGCTGCCCGGCCAGGCGCTGTTCCAGTACCTGGATGCCGACGGCCAGCGCCACAGCATCGGCTCCACCGAGGTCAACCAGTTCCTCCAACAACTGACCGGTGCCGATTTCACCGCCAAGGACTACCGCACCTGGGCCGGCAGCAGCCTGGCACTGAGCCTGCTACGGCCACTGGCCTGGGAGCCGGACAGCGAGGCCCGGCGCCAGGCCGCGGCAATCGTGCGCCAGGTGGCCGCGCGGCTGGGCAATACACCGGCCGTGTGCCGGCGCTGCTACATCCACCCCGCCGTGCTGGAGCACTACCACCTCGGGCGCCTGGGCCTGCTGCCGCGCGTCCGTCGACGCAAGGGCCTGGAGGTCGACGAAGTGGCACTGCTTCGATTCTTACAAACACTGGCGCCGTAACGTTGATTGAAACCAACTATTTACCCCATCACGCAAGGAAATTTCCCATATCCGGCCATTCCCCCTATCCTTGCCACCGAGCACCTTCGCCGATGAATCACCACGACTTTCATCGGCACCTGCAAAAGAAGACACGCAACAGAATTTGTCTGCCGGGGAATTACTAACCGCCGAAAGCGTCTTTAATGAGAAGGAAGAGGGACAGGCTCCCACCGCAGGGCAAAGGCCTCGCGGTTTCTATATCACCAAGGAGAACTACATGCTGATACTCACCCGCAAGGTTGGCGAAAGCATCGTCATCAACGATGACATCAAGGTCACCATTCTGGGCGTCAAGGGGATGCAAGTGAGGATCGGTATCGATGCGCCGAAAGATGTCCAGGTGCATCGTGAAGAGATTTTCAAGCGTATCCAGGCGGGCAGCCCGGCACCGGAAAAGCACGACCAGTAAACTGACAGCCAACGCATCGAGCCGCACGGACGCGACTGATCGAATGCCCGCCCACGCGGGGAGCCTCCTGAACCTCAGGTGCCCAGCAATTCGCGCACCTTGGCGATCATCCTGTCCATGTCGAACGGCTTGTCGAACGCGGCGGCGAACAGCCCGGGGCTCGCCTGGTTCGCCTGTGCGCCACTCATGAGAATCACCGGCAGATGCTCGAGCTGCGGCGCGTCACGTATTGCCCGCGCCAGTTCCTCACCATTGAGCACCGGCATCATGTAGTCGGTGATCACCAGGTCCACATGCTTTTCCTGCAGGGCATCCAGCGCCTTGCGCCCGTTGCTGGCCTTTTCCACCAGATAACCTTCATCCTCCAGGGCAAAGCCGAGGATGTCGGCAATCAGGTATTCGTCATCGACGATCAGGATGGTGTTCATGGCCCTGCCCCGTCAGCGATCCCCCTGGGGGACCGCCGTCCCGCTGAGCACCCCGGCGGCGCCCTCAAAGGCGGGCCTGAGGGTTATGCCCTGGGCGCCCAGGTAAAGTGCCTGCAGTGACGGATCGTGGTCGCTGTCGCGTACCTTGACGATTGACAGCACCCGATGCAGGCGTGCTTCGAGCTCGGCCAGGCGCAGCAGAACCAGGTTATCGACGATACTCGACAGGTCCGGCGCCGGCGCGGTGATCTCGGCGCCGAAAATATCGCGCATTTCCCAGGTCAGCAGCACGGTCACATCCCGCGCCCGCAACTCGCCGGCCAAGGCGCGGAAAAACGCATTCAGGCGGGGCGGGTCCAGCGCCAGCCGGCCAAAGGCGCCCAAGCTGTCGATGACCACGCGCTTGGCTCCCGACGCCTGCACCTGCTCCAGCAAGCGCGCGCCCACCTGGTCGAGCAAGCCTTCGGTAGTGGGCTGCCAGCACAATTGTACGGCGCCGCTGCGCTCCAGCTCACCCAGGCCCAACCCCAGGGCCTGCGCCTTCAGTCGCAGCCGCGCCGGGGTTTCGTAGAAGCCAAAATGCAGCCCTGGGGACTCCCGACTGGAAGCTGCCAGAAAAGCGATGCCCAGTGCGGTCTTGCCGACCCCAGAAGGCCCCATCAGCAGGCTGACCGAGCCTTGGGCCAGGCCGCCACCGAGCATGCGGTCCAGGTCGGGCACACCGGTACCCACCTTGTCGAGGGTCTGCCCGCCGGGTTGGCTGGGGTGGCTGTACAGCGACTCCAGGCGTGGAAACACCTGCAGGCCGTCTTCGCCGATCAGACATTCGTGGCGACCCGACAGGGCAGCACTGCCACGGGTCTTGCGCAACTGCACATGGCGTACGGCGGTGTTGCCGACCAGGTGTTCGCTGAGCTCGACCACCCCGTCTACCATGGTGTGCTCCGGGCTGCCCTCCTCCAGCCGGGCACTGGTGAGCAGCATCACCGTGCAACCGGCAAAGGCTGCGTGGCCCTGCAATTCGGACACGAACTTCTTGGTGTCCAGGCTGGTGGTAGCGCGGGTACGGGCGTTGAGCAAACCGTCGACGATCAATAATGAGGCCTGATGCCGGGCGATCTCCTGGCGCAACAGGCGCACCACCGCTTCCAAGCCGTCCTGTTCGAGCGTGTCGAAAGCACTGACGAACTGGATGGTATCGCCCACCTGCTGGCGGTCGAAAAAACTCAAGGTCGACAAGTACTGGAACAAACGCTCGTGGGACTCGCTGAGCAAGGTCGCCACCAGCACCCGCCCGCCTTCGCGCGCGTGGTTGCAGGCCAGCTGGTTGGCGAGGATGGTCTTGCCCGAGCCCGGGTGGCCCTGGACGATATAGGACGCCCCCACCACCAGGCCGCCCTTGAGCAGCGCATCGAGCCCCTGAATGCCGGTGCGCAGGCGCTTGAGTTGTTCAACCATGGCAAATTATCCGTCAGTCGGGTTGGCATCGAGGCAAGCCGGCAGGTAGAGGCTCATGCAGGTGCCCTGCCCCGGCTGGCTGCTGACGCAGATGGCACCGTTGCTCTGCTTGGCGAAGCCGTACACCTGGCTCAGGCCCAGGCCGGTGCCTTTACCGAAGGCCTTGGTGGTGAAAAAGGGCTCGAAGATCCGCGGCAGCACCAGCGGGTCGATGCCCTGGCCGTTGTCATGCACGGCAAAACGCACGAAATCGCCATGCAAACCTTCCACTTCGCCGCCCAGTTGCACCTGCTCCACCAGCAGGCGGATCTGCCCCTGCTCGGGGATGGCATCACGGGCGTTGAACATCAGGTTGAGCAGCACCATCTGCAGTTGCCCGGCGTCGACCTCGATCATCGGCAGGCCTGGCTGGACGCTTTCAAGCAGCTCGATATCGCGGGGCAAGGCATGCTCCAGCAGGCTGCGGGTGGACTCGACCACTGCCGCCGGAGCGATGCGCGCCTCGGTCAGTTGCCGGTGGCGGGCAAAGCTGAGCAGTTGCTGGGTCAGCTCGGTACCGCGCTGGCCGGCATCGAGGATATGATCGAGCAGGCGCCGGGTACGTGCCGGGTCCTGGCTGGTAACCGCCAGCCGGGCCGAGCTGAGAATGATGGTCAGCAGGTTGTTGAAGTCATGGGCAAGGCCCCCGGTCAGTTGCCCCAGTGCCTCGAGCTTTTGCGCCTGAAACAGTTGCGCGCGCATGGCATCGAGCTGCAACGCCGACTCGCGCCGGTCGGTGATATCGCGGGTGACCTTGGCCAGGCCGATCACCTGGCCGTGCTCGTCGCGAATCACATCCAGTGCCGCCAAAGCCCAGAACTGCGTGCCATCCTTGCGCACCCGCCAGCCTTCATCCTGGGCTACGCCCTGCTCCAGCGCCTGGCGCAACAGCCGGGCAGGCCGGCCGTCAGCGCAATCCTGCTCGGTAAAAAACAGCGCAAAGTGCCGGCCGATCACCTCGTCGGCGTGGTAACCCTTGATGCGCTGGGCACCGGCGTTCCACGACACCACGTGACCAGTGGGGTCGAGCATGTAGATGGCGTAGTCCACCACGGCCTGAACCAATTGTTCATAGCGCGCTTCAGGCATGACGGAGTGGGCGGGGCGGTCCGCTGAAACCATGGGAGCTCCACAAGCACCGCAAAAGGACATATTGAGCGTAGTCATAAAGTGCTGCCGGCACCGTGACTATTGACAGCCCAGGGCATGGTCGCCTGCTTGCAATTTCCCTATAGTGGGCCGGCACCGCCCACCACAAGGATGTTCCATGCCATCGCCCCCCCGCATGCAAGGGTTGCAGAACGACCTGCTGCGCACCGCCAGTGACCTCGACCTGTTGTCCGAAGCCCTCGATGGGCACGCCCGCTACCTGCGCCACTCCATCCACAAAGCCGACGCCCCGGTGCTCGATGAACACGCCCAGGGGCTGCGCGACTCGGCCGGCAACATGCGCGAGCTGGCCAGCACCATCACACCCTGATGCTGCTGGCTGATTGACGCTTGTATATCAATAGGTTATAAAGCGCGCTTGGTTGCCAAGGCCTTCTGTTATCGAAGCCTGGGCGGTCAAACGTGCGAGTGTGGTGGAATTGGTATACACAGCAGACTTAAAATCTGTCGGCGTGAGCCTTGCGGGTTCGAGTCCCGCCACTCGCACCAAATTATTGTCGTTGAAGGCGCCCATGCGGCGCCTTTTTCGTACCCGCCGGAAATCCGCCACCCAGCTGCTAGAGTGGACAGTGTCACCGTCCACCGGAGCGCCACCATGCGCCATGCACTGCTCGAAGGGCAACGCGACATCGTCCTGCTGCTCGCCCGCGTTCTGCTGATGATTTTGTTCGTGCTTGCCGGCTGGGGCAAGCTGACCGGCTTCGAGGGCACGGTCGGCTACATGACCTCCCTCGGCGCGCCCATGCCGACCCTGGCCGCCGCAGTGGCGGTGATCATGGAGTTCGTGGTCGGCATCTTGCTGATCCTGGGTTTCTACACCCGGCCACTGGCGCTGCTGTTCGCCCTGTTCGTGCTGGGCACCGCGTTGATCGGCCACCCGTTCTGGAACATGGTCGACCCCGAGCGCAGCGCCAACATGACCCAGTTTCTGAAAAATCTCAGCATTATCGGCGGGCTACTGGCCCTGGCCGTTTCCGGGCCTGGGCGTTTCTCCCTCGACAAAGGCTGACGCAGGATGGGCGACTGCGGCGTCAATCGTCGCAGTCGTCGTGCCAGGCCGGGTGCTCGTCGTCTTCGTCGTCGAAATCATCCTGCAGTTCTTCATCTTCCTCGACCTCGTCCAGCGCACCGTAGGCGTCGGCTTCGGGGTCATAGCCATCATGGAACTCAGGGTCGAGCAGGTGATCGTGCTCGGGTTCGTGCAGGTCGTCTTCGTCGTGCATCACAGGCTCCGCTTCTACAGGCGTGCCTGTATAGGCCCATGTGCGCCGCCGGTCAATGGCCAGCGGCGTTAACCCTCACTTAACCGACAAGGCGCAGCCTTGAGGCTCTCCCTTCAATACGTCCTTTGCCCGCCCTCCCCTGGCGGGCTTTTTTTTGCCCCTCATCCATTGCCTTGAACTTTGCTCCCGCTTGTTTGGATCGCACAGGTGCAGGACCTGTTTTTTCTTCAAGGAGAAAGCGAAATGGCTGTGAATATCGACAACCTCATCATCACCACCCCGCTGCCGAAATCGCCGACCAACCCGGTGGCCCTGGAAGTCACCGGCGCCCAGGCGCTGGCCACCCTCAGCAATGTGGTAAGCCGCCTGAGCGACGGCTCGGTGCGCCTGAGCGCCCCGACCAAGGGCGCCTCGAGCAAGAGCACCCACCGCACCCGCTGCGAATGGAAGGAGGCCGTGTACTGGGCGCTGGGCAGCGCCGCCCGCCACCGCAACCACCAGCGTATGGTGCTGGAAAAGGTCAACGCCGCGAAAAAAGTGGTGATTTCACAGATGCACGTGAAGGACGACGACAGCCCGGTGATCAAGGTGTTCTGGAACAACGGCAAGATCACCCTGGGCTTTCGCCAGGACTTCAACCAGGTGACCCCGCTCAGCGCCAACGTGCTGGCTGAAGTGCCGCTGGGCACGCCGTTCGACATCACCATCGAGACCACCTCTGCAGGCGTCGCCACGGTGACCGCCACCTGCAACGGCCGCACGGCCGGCTCCGGCCCGCTGCAAATGACCGCCAGTTGGAATGCACGAACGTTCAACTTCCATGGCGGGGTGTACAACCAGGTGGATTACAGCGAGACCACACCGGCTGATGAGGGGTCCGTGTGTGTGATCAGCCAGCTTGAGCTGAGCCACCAGTAACGCGATGCGGCCACGCCTGCGGGCGTGGCCACTGCCGCTGCACATTTGCCGACAATAACAGTGAGGCACTTAGCCATCATTTGCTGTAGGATGCCGCCGCCCGCCCCGGAGCGCGGGACAAACCATTGAAAAACCAAGGAATTACAATGCCCCTGATGCGCCACCTGTTTGCCGCCTGCCTGATCGCCCTGACCACCGGGTGCGCCACCGGGTTGAACTCCGTACAAGAGCAGGAGCTGGGCTACTACCGCGCGCAGAACATGGCCGTCGAAGAGAAGAGCCCCGGTGGCGCCGCTGCCTTTGGCCTGCTGCCGGGTGGCGGCTCGTTCTATGGCCGGGCGTACGGGTATGGCGTGGTCAACCTGCTGCTGTGGCCCATCTCGATCCTGTGGGACCCGGTCAGCGGCTACAACGCTGCAGAATCGCTCAATTACCAGGCCAGCCGCGCGCACGTCTCACGCCTGAAGAAAAGCAAGATGGACGAACTGGACGGACAACTGCTGGGCGAAGCCATCACGGCGCAGCAGTACACCATCGAGAAACGCAAGATCGATGAAAAATTCAGTAACGGTTATTGAGGGGCCGGGGCCAGGAGCTTTCACGAAATTCTGACATCAGCGAAGGCAGACTGGCCTGGCTTCGATACGTTCTGTTCAACCCGCCAGCTCCCTGTTGGCGGGTTTTCTTTTGCCTGCAGCTTGGGCACGCCTGACGGCGCCAGCCGTTACACCAGCACAGCCTCCCCCTATAAAGCTTTCGACATTTCTGCCGAAAACCTTGCTCCCCCTTCACGGATGATTCACATGTTCCGCTCCCTTCTTGCCGGTGTGGCGTTGCTTGCCGCAGGTGCCACCTGCGCAGCCCCGGCCCGCACCGTCAGCACACCCGAACAGTTGCTGACCGAATTCTCCCGCTGCGATGCGCAGTTCTTCCAGAGCCTGCGCGATGCGCGCCTGCCCGCAGGCACCTTGCGCCTGAGCGACTATGGCCCGGTCAAGGCACCGACGATCATGAGCCCGCTGCAGGAAGGCGGCACCTACCAGCACTTCGAGAAGCCGCTGGTCGTCAACGGCGTGCCGTTGATCGGTTACTACAACCAGGCTCAGACCATCAAGGATGTCGGCAACTTCCTGTTTTGGGGGTTCGTGGCTGATGGCGCGCCGCAAGAGGTAGCCGCCAAGCTCAAGCCGCTGATCATTGACTCGCAACGTTTCGTCAGCCAGGGCAAGACCACCACCCGCGCCGAAATTCGTCGCGTCGGTGACCCGATCGGGCAATGGCGCACCGAGGGCCTGACCGGCCCCGGCGTCGCTACGCCGTTCGGTTTCGTCGACCGCGTGCTGATGGTCGACGCCGGCGACAGCACCCCACCGCTGGCAGGGCACACTACCGTGTTCTGTTCGCTTCAAGGCACCGTGACCGCGCCTCTGCTGCAGGTCTACCGCCCAGACCTCAATGCCCATCTGCTCGACTGACAAGGATGCCTCTGATGAATGCTCGCTGGCCCACGCTGATCGCCTGCTCAGTCATCCTTGCCGGATGTGCAGGCATGCAGAACCCACAAAGAGCCAACCTGGCCCACTGCTCCAATCAGCTCAAGGCATCCAAAGCCGCCGATTACGCCCTGGTGCTGCAGGAAGGCGATCTGTGCCTGCAGAAGAACACCCTGCCCGCCAAGCTGGAACGGGTGATCCATCTGGTGCAGGCCGACGCCTACAGCCAGCTCGAGCGCTACCCCGAGGCCGTGGCCGCCCAGGAAAAGTCCATGCAGTTCGGTACACCTGAACCGCGGGCCTACCTGGACTTGAGCGCCATGTACCGCGACGCCGGCAACCCGCAAAAAGCCCTGGAACTGGTGCAACACAACCTCGACAACGGGTTGGGCGAAGCCGGCAAGGGCACTGGCTTCCACATGCCGACCTACTATCACCTGGGGCTGGCGCTAACCGACCTTGGGCAGTACCGGGAAGCGGCAGAAGCCTTCAGTACCGGCCTGCAGCGCCAGCCGGACTATGCCTGGGCCTTCTATGCCCGCGGCGTTGCCTATGACCACCTGGGTAACCAGGAAGACGCCAAGGCCGATTTCACCCGGTTCTCGAAGATGGCCAACAAAAAGTTCGTGGGTGAAAAGCAGCAGGCCAAGCTTGCCGAGTACAAGATCGTCATGCCGTAGAGGCGCAGCGGTTTTGACGGGGCGTGTGGGCCGGGCAGATGACGTCAACCCCGGCCAAGGGGGGATGCCATGGATATCAACAGGCTATTGAAGAAGCGCCAGTTGAATGTGCAGGAGCAGAATGCGCTCACTGCACATTTCATCACGTCTTCCGCCAAAGCCTGGCGCGAACAAGGTATTCCCGCCTGCCTGGCCCAGTACGCAGAAAGCCAGGGCGTGTGCTGGTCAGGCAGCATTGTTCTGACTCTGGACGTCGACTTCCCCGGTATGGCACGACTGGCCGGGCGGCTGCTGACGCAGAATGAGCGATTCATCGACTTCGAACTCGATACCGACATCACGCACCACACGCTTTTAGCGGTGGAGCAGTGGGAGGATGTTTCTGCCGAGCAGGATCTCTCGCTGTCAAAGCGAGGTACAGGGAAAGGCTACGGTGCCATAGCGCTGGAGGTAAGGCGACGTTTGCTGGGAGTGTCGGCACTTTGAATGCGTATTGGTTGACGATTGGGTTTTCAGCGCGCAAAGAAAAACCCCGCAGACGTTAATCTGCGGGGCTTTCGAATAGTGGAGGCCGAGGTCGGAATCGAACCGGCGTAGACGGATTTGCAATCCGGAGCATAACCACTTTGCTACTCGGCCTCAAAGTTCGGAGTCAGCTTTCGCTATCTCCTTGAAACCGCTGGGCTTTTTCAAGCTAGCTGCGTTTCGATGGACGCCATTATGTCGGCATTCGATGCACCTTGCAACCCCCTTCAAGAAAAAAATCTTCAAGGGGTTCAAGGTGTTAGCGCAACCGCCCGAGTTTGCTCCACAAACCTACCAGGGTGTTCTCCACCGCGCCGCTGGCAGCGACGCCAATACGCTCCTGCAGGCTCTTGCGTTCGGCGTAGCGCAGGTGGAACAGGCTCGCGTCGCGGGCGCGGCGGCTCAGGTACTCGTCGCTGGTGCCCAGTTCGTCCACCAGTTGGCGGTTGAGTGCGGCAACCCCCAGCCACACTTCGCCAGTGGCCACCTCGTCGATATGCAACTGCGGGCGGTAGCGGGCGACGAAGTCCTTGAACAGCTGGTGGGTGATGTCCAGGTCTTCCTGAAACTTCTCCCGGCCCTTTTCGGTGTTTTCGCCGAACACGGTCAGGGTGCGCTTGTGCTCACCGGCAGTGATCACCTCAAAGTCGATGTCGTGCTTTTTCAGCAGGCGGTTGACGTTGGGTATCTGCGCCACCACGCCGATGGAACCGAGCACGGCGAACGGCGCGCTGACGATTTTCTCGCCGATGCAGGCCATCATGTAGCCGCCGCTGGCCGCGACCTTGTCGATGCAGATGGTCAGCGGAATGCCGGCTTCGCGAACGCGCGCCAGCTGCGAGGCGGCCAGGCCGTAGCTGTGCACCAGGCCACCGCCGCTTTCGAGGCGCAGTACCACTTCGTCGCGGGGGGTGGCGAGGGTGAGCAGTGCGGTGATTTCGTTACGCAGGCTTTCGGTGGCCGAGGCCTTGATGTCGCCATCGAAGTCGAGCACGAACACCCGGCCCTTCTCTTCGGGCTTTTTCTTCTGCTTTTCTGCCTTTGCCTGCTGCTTGCGCAGGGCCTTGAGCTCAGCCTTGTCGAACAGGCCCGACTCCAGGCGCTCGCGCAGCTCTTTATAGAACTCGTTCAGCCGGGTGACCTGCAACTGCCCGCCCGGTTTGCGCCGGCGGTTGCCACGAAGGCCGGCGATGGCCGACAGCACCACCAGGATGGCGATCACCAGGGTGGCGGTTTTGGCGAGAAAGCTTGCGTATTCGGCAAGAAACTCCACATTGACTCCTTGATAGACCAGCGCCCTTCGGGCGCGAAACGTAGCCAAGCATACCGATGCGCAAACCCCTCTGCCAGCCAGGGAAAACGCCAGCAACACAGTTCAAACAAGCTTTTCAAACGCTTGTATGTTTTTTCGTTGACAGCCTGCCTGGGGCATCCTACCCTCGCAGCAACTCCAACCGGGCCGGACCTTACCGTGGGCAACCTCTACCTGATCCGACATGGCCAAGCCTCCTTCGGTGCCGACAACTACGACGTGCTGTCGCCCGTAGGCGAACGCCAGAGCGTGGCACTGGGTGAACACCTGGCCCGGGTTGGCCTGCGTTTCGACCGTTGCCTGGCCGGCACCCTGCGTCGCCAGCAGGATACCGCCCGCCTGGCGCTGCATGCCATGAACGAGCAAGGCGTCGACGTACCTGCCATAGAGACCGACCCGGCGTTCAACGAGTTCGACGCCGACGGCGTGATCCGTGCCCTGCTGCCCGGCCTGCTGCCGGACGAGCCCGAGGCCCTGCATATTTTGCGCAACGGCGCCCAGCACCGCAGCGAGTTCCAACGCCTGTTCGCACTGATGGTGCAGCGCTGGCACGCCGGCGAGCATGCCGACGACGCCCACCTGGAAACCTGGCAAGCCTTCACCGGCCGGGTTGGCGCCGGCCTGCAACGCCTGCTGGCAAGTGCCGCCAGCGGCGACGACATCGCCCTGTTCACCTCCGGTGGCACCATCGCCGCCCTGCTCCACCTCACCACCGCAATTACGCCGGCCCAGGCCTTCGCCCTGAACTGGCAGATCATCAACACGTCGCTCAGCCACTTGAAGTTCCGTGGCCGCGACGTGGCCCTGGCTTCCTTCAACAATCAAGCCCATGTGCAGCTGTTGAGGGCGCCGGAGCTCATCACCTATCGATGAGCCCGGCCTGTTTTGTCCCTGTGGGACGCGAATATCACTCTATAAGGAATGCGCCATGACCTCCGTAGCTGATGCCGTGAAGAAGATGCAAGAGAAGTTCAACCCAGCCGCTGCCGCCGGCCTGGACCTGGTGTTCGGCTTCAACATCACCGACGAAGGCAAGCAATACGCGCTGATCGTCAAGGACGGCACCTGCGACCTGCAGGAAGGCGAAAACCCCGATGCCAACTGCACCCTGGTGATGGACAGCGAAACCCTCAAAGGCATCGTCAGCGGCGAGACCGACGGCATGCAGGCCTTCATGGGCGGCAAGCTGCGCGTCGAAGGCGACATGATGCTGTCGATGAAGCTCAGCGAACTGTTCCCCTCCTGATCGGCGCTGCTGATTGCAATGCAAAAAACCGAAGCCTTGAGTGCTTCGGTTTTTTTTGCTCCGGAGGAAGGTCAGTGCCTGTAGGAGCGGCCTTGTGTCGCGATGGGCTGCAGAGCAGCCCCGCGGGCCTTGCATGAAGCTGAGATCCTGGGGCCGCTTCGCAGCCCATCGCGACACAAGGCCGCTCCTACAGGGCAGCATCAAAGCCATTGATTCACCGGCAACACCCCGGCCAATAAGCCATTGGCACGCTTGTACCAGCAACAGCAGGAAATTAGATTAGCCAATAGTCCTTGCTACAGATCATAAGGAAATCGCATGACGCTCACCGACCAGTCCACTCAGGTACGCCCCGGCGAAGAACTCGATGCCGGCGTCATCGACCCTTATCTCAAAAGCCACATCCCAGGCCTTGCCGGCACGGCCACCATCAGCCAGTTCCCGGGCGGTGCGTCGAACCTCACCTACCTGGTAGCCTACCCGGACCGCGAGTTCGTGCTGCGCCGCCCACCGTTCGGGCAAAAGGCCAAGTCGGCCCACGACATGGGCCGCGAGTTTCGCATCCTCAACCAGCTCAACGCAGGCTTCCCCTACTGCCCCAAAGCCTATGCCCACTGCACTGACGAAAGCCTGATCGGCAGCGAGTTCTACGTGATGGAGCGGGTCAAGGGCATCATCCTGCGCTCGGACATCCCCGCCGAACTGGACCTCGACGCCCAGCGCACCGAGGCGCTGTGCAAGAGCTTCATCGAGCGCATGGTCGAGCTGCACCAGGTGGACTATACCGCCTGCGGCCTGGCCGACCTGGGCAAGCCCGAAGGTTACGTACAACGGCAAATAGAGGGTTGGGCCGGGCGCTATGAAAAAGCCCTGACCCCGGACGCGCCACGCTGGGAACAGGTGATCGTCTGGCTGCGCGAAAAGATGCCCGCCGACCACCCGCGCCCCGGCATCGTGCACAACGACTACCGCTTCGACAACGTCATCCTCGACAGCGCCAACCCCATGCGCATCATCGGCGTGCTGGACTGGGAGATGGCCACCATCGGCGACCCGCTGATGGACCTGGGCAACAGCCTGGCCTACTGGATCGAGGCCGGCGACCCGGCCCCGGTGCAACTGATGCGCCGCCAGCCCAGCAACGCCCCCGGCATGCTCACCCGCCAGCAGTTCGTCGAACATTACGCCGAACGCGCAGGCATTCGCATCGACAACTTCGATTTCTACTACTGCTACGGCCTGTTCCGCCTGGCCGGCATCGTCCAGCAGATCTACTACCGCTTCTTCCACGGCCAGACCCAGGATAAACGCTTCGCCCAGTTCATCCACATGAACCGCCTGCTGGAGCAGATGAGCCTGCAACTGATCGGCAAGTCCGCCCTGTAACCCCGGCAACGCCCACAACAAGGAAAACCGGCATGTCCAAGACCCACCTGTTCGACCTCGACGGCAAAGTCGCTTTCGTTTCCGGCGCCAGCCGCGGCATCGGCGAGGCCATCGCCCACCTGCTGGCCCAGCAAGGTGCCCATGTGATCGTCTCCAGCCGCAAGCTCGAAGGCTGCCAGCAAGTGGCCGAGGCCATCATCGCCGCGGGCGGCAAGGCCACCCCGGTCGCCTGCCACATCGGCGAGATGGAGCAGATCCAGCAGGTGTTCGCCGGCATTCGCGAGCAGTTCGGCCGCCTCGACATCCTGGTCAACAACGCCGCCACCAACCCGCAATTCTGCAATGTGCTGGACACCGACCTGGGGGCCTTCCAGAAGACCGTCGACGTGAACATCCGCGGCTACTTCTTCATGTCGGTGGAGGCCGGCAAGCTGATGCGCGAGCACGGCGGTGGCAGCATCATCAACGTGGCGTCGATCAATGGCGTCTCCCCGGGGCTGTTCCAGGGCATCTATTCGGTGACCAAGGCTGCGGTAATCAACATGACCAAGGTGTTCGCCAAGGAGTGCGCGCAGTTCGGCATTCGCTGCAACGCCCTGCTGCCGGGCCTGACCGACACCAAGTTCGCCTCGGCGCTGGTGAAGAACGATGCCATCCTCAACACCGCGCTGCAGCAGATTCCGCTCAAGCGCGTGGCCGCCCCCGAAGAGATGGCCGGCGCCGTGCTGTACCTGGCCAGCGATGCGTCCAGCTACACCACCGGCACTGCGCTCAATGTGGACGGCGGCTTTCTGTCCTGAGCCTCAGCCCTTGACCGCCTGCAGCGTGTAACTGAGCGGCAGGCGCCAGGGCGCATCCACCAGGCGCCACTCACTGTCGGCGCCTTTGTGCATCTGGCCCGGCAGCGCCTCCCAGGGGATGCTCTGGTGCTCCTCCAGTGCAGTCAGGCGCAGGCCGCTGGCCAGCAGCGCACTGATCACCTCGCCCAGGCCGTGGTTCCACTCGTGGGTTTCGGTCTGGATCAACGCCTGCTCGGTGTCGACGTAAGTCTGGTCGCTGTGCCACACCGTCGGCGCCTCGCACTCGAAATACGGGTAATCCAGCTGCAAGCAGTCGGGGTGGTCTGCGTTGACCGCCATCAGCATCGGGTGGCCGTCACGCAGAAACAGCCGCCCGCCGGGCTTGAGCAATGCTGCCACGGTGTGCGCCCAGCGCTGGATATCGGGCAGCCAGCACAGCGCGCCGATGCCGGTGTAGACCAGATCGAAGCTGCCGGCCGGCAGTACCTGATGCGCTTGATAGACATCCGCCTCAACATATTCGATGGGCGTGGCGCAGCACTCGGCCAGCCGGCGCGCCTGGGCCAGGGACGCTGCGGAAAAGTCCAGGCCGCAGACCTCGGCGCCCAGGCGGGCCAGCGACAGGGTGTCGGTGCCGATATGGCATTGCAGGTGTAGCGTGCGCAGGCCGTGAATGGCACCCAGGCGCGGCAGGTCGAAGCGCACCACCTCGGACAAGTGGCCGGGCTGGCTGACGAAAGTTTCCACCTCGTAGTCCTTGGAGGCGGCGTGCAGCGGGGCGCGTTCGTCCCAGCTGGCGCGGTTGAGTTGCTGCGAGCGAGTATTCATGGCGGCCTCCGTGCCTTTGTCTTGTGTCGCCTGTTATCGCCTCATCGCCGGCAAGCCGGCTCCTACAGGTACAGCGCGTGCGCGGGTCGATTACAAGCAGGTCGCCGCAGCCCCTCGGCGGCGCTGGGCGGTCAAGTCTTGCTTCTGCGCGTAGTAGTCAACCCGCGTGCCGCCGGCTTGGGCGTACACATCCACGAACGACTCGGCCTCACGGGTATACACGGTAAAACCACCCGCCTTGCGCGCCTCCAGGTAGCCACTGGCATCCACGCCAAAGGCCTTCTCTTCCTGCCAACTGAACTGGATGCACTGGGCGACCACGTCCGGGGTCTTGTGCGAGTCCAGGCGCGCGGTGGGCGCGCCGTTGCGGGCCGCCTCCATGGTCGACGACGCACAGCCTACCAACAGCAGCGCCACGGTCATCGGCAGAATCGCTCGCATGTTCCATCCTCGGGGTAAAAAAGAAAGCGACTCTAGCACCCCGGCGCAACAGAGTGAATTGTCAGGCCCGGGCCGCTGTCGCAGAACAGGACAGCCTTGAAAACCAAAGGAGCCACCATGAACCTTCGCCCCCTGCTCTGTGCCCTGCTGCTCGCCAACGCCCTGCCCATGGCGGCAACCGCTGCCCAGTCCGCCGAAGAAAGCATCCAGGCCCCTGAAACCCACAACCGCGAACTCAAGGTCGGCGACAAGGCACCCGACCAGTACAAGCGCGACGATCAGGCCGTGCACGACTGGCAGGCCAAGGGCCTGCCCGAGCCTGAGAAGGAAAGCCACTGGGTGCGCATGGGCGAGCACTACGTGCTGGTGCAGATCACCAATGGCGTGGTGTTGGCCATCCACCCCGCCAGCTGAAACCCGCGCCACGCCGCCCATCGCCTGGGCGGCGAAACCTGGCCCTGTGAAGAACCAGATCGAACCCGCCTGGTCTGATGAAGTGTCCGGTAATCCCTTACCGTTCAAGGACCCCATCATGATCAGGCGCGTGTTTTGCGTTTCGCTGGTCGCCGCCCTGCTGAGCCTGGGTGGCTGTGTCTACTACCCCTATCACCACGACCATGGCTGGCACGGCTGGAGCCACCCCTACTACCACCACGGCTACTACCGGCGCTGAGGCGTCATCGCGGGGCAAACCCGCTTCCACGCCCCATCCAAATACCCCGCTATTCACCTGGCCGAGGCTTTTTGCGGTGCAAAAATTTTGCGCAGCGAAGAACCAAATCGAACCGGCCTGGTCTCAGGGTGTGTCCGGTAAACCCTTGCTGATCAAGGACCTATCTCATGATTTCGCGTATTGCCAGCCTGTCGCTGGTCGCTACCCTGCTGTCGCTCGGCGGCTGCTACCACCACCATTACCACGACGACGACCGTGGCTGGCGCGACGGCGATCACCGCCATCACCAGCGCCACGACCGCGACCGTGATGATGACAACCGCCAGTACCGTGACCGCTACTACCGCTGAAGCGTCTTCCCAATCCCTGACTGGCCGCCGGTAACGCGGCAACTTCCCTATTGATTGCTCTGAGGTTCACAACATGCGTCTGACTCTGCCCTCCCTCGCCCTCGGCCTGCTGCTGTGCCAGGGGGCTTTTGCCGGTGACGGCACCGCGGCCATCGGCGGTGGCCTGGGCGGTGCCCTGGGCAACGTGGTCGGCAAACAGCTCGGCGGCAGCACTGGCGGCGTGATCGGCGCAGGCCTGGGTGGCGCGGCCGGCAGCGCCGTAGGCGCGCGCAAGGGCAACCGCGCCGAGGCGGCCATTGGCGGCGGCCTGGGTTCGGCAGGCGGCTCCTACCTCGGCGGCAAGATGGGCGGCTCCACCGGCTCGACCATCGGCGCAGGCCTGGGCGGTGCGGCCGGTGGTGCGCTGGGCAACCACATGGGTGACAACGACGGCAGCAAGCACAAGAAGCGCCGCCACCGCCACTGATCACACACCATGCCGATCGCGGGGCAAGCCCGCTCCCACATACCTTGTGAGAGCGGGCCTGCCCCGCGATCGTTTTGCGCCCGGTAAAAACATTGCAGCACATCAACGACGCCTGCCGCCCGAGCTGCCACACTGGTGCCACTGCCTGACCGTGCCCCGTGTGAAGGAACACCCCTCCCATGAACCATGAGCTGCTCTGGGTCCTTGGCCTGCTGGCCGCCGTCGTCACCTTGTTCATCATCAATCGCCCGCGCATGGACGTAGTCGCCCTGCTGGTGATCGTCATCCTGCCGCTGTCCGGCATCCTTACCGTGGAGCAGGCCTTGGCCGGTTTCAGCGACCCCAACGTGGTGCTGATCGCCGCCCTGTTCGTGATCGGCGAAGGCTTGGTGCGCACAGGCATTGCCCTGCGCATCGGTGAGTGGATGAGCGAACGGGCCGGCAACAGCGAGGCGCGCCTGCTGGTGCTGCTGATGGTGGCGGTGGCAGGGCTGGGCTCGGTGATGAGCTCCACCGGTGTGGTGGCGATCTTCATCCCGGTGGTGCTGAGCATCGCCGCGCGCCTGAACATCTCGCCCAGCCGGCTGATGATGCCGCTGAGCTTTGCCGGCCTGATCAGCGGCATGCTCAGCCTGGTGGCCACCCCACCCAACGTGGTGGTGCACAGCGAGCTGGTGCGCCATGGCCACACCGGTTTCAGCTTTTTCAGCTTCACCCCGTTCGGCCTGGTGGTGCTGGTGCTGGGCATCGGCTACATGCTGCTGACCCGCCACTGGCTGAACGGCGAGGTACGCAAGGATGGCCGCGGAGAAACCCGGCGCACCCTGTTGGACCTGGTGCTGGACTACAAGCTCAACGGCCGCGAACGGCGCCTGCGCATCCGCCCGGGTTCGCCGCTGATCGGCCACACCCTTGGCGAGCTTGAGCTGCGCACCCGGCATGGCGCCAACGTGATCGGCATCGAGCGTCAGCACAAGTTCACTACCCGGGTGATCACCGCCGATTCCGCCACCCTGCTGCAACAGGGCGACGTATTGCTGCTTGACCTGTTCGCCAACCGCGACGATTTGCGCAGCCTGTGCCAGACCATGCAGCTGGAACCCTTGCACTTCAAGGCCGCCTACTTCATCGACCAGTCCCAGGAGCTGGGCATGGCCGAAGTATCGCTGCCGCCGGGCTCGCAGCTGATCGGCAAGAGCATCCTGGAGCTGGCCTTCCGCTCCCGCTACGACCTGAACGTGGTAGGCCTGCGCCGCGACCAGCTGGCTATCGAAGAGCAACTGGTGGAAGAAAAGCTGCGCCTGGGCGACACCCTGCTGGTGGTAGGCCCGTGGAAGGCCGTGCGCCAGCTGCAAACCAAGCCTCGCGACTTTCTGGTACTGAGCCTGCCGGCCGAGATCGACCAGGTAGCCCCGGCACGCACCAAGGCGCCGCTGGCCCTGCTGAGCCTGGCTGTGATGGTAGGGCTGATGGTCAGCGGCCTGGTGCCGAATGTGATCGCTGCGCTGGTCGGCTGCCTGTTGATGGGCGCCGGGCGCTGCATTGACATGAACAGCGCCTACCGCGCCATCCACTGGCAGAGCCTGGTGCTGATCGTCGGCATGCTGCCGTTCGCCCTGGCGCTGCAGAAGACCGGCGGCATCGACCTTGCCGTCGGCGCGCTGGTCGGTGTGCTGGGCGGCGCCGGGCCCGCTGCGATGCTGGCCTGCCTGTTCGCCCTGACCGCAGTGATCGGGCTGTTCATCTCCAACACCGCCACCGCGGTACTGATGGCACCGGTGGCGATCAGTACTGCACAGCAGCTGGGGATGTCGCCCTACCCGTTCGCCATGACCGTGGCCCTGGCAGCCTCGGCGGCGTTCATGACCCCGGTGTCCTCGCCGGTCAACACCCTGGTGCTGGGGCCGGGGCAGTACCGCTTCGGCGACTTCGTCAAGGTCGGCGTGCCCTTTACGCTGCTGGTGATGCTGGTGACCGTGGTGATGGTGCCCTGGGTGTTCGGGCTGTAAACCAACCGCTTGGCAGAAGCACCGTGGGAGCAACTGTCTTGGGCTGCTTGAGCCGGCCTCATCGCCGGCAAGCCGGCTCCTACAGGTACGGCACGGGCCTGAAGCTTATGCAAGCCCGCTCCCACGCAGTTCCTCATGCGACGCCGCAGCCCGAAGGTGCAGTGCGCGCGGCCTTGCGGCGAATTGACATCAATCGCCGACTTGCAACACACTCCCAGACCATCGTCCCAGGTGCCTGTAGTCGTTTTCCTGGATTTCATCCTCGCCTGCCGGTCGAACCCATGGTGTTTCCAGCCTCGTCGCGCCTGTTGCCTATTGCGGCCCTGTTCGGCCTGACTCTCGCCCTGACCCTGGCCGGCATCCTCGCCCGGCCGATCGAATCCCTCTCGCTGTTCTGGCCAGTCAATGCCGTGCTGGCCGGCGTACTGCTGCGCAACCCGCGCCTGGCCGGTGCGCGTGGTTTCGTGCTGGTGTACCTGGGCATGGTGGCGGCGGACCTGGCCACCGGCAGCGCCTGGCCGCCGGCCCTGTGGTTCAACCTGTGCAACCTGGGCGCCATCGTCACCATCTGGTACCTGATGGCGCGCCTGCCGCGCCTTCACCGGCGCCTGCGTACGCCGCATGGCACCCTGAGCCTGTTCGGCGCCTGTGCAGCCGGGGGCATGGTCGCCGCCACCCTGGCCTGCGTGATGGCAGCGCCGTGGTTCGAGCAGTCGCTGCGCGCCACCTGGCTAGCCTGGTTCAGCGAGCAGTTCTCCACCAGCGTGCTGGTGCTGCCGCTGTTGCTGACCGCACCCTCGCCGCGCGCCTTCAGCCGCAGCGCCACCCAACCAGTGCGCCTGGCGCCGCTGCTGGTGTTGCTGGCCTCGCTGGGGCTGAGCATTGCCTTCGGCGGGCCGGGCGCCATCGCCTTCCCCATCGCCGCGCTGCTGTGGTGCGCACTGAGTTATTCGCCGTTTCTGGTTTCGCTGTTGACCCTGACCGCCGGCAGCACGCTGATCGTGGCCGTGGCGCAAAACCTCATGCACTTCAGCGTGCCGCAAAGCGAGCCCGGGGTGACCACCCTGATGTCGGCGCGCCTGGGCATTGCCATGCTGGTGCTCGGGCCACTGGTGGTGGCTTGCGTCAGCCATGCCAACCGCAGCCTGATGGCGCGCCTGGCCCACCAGGCAACCGTCGACCACCTCACCGGGGCCCTCACCCGCAGCGCCTTCACCCGTCGTGCCAACACCTTGCTCGATGCCCGCCAGCAACAGCCGCTGACCTTGATGATGCTGGACATCGATCACTTCAAGCTGATCAACGACCAGCACGGCCATGCCGTGGGCGACCAAGTGCTGCGCCAGTTCGCCCTGACCGTACAGGAGCAGTTGCACGAAGGCGAACTGTTCGCCCGCCTGGGCGGTGAAGAGTTCGCCATTGTCGTGCCCGGCCTTGCTCCGGAACTTGCCCGGTTCACTGCCGAACGCCTGCGCCGCGCGGTACAGGACCTGCCCTTCAGCGAGGCCGGCGAGCAGGTGCAGATTACCGTGAGCATCGGCCTGGCCGGCTGCGCCTTCGACGCCGCCGCCCCCAGCCTCGACGTACTGCTGGCCGAGGCCGACCAGGCGCTGTACCGCGCCAAGGCCCAGGGTCGCAACCGTATCGAGCAGGCCGAGCCGTACCGTCAGCGGGTCTGATCAAGCCACCAGCAAGTCCCAGCTGAGTTTGGCGATCAGCACGCACAGCAGCACCAGGAACAACCCGCGCACGAACCCCGCTCCCTTGCGTATCGCAAGCCAGGTACCGGTCAAGGCCCCGAGGATGTTGAACACCGCCATCGGCAAGGCAATGGCCCACAGCACGTTGCCCGACGGGATGAAAAACACCAGTGCCGCCAGGTTGGTGGCAATGTTGACCAGCTTGGCCGAAGCCGAGGCGTGCAGGAAGTCCAGGGCGAAGAAGCGGATAAACAGGAAGATCAAAAAGCTGCCGGTGCCCGGCCCGAACAGGCCGTCATAAAAACCGATGGCGCCGCCGATCAGCACCGCCAGGCATTGCTCGCGCCGGCCAATGGCGGTGGGCTTGTGCAAGGTGCCGAAGTCCTTCTTGCAGAAGGTGTACACCGCCATCAGCACGATCATCACCAGCACCATGGGGCGCATCACGCTGGCCGGCACCAGCGACACCGTGGCCGCCCCGAAGAACGACATGACGAAGGCGCTGAGCGCCGCCGGCACGATCAACCCCCAATCCAGCTTGACCTTGCGGATGAACGAGCGCGCCGCAAAGCTTGTGCCGCATACCGAAGCCAATTTGTTGCTGCCCAGCAGCGCTGCCGGCTGCGCCGTGGGCAGCACGTTGAACAGCGCCGGGATCTGGATCAGCCCGCCGCCGCCAACAGCGGCGTCGATCAGGCCGGCGGCAAAAGCGAACAGCGAAAGCAGGGCGATATCCATCATGGTCGGGTCCGGGCAGCAGTGAACAGGCGGCCAGACTAATCAAAGCGCGGCATTTATGTTGAAATGCCACGTTGCGAAAACTGCAATGAGGAACCGCCATGGCCCTGGACATGTTGCGCGAGATACACGCCTTCGTCAGCGTTGCGCACACGCGCAGCTTCGTCACCGCCGCCCGCGCCCTGGGCCGCTCCCCCAGCGCCGTGACCCGCGCAGTACAGGCGCTGGAAGACAACAGCGGGGCCAGGCTGTTCAACCGTAACGCCAACGCCGTGACCCTGACCGAAGCCGGCGAGCGGCTGCTGCCCCACGCCGAACGCTTGCTGGATGTGCAACGCGATGCCGCCGACGAACTGGCAGCCCTGACCGGCAACGCCCAAGGCTGGATACGCCTGGCGGCCCCCGAGGTGCTGGCCAGCCGCGTGCTGCCGCAGGTACTGGCCGAATTCTCCCGGCGCCACCGGCAGATCACCCTGGATGTGCAGTACAGCGATCAAGCCCTCGACCCGCTGCAAGGCCGGCTCGACTTCGTCATCCGCGGCGCTTTCGCCCAGTCCAGCGAACTGATCGGCTACCCGCTGTGGGCCTATCGCCGACACCTGTACGCGAGCCCCGAATACCTGGCCCGCGAAGGCACGCCGCAAGGCATCGAGGCATTGCATGAACATGCGCTGATCCTGCACACCGCGCCGCGTATCCTCAAGGCCTGGCACTTCTGCCGTGAAGGGCGCATCACTAGCCTGCGGCCGCAGCCACGGCTGCGCCTGGGTTCGGGGGTCGCAGTGCTGCAAGGTACCCTGGCCGGGGCCGGTATCGCCCGCCTGGCCGACTGGCTGGCAGAGCCTGAGGTAAAGGCCGGGCGATTGCTGCGGGTGTGCCCCGATTACCGCCTGACGTCGAGTACCGGACAGGACCCGCAGATGCACGCGGTGTACCCCGCAGGGGATGTGCCCGCGCGGGTGCGTGAGCTGCTGCAGGCCCTGCGCGAAGGCAGGCCGAGGGAGTGATGGCAGCCTTGGGCAAGGCTGCTCAATTTCTACTCAATTTGACAGGAGCCCTATCAATACTGGCCTGTAGCGTTTTATCCACAGACCTACCCACGTTTTTTGTGGACAGTTTCTTCAAGGCTTGCAGGAATTTTTACAGGCGCAACAACGCGGCGTTGGCCAGCCTGACCAACTCGACCCACTCACTGGTGCTGATGACTCCGGAATGCTCCAGCTCTTCGGCACGTCGCAACGCCTGGTCGTAGTCTTCTTCCTGCAGGATGCCTTCTCCGAGAAAACGACTGCGCCACTCCAGCATCGCTGCAGTGCCTTTCTTGCATTCCATAGTGTTGATCGACTCCAAGGCAGGGTACGGCCCATGTTTGCGGGCCCGTTGACGGGGGCCGGAGATTACACGAGCACCTTGGGCTTGAGAATGACTTGCAGCTACCGCCTGTCCAGCGGTAGTGAAAGCAGGCCAGAGGCCAGTATGGCGGGGGCTGGAGGTCAATTTGCAGGAAATGATCCACCCACGGCGCCGCGAAGTGACTTGTCAGTCACGCGGAGGATGGCACCGGCTGCGCCGGTGTTCGCGGCTGAAGCCGCTCCTACAGAGATCGCACAGCTTTCAAATCTGCGCTGCACCTGTAGGTGCCGGCTTGCCGGCGATGAGGCCGGCACAGCCAGCACAAGACAGTTGCTCCTGCACCGGCGGCTAAAGAATTTGCGCTTCAGCTCGGCGGGATGGTCCCCAGCAGGCCGATCAGAATTGTCAGGAACAGAAAACCACCCAGAAACAGCGCAAGCTTGCCCATCGGAACCTCTACAGTGTGATGGCTGAACGGCGAAGGCTGGCCGCAAGCGGCGCAGCTTGCCCAGCACGCCGCTTCGCATGGCTGGGCCTGGCATCATTATCGGCGCCAGGCTGATACGGTTACAGATTCAGCTTCGAGCAAAAAAAGCATATCAGATGCCTATCAGCCGCCCCGCTAGCAAGGCAAAAACGCCCGAAGCCGCATGAGCGGCTGGCCTTAGGGCAACCATTCGAATCAAATGAGTCCCCCAAGGACCCGGAGCCAATTCCCATGACCCAGTTCGCCGCCAACGCCGCCCTGCTGATCATCGACATGCAGGCCGGTATCAACCACCCGCGCCTAGGCCCGCGCAACAATCCCGAAGCTGAGCTGCGCATGGGTGAACTGCTGGCCGCCTGGCGCCTGAGCAGCCGCCCGGTGGTGCATGTACGGCACATCTCGCGCGACCCGAGCTCGGTGTTCTGGCCCGGCCAGGCCGGCTGCGAGTTCCAGCCGACATTCACGCCGCTGGGCAGCGAAGCGGTGTTCGAAAAGCATGTGCCCGATGCGTTCTGCCAGTCGGGCCTGGAGCGCTGGCTGCATGTGCGGGGTATCGGCGAACTGGTGATCGTCGGGGTGATCACCAACAACTCGGTGGAATCGACTGCGCGCAGCGCAGGCAATCTTGGTTTCGACACGGTGGTAGTGGCCGACGCCTGCTACACCTTCGACCTGCAGGACCGCCAGGGGCGCATGTGGCCGGCCGAAACGGTGCACAGCCTGTCGCTGAGCAACCTGGCCATGGACTACGCACGTATTCTGCACAGCAACGAAGTACTGGCCTCAACCCACCAGACGCAGCTTTGACTGCGGCAACCAGCCCAGCTCGCCGTTGCGCAGGCGCCGGCACCACAGCCAGCCGTTCAACGGCCGCAACCCTTCGACCTGCTGCCCCGGGTCGATATCCAGCTCATGGGCGCAGTAAGCTTCCCGCGCCCTGCCCCGGCCCACCCCAAGTCCCTCGATGACCTGCGCCGGCACCCAGCCAGGCGCCTGCCCGGGGCAACTGCACAGGTACCAGTCCTGCCAGTGCTCCTCGCCCTCGTAGCGCTGGCCGATATCCAGCACGGTGCCCATGGCAAAGGTGATGGGTTGCGGGTATTCACTGCGGTGCGGCTCAATGACAACGTATTTCACAGGCCTCTCCCTGGCCGCAAAAAGCGCCGATGCTACCAGAGCTGCGGCCATTGACGCACATCGGGCCGCCAAGTAACAAAGTGTGTACGGAATGTGCGGTGATACACAGCAATGCCACATAACCGCTGCCAGGACACACAGCCGATACAGCCATCTTCTTGAATAAGGCCATCAACCCGCACCGATGGCCCCGCCAAGGAGATGCACCATGTTCGCCACCGCCCGCCTGACCACCCTGTTCGCCTGCACCCTGCTGCCGTTGGCCGCGATGGCCGCCGAAGCCTCGCAAACCCATCAGCCCGACGCCCCTGCTGCAACTGTTAGCGCGTTCGGGCCACTCAAGCACGTGAATGCCGGCGTGCTGGATGTCGCTTATGCGCAGCTGGGGCCGGCCAATGGCCCGGTCGTCATCCTGCTGCATGGCTGGCCTTACGACATCCACAGCTATGAGCAGGTGGCGCCACAGCTGGCCGCCCAGGGTTACCGGGTGCTGGTGCCCTATGCCCGCGGCTACGGCGATACCCGTTTTCTTTCCGCCAGCACCCCGCGCAACGCCCAGCCTGCCGCACTGGCCAGTGACGTGATCGCCTTCATGGATGCCCTGCACATCAAGCAGGCAGTACTGGGCGGCTTCGATTGGGGCGCACGCACCGCCGACATCGTCTCGGCGCTGTGGCCCGAGCGGGTCAAGGCGCTGGTGTCAGTCAGCGGCTACCTGATCAGCAGCCAGGAGGCCGCCAAGGCCCCGCTACCGCCCAGCGCCGAGCTGCAATGGTGGTACCAGTACTACTTCGCCACCCCGCGCGGCCAGGCTGGGTACGAAAGCAACCGCCATGCCTTCGCGCGGCTGATCTGGCAAACCGCATCGCCCAAGTGGGCATTCGACGACGCCACCTTCGAGCGCAGCGCCAAGGCCCTGGACAACCCCGACCAGGTGGCCATCACCGTGCACAACTATCGCTGGCGCCTTGGCCTGGCCCAGGGCGAGACCCGCTACGACCCGTTGGAGACGAAACTGGCCACCTTCCCCACCATCGGCGTGCCTACCATTACCCTGGAAGGCGATGCCAATGGCGCACCGCATCCGCCCGCCGAAGCCTATGCCAAGCGCTTTACCGGCAAGTACGACTACCGCCTGATCACCGGTGGCATTGGCCACAACCTGCCCCAGGAAGCGCCCGAGGCGTTCGTCAAGGCGGTGGTGGATGCCGATCACCTCTAGGCTATTTGCAACAACAAATGTCTGAAGGACTAAAGCCTTCCTACATGCGGCAACCATCGCGTATCGGGCTGCAGCCTTTTGTTGGTAAGGGCTGCAGCCTTGGTACAGGCTGACTCGGGGACTGCTAAATCAGCTTGGCACGTAGGAACGGTCTGAAAATGGCGTAGGACTCAATGATTATTTCGCCGAACATGTATGAATAATCAGTATTTAGGTGAGGATTGAGCTGATAACTTGCCTGCTTTCCTACAACGGCACGGATGCCCACCAGTAAGAGACCGACATGGAACAGTTCCAGACCTCTGCCCTCGCCTTGCAAAAACACCTGCTCAACCTGCGCCAGCAACTGGCAACCCTGGATGCTCAGGGGCAACAGGACAAAGCTGACCAGTTGGCGACATTGATTACCCATATAGAGCAAGCGCTGGCGGGGCTGCCGTTGGCGCTGGTGCCGCCTACGTTGCAGTGAAGGGTGCCGTGCCGTTTGCTGCGCGAGCCACAGCGTTGTGCTGCCTGCACCGGCCTCATCGCCGGCAAGCCGGCTCCTACAGGGATCGCATGACCTTCAGGGCTGCGCTGTACCTGTAGGAGCCGGCTTGCCGGCGATGAGGCCGGTACAGGCCAGCAACCTTCAGCGTTTCACCCGCCGCTCATACGCCGCCAGCACAATCCGCTCCGACTGCACCAGATACCCCTCCAGCATGCGCGTCGCATCCTCCGAACGCCCCTCTTCAACGCAACGCAAGATCGCCGCGTTCATGTCCAGATAAGGCAGGTGCAAAAACTCGGGGTCGTTGAGCACGCCGAAGGCCAGGCGCAACTCAGCCGAAATCTGCCCATAGAACACCAGCAGCCGCGGGCTGTCGGCCAGCTCGACGATGGCGCGGTGGAACAGCATGTTGGCGGTGCCCACCCCCACCCAATCCTTGGCCTCCCGGGCCTGCATGCCCGCGTCCACGGCCTGGCGCATATTCAGCGTGCCCGGGTGCAGCGGGAAGCCCTGGGCGATGGCCTTGCACTCGATGAAACGGCGTACCCGATAGATGTCGATGATCGAGGCCATGTCCGGTTCGGCCACGGTAACGCCGCGGTTGGGCTCGTGCTTGAGCAGCCCTTCGCGGGTCAGCACGCGGAAGGCTTCGCGCAGGGTGTTACGGGAAATCTGCAGCGTCTCGGCCAGGGCCGCCTCGGACAGGCGCTGCCCCGGTACCAGCTCCCCCTCCACCAGCATGCGGCGAATGTCCTGGGTGATGGACTCGCCCAAGGTACGCGGGGTGGAGGCTGCGGTGTCGTTCATGTGCGATCCAGAGTGAAGGTAACCGCGTGGATGTTCCCCGAGTGCCGTGTACTAGGCAAGCACCTGGGGCCCAGAGTGCTCCATCAGGTAGCACGGGTGAGTTGAAGTGTAACAATCTGGAGCATCGTGCTCATTCATATGCTATAGATTGTTCAACAATCTAAGCCTTATAAACCCTCACTCTGCTCGGTTTTTGTGAAACATGGCATGGCCCTTGCTCAGCGCAGTTATCTCTCATTGTAGGAATGCTGCCGTGACACAGACCGCTTTAGAGTTCAGCAAGGCCCGGCGCTCATCCCTGATCGCCGCGATCTTCATGATGGCCACCTCGGCCATCGGCCCGGGCTTCCTGACCCAGACCGCCACCTTCACCGCCACCCTGGGCGCCGCGTTCGCCTTCGGTATCCTCGCCTCGATCCTGATCGACTTCGTCGTGCAACTGAACGTGTGGCGCATCGTCACCCTCACCCGCATGCGCGCCGCCGACCTTGCCAACACCGCCATCCCAGGCTCGGGTTATGTACTGGCCGTGCTGGTGATCTTCGGTGGCCTGGTGTTCAGCCTGGGCAACATCGCCGGTGCCGGCCTTGGGCTGAACGCCCTGATCGGCCTGGACCCTAAATGGGGTGGCGCCTTGAGCGCACTGGTGGCCATCGGCATTTTCTCGTCGCACCGCGCAGGGGTGGCCATGGACCGCATCATGATTGTGCTCGGCACGCTCAAGATCGGCCTGATCATCTTCGCCGCCTGCTCCACCCACCCGCCCCTGGGCGAGGCACTGCGCCAGGCGGTATGGCCGGACTTCGTCGACTTCGCCGCAATCACCACCATCGTCGGCGGCACCGTCGGCGGCTACATCACCTACGCCGGTGCGCACCGCCTGCTGGACAAAGGCACGGTGGGGGTGGAGAACATCGATGTGGTGTCCAAGGCCGCACTTACCGGCATCCTGGTCACCGGCGTCGCCCGCTACGTGCTGTTTCTGGCCATTCTCGGGGTGGTTGCCAGTGGCGTGGTCATCGATGTGTCCGGCCAAGGCGCCAACCCGGCCGCCCAGGCCTTCGGCGCCGCTGCCGGTGAAGCCGGGCTGATGGTGTTCGGCCTGGTGCTGTGGGCGGCGGGTATCAGCAGCGTGATCGGCGCCTCGTACACCTCGATGTCGTTCATCACGGTATTCTCCAGCCGCATCACCGAACGCACCCGCCACCTGGCCACCGTCGGTTTCATTCTGGTCGCGCTCGCCGTATACCTGACAGCAGGCAAGCCGCCCGCGGCCCTGCTGGTGTTTGCCGGCGGCTTCAACGGCTTGATCCTGCCGCTGGGCCTGAGCATCTTCATGTACGTCGGCTGGCGCCGTTCCGACCTCATGGACGGCTACCACTACCCGCGCTGGCTGCTGGTA
This sequence comes from Pseudomonas fakonensis, assembly GCF_019139895.1. Classification (GTDB taxonomy): domain Bacteria; phylum Pseudomonadota; class Gammaproteobacteria; order Pseudomonadales; family Pseudomonadaceae; genus Aquipseudomonas; species Aquipseudomonas fakonensis. Next base: position 2,437,597 of record NZ_CP077076.1, on the reverse strand, counting down.
CTGGGCGTGCTCACCTGTGCCCTGTCGTGGTACATGGCGTACAAGTCCGCCGGCGCCATCTTCGCCTTCATCAACGCAGCCTGAGACTGCCACGGAGACCTTTTTCATGCCTGCCATCGACCTTAACAGCGACCTCGGCGAAAGCTTCGGCGCCTGGAGCATGGGCGACGATGCCGCGATGCTCGACATCGTCACCAGCGCCAACGTGGCCTGCGGCTTCCATGCCGGCGACCCGGCCGGGATCCTCGGCACCCTGGAGGCCGCCGCCGCCCGCGGCGTGGCTGTCGGTGCCCATGTGTCCTACCCCGACCTGGTCGGCTTCGGCCGGCGCAACATGGCAGTACCGGCGGCGCAGCTGACCGCCGACCTGATCTACCAGATCGGCGCCCTGCAGGGCCTGGCGCGCAGCGCTGGCACCGAGGTGCGCTACGTAAAACCCCATGGTGCGCTGTACAACACCATCGCCCAGGACCCGGTGCAGGCGGCTGCGGTGATCCAGGCCGTGCTGCGTATCGACCCGCAGCTGAAACTGGTGTGCCTGGCCAACTCGCCGCTGATCGGCTGGGCCACCGAGGCCGGCCTTGCCTGCGTGGCCGAAGCCTTCGCTGACCGCGCCTACACCGCGCAAGGCACCCTGGTGTCGCGCAACCGCCCGGGCGCCGTGCTGCACGATGTCGAGCAGATTGCCCAGCGCATGCTGCGCCTGGTACGTGACGGCGTGATCGAAGCCGAGGACGGCCAGTTGATCCAGCTGCAGGCCGACTCGATCTGCGTCCACGGCGACAGCCCCGATGCGGTCGGCATCGCCCGCACCGTCAAAAGCCGCCTGCTCGAAGCCGGCACCACCCTGCGCGCCTTCACCGGAGCCCGCCCATGAACCCGTTCCAACAAGCCCGCGAAGCCGCCGCTGCCGCCCGTGCCCGTTACCGTGCAGGGCTGGTGTCGCCCACCGCCGGCCACGCCCCCGGCCTGACCCAGTGCAACATGATCTGCCTGCCCCGCGAGTGGGCCTATGACTTCCTGCTGTTCGCCCAGCGCAACCCCCAGGCCTGCCCGGTGCTGGATGTGACCGAACCCGGCGAGTACAGCACCTTCCTCGCCGCCGATGCCGACCTACGCAGCGACCTGCCGCTGTACCGGGTGTGGCGCGACGGCCAACTGGCTGAAGAGGTCAGCGATGTGCGTGCGCTGTGGGCCGAGCACGACGACCTGGTGAGCTTCCTGATCGGTTGCAGTTTCACCTTCGAAAACGACCTGCTCGAGGCCGGCATCGACGTGCGCCACATCAGCGAAGGCTGCAATGTGCCGATGTACCGCAGCAACCGCGCCTGCCGCCCGGCCGGTCGCCTGCAGGGCAACATGGTGGTGTCGATGCGCCCGGTGCCGGCCGAGCGGGTGGCCGATGCCGCACGCATTACCGCGCGCTACCCCGGCGTGCATGGCGCCCCGGTGCATGTCGGCGAGCCCGGCCTGCTGGGCATCGCCGACATCGCCAAGCCGGACTTCGGCGACGCGGTCAGCATCAAGCCGGGCGAAGTACCGGTGTTCTGGGCCTGCGGCGTGACCCCGCAGTCGGTGGTGATGGCTTCGAAGGTGCCCTTCGCGATTTCCCACGCGCCGGGGCACATGTTCATCACCGACGTGCCTGACAGCCAATACCACGTGTAGGAGTGGCCCATGCGTTTCTATCCGGTCAGCCTGGATGCATTGCTGGTGGAGCTTGCCGACCTGGACGAGACCCTCGCCCTGTTCGACGCGCTGCAGCAGGCGCCCATCGCTGGCGTGCAAGAGATCGTGCCCGCCGCACGCACCTTGCTGCTGCACTTTCGCCCAGGCTTCATCAGCCGCGAGGCGCTGGCGGCGCAGATTGCCGTGCGTGACATCAGTGCCCGCCAACGCCAGGCCGGCAAGCTCATCGAAATCCCGGTGCACTACAACGGTGAAGACCTGGCCGACGTGGCCCAGGCCCTGGGCATCGGCACCGACGAGGTGATCCGCCGCCACACCGCCAGCGAATACAGCGTGGCCTTCTGCGGCTTTGCCCCGGGCTTTGCCTACCTGAGCGGCGGCGCCGGCTTTGTGGTGCCACGGCGCAGCACTCCGCGCACGCGCATCCCGGCCGGTGCCGTGGCCCTGGCCGGCGGCTTCAGCGGTATCTACCCGCAGGCCAGCCCAGGTGGCTGGCAGATCATCGGCATCACCGGCACCCGCATGTGGGACCTGGAGCGCGACGAGCCTGCCCTGCTGCAACCGGGCTACCGGGTGCGCTTCGTCGATGCAGGCCCCGCCGCACAGCAGCGTGTGTCGGTAGCGGTACCTGAGCGCCCGCAAGTGACCAACGACAACTGCCTGGAAATCCACTCGCCAGGCTTGCAGACCCTGCTGCAGGACCTCGGCCGACCTGGCCGCGCCGGGCAAGGGGTGTCGGCCTCCGGCGCCATGGACCGTGGCGCCCTGCGCGCCGCCAACCGCGCCGTCGGCAACGAGGCCGGCAGCGCCTGCCTGGAAGTGCTGATGGGCGGCTTGAGCTTCACCTGCCACGGTCACACCGTGGCCGCCGTCACCGGCGCCACCGCACAGGTAGAGGTGCGCAGCGTCAACGGCCAACTGTTGCGCCCTGCCCTTTACGCGCCTTTCACCTTGCAGGATGGCGACCAGGTCAGCATCCACGCCCCCAGCGCAGGCCTGCGCAACTACCTGGCGGTGCGTGGCGGCTTCGACCACGCCCCGGTGCTCGGCAGCCTGGCCACCGACACCCTGGCCCAGGTCGGCCCGGCGCCGCTGGCCGCAGGCCAGCGCCTGGGCTTCAACCCGCGCATCGGCGGCGCTGCGGTCTCGCTCGACGAGCAACCGGCGTTCGCCATGCCAGGGCGCGACCAGGTCATCACCCTGGATGTGGTGATGGGCCCGCGCAGCGACTGGTTCACCCCTGAGGCCCAGGCCCTGCTCGCCGAGCAGACCTGGCAGGTGACGCCGCAGTCCAACCGCATCGGCATTCGCCTTGCAGGTGAACAGTCGCTGCAACGCGCCATCGACGGCGAGCTGCCCAGCGAAGGCACCACCGTCGGCGCCATCCAGGTGCCGCCCAGCGGCCAGCCGGTGCTGTTTTTGGCCGACCACCCGTTGACCGGCGGCTACCCGGTGATCGGCGTGGTGGCGCCGCACCACCTGGACCTGGCCGGGCAGATCCCGGTCAATGCCCGTATCCGCTTCAACCCGCTGGGCGCCTTCGAGCCCGTGCGGCCTGCCCCTTCCAACGAGATTGCTGCCCGATGAAAAAGGTCCTGATTGCCAACCGCGGCGAAATCGCCGTGCGTATCGCCCGTGCCTGCCGTGACTATGGCGTCGCCAGCGTGGCGGTGTACGCCGACGCCGACATCGATGCCCTGCATGTGCGCATGGCCGACGAAGCCTACGCCCTGAACGGCCAGCGCCCCGCCGACAGCTACCTGAACATCGACAAGCTGCTGGCCGTGGCCGCCCGCTGCGGCGCCGACGCGGTGCACCCAGGCTACGGCTTCTTGTCCGAGCGCGCCGACTTCGCCCGCGCCGTGCAGGCCGCCGGCCTGACCTGGGTCGGCCCGGACCCTGCCACCATCGACGCCCTGGGCGACAAGGTGCAGGCGCGGCGCATCGCCTTGAAAGTCGGCGCACCACTGGTGGCCGGCACCGAAGACCCGGTCAAGGGCGCCAGTGAAGTGCTGGCCTTCGCCGAGCAGCATGGCCTGCCGATCGCCATCAAGGCCGCCTTCGGTGGCGGTGGCCGTGGCCTGAAGGTGGCCTGGCAGCTCGATGAGGTCAGCGACCTGTACGAGTCCGCCGTGCGCGAAGCGGTCACCGCCTTTGGCCGTGGCGAGTGCTTCGTCGAGCGCTTCCTCGACCGCCCGCGGCATATCGAGGCGCAGATCATCGCCGACCGCCATGGCCGCGTGGTGGTGGTCGGTACCCGCGACTGCTCGCTGCAACGGCGCAACCAGAAGCTCATCGAGGAGGCCCCGGCGCCCTACCTGGACGATGCCCTGCGCCAGCGCATCCACGACTCGGCCCGCGACATCTGCGCCGAAGCCGGCTACGTGGGCGCCGGCACCGTGGAGTTTCTGCTCAGTGCCGACGGCACGCTGTCGTTCCTTGAGGTGAACACCCGCCTGCAGGTGGAGCACCCGGTTACCGAAGAAACCAGCGGCGTCGACCTGGTCATCGAGCAACTGCGCGTGGCCGATGGCCTGCCCTTGTCGTTCGAGGGCACCCCAACCCCGCGCGGGCACAGCTTCGAGTTCCGCATCAACGCCGAGGACGCCGGCAACGGCTTCCTGCCGACCCCGGGCAGCATCGAGGGCTTTTGCCCACCCAGCGGCCCGGGCGTGCGCCTGGACACCGGCGTAGTCGAAGGCTCGCGGGTATCGCCGAACTTCGACTCGATGATCGCCAAGCTGATCGTCACCGGCGCCACCCGCGAACAGGCCATCCGCCGCGCCCGTCGCGCCCTGGCCGAGTTCCGCGTCGAGGGCGTTGCCACCGTGCTGCCGTTCCACCGCGCGGTGATGGACCACGCCGATTTCACCGCCGACGACACCTTTGCCGTACACACCCGCTGGATCGAGACCGACTTCGCCGGGCAGGTGAGCATCGCCCCGCGCAGCACCGCCCAGCAAGACCCGGGCGTGCTGCGCACCTTCGTCGAGATCGACGGCAAGCGCCACGCACTGGGCTTGCCAGCCGCCCTGCTGGCCGGCATCAGCCTCACAGGCGCTTCGCCCGCAGCACAACCTGCTGGCGAAGCGGTGGATGAGAACGCCGTGGCCACCCCGGTGGCCGGCAACCTGCACACCTGGGTGGTCGAGGACGGCGCCCAGGTCGAGGCCGGGCAAGTCATCGCGGTGATGGAAGCGATGAAGATGGAAACCTCGGTGCTGGCCCCCCGCGCCGGCACCCTGAGCATTGCCGGGCAACCTGGCAACTACTTCGAGGCGCGCGCCAGCATCGGCCGCATCGACTGATACACCCCGCTACACCCTGAACCACCACGCGCACTCGGGCCTTCGGGCCCGAGGGGCCGCGTGTTGCCGGAATTCACCGTTTCGGCCGCTGTTGCACGCATAACAACAACGTTCATCGACCCTCCTGCCACTACGGAGCATGCCAGGCATGTCGTCAAACAAGACCCTTGCAACACTCGGTTCCTGCGCACTGTTGTTCCCCTTGGCGGCCTCGGCGGACTTCATCGCCGACAGCACCGCTGCGGTAGAGCTGCGCAACTTCTACTTCAACCGCGATTTTCGTAACGGCCCGCCCACCGCGCAGCGCGACTCGGCCGCCGAATGGGCCCAGGGTGCGATGCTGCGGTTCACCTCCGGCTACACCGAAGGCACCGTCGGTTTGGGCCTCGATGCCCTGGGCATGTACGGCTTCAAGCTCGACGGTGGCGACGGCTCGGGCGGTACCGGCCTGCTGCCGGCCGACCTCAGTGCCAACAACGGCCAGGGCTCGCAGCGCGAGTACGCCAAGCTGGAGCTGACCGCCAAGGCGAAGGTGTCGCAGACCGTGTTGAAAGTGGGCTCGCTGGCGTTGCGTAACCCGGTGGCGCAAAGCAACGACACCCGCCTGCTGCCGTCCACCTTCGAAGGCGCCATGGTCACCTCCAGCGACATCGACAACCTGGCGTTGCAGGTGGGCAAGCTGCGCCAGATCAAATTCAACAGCTCCACCAACTACCAGGACTTCACCGGCAACCGCATCGGCGGGGTGAGCGATGATTTTCGCTTTGCCGGCGGCACCTACAGTTTCGGCAAGGGGCTCAGCACCAGCCTGTTCTATGGCAACCTGGAGGACGTCTACCAGCAGGTGTTCGGTGGCGTGGTGTATGAGCTGCCGCTGGCCGCGCAGCAGTCGCTGAAATTCGACCTGCGCTATGCCAAAAGCCGCGAGGACGGCAGTTTTCGCCCGCTCGACAACCGCTCGGCCAACGGCCAGGTGGCCTACACCTTGGGCGGCCATATGTTCACCGCGGCCTACCAGCGCATGAGCGGTGACGACCCCTTCCCCTATATCGCCAACAGCGACCCGTACCTGGTCAACTTCGTGCAGATCAACGACTTTGCCAACATCGACGAACGTTCGTGGCAGCTGCGTTATGACTACAATTTCGCAGCCATCGGCGTGCCGGGGCTGAGCTTCATGACCCGCTATGTCAGCGGTGACAATGTGCAGGTGGCTGGCGGGCATGGGGGCAAGGAATGGGAGCGCAACACCGACATCGGTTATGTGGTGCAGACCGGTTCGTTGAAGAACCTCGGGGTGAAGGTGCGAAATGCCACGGTGCGCTCGAACTTCGGTAATGACCTGGATGAGACGCGGTTGATTGTCAGTTATACGTGGGGGCTTTGGTAAGGCTCGGCCAGGCCATCTTGCGTGCTGCCGGGCGCGATCCTCTGTAGGAGCCGGCTTGCCGGCGATGGGGCCATTTGCCCAGACGGTGATGCCTGGTCGGACGCCATCGCCGGCACAGCCGGCTCCTACAGAGAACCGCCTACGCTCGGCAGATCAGGGTTTGCCCATCGGCATTGGCACGCCACCCGGGAACACCTTCCTGTCACCGAGCTTCTCCAACAAGAAGTCATACACCAGCCGTATCCGCCGCGGCGCAGGCCCAGGCCGGGTTCGGTAGAGAATCAGCTCGAGCGGCGGCGGTGCGTATTCCGGCATCACCTCTACCAGCGTGCCCTGGGTTAAATGGGGCTCAGCCAGATACAGCGGAACCTGGGCAAACACCGCCCCTTGCAGCACCATTTCAAGCTCCGTCTCCGGGTCGTCACAGGTAAAACCCGGTTGCTCGGGAATGAAGCTGCCATCGTCAGGGAAAACCCACGGCCAGCCGCGGCCGGTCCTGCGGTCCTGCAGCAGCGACAACGGCATGGCTTTGAGTGCTTCGAGGCTCAAAGGTGTACCGGTATTGGCAATCAGCTCAGGCGCAGCCACCACCACCAGCGGCACACTGGCCACCGTCCGGGCAATGAAGCGCCGATCCCGCACGCTGCCCACCCGAATGCCGATATCGATCTTCGAGACCACCGAGTCAGTCAGTTCGTCATCCAAGGTAAGGTCGATACTCAACTTCGGGTGTTGCCTACGCAGTTCGGCCAGAAAGCGCGCCAGGTAGAGCTTGCCAATGGCATGGGGCGCTGTCAGCCCCACCCGCCCTGACAGCTCCTGGTCGGCATCGCGGTCGGCCCTGACGAACAGCTGGTCGAAGCCATCCACGGCGGCTTTCGCCTCCTGCGCCAGCGCCCTGCCGAAATCGGTGATGCGCATCTGCCGGGTGCTGCGATGGAACAGCGGCTCGCCCATCAGCCGCTCCAGTTCCTGCACTGCACGGGTGACTTTTTGCGGTGATGTGGCCAGTTGGTTGGCGGCCTCACGGAACGACGAGCAATCCGCGACCGCCAGGAAAACCCTGACCATGTCGAGTCGGTTCAGCATCGATTTCTTCCACTTTCAGGAATACTCAAATCCTGAATATTCCATTCTATGTGACAAACCCGCAACCCATAATCGGTGCCATCTCCACCCACTGAGGTTACTGAAATGAGCAAAGGTATCGAAGGTAAAGTCGTCGTGATCACGGGTGCCAGCAGCGGCCTGGGCGAGTCCACCGCCCGCCACCTGGCCAGGCTGGGTGCAGCGGTGGTGCTTGGCGCACGCCGTGAAGAGCGCCTGAATGCTATCGTCGAAGAGATCAAGGCCGAAGGCGGCAAGGCCACTGCCCACGCGGTGGATGTGACCCGCCGTGAAGACCTGGCTGCCCTGGTGCAACACGCGGTGAACACCTTCGGCCGCGTGGATGTGATGATCAACAATGCAGGGCTGATGGCCATTTCGCCGATTGCCGAACTGCGCGTCGATGAATGGGACCGGATGATCGATATCAACATCAAAGGCGTGATGTATGGCATCGCCGCCGCGCTGCCGCTGTTCGAGCAGCAAGGCGCCGGGCACTTCATCAATATTTCATCGGTGGCCGGTATCAAGGTGTTCAGCCCAGGCGGCTCGGTGTACAGCGGTACCAAATATGCGGTGCGGGCGATTTCCGACGGCTTGCGCCATGAAGTGGGCAGCAGCATCCGCACCACCACCATCGAACCCGGCGCGGTGGACTCCGAGCTCAAACACGGCAGCGGGCACCAGGCCAGCGCGCAGGCAGTGGCCGAGTTCTACAAGCAGGCAATCCCGGCAGAATCGGTTGCCCGGGCCATTGCCTTCGCCATCGAGCAACCGGCGGATGTGGACATCAACGAGATCGTGCTGCGCCCGACCTCCCAGGACTTCTAAGCCAACCGCCGCCCCACCTCCACGACTGCAACACTCGAGGAAACACGCATGAAAATTCTGATGGTACTGACCTCACACGATCAACTCGGCAACACCGGCTTGAAAACCGGTTTCTGGCTCGAAGAATTCGCAGCCCCCTACTACGTGTTCAAGGACGCCGGTGCCGAAGTCGTGCTGGCATCCCCGGCAGGCGGCCAGCCGCCGCTCGATCCGAAAAGTGAGCTGGCGGACTTTCAGACCGACATGACCCGCCGCTTCAATGCCGACCCGGCGGCGCAGCAGGCACTGGCCAATACGGTCAAGCTCGCCAGCGTCAACGCAAAGGATTTCGACACCGTGTTCTACCCAGGCGGCCATGGCCCGCTGTGGGACCTTGCCGAGTCGCAGACCTCCATCAGCCTGATCGAGGCCTTCGAACGCGCCGGCAAACCCATTGGCTTCGTCTGCCACGCACCGGGTGCGCTGCGCCATGTAAAAGCAGCCGATGGCTCGCCCTTGATCAAGGGCCGCCGGGTGACCGGGTTCACCAACGGTGAGGAAGCCGCCGTTGAGCTCACCAATGTGGTGCCGTTCTTGATCGAAGATGAGTTCCAGCGCCTGGGCGGGCTGTATGAAAAAGGCCCGGATTGGGCGCCGTTCGTGGTCGAAGATGGCAAGCTGATCACCGGGCAGAACCCCGCAAGCTCCGAAGCGGTAGCCGAGGCGCTGGTTGCCCGGGTGAAGTGATTTTTGCAGGTTCTCGCAAGTGTATTACCCGCCCCATCGCAGGCTTGCCTGCGATGGGGCTTTCACTGAATTTCAGGCAACTTGTCCTGTTTGTGCTGCCTCCAGGCGCTGCATGGCTTATCCTTGCGCCACGCAATCAACTTCGAAGCAGTGAATTGAACGATGGGTTTTGAACAACTAGCTGGACTCCGTGACCGCCTGCGGGCTGAAAAAGAGCAGGCCAAGGCCGAAAGCGCCCCCCAGCGCAAGCGCAAACCCGCCGCCCAGGCCAAGCCTCGCGAGCAGGACCCGGCAGTGGCGGCGATCTGGCCGTTGCAGAAGCACTTTCCGCAGGCCTTCCCGGTCAACCCCGCGCCCAAGGTGCCGCTCAAGGAAGGTATTTTCAAGGATGCCGAACAACACCTGGAGCTGCTGGGGCTGACCCGCGAACAGCTCAAATTGGGGATTTCCACCTGGTGCAAGGGCAACCGGTACTGGGCCAGCATGGTCGAGGATGCGCCGCGGCTGGATTTGAACGGGCAGCCAGCGGGGACCGTGACTGCGGCCCAGGCGCTGCATGCCAAGCAGCAGGCTTCGCGCCAGCGTAGTCAGGATCGGCGTAATCGGGCCAAGGCGAAGGCGAAGCCGGCGGAGGCTGCGGTTGAGGCGGTGGTGGAGAAGGTTGAGGGTTGAGTTGCGGAGGATTCACTGCCTGAGGCTGTCTGTGAAGCCTTGAAGCCTTGAAGCTTGAGACGAACTCTGCGAGGGCTCGCCTTTTCGGCGAGCCCTCGCGTTTGTAAGGTTCTGAATGTGATCGCGTGAGGGCGACCAGGTGCAAAGCTATAGCCTTGTAGCGCCTATCAGATCGAGCGCCGCCCGCGCGGCGCATCGCCGGCAAGCCGGCTCATACAGTTTGTTTCGGGCCAGTTATTCCTGTGCAAGTACCGGCGCCTGCCTTGGTGCATGCCTTGAATCATTTGAAGCATCGGCAACGCCCACGCTGAAACCGCGGCGAACCAACAAGGTGGACCAGGTGATGGCACAGAAGATACTGGCCCGAAACAAATTGTAGGAGCGGCCTTGTGCCGCGATGCGCCGCGCGGGCGGCGCTCGATCTGATAGGCGCTGCAAGACCTTCGGCGAGCCCATGCCAGCCTTCACTGGTTAAGCGTGCAACGCGCTAAAAACGCACCCCGACAGCCCCTACGCATGGGTGCATTTTCCCACACCCCAAAAACGCAAAAAGCCCTGAATAATCAGGGCTTTGAATATGGCGGAAGCGTAGAGATTCGAACTCTAGGATAGTTGCCCATCGACGGTTTTCAAGACCGTTGCCTTAAACCACTCGGCCACGCTTCCAGCTCGTTTTGCGGCGGCCATAATACCGTAATGAAACAAGCTGTCAAACTCTCTGTGTCGCGGGTTGCGGCAGCTCTGGTATGCTCTGCTCACTTACGTTTCAATGCCGAGGGTCCGAGACCCCGGCCCATCACCCAATCTAAGGAGTGTCGCCATGCGCGAACAGGATTACGCCGTACACCAGGGCCAACAGGTCGAGCAGCAGGAAATCAGCAAGGTCCTGCGCAACACGTACAGCCTGCTGGCACTCACCCTTGCCTTCAGCGGCATCATGGCCTTCGTCTCGCAGCAGATGGGCTTCCGCTACCCCAACGTGTTCGTCGTACTGATCGGCTTCTACGGCCTGTTCTTCCTCACCGCCAAGCTGCGTGACTCGGCCTGGGGCCTGGTGTCCACCTTCGCCCTCACCGGCTTCATGGGCTTCATCCTCGGCCCTATCCTCAACCGCTACCTGGGCATGAGCGGCGGCGCCGAAGTGGTCAGCTCGGCCTTTGCCATGACCGCCCTGGTGTTCGGTGGCCTATCGGCTTACGTGCTGATCACCCGCAAAGACATGAGCTTCCTCAGCGGCTTCATCACCGCCGGTTTCTTCGTGCTGCTGGGCGCCGTGGTTGCCAGCTTCTTCTTCCAGATCAGCGGCCTGCAACTGGCGATCAGCGCCGGCTTCGTGCTGTTCTCGTCGGTGTGCATCCTGTTCCAGACCAGCGCCATCATTCACGGCGGCGAGCGTAACTACATCATGGCTACCATCAGCCTGTATGTATCGATCTATAACCTGTTCGTCAGCCTGCTGCAGCTGTTCGGCATCATGGGCCGTGACGACTGATACAGTCGCTGCGCCTGAATGAGAAAGCCCGCTTCGGCGGGCTTTTTTGTGGGTCAACGTCAACCACCGCCCCCAAGCTCCCACGCCATTGATGCCAAACCCTGAAGGGCCTGAAAAACTGGACCTTAAAGTCAGCTTGTTCGCCGATCATGCCGACATCTACCCTGCCCCTACCCCAATCGGTTTTCTGCCCGTAGAATGCGCTCCTTTTTTCTGCCGGGGCAGCATTTTCCAATGAGTTCACATGAACACGAGCCAGGCGCGGCGGCGCCTGCCAACGAACTGGTACTGGGCCTCGAAGACAAACCGCGCCCGTTGATCGGCCTTTTGGCTGCACTGCAGCACCTGCTGGCGATCATCGTGCCGATCGTCACCCCGGGCCTGCTGATCTGCCAGGCGCTGGGCGTGTCGGCGCGCGATACCAACCTGATCGTGTCCATGTCGCTGGTCATCTCTGGCATCGCCACTTTCGTGCAATGCAAGCGCTTCGGCCCGTTCGGCGCCGGGCTGTTGATCGTGCAGGGCACCAGCTTCAACTTCGTCGGCCCGCTGATTGCCGGTGGCGCGCTGATGGTGCAACAGGGCACGCCAGTGGAAGCAGTGATGGCGGCCATCTTCGGTGTGGTGATCGCCGGCTCGTTCGTCGAGATGGGCGTGTCGCGCATCCTGCCCTTCGTCAAACGCCTGATCACCCCGCTGGTGACCGGTATCGTCGTGCTGATGATCGGCCTGACCCTGATCAAGGTCGGCCTGATCAGCATGGGCGGCGGCTTCGGCGCCATGCAGAACGGCACCTTCGCCAACGGCGAGAACCTGCTGCTGTCGGGCGCCGTGCTGGCGGTCATCGTCATCCTCAACCGTGTGCCGGTGGTGTGGATGCGCAGCTGCGCCATCGTCATCGCCCTGGCCGTGGGCTATGCCCTGGCCGGCTACCTCGGTCGCCTGGACTTCACCGGCATGCACCAGGCTGCGCTGTTCCAAGTGCCGACGCCGCTGCACTTCGGCCTGGGCTTCTCGTGGCCGCTGTTCATCCCGATGCTGGTGATCTACCTGGTGACCTCGCTGGAAGCCATCGGTGACGTCACCGCCACCAGCAAGGTGTCGCGCCAGCCGGTCGAAGGCCCGGTGTGGATGCAGCGCATCAAGGGCGGCGTGCTGGTCAACGGCGCCAACTCGCTGCTGGCCGGCCTGTTCAACACCTTCCCCAGCTCGATCTTCGCCCAGAACAACGGCGTGATTCAGCTGACCGGCATTGCCAGCCGCCATATCGGTATCTGGATCGCCGCCATGCTGGTGCTGCTGGGCCTGTTCCCGAGCGTCGCCGGGGTGATCCAGGCGGTGCCTGAGCCGGTACTGGGTGGCGCGGCCATGGTGATGTTCGGCGCAGTGGCGGCCTCAGGCATCAACATCCTTGCCAGCACCCGCCTCGACCGCCGTGCGCTGCTGATCATCGCCGTATCGCTGGCCCTGGGCCTGGGCGTGGCGCAGGTGCCGGAGTTCCTCGCGCACATGCCGGCAGCCATCCGCAACGTGCTGGAGTCGGGAGTCGCCACCGGCGGCATCTGCGCCCTGGTACTCAACTGGTTCCTGCCAGAGAGCAAAGGCCAGCACTGAGCCCGGCCTGCCTGAAGCGAAGAGCCCGCGCCCACCTGCGCGGGCTTTTTGCTTTATCATGGCGGCATTCTTTTGCACGAGTTCCCGATGAAATTCGCCATTGCGGTCTTTTCCCCGGCCCATGCGCCCTCCTCGCGCCGCGCCCTGCGTTTTGCCGAGGCGGTGCTGGCCGGCGGGCATGACATTACCCGCCTGTTCTTCTACCAGGACGGGGTGCACAGCGCCTCGGCCAACGTCGTCACGCCCCAGGACGAGCTGGATGTAGCCGCCCAGTGGCGCGAGTTCGTCAACCAGCACCGCCTCGACGCCGTGGTGTGCATCGCCGCCGCCCTGCGCCGCGGTGTGCTCAACGACGAAGAAGCCAACCGCTACCAACGCCCGGCGGTGAACCTGCCGATACCCTGGGATCTGTCCGGCCTTGGCCAACTGCACGAGGCCGCGCAAGTGGCCGACCGCCTGGTCTGCTTCGGAGGCGATTGAAATGGCCAAGTCCTTGTTGATCATCAGCCGCCAGGCGCCCTGGGCCGGCCCGTCCGCCCGCGAGGCGCTGGACATTGCCCTGGCCGGCGGCGCCTTCGACCTGCCGCTGGGCATGCTGTTTCTCGATGACGGTGTGTTCCAGCTGGCCGCCGCCCAGCAGCCCGATGCACTGCAGCAGAAGAACCTCGCCGCCAACCTGCAGGCCCTGCCGATGTTCGGCGTGGATGAATTGTTCGCCTGCGCCCACAGCCTGGCCCGGCGCGGCCTCGCTGGAGAGGCGCTGAGCCTGCCGGTCGAAGTGCTCGACGACGCTGCGCTGAAAGCCCTGATGGCCCGTTTCGACCAGGTGGTGACGCTCTGATGACGACCTTGCATGTAATCACCCATTCGCCGTTCGGCGACGAGCGCCTGGCCAGTTGCCTGCGCCTGCTCGGCCCGCAAGACGCGCTGCTGCTGTGCGGCGACGCCACCTACGCGCTCAAGCCCGGCAGCGAGCCGCTGCGCGCGCTGCAAGCCGCAAGCCTCGACGGGCGGCTGTTCGCCCTGGCCGAAGACCTGCAAGCCCGCGCCCTCGACGCCACCCAGGCCAAAGCCGTGGACTACCCCGCCTTCGTCGAGCTCACCCTGCACTACGACAAGGTCAACAGCTGGCTATGAGCACCCTGACTGTTGGCGAACGCGATATCGCCCTGGACAAGGACGGCTTTCTGGTCGACCTGCAAGACTGGTCGCACCCGGTAGCCGAAGCACTGGCCGAGCGCGAAAACATCGCCCTCACCGCCGAGCACTGGGAGGTGCTCGAGGTGCTGCGCCAGTTCTACGCCGAGTACCAGCTGTCGCCCGCCACTCGCCCGCTGATCAAATACACCGCCCTCAAGCTGGGGGCGGACAAGGGCAACAGCCCGCACCTGAACCGCCTGTTCAACGGCACCCCCGCCAAACTGGCCGCCAAGCTGGCAGGCCTGCCCAAGCCGACCAACTGCATATGACCGAGCCCTGCGTGAACGAAGCCCGCCCGCTGACCCTGGAAACCCCGGCCGAACACCCCTTCGCCGAGTTCGTGCGCATACTCGGCAAGGGCAAGCGCGGCGCCCGCGGCCTTACCCGCGAAGAGGCCCGCGCCGCCATGACCCTGCTGCTCGAAGGCAAGGTCGAGGACACCCAGCTGGGTGCCTTCCTGATGCTGCTGCGGCACAAAGAGGAAAGCGCCGAAGAGCTGGCCGGCTTCACCGAAGCCCTGCGCAGCCACCTGCATGCCCCAAGCGTCGCCGTGGACCTGGACTGGCCGAGCTACGCCGGCAAGAAGCGCCACCTGCCCTGGTACCTGCTGGCGGCCAAGTGCCTGGCCGGCAATGGCGTGCGCATTCTGATGCACGGCGGCGGCGCCCACACCGCCGGGCGGCTGTACACCGAGCAGTTGCTGAGCCTGCTGGACATCCCGCTGTGCCGCGACTGGGCCAGCGTCGAGCAGGCCCTGGGCAGCCGCCAACTGGCGTTCTTCCCATTGCAGGACTGGGCGCCGCAACTGCAGCGCATGATCGACCTGCGCAACACCCTCGGCCTGCGCTCGCCCATCCACTCGCTGGCCCGGGTGCTCAACCCGCTGGGCGCACGCTGCGGCCTGCAGAGCATCTTCCACCCCGGCTACCAGGCGGTGCACCGCGAGGCCAGCCGCCTGCTCGGCGACCATGCAGTGGTAGTCAAAGGCGACGGCGGCGAAATCGAGATCAACCCGGATGTCATCAGCCACCTCTACGGCACCTCGGCCGGCGAAGCCTGGGACGAAGAGTGGCCAGCCCTCAGCGCTCAACGTCATGTGAAGCCGGCCAGCCTGCAGCCCGAGCACCTGCTGGCGGTCTGGCGCGGCGAGGCCGAGGACAGCTACGGCGAACTGGCCGTGGTGGCAACCATGGCCCTGGCCCTGCGGGGCCTCGGTCAAGGCCGCGAACAGGCCTTCGCCACCGCCCGTGACTACTGGGCCGCCCGCAAAAACATCGAATAAACCGATCAAAACACTGCAGTCTTTGCGCTATTTATTCGAACGTTTTTCTCTAGACTGAGCCCCAACGACAAACCACTTTTGTTCCGAGGAGCTTCACCATGGGCCTTTTGATCGACGGCCGCTGGCACGACCAGTGGTATGAAAACGGCAAGGACGGCGCTTTCAAGCGCGAGAACGCCCAGCGCCGCAACCCGCTGCCGGCACCCGAGGCCGGCCGTTACCACCTGTACGTGTCGCTGGCCTGCCCATGGGCCCACCGCACCCTGATCGTTCGCGCCCTCAAGGGCCTGGAGCCGCTGATCGACGTGTCGGTGGTGAGCTGGCTGATGGGTGAGCACGGCTGGACGTTCGACCAGCAGGACGGCTCCACCGGTGATCACCTCGACGCCCTG
Organism: Pseudomonas fakonensis; assembly: GCF_019139895.1. Taxonomy (GTDB): domain Bacteria; phylum Pseudomonadota; class Gammaproteobacteria; order Pseudomonadales; family Pseudomonadaceae; genus Aquipseudomonas; species Aquipseudomonas fakonensis. The sequence continues at coordinate 2,421,894 of NZ_CP077076.1, read as the reverse complement.
CAGTACCTGCACCAGCGCTACACCCAGGATGACCCGCAGTACACCGGCCGCGTGACCGTGCCGGTGCTGTGGGACAAAAAAGACAAGCGCATCGTCAACAACGAGTCGTCGGAGATCATCCGCATCTTCAACACCGCGTTCAACGAGCTGACCGGCAACACCCTGGACCTCTACCCCGAGCCCCTGCGTGCCGCCGTCGACGCCCTGAACGAACGCATCTACCCGGCGGTGAACAACGGCGTGTACCGCGCCGGCTTCGCCACCACGCAAGAAGCTTATGAAGCAGCGTTCGACGAGGTGTTCAACGAGCTCGATTACCTGGAAGAGCTGCTCGGCCGCAACCGCTACCTGGCCGGCGAGTACCTGACCGAAGCCGACGTGCGCCTGTTCACCACCCTGGTGCGTTTCGATGCGGTGTACCACGGCCACTTCAAGTGCAACCTGCGCCGCCTGAGCGACTACGCCAACCTGTCCAACTGGCTGCGCGAGCTGTACCAGCTGCCAGGGGTGGCGGCCACGGTGAACATGGAGCACATCCAGAAGCACTATTACATGAGCCACAAGACCATCAACCCCAACGGCATCGTGCCCAAGGGCCCGCTGCAGGACTTCAACCAGCCCCACGACCGCGCACGCTTGCCGGGCAAGGGGATCTGGCAGGCCAGTTGATATCTGCTCGCGTTGTCAGGTCTTGTCATTGATCGAAAAGCTGGCGCGCCCCCTGTAGGAGCGGCCTTGTGTCGCGATGGGCCGCACAGCGGCCCCCGACGATTCAACTGCCTTGCTGCAAGCCTTCAAACCACGCCAGCTTGTCGCGCAACTGCACCACTTCCCCAACAATTACCAGGGTTGGCGCATGCACTTCATGCTGGGCCACCAGCGCCGGCAAATCCGCCAGGGTACCGGTGAACACCCGCTGGTTGCGCGTGGTGCCTTGCTGCACCAGCGCCGCCGGGGTGCTGGCTGCGCGGCCATGGCGAATCAGCTCGGCGCAGATGGTCGGCAGACCGACCAGGCCCATGTAGAACACCAGGGTCTGGGCCGGCGCCACCAAGTCGTGCCAAGGCAGGTTGCTGGTACCGTCCTTCAAGTGGCCGGTAACGAAACGCACCGACTGGGCATAGTCGCGGTGGGTCAGCGGAATACCACCATAGGCGGAGCAGCCACTGGCCGCAGTAATGCCCGGCACCACCTGGAACGGGATACCCTGCTCGGCCAGCTGTTCGATCTCTTCGCCGCCCCGGCCGAAGATGAACGGGTCGCCGCCCTTCAGGCGCAGCACGCGCTTGCCCTGTTGGGCCAGGTCCACCAGCAGGCGGTTGATCTGGTCCTGGGGCACGGCGTGGTCGGCGCGGCGCTTGCCCACATAGATGCGCTCGGCGTCACGCCGGCACATCTCGATGATGGCCGGGGCCACCAGGCGGTCATACAGCACCACGTCGGCCTGCTGCATCAGGCGCAGGGCACGGAAGGTCAGCAGGTCCGGGTCGCCGGGGCCGGCGCCCACCAGGTACACCTCGCCGCCCTGTTGCACCGGCGCGCCTTCGACCATTTCACGCAGCAGGCGCTCGGCCTCGGCGCCCTGCCCGGCCAACTGGCGCTCGGCGATCGGGCCCTGGAACACCGTTTCCCAGAAGCCGCGGCGCTGGTTGACGTCGGGGTACAGCGCCTTGACCTTGTCGCGAAAACGCGCGGCCAGCCCGGCCAGCTCGCCGTAGGCGGACGGGATCCAGGCTTCCAGTTTGGCCCGGATCAGGCGCGCCAGCACCGGCGCATCGCCGCCGCTGGACACTGCCACCACCAGCGGCGAACGGTCGACGATGGCCGGGAAGATCACCGTGCACAGCGCCGGCGCATCCACCACATTGACCGGCACGCTCAGCGCCTGGGCGTCGGCCGAAACCTGGGCGTTGAGGCCCGGGTCATCGGTGGCGGCGATCACCAGGCGGCAACCGGCCAGGTCTGCTTGCGCATAACCGCGCACCAGCACTTCGCCCCCCCCTTCACGGGCAAGCGCAGCCAACTGGCCGTCGATATCCGGCGCCACCACGCGCAGCACGGCGCCGGCGTCGGCCAGCAGGCGTGCCTTGCGCAGGGCGATCTCGCCACCGCCGACAACCAGCGCGCGGCCACCCTGCAGCTTGTGAAACAGCGGCAGGTAGTCCATTTAGCGAATGACCTCGACGCCGCCCATGTACGGTTTGAGTACTTCAGGCACACGGATCGAACCGTCGGCCTGCTGGTAGTTCTCCAGCACCGCTACCAGGGTGCGGCCAACCGCCAGGCCGGAACCGTTGAGGGTGTGCACCAGCTCCGGCTTGCCGGTTTCCGGGTTGCGCCAGCGGGCCTGCATGCGGCGCGCCTGGAAGTCGCCGCAGTTGGAGCAGGAGCTGATCTCGCGGTACTTGTCCTGGCTCGGCACCCACACTTCCAGGTCGTAGGTCTTCACAGCGCCAAAGCCCATGTCACCGGTGCACAGGGCCAGTACGCGGTATGGCAGCTCCAGCAGTTGCAGCACGCGCTCGGCGTTGCCGGTCAGGCCTTCCAGGGCTTGCATCGACTTGGACGGCTCCACCACCTGCACCATCTCGACCTTGTCGAACTGGTGCTGGCGGATCATGCCGCGGGTGTCACGGCCCGACGCACCGGCTTCGCTGCGGAAGCACGGGGTGTGGGCGACCAGCTTGAGCGGCAGCTGCTTGGCGTCGAGGATTTCGCCCGCCACCAGGTTGGTCAGCGACACTTCGGCGGTCGGGATCAGGTAGAAGTCAGCCTCGCCTTCGCGGGTGATCTTGAACAGGTCTTCCTCGAACTTCGGCAACTGGCCGGTGCCCTGCAGGGCCGGGGCCTGCACCAGGTACGGGGTGTAGTGCTCCTCGTAGCCGTGCTCGCCGGTGTGCAGGTTGATCATGAACTGCGCCAGGGCGCGGTGCAGGCGGGCAATCGGGCCGCGCAGCACGGCAAAGCGGGCGCCGGACAGCTTGGCTGCGGCCTCGAAGTCCAGGCCACCGCTGACTTCGCCCAGGGCGACGTGGTCCTTGATCTCGAAATCGAAGGTTTGCGGGGTGCCCCAGCGACGCACTTCGACGTTGTCGTCTTCGCTGGCGCCCACCGGCACGCTGGCGTCCGGCAGGTTGGGGATGGTCAGCAGGATGCCGTCCAGCTCGGCCTGGATCTCGTCCAGTTCGGCCTTGCCGGCGGCCAGTTCATTGGCCATGCGCTCCACATCTGCCATCAGCGGCGCGATATCCTCGCCCTTGGCCTTGGCCTGACCGATGGACTTGGAGCGGGCGTTACGCTCGGCCTGCAGCTGTTCGGTGCGGGTCTGCACCGCCTTGCGGCGCTCTTCCAGTGATTCGATGCGCGCGACATCCAGGCTGAAGCCACGGGAGGCCAGGCGATCCGCCACTTCCTGAAGTTGGCCGCGTAACAGTTTGGAATCGAGCATATCGTTCTCTCGTTATGTGTGGGTGTTGGTTCAGAAACGGGTCAGGGCCAGGCCGGCCCAGGTGGCGAGCAGCCCACCCACCACGCTGGCAGCGCTGTAACCCAGGGCCAGCGGCACCTGGCCACTTTCCAGCAGGCGCACGGTGTCCAGCGAAAAAGAAGAAAAGGTCGTCAGGCCGCCCAGAAAGCCTACGATCAGCCCGGCGCGCAGCTCGACCGGCACCATAGGTTTGTGCAGGAACAGGCCGTACAGCAGGCCGATCAGCAGGCAGCCGATCAGGTTGACCGCCAGCGTACCGAGATAGAAGTGCCGTGGCCAGTGGGCGTTGACCCAACTGGCGGTGGCAAAACGCAGCAGCGTGCCGGCGATACCGCCCGCGCTGACAGCGGCAATGAGTGCGATCAAGGTTTTCTCCGCTGGCGGGGGCTGTTGCGGTCGAGCTCGGCCAGGTGGCGCAGCTTCTCGCCGATCTTCAGCTCAAGGCCGCGCGGTACCGGCTGGTAGTACTGGCGCGGTTCGAGCTGCTCGGGGAAATAGTCCTCGCCAGCAGCGTAGGCGTCAGGCTCGTCGTGGGCGTAGCGGTATTCCTCACCGTAGCCGAGCTGCTTCATCAGCTTGGTGGGGGCATTGCGCAGGTGCAGCGGCACTTCCAGCGAGCCATGTTCGGCGGCTTCGCGCAGGGCAGTCTTGAAGCCCACGTACACGGCGTTGCTCTTGGGGGCGCAAGCGATGTAGGTGATGGCCTGGGCCACCGCCAGCTCGCCCTCGGGGCTGCCCAGGCGCTCCTGCACATCCCACGCCGCAAGGCACAGGCTCAAGGCGCGGGGGTCGGCATTGCCGATGTCCTCGCTGGCCATGCGCACCACGCGGCGGGCGATGTATAGCGGGTCGCAGCCGCCGTCGAGCATGCGCGCGTACCAGTACAGCGCGCCATCAGGGTTGGAGCCACGCACCGACTTGTGCAGCGCCGAGATCTGGTCGTAAAAGGCCTCGCCGCCCTTGTCGAAGCGCCGCCGGCTGTCGCCGAGCAGGCTTTGCAGCATCTCGACGTCGATTTCGCTACCGTCTTCGGCCAGGTCCGAGGCGTTCTCGAGGAAGTTGAGCATGCGCCGGCCATCGCCATCGGCGGCGGCCATGAGCATCTTGAAGGCCTCGTCGCCCACCCGCAGGTTGCGCTTGCCCAGGCCGCGCTCTTCAGTGAGCGCGCGGTTGACCAGCTTGCGCAGCGCCGGCTCGTCGAGGCTCTTGAGCACGTACACCCGGGCCCGCGACAGCAGCGCGTTGTTCAGCTCGAAGGACGGGTTTTCGGTGGTGGCGCCAATGAACAGCAGGGTGCCGTCTTCAACGTAGGGTAGAAAGGCGTCCTGCTGCGACTTGTTGAAGCGGTGCACCTCGTCGACGAACAGGATGGTGCGCCGACCATACTGGCCGGCCTGCTGCTTGGCCACCTCGACGGCCTGGCGGATCTCCTTGACCCCGGCCAGCACCGCCGAGACCGTTTCGAAGTGCGCGTCGCAAAACTTTGCCAGCAGCCGCGCCAGGGTGGTCTTGCCAACCCCGGGCGGGCCCCAGAAGATCATCGAGTGCAGCGCGCCCTGCTCCAGCGCCTCGCGCAGCGGCTTGCCGCGCGCCAGCAGGTGCTCCTGGCCGACGTACTCGTCCAGGTTCGAGGGGCGCAGGCGGGCGGCCAGGGGCTGGGCGACGGGTTCGCTTCGAAACAGGTCCATCACGGGCTCCGGTTACTCCTTGATGACGTCCGCGCCTTTGGGGATGTCAAAGGTGAATCGGCTGTCGGCCACCGGCTGGTTGGCCTTGACGCCGTTGAACAGGATGTTGGTACGTTGGCCAACGCTGTCCACCAGCTGCATTTCGTTGATCAGGCCCTTGCGGAACGAAACCCGCAGCGAGTCGAACAGGGTGTCCTTGGTTTTCGGCTTGAGGGTGAAGTCCATCACCTCGCCCTGCTCCAGGGAGCTGATGTCGAAGCTCTGGCTGATCTTCGACACATCACCGGAGAGCAGCAGCGCCGGGGTCTGGTTCAGGCGCACGTCGAGCTTCTTGACGGTGGCCTGCTCCAGGTCCGGGTCCCACAGGGTGACGTTCTTGCCGTCCGACACTACCACCTGCTCCTGCGGCGCATCGGTGTGCCAGTAGAACAGGCCCGGGCGCTTGACGGTCATCTTGCCGGACGTTTCCTGCAGGCTGGTGCCGCTGGCGTCGATGGTCAGCTGGGAGAAGTTGGCCTCGATGGTCTGCGACTTCTCGAGCAACTGGGTCAGGCGCTGCACATCCTTTTCGCCCGCGTGTGCCGACAGGCTGGCCGCGGCCAGGGCAGAAACCAACAGCATGCGAATCATGCGCATGGGAATCCTCGTAGAGCGTGAATAGGCCGGGCACCGTCATTGGCGCCCGACGGGGGAATCATCAGTCGCGCGGGCCGCCGGGGGCAATCACTTCCCGCGAGCCGTTGCTGTTCATCGGGGTAACCACGCCGGCCATCTCCATCGCCTCGATCATGCGCGCGGCGCGGTTGTAGCCGATCTTGAGCTTGCGCTGCACCGCCGAAATCGAAGCGCGGCGGCTTTCCAGCACAAACTGCACGGCTTCGTCGTACAGCGCGTCGGCTTCTGGGTCATCGCCGTCGCCACCGCCGCCACCGCCGCCGTCGAAGCCGCTGCCGGCCTCCTCGACACCGTTGAGGATATCGTCGTTGTAGTCCGGTGCACCGCGCAGCTTCCACGCCTCGACCGTGCGGTGCACCTCGTCGTCGGAGACGAACGCGCCATGCACACGGATCGGCAGGCTGGTGCCCGGTGGCATGTACAGCATGTCACCGTGGCCCAGCAGTTGCTCGGCGCCGCCCTGGTCGATGATGGTGCGCGAGTCGATCTTGCTCGACACCTGGAACGCCATGCGCGTGGGGATGTTGGCCTTGATCAGGCCGGTGATCACGTCCACCGACGGGCGCTGGGTGGCCAGAATCAGGTGAATACCCGCGGCACGGGCTTTTTGCGCGATACGCGCGATCAGCTCTTCGACCTTCTTGCCGACGATCATCATCATGTCGGCGAACTCGTCCACCACCACCACGATGGTCGGCAGGGTTTTCAGCGTCGGCGGCTCGTCGTCCATGCTCTCGCGGCGGTACAGCGGGTCGTGGATGACCTCGCCGGCCTCTTGCGCGTCCTTGACCTTGCGGTTGAAGCCGGCCAGGTTACGCACGCCCATGGCTGCCATCAGCTTGTAGCGGCGTTCCATTTCGGCAACGCTCCAGCGCAGGGCGTTGGCGGCGTCCTTCATGTCGGTGACCACCGGGCACAACAGGTGCGGGATGCCTTCGTAGATCGACAGCTCGAGCATTTTCGGGTCGATCATGATCAGCCGCGCGTCTTCCGGGCCGGACTTGAACAGAATCGACAGGATCATTGCGTTCACACCCACCGACTTACCGGAACCGGTGGTACCGGCCACCAGCAGGTGGGGCATCTTGGCAAGGTCGGTGATCACCGGCTTGCCGCCGATGTCGTGGCCCAGGGCCAGGGTGACCGGGGACTTCTGCTCGTCGTACTGCGGGGTCGACAGCACCTCGGAGAAGCGCACCATCTGGCGGTTCTCGTTGGGGATCTCGATACCCACCGTGGTCTTGCCCGGGATCACCTCGACCACCCGCACGCTGGTCACCGCCAGCGAGCGCGCCAGGTCCTTGGCCAGGTTGGCGATGCGGCTGACCTTGACGCCGGCGGCCGGCTGGATTTCATAGCGGGTGATGACCGGGCCCGGGTGGATGGAGTCCACCGAGACTTCAACGCCGAACTCCTTGAGCTTGACCTCCAGCAACTGGCCGACGCTGGCCAGGGATTCGGGCGAATACTCGATCTTTTTCTGCTCGGCCGGGTCGAGGATGGAAATCGAAGGCAAGGTGCCTTCCACGGCGCTGTCGATGAACAACGGCGCCTGTTTTTCCTTCATCACCCGCTTGCTTGGCTCCGGCGCGGCGGGGGCGGCCGGCGGCATGATTACCGGAGCGGCAGCCGGGGCAGGCGCTTGTACGCGCGGCACCACCGGCTCGCGTGGCACCACCGGGCGGGCCGGCGGCTCTTCGCGCTCGACCACACGCTCGCGCACCTGCTGTTGCGGCTTGGCCGCTTCGCGCTTGTCGGCGCTCATGGGCGCCAGGTCGAAGGCCGGTTCGTCCACCTCGCGCAGCTGCGCTACCAGGCGCTTGCGCTCGTTGCGTGCCTCCCACCAGCGGGTGGCTGCGCCCTGCACCAGTTCGAACAGGTCGAGGGTGATCTTGCCGGTCAGGTCCATCACCTTGAACCACGAAAGGTCGGTGAACACGGTCAAACCGAACAGGAACAAGGCAATGAACATCAGCGTGCTGCCCTGCACGTTCAACAGGTTGCGCGCCAAGTCGCCCAGGCTCTCGCCCAGCGCGCCACCGGCGGAGAACGGCAGGCTTTGCGACTGGTGGAAGTGGATATGCGCCAGCGCCGCGCCCGACAGCACCAAAAACACCAGGCCGATCAGGCGCCAGGAGAACAGCCAGCCGCTCCACTGCCACGGCTGGTGGCGTTCGCGGAAGATCTGCCAGGTCTTGATTGCCAGCAGCAGCGGGAATATGTAGGCGAAATAGCCCAGCACCATGAACAGGATGTCGGCGAAGTACGCCCCGGCACGGCCGGCGGCGTTCTGTACCTGCTCGGCGTTGCTGGTGTGGCTGAAGCCAGGGTCGGAGGTGTCGTAGGTGACCAAGGCCATCCACAGGTACAGGCACAGCGCGCCGACAGCGATCAGCGCACCTTCCTTGAGGCGATAATGCAGCTGCTGCCGCCACAGGGGCAAGGGCAAGGGAGCTGGGGTTGCGGTGGATTTCTTCAAAACGCGTCTATTCCTGCGCGAATAGTGATTGGCCGATGACTGGCCAACAAATCACTACTTTTAACATTACTGCCCGTCAGCCGCCATGGCGGCGCGCCGTTCGGGGGCGTGAACGGGGGCTACTTTCATATAGGTGCAATTTGAGCATGCATTTTCTTTTGTGACAAAGGCTTATGCTGTGTTTTTGCACAGGTGTGACAGCAAAACTGCCAGATGGTGCCGAGGGGTGGCGAAGGCGAAGGAAATTTGCCGGCCAGACGCAATTGCCTTGTGCTGGCTGTACCGGCCTCATCGCCGGCACAGCTGCCCATGGCGTTGACCTGCTTGGCAAGCCGCGCCATGCTGGTCGCCCTCCCCTCCCCCACCGCCCAAGACACCATGCTCACCTGGCTGACCCGCGACTCGCTGACCTTCCCGCCCCTGGAAAAGGCCCTGCACGACCCCAACGGCCTGCTCGCCGCCGGCGGCGACCTGACCCCCGAGCGCCTGGTCGCGGCCTATCGCCATGGCTGCTTCCCCTGGTACCAGGATGGCCAGCCGATTCTCTGGTGGTCGCCCGACCCGCGCACCGTGATGTTCCCGGACGAACTGCATGTGTCGCGCTCGCTGGCCAAGCTGATGCGCCAGGGCCGCTACCAGGTCAGCTTCGACACCGACTTCGCCGCGGTAATCGCCGCCTGCGCCGCGCCGCGCGACTACGCCGACGGCACCTGGATCACCGACAACATGCGCGCCGCCTACTGCGAGCTGCACCGGCGCGGCATCGCCCACTCGGTAGAGGTACGCCAGGACGGCGAGCTGGTGGGCGGGCTGTACGGCCTGGCCATGGGCCGGCTGTTCTTCGGCGAATCGATGTTCAGCCGCGCCGACAACGCCTCGAAGGTGGGTTTCGCCACCCTGGTGCAGCACCTCGAGCAGGCCGGCTTCGTGCTGATCGACTGCCAGATGCCCACCGACCACCTGCACAGCCTGGGCGCCCGCGCCATCAGCCGGGCGAGCTTCGCCGAGCATCTGGCCAGCTACCTCGACCAGCCCAACGGCGCCACTTGGGTCGCCTAGGCGCGTTGCCCGCAGCTGGCTTACACTTAGAGACAAAGTCTCACCGTAAAGGGGTTGATCATGACAGAGCTGGCGCGGTTGAAGTTTTATGCCACTCAACCCCACTCCTGCAGCTACCTGCCGGACGAGCAGGCGACCACGCTGTTTCTCGACCCGAGCCAGCCGATGGACGTGCACGTGTACGCCGACCTTTCGGAAATGGGCTTTCGCCGCAGTGGCGACCACCTCTACCGCCCACACTGCCAGCACTGCAACGCCTGCGTACCGGCACGCATCCCCGCCGCGCGGTTCATCCCCAACCGCCAGCAACGGCGTATTCTCAAGCGCAACGCCGACCTGACCGTCACGGCCGCACGCCCCGCATTCAAAGAGGAATACTTCGACCTGTACCGGCGCTACATCGAGCAGCGCCACGCCGATGGCGACATGTACCCGCCCAGCCGTGACCAGTTCTCGACTTTTCTGGTGCGCGACCTGCCGTTCTGCTGGTTCTACGAGTTCCGCCTTCAGGGCCGGCTGATGGCCGTGGCGGTATGCGACCTGCTGCCCAACGGGCTGTCAGCGGTGTACACCTTCTACGAGCCGGAAGAAGAACGCCGCAGCCTCGGCCGCTACGCCATCCTCTGGCAGATCACCGAAGCCCTGCGCCAGGACCTGGACGCGGTTTATCTTGGCTACTGGATCAAGAACTGCAAGAAGATGAACTACAAGACCCAGTACCGCCCCATCGAATTGCTGATCAACCAGCGCTGGGTCAGCCTCAACTGAAAGCATTGGCTTGAAACACAATTTTCGGGCATAATCCACGCCACTTTTTTGCCCGGTGCAGTCACGCGTCGGGCCAACACTGGATACCGAGGGCTTTACTGCATGTCGAAAGAAGACAGCTTCGAAATGGAAGGCACTGTCGTCGACACCCTGCCCAACACCATGTTCCGCGTGGAGTTGGAAAACGGGCACGTCGTTACCGCGCACATCTCCGGCAAGATGCGCAAGAACTACATCCGTATTCTCACTGGCGACAAGGTCCGCGTCGAACTGACGCCGTACGACCTGAGCAAGGGCCGCATCACCTACCGTGCGCGCTAAGCTTCAGCCATGAAAAAGCCCGGCCATGTGCCGGGCTTTTTTGTGTGCGCTCATGAAAGCAGGGCCGCATAGCGGCCCCAGCCTTACGCGACTTCAGCCGTGGTCTCGTAATCGAACACCAGCTCGCCATCGCGCATGTCGATGTGCACCACACCGCCATGCTCGGCCAACTCGCCGAACAGGATCTCCTCGGCCAGCGGCCGCTTGATCTTGTCCTGGATCAGCCGCGCCATCGGCCGCGCGCCCATCTGCACGTCGTAGCCCGAAGCCGCCAGCCAGCCGCGCGCGGCGTCGGTGACTTCCAGCAGCACACGCTTGTCCTCGAGCTGCGCCTGCAACTCGATGAGGAACTTGTCGACGATGCTCTTGATGGTCTCGTGGGACAGCCTGCCGAACTGGATGATGGTGTCCAGGCGGTTGCGGAACTCCGGCGTGAAGCTCTTGCGGATGACCTCCATGGCGTCGGAGGAGTGATCCTGGTGCGTGAAGCCGATCGAGGCCCGCGCAGCGGTTTCGGCGCCGGCGTTAGTGGTCATGATCAGGATCACGTTACGGAAGTCCGCCTTGCGCCCGTTGTTGTCGGTCAGGGTGCCGTGGTCCATCACCTGCAGCAGCAGGTTGAAGACTTCCGGGTGGGCCTTCTCGATTTCATCGAGCAGCAACACGCAGTGCGGCTGCTTGGTGATGGCTTCGGTCAACAGGCCGCCCTGGTCGAAACCAACGTAGCCTGGCGGGGCACCGATCAGGCGCGACACAGTGTGGCGCTCCATGTACTCGGACATGTCGAAACGCACCAGCTCGACACCCAGCGCCTTGGCCAGCTGGCGGGCCGCTTCGGTCTTGCCCACACCAGTGGGGCCGGCGAACAGGAACGAGCCTACCGGCTTGTCCGGCGCCTTCAGGCCGGCACGGGACAGCTTGATGGCGGTAGCCAGCGAATCGATGGCAGCATCCTGACCGAACACAGTCAGTTTCAGGTCGCGCTCCAGGTTGCGCAGCAGCTCTTTGTCGGAGCTGGTGACGTGCTTTGGTGGAATCCGCGCGATCTTGGCGACGATGTCCTCGACTTGCGGCACATCGATGCGCTTGACCCGATTGGCCTCAGGCTGCAGGCGCTGATAGGCGCCGGCCTCATCGATCACGTCGATGGCCTTGTCCGGCATGTGCCGGTCATTGATGTAGCGCGAGGCCAGCTCGGCGGCGGCGCGCAGGGCTTCGTCGCTGTACTCGATGTTGTGGTGGCTTTCGAAGCGGCCCTTGAGCCCGCGCAGAATGCCCACGGTGTCTTCCACTGAAGGCTCGGTGACATCGACCTTCTGGAAGCGCCGCGCCAGGGCACGGTCCTTCTCGAAGATGCCACGGAACTCCTGGAAGGTGGTCGAGCCGATGCAGCGAATATCACCCGACGACAACAGCGGTTTGAGCAGATTGGAGGCGTCCATTACCCCACCCGACGCCGCACCGGCACCGATGATGGTGTGGATCTCGTCGATGAACAGGATCGCCTGCGGGCGCTTGCGCAGCTCGCCGAGCAGCGCCTTGAAGCGCTTCTCGAAATCGCCGCGGTACTTGGTACCGGCCAGCAATGCACCCAGGTCGAGGGAATACACCACGCTCTGGGCCAGCAGGTCGGGCACCTGGCCGTCGACGATGCGCTTGGCCAGGCCTTCGGCGATGGCGGTCTTGCCGACACCGGCCTCACCCACCAGCAGCGGGTTGTTCTTGCGCCGGCGGGCAAGAATCTGCGCTACGCGCTCGACTTCCTGCTCGCGGCCCACCAGCGGGTCGATACGCCCGGCACGGGCCAGTTCGTTGAGGTTGCTGGCGTAGGCGTCCAGCGGGTTGCTGGAAGAGGAAGACTCACCGCCCTCCTCGTCCTGCATTTCCTGGTCGCCGTCGGTGTTCGGGCCATGACCCGGCACCTTGCTGATGCCGTGGGCGATGTAGTTGACCACGTCGATGCGTGCCACGCTCTGCTGCTTGAGCAGGAACACGGCCTGGCTTTCCTGTTCGCTGAAGATGGCGACCAACACGTTGGCGCCGGTGACTTCGCGCTTGCCGGAACTTTGCACGTGGAACACCGCGCGCTGCAGCACACGCTGGAAGCCCAGGGTCGGTTGCGTTTCGCGGTCCTCGTCATGCACGGGGATCAGCGGCGTGGTGGAATCGATGAACTCTTGCAGGTCGTGCTTGAGCTTGTCGAGATTGGCGCCACAGGCGCGCAGAACGGTCGCGGCGGCCTCGTTGTCAAGGAGTGCCAGCAACAGGTGTTCGACGGTCATGAACTCATGACGCTTCGAACGGGCCTCCTTGAAGGCCAGATTGAGGGTGACTTCGAGCTCGCGGTTTAACATAGCTTCACCTCATACCCAAGTGGTCGGCGATTAACCGTCCTTCTCGATTTCACAGAGTAGCGGATGCTGGCTTTCCCTGGCGTATTGGTTGACCTGCATGGCCTTCGTTTCGGCGATGTCACGGGTAAACAATCCGCACACTGCCCGCCCCTCGGTATGGACGGTCAGCATGATCTTGGTCGCCAGCTCGCGGTTCAGATTGAAGAACGTCTCGAGCACTTCGACGACGAAATCCATTGGCGTGTAGTCATCGTTGAACAAAACCACCTTGTACATCGGTGGCGCCTGCAGAAGCGGCTTGGCCTCCTGTACCGCAAGACCGGCGCCGTCATCCTCGTGCCCGTCCTCATGCGACTGCGGGCGATCCTGATTGAATGTTAGTCGAATCTCACTGAGTACATGCATGGAAAGAACTTCATCATGATCGACAAGTTAAGGTTGTGGGTTGACCGCACAGGCCCCATTCGGCGCGGGCGCCGGGTGACCTTGACTATCGGCAAAACGGTGTTACAACCAATAGGAACCCACCGTGGTCGATAAAGATCCGCGCAGTCAACCAGATTTTCTCGCATGGTTCGTATGCGGATGACGTGGATGATACTCCAGTGATGGAGTCCTTTGCAGAGGGACATAGGGATGGCAAGCGGTAAAGTCAAGTGGTTCAACAATGCCAAAGGCTACGGATTCATCAATGAGGACGGCAAGACCGAAGACCTGTTCGCGCATTATTCGACGATCAGGATGGACGGTTACAAGACCCTCAAAGCCGGGCAATCCGTAGTGTTCGAGATTATCCAGGGCCCCAAGGGCCTGCACGCGACCGAGATCCGGGACGCTGCTGCAGCGGCCATGGTCGTAGGGCAATCCGAGAACAACACGGTGCAAGCCTGACACCCAGCTCTCTGCCGGTATACGAAAAAACCGGCCGCTTCTTTACCGAGGCGGCCGGTTTTCGTTTGCAGGCATGTGAGTGACGCAGGCGGCCTGCACTGGCCTCATCGCCGGCAAGCCGGCTCCTACAGGTACAGCGCGGGCCTGAAGACCAGGCAATCCCTGTGGGAGCGGGTTCACCCGCGAACACGGGCAAAGCCCGTGCCATGCAGTGCACTTCACATATGCTTGATCATCGCATCGCCAAACCCGGAACTGCCCACCAGCGTGGCCCCGTCCATCAACCGCTCGAAGTCGTAGGTCACGGTCTTGGCGGCAATGGCACCGTTGGTGCCCTTGATGATCAGATCTGCAGCCTCGGTCCAGCCCATGTGCCGCAGCATCATCTCGGCTGAAAGAATCACCGACCCCGGGTTGACCTTGTCCTGCCCAGCATACTTGGGCGCCGTGCCGTGGGTGGCCTCGAACATGGCCACCGTATCCGAAAGGTTGGCCCCCGGCGCAATGCCGATGCCGCCCACCTCGGCCGCCAGCGCGTCAGACAGGTAGTCACCATTCAAGTTGAGAGTGGCGATCACGTCGTATTCAGCCGGGCGCAGCAGGATCTGCTGCAGCATGGCGTCGGCGATGGCGTCCTTGACGATCACTTCGCGGCCGCTTTTCGGGTTCTTGAACTTCATCCACGGGCCGCCATCGAGCAGTTCGGCGCCAAACTCGTCCCGCGCCACCTCGTAGCCCCAGTCCTTGAACGCCCCCTCGGTGAACTTCATGATGTTGCCCTTGTGCACCAGGGTCAGCGACTCGCGGTCGTTGTCCACCACGTACTGCAAGGCCTTGCGCACCAGGCGCTTGGTGCCCTCCTTGGAGACCGGCTTGACGCCGATGCCGCAGTCCTGGTCGAAGCGGATCTTGGTGACGCCCATTTCCTCCTTGAGGAACTTGATCACCTTGTTCGCCTCGGGCGAGCCGGCCTTCCATTCGATGCCGGCATAAATGTCCTCGGAGTTCTCGCGAAAAATCACCATGTCCACATCACCCGGCTTTTTGACCGGGCTGGGCACACCCTGGAACCACAGCACCGGGCGCAAGCACACGTAAAGGTCCAGTTGCTGGCGCAGGGCAACGTTCAGCGAGCGGATGCCGCCACCCACCGGCGTGGTCAGCGGCCCCTTGATCGAGACGACATAGTCTTTCACCGCATCCAGGGTTTCCTGGGGCAGCCAAGTGTCCTGGTCGTATACCTGGGTGGCTTTCTCGCCGGCATAGACCTCCATCCAGGCGATCTTGCGCTTGCCGCCGTAGGCCTTTTGCACGGCGGCGTCGACCACCTTGATCATCACCGGCGAGACGTCCACGCCGATGCCGTCGCCTTCGATGTAGGGGATGATGGGGTGGTCGGGAACGTTGAGCGAATGGTCTGCATTGACGGTGATCTTGGTGCCGTCGGCCGGAACCTTGATTTTCTGGTATCCCATGCTGCACTACTCCGCTTTTCCTGGTGTGGGTGGAAATCGAGCGCTGCACTGAGCCTAAACCACATCTGCCGACCTGCAAGCCGCCCCCACGCAACGCCCCTGTAGGAGCCGGCTTGCCGGCGATGGCGGCCGAACAGGCAATAAATGGCACCGGCCTTGCCGGTGATCGCCGGCAAGCCGGCTCCTACAGAGGCTGCCCCCCAGCAAACCCTGCGACATCCCGCCACATTGCCCCTACGTCTTTGGTCTTATAAATGGCGCGATCGCACTTGACCTTGCTGAATCGACCAAAGGGTTTGATATACTGCGCCGCGACCGCAGGGTCATCGGGGCGAACCCTTGGAAAACGCGGCTCGCCCTTGGTCACGAAGACCACCAAGCCTGGGTTGTTACCGCACCCCAGCAATTGACGCTCGACTGATGCATCCACCATCACCGCTCGCAGCCTCTCGACTTTCCGCTCATGGCGATGCCAGGGCGAAGCGCCTACCCTGCGCACCTCGAGACTCGAGTACGCTCAGCACACAGAGAGTTAACCCGCATGCCCACCCGTTCCAAGATCATCTATACCTTCACCGACGAAGCCCCCGCCCTCGCCACCTACTCGCTGCTGCCGATCGTCGAAGCCTTCACCGCTTCCGCTGACATCGCCGTCGAAACCCGCGATATTTCCCTGGCTGGCCGTATCCTCGCGGCGTTCCCCGAGCAACTGGGCGCAGAAAAGCAGGTAGGCGATCACCTGGCGGAACTGGGCCAACTGGCCACCACTCCTGAAGCCAACATCATCAAGCTGCCGAACATCTCCGCATCGGTTCCGCAGCTCAAGGCCGCCATCAAGGAACTGCAAGCCAAGGGCTTCAACATCCCTGACTACGCCGACGAGCCAGCCAGCGCCGAAGAGAAAGAATCCCGCGCCCGCTACGACCGCATCAAGGGTTCGGCCGTGAACCCAGTACTGCGCGAAGGCAACTCCGACCGCCGCGCGCCGCTGTCGGTCAAGAACTACGCCCGCAAGCACCCGCACAAGATGGGCGCCTGGGCCGCCGACTCCCAGTCGCACGTTGCCCACATGACCCAGGGCGACTTCTACGGCAGCGAGAAGGCCGCGCTGATCGAGGCTGACGACAGCCTGCGCATCGAGCTGGTCGGCAAAGACGGCAGCACCACCGTGCTGAAAGAAAAAACCGCCGTCAAAGCCGCCGAAGTGATCGACTGCGCCACCATGAGCCGCAAGGCCCTGAAAGCCTTCATCGCCGAGCAGATCGCCGATGCCAAGGCCCGCGGCGTGCTGCTGTCGGTGCACCTGAAAGCCACCATGATGAAGGTCTCCGACCCGATCATGTTCGGCGTCATCGTCGAAGAGTTCTACGGCGATGTGCTCAACAAGCACGCCGCAGCCCTGGCCGAAGTCGGCTTCAACGCCAACAACGGCATCGGCGACCTGTACGCCCGCATCAAGGACCTGCCTGCTGAAAAGCAAGCCGAGATCGAAGCCGACATCCAGGCCCTGTACGCCGTTCGCCCGGCCCTGGCCATGGTCAACTCGGACAAAGGCATCACCAACCTGCACGTACCGAGCGACGTCATCGTCGACGCCTCGATGCCAGCAATGATCCGCGACTCGGGCAAGATGTGGAACACCGCCGGTGAGCTGCAGGACGCCAAGGCCGTGATCCCGGACCGCTGCTACGCCGGCATCTACCAGGCCACCATCGAAGACTGCAAAGTCAACGGCGCCTTCGACCCGACCACCATGGGCAGCGTGCCGAACGTTGGCCTGATGGCGCAAAAAGCCGAAGAGTACGGCTCCCACGACAAGACCTTCCAGATCAAGGTCGACGGCGTCGTGCGCGTGGTCGATGGCAAGGGTAAGGTCGTGCTGGAGCAGAACGTCGAAGCCGGTGACATCTTCCGCATGTGCCAGACCAAGGACGCGCCGATCCAGGACTGGGTCAAGCTGGCCGTCAACCGCGCCCGCCTGAGCAACACCCCGGCGGTGTTCTGGCTGGACCCGGCCCGTGCCCACGACGGCGTGATGATCGAGAAGGTACAGAAGTACCTGAAAGACCACGACACCACCGGCCTGGACATCCGCGTACTGGCCCCGGTCGACGCCATCAAGTTCTCCCTGGCCCGTATCCGCGAAGGCAAGGACACCATCTCGGTGACCGGCAACGTGCTGCGCGACTACCTGACCGACCTGTTCCCGATCATGGAACTGGGTACCAGCGCCAAGATGCTGTCGATCGTGCCGCTGATGAACGGCGGTGGCCTGTTCGAAACCGGCGCCGGCGGCTCTGCCCCCAAGCACGTGCAGCAGCTGGTGGAAGAGAACTTCCTGCGTTGGGACTCGCTGGGTGAATTCCTGGCCCTGGCCGCCTCGCTCGAGCACCTGGGCAACACCTACGACAACCCACGCGCCAAGGTGCTGGCCAACACCCTGGACCAGGCTACCGGCAAGTTCCTCGACACCAACAAGTCGCCTTCGCGCAAGGTCGGCGGTATCGACAACCGCGGCAGCCACTTCTACCTGACCCTGTACTGGGCCGAAGCCCTGGCCGCCCAGGCTGACGACGCGGCGCTGCAAGCGCGCTTCGCACCACTGGCGAAAACCCTGGCCGAGAACGAAGCAACCATCGTTGCCGAGCTCAACGCCGTGCAGGGCAAGCCGGCTGACATCGGTGGCTACTACGCCCCGGATGCCGAGCTGACCGCCAAGGTGATGCGCCCAAGCCAGACCCTGAACAGCGCCATTGCCGCCCTGTAAGGTTCGCTTGAGCTAACCCACAAACCCCGGCCACGCACCGGGGTTTGTGCTTTCTGGACATTGGGGCTGCCGGCGATGGACCGCACAGCGGTCCCCGCAATCTGAAAGGACACTGCAAATGACCTGGCAACCCCACATCACCGTCGCCACCGTCGTCGAACAGGACGGCAAATTCCTCTTCGTCGAAGAATTCAAAGCCGGCCAGCACGTCTTCAACCAACCCGCCGGCCACCTCGAACCCAACGAAACCCTCACCCAGGCCGCCCTGCGCGAAACCCTCGAAGAGACCGCCTGGGACGTCGAACTCACAGGCGTGGTCGGCATCTACCTGTATACCGCCCCCAGCAACGGCGTCACCTACCAGCGCATCTGCTTCGCCGCCCGCCCGCTGCGCCAGCACCCGCAGCGCGCCCTGGACAGCGACATCGTGCGCGCCGTGTGGCTGACCCGTGACGAACTGCTGGCAGCCCCCGGCCGCTGGCGCAGCGAACTGGTGCCCCGCTGCCTGGACGACTACCTGAAAGGCCCATTGCACAGCCTTGAGCTGCTGCGCGACTGACGCAACCTGCGCGGGTTTGATAGAATCCGCGCTTTTCCCCCTGATACACACCGGTAGCCATGACCAGCCCAGCACTCAAAGACCCCGCCAAGACCCGCGTCATCGTCGGCATGTCCGGCGGCGTGGACTCTTCCGTCTCCGCCCTTCTGCTCATGGAGCAGGGCTACCAGGTGGAAGGGTTGTTCATGAAGAACTGGGAAGAAGACGACGGCACCGAATACTGCACCGCCCGCGAAGACCTGGCCGACGCCCAGGCCGTGTGCGACCGCATCGGCATCAAGCTGCACACCGCCAACTTCGCCGCCGAATACTGGGACAACGTGTTCGAGCATTTTCTTGAAGAATACAAGGCCGGCCGCACGCCCAACCCGGACATCCTCTGCAACCGCGAAATCAAGTTCAAGGCGTTCCTCGACTACGCCCTGTCGCTGGGCGCCGACCTGATCGCCACCGGCCACTACGTGCGCCGCCGCGACACCGGTGAGCTCACCGAGCTGCTCAAGGGCCTGGACCCGAACAAGGACCAGAGCTACTTCCTGCACGCCGTGGGCGGCAACGAGATCGCCCGCACCCTGTTCCCCGTGGGCGAGCTGGAAAAGCCCGAAGTACGTGCCATCGCCGAGAAACACGGCCTGGCCACGGCCAAGAAAAAGGACTCCACCGGTATCTGCTTCATCGGCGAGCGCCGTTTCAGCGATTTTCTCAAGCAGTACCTGCCTGCCCAGCCCGGCGAGATCGAGACCACCGAGGGTGAAGTGATCGGCCGCCACCATGGCCTGATGTACCACACCATCGGCCAGCGCCAGGGCCTTGGCATCGGCGGCCTGAAAGACGCCGGCGACGAGCCGTGGTACGTGCTGCACAAGGACCTTGCGCGCAACGTGCTGGTGGTTGGCCAGGGCAACGAACACCCGTGGCTGTTCTCCCGCGCGCTGCTGGCCTCGGAAATTTTCTGGGTCAACCCCATCGACCTGTCCAGCCCGCGCCGCCTCACCGCCAAGGTGCGCTACCGCCAAAGCGACCAGCACTGCACCCTGGAGCTGACCGACACCGGCTACCGCGCCGTGTTCGACGAGCCGCAGCGCGCCGTCACCCCCGGCCAGTCGGTGGTGTTCTATGACGGCGAAGTGTGCCTGGGTGGCGGCGTGATCGAAACCGCCGAGCCGTGGAGCCCGCGCGCATGAACAACCTGCAGGAGCAACTGGTCGCCCTGGGCGGCGTGTTCCAGGCCGCCGTGCTGGTGGACCGCATCGCTCGCACCGGCCAGGCCAGCGAGGCCAACATCGGCTGCATGCTCGGCAGCCTGCTGGTGCGCGACCCGAACAACACCCTGGAGGTGTTCGGCGGCGACGACCTCAACCTGCGCGACGGCTACCGCGCGCTGGTCGGCGCCCTGGAGCGCGACCCCAGCAGCCTGCAACGCGAGCCGCTGCGCTATGCCCTGTCGATGCTGGGCCTGGAGCGCCAGCTGAACAAGCGCGGCGACTTGCTCGACACCATCGGCAACCGCCTGCCGCAAATCCAGTCCCAGGCCGAACATTTTGGTTTGGTTCACGATAACGTCATCGCTTCCAGTGGAGCCTTGTACCAGGACACCCTGAGCACCCTGCGCCAGCGCATCCAGGTGCACGGCGACATGCGCTTTTTGCAGCAAGCCGGCAACGCCTCGAAAATCCGCGCCCTGCTGCTGGCCGGCATCCGCGCCGCACGCCTGTGGCGCCAGCTGGGCGGGCACCGCTGGCAGCTGGTATTCAGCCGGCGCAAGCTGCTCAACGAACTGTACGGGATGATGCGTACCGCCGATTGACCGGCGCATCGAGAACCCTGTGTAGGAGCGGCCTTGTGTCGCGAAAGGGCTGCGCAGCAGCCTCGGCAATGTGTGCTGAAACTCAGACCCTGGGGCCGCTGCGCGCCCCTTTCGCGACACAAGGCCGCTCCTACACAGGGACCGCAACACGCTTCGAAACGGCCTGACCTTTGGTCAGCCACCCGACCCCGGCGCATTTTTCATGTATGATATGCGCCCTTCCAAAAGCCTGACTGTCCGAGAACACCCCATGCAGCTTTCTTCGCTCACTGCGGTTTCCCCTGTAGACGGCCGTTACGCCGGCAAAACCCAGGCCCTGCGCCCCATTTTCAGCGAATTCGGCCTGATCCGTTTCCGCGCCCTGGTCGAAGTGCGCTGGTTGCAGCGCCTGGCCGCCCACCCGCAAATCGGCGAAGTGCCGGCGTTCAGCGCCGAAGCCAACGCCCTGCTGGACAGCCTGGCCACCGACTTCAAGCTTGAGCACGCCGAACGCGTCAAAGAGATCGAGCGCACCACCAACCACGACGTCAAGGCCATCGAGTACCTGCTCAAGGAGCAGGCTGCCCAACTGCCTGAACTGGCCAAGGTCAGCGAGTTCATCCACTTCGCCTGCACCAGCGAGGACATCAACAACCTGTCCCACGCCCTGATGCTGCGCGCCGGCCGTGACGAAGTGCTGCTGCCGCTGATGCGCCAGATCGCCGACGCCATCCGCGCCCTGGCCCACGCCCACGCCGAAGTGCCGATGCTGTCGCGCACCCACGGCCAGCCGGCCTCGCCGACCACCCTGGGTAAAGAGCTGGCCAACGTCGTCTACCGCCTGGAGCGCCAGATCGCCCAGGTGGCCGCCGTGCCGCTGCTGGGCAAGATCAACGGCGCCGTGGGCAACTACAACGCCCACCTGTCGGCCTACTCGCAAGTGGACTGGGAAGAAAACGCCCGCGCCTTCATCGAAGACGAGCTGGGCCTGCAGTTCAACCCGTACACCACCCAGATCGAGCCGCACGACTACATCGCCGAGCTGTTCGACGCCATCGCCCGCTTCAACACCATCCTCATCGACTTCGACCGCGACGTCTGGGGCTACATCTCGCTGGGCTACTTCAAGCAGAAGACCGTGGCCGGCGAAATCGGCTCCTCGACCATGCCGCACAAGGTCAACCCGATCGACTTCGAAAACTCCGAAGGTAACTTGGGTATTGCCAACGCACTGTTCCAGCACCTGGCCAGCAAGCTGCCGATCTCGCGCTGGCAGCGTGACCTGACCGACTCCACCGTGCTGCGCAACCTGGGCGTGGGCTTCGCCCACAGCGTCATCGCCTATGAAGCCAGCCTCAAAGGCATCGGCAAGCTGGAAGTCAACCAGGCGCGTATCGCCGCCGACCTGGACGCCTGCTGGGAAGTGTTGGCCGAGCCGATCCAGACCGTGATGCGCCGCTTCAACATCGAGAACCCCTACGAGAAGCTCAAGGAGCTGACCCGTGGCAAGGGCATCACGCCAGAGGCGCTGCTGACCTTCATCGATGGCCTGGACATGCCGGCCGAAGCCAAGGCCGAGCTCAAATTGCTCACCCCTGCGACCTACATCGGCAACGCGGTGGCCCAGGCCAAACGCATCTAAGCTGAGCGCAGCGTTCAACGCCCGGCCTCGCCGGGCGTTTTTATTCCCGTACAAAAATTACGTTTTTTCAATAGGTTGAACATGAATTCTGATACTCCACTGCAACTGCTGGGCGGCCTTACGGCCCGTGAATTCCTGCGCGACTACTGGCAGAAGAAGCCGCTGCTGGTGCGCCAGGCGTTCACCGACTTCGTCAGCCCCATCGACCCCGACGAGCTGGCCGGCCTGGCCCTGGAAGAAGAAGTCGAGTCGCGCCTGGTGCTCGAGCACGGCGAGCGCCCCTGGGAGCTGCGCCGCGGCCCGTTCGCCGAAGACGCCTTCGCCGACCTGCCCGAGCGTGACTGGACCCTGCTGGTGCAGTCGGTTGACCAGTTCGTACCAGAAGTAGCCGAGCTGCTCGAAGAATTCCGCTTCCTGCCCAGCTGGCGTATCGATGACGTGATGATCAGCTACGCCGCCCCCGGTGGCAGCGTCGGCCCGCACTTCGACAACTACGACGTGTTCCTGCTGCAAGGCCACGGCACCCGCAACTGGAAAGTCGGGCAGATGTGCGACAGCGACAGCGCGCTGATCGAGCACGCCGACCTGCGCATCCTCGCCGACTTCGAGCAAAGCCAAGAATGGAGCCTGGAGCCCGGCGACATGCTCTACCTGCCGCCGCGCCTGGCCCACTACGGCATCGCCGAAGACGAGTGCCTGACCTACTCGGTCGGCTTCCGCGCCCCGAGCGCCGCCGAAGTGCTGACCCACTTCACCGACTTCCTCAGCCAGTTCCTGCCTGACGAAGAGCGCTACAGCGACGCCGACGCCGTGCCTGCGGCCGACCCGCACCAGATCCAGCACGACGCCCTCGACCGCCTCAAGGGCCTGATCGACAAGCACATGAACGACAAGGACCTGCTGCTGACCTGGTTCGGCCAGTTCATGACCGAGCCGCGCTACCCGGAGCTTGTGACCGGCGAAGAGCTGAGCGAAGCCGAGTTGCTGGACAGCCTGGAGCAAGGCGCCGTGCTGATCCGCAACCCAAGCGCGCGCATGGCCTGGTCGGAGGTCGAAGACGACCTGCTGCTGTTCGCCAGCGGCCAGAGCCGCCTGCTGTCGGGCCACCTGCGCCCGCTGCTGAAGCTGATCTGCGCCGCCGACGCCCTGCACATCGAAAACCTCGGCAAGTGGATCGCCGACGAAGAAGGCCTGACGCTGGTTTGCCAGCTGATCAAGCAAGGAAGCCTGGGGTTTGCCAACGATGAATAAGATCAGTGTGCGCCTGGCCGACTGGCACAAGGACAACGCCGATATCCACCGCATCCGCAGCGCCGTGTTCGTCGCCGAACAGCACGTGCCGCCGGAGCTGGAGTTCGACGCCGAAGACCCGACCGCGGTGCACTTTCTGGCTATGGAGGGTGACTACCCGATCGGTACCGCCCGCCTGCTGCCCGACGGCACCATCGGCCGGGTTTCGGTGCTCAAGGACTGGCGCGGCCTGAATGTGGGCGATGCGCTGATGCGTGCGGTGATCACCGAGGCGCAGAACCGCGACCTCAAGCAGCAGATGCTCAGCGCCCAGGTGCACGCCACGCCGTTCTACGAGCGCCTGGGCTTTCGGGTAGTCAGCGAGGAATTCCTTGAAGCCGGCATCCCGCACGTCGACATGGTGCGCGACTCCTGCGAGATCATCTGACCTCGCAAACCCTGAAGGAGCCGGCTTGCCGGCGATAGGGCCAGCCTAGGCAACACAGGTCTGTGCCCTGACACCGGCGTTGCCGGTGATCGCCGGCAAGCCGGCTCTTACAGGTACTGCACTGACCTGAAGCTGTTGCAATCCCTGTGGTGAGCGGCCTTGTGTCGCGATTGGGCTGCGCAGCAGCCCCGGCGATTTTGCATGAGGTCGACCCCCTGGGGCTGCTATGCAGCCCAATCGCGACACAAGGCCGCTTCCCACAGGGATCGCGAAGCCTTCAAACCTGTGGGCGCGGCTTTAGCCGCGAAGCAGGCACCGCGCTAGATGGCACCGGCTTCGCCGGTGTTCGCGGCTGAAGCCGCTCCCACAGAATCTTCGTTAAATCAACGCGTTGTGATTTGTTCCATAGGAGCCTGCGATCAGCCGCTCAGGCAATCACCACCTGCCCCTCCAGCAACCCCGGCACACCCACCATCGTCACGCTGCTCTGCCCAAAGGTCAGCACCAGGTCATTGCCCACCTGGGTCAGGTGATCACGCAAGTCCGGCATCGCCGTCCCGCCTTCCACCCCCATGAACACCAGCCTGTCCTGGGCACCGAAATCCAGCACCCGGTCCTGGCCGAACACCCCGCTGAACAGGAAGGTATCGCTGCCCGCCCCGCCGCTGAGCACATCATTGCCCGCGCCGCCCACCAGCACATCGTTGCCCTTACCACCTTGCAAACAGTCATCGCCGCCCAGCCCGAACAGCCACTGGCCCTGGTTGCCGGCCACCAGCACGTCCGCCCCCTGCCCGCCACTTTGCGAAGCCGTGTAAGCCTCGAGCTTGCCGCTGCTGAGCAAACCATCCACCCCCACGGTGTGGCTCACCTCCTTGCTGAAGAACACCAGGCTGCTCTCCTTGCTCACCAGCGTCTCCACGTTACGCACCTGGCTGATACCGCCGTCAGCATTGCGGATGTACAAGGTGCCCTCGCCGTCCCGGGCGATGTTCAGCCGGCCCAGGGCCTGCTCCAGTTTCAGCGTGTCGTGGCCACTGCCGCCGTCGATCAGGTTGAAGCCGCCGTCGTCACGGAAGGTGTCGTTGCCCGCCCCGCCATCGAGGTAATCGTTGCCGCGCCCGCCGTGGATCAGGTCGTCGTGGGCGGAACCGATGATGAAGGTGCTACCGGTGTGCGGCTCGGCACTGCGGTTCAGGTCCTCGACCCAGGTCGAGCCCCGAGAGGCATCGGACAGGTTGCTCACCACGACAGTCGAGTCGCGGCTGGTCCAGGGGTAGAACGCCGAATCCAGCACCCGCCCCAGGCCATCGGCGTAGGCCGTCGGCAGGTGCGACAGCCAGGTGGCGATGTTGCCAATGGAGAACGGCAGCAGGTTCCAGGCGCCGGAAGCATAGTAGTCGTTGAAATTGACGACATTGTCGGTAGCCGAGGCCTTCTCGCCATCGTGCACACCCAGGGTGCCCCAGGTGACCGAGGTGCCGTCGAGCACCCGGAATACCGGGTCGTTCTCGTAGCCGATGTTGAGCACCTTGTCGGCATCGGCCGCCTGGGTTGGCGAGGCGAAGGCGACGTAGTTGGCATCTTCGAACAAGCCGCCCCAGCGCTCGCCACTGAGGTCGGCCAGGCTGTTCACCGCCAGGCCGCCAAGGCTGTGGCCACTGACGGTGATATCGGCCCCGGTCAGCCCATGCGCCCTGGCAAAGGCCGCCACATCCCCCAGCAGGCCGTCGAAGGCGTTGCCCGCATAGTCACGGGCATAACCAGCCGGCCCCAGCGCCGCCAGCAGATCGTTGATAGCATCGCCCAGGGTATCGCCCAGCAGGTTCTCCCGCGGGCCGCTGGTACCGCGAAAGGCGATGCCGATACCGGTCAACTGGCCATTGTCGTCATACCGGCCAAGCACCTCCACCTGGGCGGTCTCGTAACCCGGCTTTTCACCATGGAACGTGCCGCGGGCATCGGTACTGCCCTGGTAACCCAGCTGTGCAGCACTGATCGGCGTCCAGCCGGCAGCCTGCACCTTGGTCAGCGCTTGTGCCTCGGAATCGGGGTTCCATGGCAGGCCGGGCACCACGCCCTGGCTGTCGGTGCCGCCGATCAGCGCCTTGACCAGGGTGGCCGGCAACCCCAGGCCAAAGCCGTACTGCTGATAGCCAGCGGCAAAGCCGTCGTCGATACCGTGGTAGGCGTATGTGGCCAGGGCCATGGCATCTTTGTAGAGGGCAGCAGAAGCATGGCTGTCGAGCTGTTTGTAATCGAAAACAGGCATTAGGTGACTTCCTTGTATCTTGTAGGAATGGCGCCCCAGCGACATCGTCCAATGACACGACTGGCAGGCGAACGGCAAAACTGGCACGGCCGTGCCACCAGGTCCAACCCCAAGGCTGAGGCTACCCTGCCAAAGGTGCGGGCATAAAACCTGTACATGCATACAGATAAAACTTGCCTGAACGCCCTGGGTTGCGCATCCTAGTGCGCAACTTAAGCGACGAAGCACCCGCGGCCATGCGCCTGTTCCTCTGCGAAAAACCCTCCCAGGCAAAAGACATCGCCAAGGTGCTCGGCGCCAACCGCCGTGGCGACGGCTGCTGGCAAGGCACCGACGTGTGCGTGACCTGGTGCATCGGCCACCTGCTCGAAACCGCGCCGCCCGACGCCTACGACGAGCGCTACAAGCGCTGGTCCCTCGAGCACCTGCCGATCATCCCGGAAAAGTGGAAGATGACCGTCAAGCCCAAGACCGCCAGCCAATTCAAGGCGGTCAAGCGCCTGCTGGGCGAGGCCCGCGAACTGGTGATCGCCACCGACGCCGACCGCGAAGGCGAAATGATCGCCCGCGAGCTGGTCGA
Source organism: Pseudomonas fakonensis (assembly GCF_019139895.1). Taxonomy (GTDB): domain Bacteria; phylum Pseudomonadota; class Gammaproteobacteria; order Pseudomonadales; family Pseudomonadaceae; genus Aquipseudomonas; species Aquipseudomonas fakonensis. The sequence continues at coordinate 2,395,413 of NZ_CP077076.1, read as the reverse complement.
GCACTGCCGCTACCGCGGCCCCATCCAGCGCCTGTGGCTGTCGGCGCTGGACGACGCCTCGATTCGCAAGGCCCTCGGGCGCCTGCTGCCCGGGCAGGACACCTTCAGCCTCTACCATTCGGCGCTGGGCCGCTCGCGCGCCGACTGGCTGATCGGCATGAACATGAGCCGCCTGTTCACCCTGCTTGGGCGCCAGTCCGGCTACCAGGGCGTGCTGCCGGTAGGCCGGGTGCAAACCCCCACCCTGCGCCTGGTAGTGGACCGTGACCGCAGCATCGCCGACTTCGTGCCCGTCCCCTTCTGGGCCATCGATGTGCAGCTTGAAAGCGCAGGCCAGGTGTTCAACGCCCAATGGCGCGCCCCCGAGGACGCCTGTGACGACCAGGGCCGCTGCCTGAAGCAGGCCCTGGCCCAGCAAGCCGCCACCGCCATGCAAGCCGCCGGCAGCGCCCAGGTGGTGCAGATTGCCACCGAGCGGGTGCGCGAGGCCGCGCCGCTGCCCTTCGACCTTGGCACCCTGCAGGAGCTGTGCTCGAAAAAACTCGGCCTGGGCGCCCAGGAAACCCTCGACATCGCCCAGGCGCTGTACGAAACCCACAAGCTGATCACCTACCCACGCAGCGACAGCGGCTACCTGCCTCTCAGCCAGCACAGCGAAGCCCCCGGCATTCTGGCTGCCCTGCAACGGGCCGACGCCAGCCTCGCCCCGCTGCAGCCACATCTTGAGCCGCAGCGTCGCTCACGGGCCTGGAACGACCAGAAAGTCAGCGCCCACCACGGCATCATCCCCACCGCCGCCGCCAGCGACCCGGCGCGCCTGCCGCCCAAGTACAAGGCCGTGTATACCCTGATCCGCGCCCGCTACCTGGCGCAGTTCCTGCCCAACCACGAGTACGACCGCACCCAGGCCGACTTCGACTGCGCCGGCCACGCCCTGCGCGCGGTGGGCAAGCAAATTGTCGAGCCCGGCTGGCGCCGCGCCCTGCCCGAGGCCCTGACCCCGGCCAAGGGCCGCGAAGCGCCCCCCGCCCAGGTGCTGCCAGCCCTGCACAAAGGCCAGTGGTGCAACCTGCACGGCCTGAACCTCAAGGACCTGTGGACCCAGCCCCCCAAACCCTTCAGCGAAGGCGACCTGATCAAGGCCATGAAGAACGTCGCCAAGCTGGTGGACGACCCGCTGCTCAAGCAGAAACTCAAGGAAACCACCGGCATCGGCACCGAGGCCACCCGCGCCAGTATCATCCAGGGCCTGCTCGACCGCGGCTACCTGGTGAAAAACGGCAAGGCCCTCAGCGCCACACCTGCGGCCTTCAGCCTGATCGACGCCGTGCCCCGGGCCATCGCCGACCCCGGCACCACCGCCATCTGGGAGCAGGCGCTGGACATGGTGCAAAGCGGCGAAATGAGCCTTGAAGAGTTCGTCACCCGCCAGTCGGCCTGGATGGGCAAGCTGGTGCAGCGCTGCGCCGGCATGCGCCTGACCATCAGCGGCCCGGCTGCAGGCAAGGCCGCAGCCCCCTGGAAGAAAAAGCGCCGCGCCACCGGCAAGGCCAAGCCCAAGCCCACCCGCAGTCAAAAAGCCAAGCCGCAGTAAGCGTCGGCTGGCCGGCACTATTGCCCTGCCCTGCGACAATTCACACCGTTGACAAAGCCGGTAGAAATAAATTGTTACCCATTAGGTAGCCTGCTACCATTCTCGCCCCGTGAGATACGATGACTGTCATCCATATGACCAAATGAGTCCGTGCAGTGCAGCGCACCCTCAGCGTCACACAAGAGCAGCGCCCAAGCCTGCCATGTCCAGCATTTCACGGGTCTGAGTGATTAGTCATAGGTAGACCTGCATGTTGCTAACCAAACACACCTCGCGAAGGAAGTTTCTGCTTTCGTCGCTGATCGCCTTGCCCGCCATGGGCATCACCGTCAACGGCCTCAGCGCTGCGATGGCGGCAGAGCTGGCGGCGCCGAGCCTCGACAGCTACACCCCAAGCTTTTTCACCCCGGCCGAATGGACTTTCATCCTCGCCGCCTGCGACCGCCTGATCCCGGCCGATGGTCGTGGCCCCGGCGCGCTGGAAACCAACGTGCCGATCTTCATCGACCAGCAACTGGCCGGTGACCTGGGTAGCGAGATCTACCTCGAAGGCCCGTTCGACCTGAATGCCCCGGCCACGCTCGGCTATCAGCTGCCCTACACCCCGCAGCAGATCTACCGCAAAGGCATCGCCGCACTCGAGAGCTGGTGCCAGGCCACCCACGGCCAGCACTTCGCCCTGCTCGAACTCGGCAAGCGCGACGACGTATTGAAGAAGATGCAAGCCGGCCAGGTCGACTTCGCCGCCCATGGCGAAGACATCGTCAAGTCCAAGCTGTTGTTCGGCGAACTGCTCAACCACACCCGCCAGGGCTGGTTGGCCGACCCGATCTACGGGGGCAACAAGGGCATGAAGGCGTGGATTGCCATCGGCTTCCCCGGCGCCCGTGCCAGCTACCTGGAATGGGTCGCCCAGCACAACGTCCCGTACCCCCTCGGCCCGGTCAGCCTGACCGGCCAACGCGGTTGATCCCTTCGCCCTGCACCACAGCATTCAAGGTTTTTTATGCCACAGATTACCAATGACGAAGTCGACGTTGCCGTCGTCGGCCTGGGCTGGGCCGGCTCGCTGATGAGCATCGAGCTTGCCCAGGCAGGCTTGAAAGTACGCGCCTTCGAACGCGGTGAAGACCGCACCAACGCCGACTTCCACTACCCCAAGCCTGCTGACCAGTACGCCTACGGCGTGCGCAACAAGATCATGGTCACGCCCAAGGCTGGCGCGCTCACCGTGCGTCACAACCTCAACGGCACCGCCCTGCCCACCCGCCAGTGGGGCGCCTTCGTGCCCGGCACCGGCGTGGGTGGCTCGGGCCTGCACTGGACCGGCGTGCTGATTCGCCCGACCCCGACCGACATCAAGCTCAAGACCTACGCCGACCAGGCCTACCCGCCGGGCGTGCTGCAAAGCGACATGACCATCGGCGACTTCCCGTTCACCTGGGACGAAATCGAGCCGTACCTCGACAAGTTCGACAAGATCTGCGGCCTGTCGGGCAACACCGGCAACCTCAACGGCCAGATCCTGGTCGGCGGTGACCCATTCGAAGGCCCGCGTTCCAACCCCTTCCCGCTGCCGGCGCTGGAAGACACGCTGAACAACGTGATGTTCGCCAATGCTGCGCGCAAGCTCGGTTACCACCCGTTCCCCAACCCGTCGGCCAACGTCTCGCGGGCCTGGAAGAACCCCTACGGCAACCAGATCGCACCGTGCAACTACTGCGGCTACTGCAGCAAGTACCCGTGCCTGAACTTCTCCAAGGCCTCGCCGCAAACCGCCGTGCTGGATGCGCTCAAGCGCATGGAAAACTTCGACTACCGGGTCAACGCCAACGTGCTGCGCGTGGAGCTGCACCCGGACGGCAAGACCGCCAAGGGCATCACCTACGTCGACGCCCAGGGCAACGAAGTGTTCCAGCCGGCCAAGATCGTCGTGCTGGCAGCCTTCCAGTTCGTCAACGTGCGCCTGATGCTGCTGTCAGGCATCGGCCAGCCGTACAACCCGGTCACCCGCAAGGGCACCATCGGCCGCAACTACGCCTTCCTCAGCAACGGCGGCGCCACGCTGTTCTTCAAGGATAAAAACTTCAATCCCTTCGCCACCGCCGGCGCCACCGGGCAGATGTTCAACGACGTCTCCCCCGGCAACTACGACGGCCCGTCCCTGGGCTTCATTGGTGGCGCCAAGATCCACAGCTCGCAAGCCAGTGGCGCGCCAATCGGCACCTCGCTGCCGTCCGGCACCCCGGAATGGGGCCAGGGCTGGAAGGAAGGCATGCAGGACTGGTACGGCCATTCGATGAAAATCAGCATCACCACCAGTTGCATGTCGTACCGCGACCACTACGTCGACCTCGACCCCACCTACAAGGACCCATGGGGCCAGCCACTGCTGCGCATCACCTTCGACTGGAAGGAGAACGAGCTGAAACTGCAGCAGCACCTGCGCAACATCGTCCTGGACATCACCAAGGAGCTGAACCCCGACAGCTACAGCGAAAGCTTCCTGGGCATGGATTCGCACTGGGACATCACCAAGTACGTGTCCACCCACAACGTCGGCGGCGCGATCATGGGTGACTCGCCCGAAACCAGCGCGCTCAACCGCTACCTGCAAAGCTGGGACGTGCACAACGTGTTCGTGCCGGGCGGCAACGCCTTCCCGCAGAACTTCCAGGCCAACCCGACCTCGATGATCGGCGCCCTGACCCTGTTCGCGGCCCAGGCCATCAAGGACCAGTACCTGAAAAACCCTGGCCCGCTGGTGCAGGCGTGAGGAGCGAACACATGAAGAGCAAACCCCGTTCCATTCTTTCGGTATTGCTGGGTATCGCCGTGCTGGCCGTGGTGCTGGCCTGGCTCGGCGCCAGCCTGCTCAACCGTGCAGGCGACGCCCAGGCCAAGCTGACCCAGGCCGTCACCCCGGCGCTGATCGAAAAAGGCGCCTACCTGGCCCGCGCCGGTGACTGCGTGGCCTGCCACACCAGCCACGACGGCGGCAAGCCGTTCGCCGGCGGGCTGGGCATCGCCTCGCCGATCGGCACCATCTACTCCACCAACATCACCCCCGACAAACACACCGGCATCGGCAACTGGAGCTACGGCGAATTCGAGCGCGCGGTACGCCGCGGCATCGGCCACGACGGCAGCGCGCTGTACCCGGCCATGCCGTTCCCGTCCTATGCCAAGGTCAGCGATGAAGACACCCAGGCGCTGTATGCCTACTTCATGCAGGGCGTGGCGCCGGTCGAGCAGCCGAACAAAGCCAATGACATCCCCTGGCCGCTGTCGATCCGCATGCCGCTCGCCTACTGGCGCGCGCTGTTCGCGCCGGCCCCGCAGGCCGGCGTGGCCAACACCGGCGCCACCCCGATCGAGCGCGGCGCCTACCTGGTGCAAGGCCTCGGCCACTGCGGCTCGTGCCACACCCCGCGGGCGCTGACCCTGCAGGAAAAAGGGCTGGACGAGTCGGCAGCAGGCTACCTGACCGGTACCGAGCTCAACGGCTGGAACGTGCCGGCCCTGCGCGGCATGCCGCACTGGAGCGAAGAAGAGCTGGTGGAATACCTGGGCAGCGGGCGCAACGCCAAGGCCTCGGTGGCCGGCGAGATGACCGACGTGATCGCCAACAGCACCTCGCACATGAGCGATGCCGACCTGCAGGCCATGGCGGCGTACCTGAAGTCCCTGGCCCCGGCCAAGGGCTCGGCGTACCAGCAGCAGGCCGAGCGCAGCAAAGCGACCACCGCCAAGCTGACCGCAGCCAAGGACCTGACCCTGGGCGAGCGGCTGTACATCGACAACTGCGGTGCCTGCCACTTCGTTTCCGGTGAAGGCGCGCCACGGGTGTTCCCGCGCCTGGATGGCGCCTCGGTGGTCAATGCAGCCAACCCCGATGCATTGCTGCACGTGATCCTCGCCGGTGCCGCAACGCCATCCACCGAGCGCGCACCGTCGGTGCTGCCAATGCCCGGCTTTGCCGAGCGCATGGACGATACGGAGGTGGCGCAGCTGGCGACCTTCCTGCGCCAGGGCTGGTCGAACCAGGCTTCGGCGGTATCGCCTGAGCAGGTGGGTGAAATTCGCGCGCAGCTGGCACGCACGCACTGAGTGACGGCCGCAAAGGCGCCATGGCAACACAACCTGGCGCTTAACTGTAGGAGCCGGCTTGCCGGCGATAGGGCCGGCCCAGGTAACATTGATCGGTGGCCTGGCACCGGCGTTGCCGGTGATCGCCGGCAAGCCGGCTCCTATGGAACAAATCACAATTCGTTGATTTAACGAAGATTTTGTGGGAGCAGCTTTAGCCGCGAACACCGGCGAAGCCGGTGCCATCTAGCGCGGCGCCTGCTTCGCGGTTAAAGCTCCCACAGGTGCCGGAGCGCGCTCGCGGCCGTAGTTCCCTGCGCGACAGCGCAGCCTACGAGGCTGGGTGGCTCTCATAGGACAAACTACAACTCATTGATTTAACACAGTCTCTGTGGGAAGCGGTGCATCTGCGAGACTAGTTCTCTGCGCGACAACGCAGCCCGAAGGGCTGAGTGATCTCCGACAAGGTGCTCTCTGACTGGCGCAGTGAAATTTCTCTGCTATTTTTTCATGAAAATAATCAGAAGAAATTTCACGAGGCCTCGGCATGTTCAAGCAATCCGCCCAGCACGTCGCCAGTTACTACGCCCGTACCTACCCCGCCAGCATCCCCCTGCGCCCCACCCTGCACGGCCCCCACGACACCGACGTGCTGATCATCGGCGCCGGTTTCAGCGGCCTGCACACTGCCCTGCGCCTGGCCCAGGCCGGCCAGCGGGTGACCCTGCTGGAAGCCAGCCGGGTGGCCTGGGCCGCCTCGGGACGCAACGGTGGCCAGGCGCTGCTCGGCTGGTCCTGCGACCTGCCGCCGCTTGAAAAAGCCCTGGGCCTGGAGCGCAGTCGGCGCCTGTGGGACAGCATGTGCTGGGCCGCCCGCGAACTGCGCGAGCTGCCCCAGCGCCACGGTTTCGAGATCGATTACCGCATCGGCAGCCTGTGGAGCGCCGTGCTGCCGCGCCGGGTGGCGCTGCTGGAACAGGCCCGCCGCGACGCCGAAGCCAAGTACGGCTATGACTGCCTGCGCCTGATCGGCCGCGACGAGTTACCTGAGTGGGTCGACAGCCCGCGCTACCAGGCCGCCCTGTACGACCCCAACGGCGCCCACCTCAACCCGCTGAAACTGGCCCAGGGCCTGGCCAGCGCCGTCGAAATCGCGGGTGGGCGCATCTTCGAGCAAAGTCATGTGCTCAACTACCACGAACATGCCGGCGGCTTCGTTGCCCGCACCGGCACTGGCGAGGTGCGCAGCCAGGTATTGGTGCTGGCCTGCAACGCCTATATCGACCGCCTCGATCGCAACCTGGCCCGGCGCCTGCTGCCGGTAGGCTCGTATCAGGTGGCCACAGCGCCGCTGGGCGCCGATGTTGCCGCCTCGTTACTACCACGCAACAGCTGCGTGATCGACAACCAGTTCGTTCCCGACTACTTCCGCTTGACCCCCGACCACCGCCTGCTGTTTGGCGGCGGCTGCACCTACCTGGGCGGTATCCCCAAAGACGTGGCCGCAGCCACCCGCCCTTACCTGGAACGGGTCTTCCCGCAGCTGCGCGGCGTGGCCATCGAACACGCCTGGGGCGGCCATATCGACTGCAGCATCCAGCGCACCCCGGACATCGGCCGCCAGGGCCAGCGCTACTGGCTGCAGGGCTTCTCCGGCCATGGTGTGCTGCCGACACTGGCCGGGGCACGGGCAGTGAGCGACGCCATCCTCGGCAATGCCGAGTTGCTGGCCTTGTACCAGGGCATCGACAACGGCCGCTTCCCGGGTGGCGACCTGCTGGCCGCGCCGCTGGAGGCCGCCGCCAAGGCCTGGTACCGGATGCGCGACCATGTCTGAGCTGATTGACGACGCCCAAGCGCTGGCCCGGCTGGTGCGCGACCTGCGCAAGCACCGCGGCCTGACCCTCGACGAGCTGGCCAGCCGGGTCAACCGCTCGCTGGGCTTTCTGTCGCAGGTCGAGCGCGGCCTGTCGCGCCCCACCGTGGCCGACCTCACCGCCATCAGCGAAGCCCTGCACGTGCCCACCACCTACTTCTACCAGGCGGTGCCACCACGCCAGATCGACTGGGTCACCCGCCCCGGCGAACGGCGCACCCTGTACTACGCCGCCGGGGTTACCGACGTGCTGGTGTCACCCACCCTCAACGGCCGCTTCGCCATGCTCGAAAGCCACCTGGCGCCCGGCGCCAGCAGTGGCGAGGGGCACCTGGACGACAGCTCCGAACAGGGCGGCTTTGTGCTGCAGGGTGAGCTGACGCTCTGGCACCACGGGCACGAGGGTGCCGTCACCCTGCGCGCCAACGACAGTTTCCAGCTACCGCCCCACAGCCAGTTTCGCTATGCCAACCTGACCGACCAGGCGACCCGGGTTCTCTGGGTCTTCCGCTGAGAGCATTGCAATGACAAGCACAAAAAACGCACCCACCCTGCTCGATGAAGTCCGCACCTTCCGCCTGCACCACCCCGACGTGCGTTACGTCGACCTGCTCAGCCTGGACATCCCCGGGCATTTCTACGGCAAGCGCTACCCCATCGACATGCTCGAGAAGGTCGCCGCCGGCAGCCCGCTGAAACTGCCGCAGAACTGCGTGCTGCTGGGCGCCCAGGGCGGGCTGTTCCCGATTGGTGATTACTGCTTCAACGACGGCGACCCCGACGCCCAGCGCCGCCTGGTGCCCGGCACCCTGAAGCCGGTGACCTGGGAGCGCGAGCCGCTGGGGCAAATGCTGATTACCTCCGACGGCACCGCCGTGCCCATCGAGTTCGAGCCGCGCGAAGTGCTGGCCCGGGTGCTGCAACGCCTGGAGCGCCGTGGCATACGCCCGGTGGTGGCCTTCGAGCTTGAATTCTACCTGTTCGAGCGGGCGCTCAAGGACGGCCTGCCGCAGTTCCCCCGCGACCCGTTCAGCCAGGATGAAGACGACCAGCCGAACATGCACATCGAACGCCTGTCGCGGTTTTCGGATGTACTGCGCGACATGGTCAGCAGCGCCAACGCCCAGGGTGTGGACGCCAACGTGATCACCGCCGAGCTGGGCCCGGGCCAGTTCGAAATCAACTTCGGCCACTGCGACGACGGCCTGCGCGCCGCCGACTGGGCAGCGTTGTTCTGCCGCAGTACCCGCGGCGTGGCGCTCAAGCACGGGCTGCGCGCCTCGTTCATGAGCAAACCCTACCTGCAGGCCCCCGGCAGCGGCATGCATGTACACGTGAGCCTGTACGATCTGGCCGGCAACAACCTGCTGGCCGCCGACCAGCAACGCCCGCTGCGCCACGCCGTGGCCGGCTGCCTGGCGTTGTTGCCGCACTGCATGCCGATCTTCGCCGCCAACCACAACGCGTTTCGCCGCTACGGCGCCATGGTCAATGCCGCCAGCCGTGCCAGCTGGGGTTTCGAGGACCGCGACGCGTGCATCCGCATCCCCGAGTCAAGCCCGCACAACCTGCGCATCGAGCACCGCCTGGCCGGCGCCGACGCCAACCCGTACCTGGTGCTGGCAGCCATCCTCTGCGGCATGGAGCACGGCCTGGACGCAGCGCAAGAACCCATCGCGCCGCTGAACGATGACCGCACCAGCGGCATCGACTTCCCCAAGGACATGCCCGCCGCCGTGGCCGCCATGCGCGGGCACCCGGCGGTCAACGAAGGGCTGGGGGAAGAGTTCGTGATGGTGTACTGCGAAAACAAGCGCCAGGACCATTTGGCGTTCATGCACGAGGTCAGTGCGCGGGAGTATCGCTGGTTCCTGTGAGCCGAGTGCTGGCGCCTTCGCGGGTAAACCCGCCCCCACAGAGATTGCATAAGCCTCAGGCCTACGCTGCACCTATAGGAGCCGGCTTGCCGGCGACGAGGCCAGTTCAGGCAGCACAAGACAGTTGCTCCCACAGGTACAGCATTTGCCTCAGAGGCTGTGCAATACCTGTGGGAGCGGGCTTGCCCGCGAAGAGGCCGGTACTGGCAACCGATTACCCCGAGGATTACCATACCCTCCTTCCAGCGCGGCCCTTTGCCGCCCCTGCCTTCCTGCCTGCACAGATCCCATGCCCTTCGAACTCACCGTAGAACCCCTCACCCTGCTGATCCTCGCCCTGGTGGCATTCGTTGCCGGTTTCATCGATGCCATCGCCGGTGGCGGCGGCCTGCTGACCACACCGGCGCTGCTGACTGCCGGCATGCCGCCGCACCTGGTGCTGGGCACTAACAAATTGAGCTCCACCTTCGGCTCGGCCACCGCCGGCTTCACTTATTACCGGCGCAAGCTGTTCCACCCCGCGCAGTGGCGCCCGGCGTTGTTCGCAACGCTCACGGGCGCGCTGATTGGCGCGGTGATTGCCCACTACATGCCGGCCGAGTGGCTGAACAAGATGCTGCCGGTGATCGTGTTCGCCTGCGGTGTGTATTTGCTGTTCGGGGGTACGCCCAAGGCGCCGCTGGATGCCGATGCGCCGATCCGCAAGAAATGGCAGGTACCCCAGGGTTTCACTTTGGGCTTCTACGACGGCGTTGCCGGGCCTGGCACGGGGGCGTTCTGGACGGTCAGTACGTTGCTGCTGTACCCCATCGACCTGGTACGTGCCAGTGGCGTGGCACGGAGCATGAACTTTGTCAGCAACATTGCGGCACTGACGGTGTTCATCATTTCCGGGCAGGTGGATTACATCGTCGGGTTATGCATGGGGTTGTCGGTGATGGTCGGGGCGTTCTTCGGGGCGCGTACGGCGATCAGCGGGGGGAGCAGGTTTATTCGACCGGTGTTTATTACTGTGGTGTTGGCGTTGACTGTGAGGTTGGCTTGGCAGCATTGGTTTGGGTGATGGGGGCGGGGTCGGGGTTTATAGTTATTGCTTTGGGAGATGTATGCGCATTCATTGACGATATGCGCTTTTCGTCACCTTTCCGCCCTTACGGCGGGTCACTTTTTGTCAAACGCGACAAAAAGTAACCAAAAAACGCTGGCGGTATGACTCACCCACATAGGTGACAAATCAGTTCACGCACATAGGTAACAGTTTTTAACTGGCATGGTCGGTTTTTCGAGGGTCTGACCATGCCTTGGCGAGAGCTGAAACCTATGGACATGAAATTGCTTTTCATCGCGGACTATCTCCATGGGGCGCCTAGCTTCAGCGCCCTTTGCGAGGCCTACGAGATCAGTCGAAAGACCGGTTACAAATGGGTAGAGCGTTACGAGAACGATGGTCCGCCAGGCTTGGAGGAACGCAGCCGTCGTCGGCTGACGCAAGATTGGGTTGTGCCCGTCGCCGTTCGTGAGGCCATCATCGAATTGCGTGGTCAGGGCCAGACGGAGCCTGGCCCCAAGAAAATCCAGGCAGCTTTACAGGAGCGTTTTCCTGACGAGGCGCCCCCTTCCAAGACAACGATCTACAACATCCTCAAGAAGGCCGAGCTGATCAAGCCGCGACGCCTGCGCCAGCGTGTGGCGGTCTATCCCAAGCCGCTGGAAAAAGCGGAGTCGCCCAATCAGCTATTCAGTGCGGACTACAAAGGCCAGTTTCTGACAGGCGCTGGGGTCTGGTGCTATCCGTTGACGATCATGGATCACGCCAGTCGTTTCTTGCTTGCGTGCCACAGTATGGCCAACACGAACTTCCTGGAGACACAGGCTGTGTTCACTGAGGTCTTTCGCGAGAACGGGCTACCTGAACGTATCCGAACCGATAACGGCGTGCCGTTTGCCAGCAAAGGGCGTGCGGGGCTCTCCCAGCTGTCCATTTGGTGGCTGCGCCTGGGCATTATTCCTGAACGTATTGCGCCTGGCAGACCGGAGCAAAATGGTCGGCACGAGCGTATGCACCGAACACTCAAAAGTACGCTTCCGTCACCTCCCGCAGTGGCTTGGGAGGCTCAACAACGGCACTTCGACCGCTTCCGGCAGCACTACAATTACGAGCGGCTCCACGAAGCACTGAAGCAGAAAACACCAGCGTCCTGCTATCAGCCTTCGCCACGCCCGTTCCCGGAAAAACTACCTGAAATGACTTACCCCAGTCATATCGAGAGTCTGCCAGCTGATCGAAGTGGCATCGTCAACCGTCGGGGTTTGAGGATCTACGTAGGTTACGTGCTCAAGCATCAGACCATTGGGCTGGAGCAGGTCGGGGATGGGGTGTGGGATGTTATTTTCGGCCCAATCATTCTCGGCAGGATCGATGAGCGAGATGCCGATGATGGTTATGTAACACTTCAGGTGTTGTCACCTATGTGAGTGAACTTTTGTGTAACCCATGTGGGTGGCCCGTACATGGCTCCCATCATCAGCCCCGCCCGCGGCGGGGTTCCCTCGCTCCGGGCTTGCTCCGGAGGTACGCGCCGACGGGCCGTCCCTGGCCCGATCGGCGCTCGACCGGCATCCATGCCGGTCGCCCTCCTACGCAATCCCTACGCTCGGCCTCCTGAAGTCGCGATTTGTGTTGCCTGGGCTATCGCGCGCTTAGAGGCAAGATCAACAGCCAGATCAACAGCTGGGATGTTGGTTTGATTGTTATTGATTTGTTGTTTGTTCTGACGCCATCGCGGGGCAAGCCCGCTCCCACGCTGATCGCGCACTTACTGTGGGAGCGGGCTTGCCCCGCGATTCAATCCTGAGGTCCCACGGTGGCAACTAGCGGTTAGCTGCGCCAGTCCAGGCGCCGCCCCTAACTTCGCGACTTCAGGAGGCCGAACGCAGGGATTGCGTAGGGGGGCGACCGGCATGGATGCCGGTCGAGCGCCGATCGGGCCAGGGACGGCCCGTCGGCGCGTACCCCCGGAGCAAGCCCGGAGTGAGGGAACCCCGGAGCGAAGCGCAGGGGCCGGATGAATGGAGCGAGGATTTTTTGGTGACTTTTTGATCCCTCAAAAAGTTACCCGCCGTAAGGGCGGAAAGGTGAATAAGCGTCACTACAAATAATGAATGCGCCTACAACTCTCAAAACAATCAAACCAACAAACCAACAAACCAACAAACCAACAAACCAACAAACCAACAAACCATTATCAAGCAGGCAACACCGGCTCAGGCAACCCCAACCGCCGCGCCACATACAAATCAATCAAATACCGCGCAATCGACCGCCCCGCCGGCAACGGCGGCAGTTCATGCACATTGAACCACTGCGCATCCTCGATCTCATCCGGCTGCATGACAATCTCCCCCCCCGCATATTCGGCATGAAACCCCAACATCATCGAATGCGGGAACGGCCAGCACTGGCTGCCAACGTACTGGATGTTCTTCACCTCCACCGCCACCTCTTCACGCACCTCACGCACCAGGCAGTCCTCGGCCGACTCACCCGGCTCGGCAAACCCCGCCAACGTGCTGTACACCCCAGTGACAAAGCGCGGCGAACGCGCCAGCAACAGCTCGTCGCCACGGGTCACCAGCACGATCATGCTCGGCGAAATACGCGGATAGCTGCGCAGCTCGCACGGCTGGCAGTACATCGCCCGCTCCCAGTGGATCTGCGTCATCGGCTGCCCGCAGCTGCCACAGAACCGGTGCTCGCGGGCCCAGGTGCCGATCTGCGCGGCATAACCCAGCACCTTGTAGGTGTCAAAGTCGCCCTCGAGCATGAAGCGCCGCAGCCCCTGCCAGGCGCAGCCCGGCACCTCGCCGGCACCGCGCAGCTCCAGCAGGAACACCGGCTGCCCGTCGAAATGGCCAATACCGTGCTCGCACAGCACCTCCAGGCCCTGGCGCTTGAGCCAGTCACGGGGGAACAGAGCGCCGTTGGCGTCGTACAAAAAGCCCTCGGGGCTGCGTGCCACGGCCAGGCCACCGGCGATCTGCGGGTCAAGTACTGCGGTTGTCCAGCGTGCTGACATCGGTTCGGGTCCCTTCAAGGCGCCCGCCAACCCGGTCAGTCGGCGAACGTCGGTTGCTGTTTGCTCATGTGGGCAGCCACCGCCACCCGCAGGTCTTCGGACTGCAGCATCGCGGCGTTCCAGGTAGCGATGTACTCCAGGCCATCGTCGATACGATGGTCACGCATGTAGCTGAGCATCTCCTTGGTGCCGGCCACGGCGACCGGTGATTTTGCGGCAATCTCACGGGCAATGGCAAAGACCCCGTCCAGCAGCGCCGCCTGGTCAGCATAAACCCGGTTCACCAGGCCGATGCGCAGCGCTTCGTCGGCGTCCACCATGCGCCCGGTGTAGGCCAGCTCGCGCAGGATGCCGTCGCCGATGATACGCGGCAAACGTTGCAAGGTGCCGACATCGGCGGCCATGCCCATGTCGATTTCCTTGATCGAGAACTGCGCATCCTGGGCGCAATAACGCATGTCGCAGGCCGACACCAGGTCGATGGCGCCACCGATGCAGTAACCCTGGATGGCTGCCAGCACCGGTTTGCGGCAGTTGTCGACAGCGTTGAACGAGCGCTGCAGGCGCAGGATGGTGCGGCGCAGCAGCCGCGCGTTACGGCCAACGTCCTTGCCCATCTGCCCGGCCAGCGAGGCCAGCATCATCAGGTCGATGCCGGATGAAAAATGCTTGCCAGCACCACTGATCACCACCGCACGCACCGCATCGGTGTCGTCAACCCACTGGAAGATATCGACGATTTCCTCCCAGAAGGCCGCGTTCATCGCGTTGATCTTCTCTGGGCGGTTGATCTGCACGTGGGCGATGCTGTCGGTCAGTTCAACCTTGAATGCGGTGTATTCGGTCACGGGCGGCACTCCTGTGGGGAAAGGGTTCACGCGCAGGATCTTAGCGCACCCACAAGGCCGTACTTGTGCCAAAAACAAGACTGCCAACCCTTGCCGCGCCCCGTCAGCGGCTTTTCTTACAAGGCCCTGGCGACTTTCTGCTTCTGCTGTCGAATTTCCATCGGCCTAATCGACTACCTGGCAAACCCATCCCATGGAGCACCCCTCATGCGCAAGCTTATCGTCGCCGCCTTCATCACCCTAGACGGCGTCATGCAGGCCCCCGGCGGGCCGCAAGAGGACACCAGCGGTGGCTTCGTCTACGGCGGCTGGCTGCCGCCGTACGCAGACGAAGCCTTCGGCAAGGCCATGCAGGCGCTGTTCAGCCAGCCGTTCGAGCTGCTTCTGGGTCGGCGTACCTACGACATCTTCGCGGGCTACTGGCCCAAGGTCGCCGCCGACTCGCCAAACCAGCCAATGGCCGAGCTGTTCAATGGCGTGGCCAAGCATGTCGCCACCCACCACCCCGAGTCGGTAGCCTGGCACAACAGCCACGTGCTGGGCGCCGATGTCATCGCTACCGTGCGCTCCCTCAAGCAGCAGGGCGGCGCCACCCTGCTGACCCAGGGCAGCGCCGAGCTGGTACAGCAGCTACTGGCCGCAGGGCTGGTGGATGAGCTGCGCCTGCTGGTGCACCCGATCGTGCTCGGGCGCGGCAAGCGCCTGTTCGGTGACGATGCCCAGGCCGCAGCGTTCACCTTGCGCGAAAGCTTCGTCACATCCACAGGCGTGCTGCTGGCCCACTATGCGCAAAAAACCCAGGTGCAAACCGGCTCGATCGATTGATCAGGCCAGCAGCCTGGCCAGGGCCTGGGCAAAGCCCTGCGGGTCTTCCAGCATCATCAGGTGGCCAACGCCCGGCAGCACAGTGACGCTGGCCGCCTGCTGCGCTGCCCAGTGCGGCACGTCCCAGCCGCTGCGCGAATGCTCGCCGGCGAGCAAATGCACCGGGGCCGCGGCGAACAGTGCCTGCAATTGCTCCAGGTAGCGCGTCGCCCCCGTCACCGCCACCACCGAACGGGCCATGGACTGCAATGTGCTGGCCGGCTGGTGGGCGAGCCAGCGCTGGGCCAGGGCCAGGCGCTGTGCATCGGCCGCCACCCCTGCCGCACTCAGCCAGCCTTGGGCATCGGCACGAAAGCCCTCCAGCATCGCTTCGGCAGCATCAGCGTCCATGCGCGCCACCGACGCCGACCAGAACGCATCGTTCAAGGTAAAGTTGCCCTCGACGCTGACCACGCTCGCCACCTGCTGCGGGTAGCGCAGGGCATACAGCATCGCCACCACCCCGCCCACCGAATGCCCGACCAGGTGCGCCCGCTGCACCTGGCGCGCCTGCAACTGGCGATGCAGGTATTGCACCTGCGCCGCGATATCGATGCGCCCGGCAGGCATGCCTTGCAGCGTGCCGTAGCCCAGCAGGTCGGGGGCGATCACCGGCCGGGGGTGCAAGCCTTGGTGAAGTGCGGGATGATCCAGGCAGCCGATCAGGCCATTGACCAGTACCACAGGTGTATCCAGTTCCATCGCACGCCTCGCTGCCAGCCAAAGGGAAGGCGCAGCATGGCGCCGTGGGCAGTCCTTGAGTAGTTGCCATGCGCCAATCCAGGGTTTGCAATGGCGCCCTTGTGTTTGCCGCACGTCGTCAAGCACGGGGTATTGCCGCCTTACAGCCAAATACAGGGAAGGACCCCATGCTCGATATCCGCCGCGCCACTCGCCACGACGCCCGCGACGCTTACGCCATCCGCCGCCAGGCCATCCTCCACCAGTGCCCCGGCGACTACGGCGAAGATCTCGCCAGGGCCTGGGCCGAGGTGCCCCACAGCGAGGGTTTCACCACCCTGGTGGCCGACCACTTTCACCTCGCCTGCCTGAACGGCAGCACCGTCGCCACCGGCATGATCGACCTGGCCAGTGGCGAGCTGGGCGCGTTGTTCGTGCTGCCCGGGCACATGCAACGCGGCGTCGCCCGGGCAATGGTCACGCACCTTGAACGCATTGCATGGGCCGCCGGGCTGGAGCAGATCCACCTGGACGCCACACTTAACGCTGCGGCCTTCTACCGGCGCTGCGGCTATGAGGGCGACACCCAGGCGGTCTATCACTCGCCGGCGGGCCTGCAACTGTTGTGCGTGCCCATGCGCAAGGCGCTGATAGCGGTATAACATCAGGGCTCAGCCCCTTGGAGACATCGCCATGCTGCCCACTGCCGCCTCCCGCAGCGCCCGCCGGGCGCGCCTGCACCTGCTGCGCGGGCGCGTGGGGCTAGGGCTGGTGGCCGCGCTGTCGGTGCTGGCGGGCATGACCGATGCCATCGGCCTGCTGGCGCTGGGCGATTTCGTCTCGTTCATGAGTGGCAACACCACGCGCCTTGCTGTGGCGATCAGCGAGGCTGACCTTGCGTTGATACTGCGCCTGGCCCTGGCGATCTTCAGCTTCGTGGCGGGCAATGCCCTGGGGGTGATGCTGGCCCGGCGCTTGCGCCGCCGCGCCGCGCCGTTGCTACTGATCATCGCCGCCCTGCTGGCGTGCGCGGCCTGGCCGCTGCCCTGGACCTTCCCGGCGCTGGTGCTGGCCACCTTGGCCATGGGCATGCTCAATGCCGTGGTCGAGCAGGTGAACGGGCTGCCGATCGGGCTGACCTATGTCACCGGGGCGCTGTCGCGTTTTGGCCGGGGCCTGGGGCGCTGGTTGCTGGGGGAGCGGCGCGGGGGCTGGCGGGTCCAGCTGGTGCCCTGGGCAGGCATGCTGGTCGGGGCGGCCATCGGGGCCTGGTTGCAGCAGCGGCTGGGGTTGCTGGCGCTGGCGGGGAGTTGCGGGTTGGCTTGTTTGTTGGCGTTGGTGATGGGGTTTGTGCCACGGGCTTGGCAGGTGGGGTTTATGGTGCGGTGAGGGGCTCGGGCTCGGGCTCGGGCTCGGGCTCGGGCTCGGGCTCGGGCTCGGGCTCGGGCTCGGGCTCGGGCTCGGGCTCGGGCTCGGGCTCGGGGATTATGGTTATTGCTTTGGGAGATGCATGCTCATTCATCGACGATGAGCGCTGTTCGTCACCTTTCGACCCTTACGCTGGGCGGAAAGGTGAACAAGCGTCACTACAAATAATGAATGCACATACTAATTCAAAACCAGCTAAAACAACTCAAAGCAATCCAACAAACGAACAGACCATAACGTACACCACAAGATATAAGCCGCCCACACAAACGCCATCGCCGGCAAGCCAGCCCCAACAGGCAACCCCCATCAATCCCGCCCCTGGCGCTTACCCCCCTTCTTGACCAACGCCTTTACCCGCGCCGCCGCCCGCTGCACCGTGGCCATCTTCTCTGGCCGCTTCATCCCCCGCCACTTGCGAATCTCCTCCCGTGTGCGCCCACAGCTCACACACAGCTCACTGTTGAGCTGACACAACGAAACACAAGGGTTCTCGATCTCTTTGGCCATAACCGGCAAGGCTCCTGAAGCGGCCGCGCATCATACTCCAGGCAACCCGCAGGGCAAGTCGATCCACACCCACAAACCACCCGCCACCAGCAGCGCCCGCCCCCACACATCGGTACCTGGCGCGGTACAGCAGCTTTTCATGGCCACGGGTGACGAACCTGCAGCCCCGCGCTTGCGCATTAACTGCTTTTACCCCCGCTGAACCCAAGTTCACCGTGCCTTTGCCTAGGCTTTGTACGAAAAGTGCCTGCGCGACGATCATGCTGCGTTGAAAACAGGCTCGGAATGCTCATTTGCAACCAGCAAACTCCGCTTCCTCGCCTGTTTTCGCCTTGCCTGATCGCCGCTCGGCGACTTTTCGTACAAACCCTAAGCTTGTCAGCGACGCGGCCGACGTTGGCCAGGCACAGGCCGCTAGCGGTCGCTAAGGCCGGCCTGGTAATCCTCCACCAGCCGGTCAAGAAACCCCCACAGTTTGTGGTTCATGTCTCGGTAGTCATTGCGGCGCAAGGCTTCAGGCTGCTGCACGAAGCGCCGGTCAAGCAGGCCGGCAAGCTCGGCGGCCGAGGCTTCGATCAGCAGTTCCACCACCTCCGGCGTCAGCTCCAGATGGCACTGCAGGCCATACACCAGGTTGCCGTACTCGACGATCTGCCGCGGACACCCTTCGCTCACCGCCAGGACCTTGGCATCGGCGGTCAGGCCCGGCATGTCGTTGTGCCAATGCCCGACCTCCAGCACCTCGCCGAAGTGGGCGAACTTGGGGTTGAGCTGGCCGGCAGCGGTGAGCCTGATCGGGAACTTGCCGATTTCCTTTTCCGGGCTGTGCGCGAACGGCGCGCCAAGAGCCTCGCCGATCAGCTGCGAACCCAGGCACACCCCCACCACCGCCTTGCCCGCCGCGATGGCCTGGGCGATCAGCCGGCACTCGGCAGCCGCGTCGAAATGCGCGCACTGCTCGATGCGGGTCGCCGGGCTTTGCGGGCCACCGAGCACCACCAGCAGGTCGAACCCCGCGGCGCTGCCTGGCAGAGGCTGCTGCGCATGCACGCGCGAATAGGTGGGCTGGTAGCCACGCTGGTGGACCCAGGTCTCGAAGGCGCCTGGTGCTTCGAAGGCTTCGTGGACGATGAAGTGAACATGCATGGCGGGGCTCCAGGTAAGGCACGACCGAACAGCGCGGCAAAAGGATCAATCAAGGCCTACCGGAGATAAAGGCGGCAGGACTGTGATATTAATGACACAATGTGTCATCGATTACAAATGTGTCATGTCTGCCGCGCGGCCCCATCCGGCCAGCCTCCCCCTCACTCAATCCTGAAACTGAAGGTGTTCTTCACGTTGGCCACCGCCACCGCCTGACCATTGACCAACCTTGGCTGGTAACGGAAGCGCTTGGCCGCAGCCAGCGACGGCTTGACGAACAACGGGTGGCAGTTGCCGACCACCTGCGGGTCGGTGACCCGTCCGCCAGGGTCTACCGTGTAGGCCACCGTGCACTCCCCTTCGATATGCCGGTCCAGCGCCCGCTGCGGGTAGTCCGGCGCTTGTTTGGCGATCGGCAGGTACTGCCGGCTGGCGGCGTCGGCCTCGGCACGGGCCTTGGCGGCAGCGGCCTGGCGCGCGGCCTCGGCATCGCGCGCGGCGGCCAGGCGCTGCTCCTGCTCACGTGCCTCGCGGGCCTTTTCGTCCCGTACCAACTGCTCGCGGCGCTCGCTCTCCTGGCGCTGCTTACGTGCAAGCTCGGCCTGCTGCTCGCGCTCGCGGCGCTCCTTTTGCTGTACCCGCTTGAGCGCCAGCGCGGCGTCCTCAACCGGCGGTGCCTGCACAGTCGGTTGTGGTTTGGGGGCGGGCTGCACCGGTGCCGGCTCAACCACCGGCGGCGCAGCCACCACAGGCTCTGGCGCCGGCAACTGCACCAGTTGGGTCTGGATCACCTGCGCCGCTGGCGGCGGCAGGTCGGGGGTGTGCGACAGGCTGAACAACAACCAGGCCGCACCGGCATGCAGGGCCACGGCAATGGCCAGCGCGCTGCCATGCTCGCGCCAGGCCCGCCACATCGGTTGCTGCAAGGTCAGGCTGGTCATGGTCACGGCGCCTCGGTAATCAGGCCCAGGCGGCTGACGCCACCGCGCTGCAGCTCGGCGATGCCGGCCACTACGCTGGCGTAGTCGGTGTCGCGGTCGGCGCGCAGGTACACCTGGGTCTGCGGGTCTTGCGCGACGATGGCGGCGATCTTCTCGCGCATCTGTGCGGTGTCCACGGCGCTGTCGGTCTGCGCGGCGGTGTCCACCTCGCTACCCAGGTTCCAGTAGTAACTGCCATCGGCCTTCACCGACAGCGTCACGATGCGCTGCTGGTTCGGCGTGGGCAGCGCCTCGGCGGCCACCTTGGGCAGCTCTATCTGCACGCCTTGCACCAGCATGGGCGCGGTGACCATGAAGATCACCAGCAGCACCAGCATCACGTCGATGTAGGGCACCACGTTCATTTCGGCCTTCAGGCCATGTTTGCGCACAGGCTTGGCAAGCATGCTCAGTCTCCTCAGGCCGCAGCGGCAAGGTTCGCCGGGGCGGCCTGCAAGCGCCGTTGCAGGCGGCCCTGCAGCTCGTTGCCGAAGGCGTAGTAGCGGGCGATCAGGGTTTGCGCGCGGGCCGAGAAGCGGTTGTAGGCCATCACCGCAGGAATGGCCGCGAACAAGCCTATGGCGGTGGCGATCAGCGCCTCGGCAATACCGGGGGCGACCGTGGACAGCGTCGCCTGCTGCACCTGGGACAGCCCCAGGAACGAATTCATGATGCCCCACACGGTGCCGAACAGGCCGATGTAGGGGCTGACCGAACCCACCGTGGCAAGGAACGGCAGGCCCTTCTCCAGGCGCTCTTCCTGCTCGGCGATGGCCACCAGCAGGCTGCGCTCGACACCCTCCAGCACCGCATCGGGCTGCTGGCCGGGTTGCAGTTGCTGGAAGCTCTGGTAACCGGCGACGAAGATCTGCTGCAGGCCGGCATCCGCCCCCGGTGCGTTGCCCTGGGCGTCCTGATACAACGCGCCGAGTTCACCCTCGCGAAACTGTTTGAGAAACGCCTTGCCATGGCCTTCGGCGCGGCGCAGCGAGGTGCCGCGCCAGGCGATCAGGTACCAGCTGAGCAGCGAGGCCAGCACCAGGCACAGCATCACTGCCTGCACCACCAGGCTGGCCTCGCTGACCAGGCCCCAGACGGTGGTGTGTTGCAGCGGGGTTGTCGGGGTTTGCATGTCGTGTGTCCTTTCAATCGGGGGAGCCGGCTGGCTCCTAGTCAATGGCAAAGAGGTTGCGGGGGGATGACAGCGCTCCCGGGCCAATATCGGCCCCTGTGGGAAGCGGCCCATCGCGACACAAGGCCGCTTCCCACAGGAGGCACGTCATGGCCGGGGTATCACTCCAACCCCAGTACCCGGGCCACCTCGGCCCAGGCCACGTACTTGTAGTTCTGGTTACCCTCGGGCATGCGCTTGCGCCCGTCCTGCACCACCAGCAGCCCCTGGCCCAAGGGGCCGCCCAGGTTGGCCGAGGTCACTTCCAGGCCATCGGTCTCGGAAGCCCCGTCGATACCGCGCTCGGCATCCAATCCCACCTGGAAGCTGCCGCGCAGCCGGTACGGCGACTCGGCCTCGACCACCACGTAGCGGTCGTTGCCCTGGCTCGAAATCACCAGGTAATCGCGCTGCGCACCGTGGTACAGCGCCAGGCCTTCGATGTCGTCCTGCACCGGGCCACCCACGCCGATCACCTTGTGCAGCGTTGCCGGGGCATTGCTGCGGGCATCCAGCGCCCATACCGCCACATCCTCTTCACCGATGAACAGGCGCTGGCGGCGGTCATCGGCCACGCAGCCCTCGGACTGGGTCGGGGTGCTGAAACTGCGTACCCGCTGGCCGCCGGCCTTGCCGCTGCTGCCATCCAGGCGGTACTGCTCGAAGCGCCCGTCCTTGTCGTTGACGATGGCGTCGATGGCGCCATCGGCGCCTTTGAACAGGCACAGGCCGTAAACTTCTGTCAGCCCCGTGGGCACCTGGCCGATATCGCTCAACTGGCCGCTGCGCGGATCAATGGCGAACAGGTGCAGGCCGTTGGTGTCACGGTTGCTGGCCACCGCCAGGTCCACCTCGCGCCCGCCCAGGCGAAAACCGCTGCGCACATCGACATTGTTCAGCCGCCCCACTCGCAGGTCTTGCAGTTGCTTGCCAGCCAGGTCGTAAGCCAGCAAGCCGCCCTTCTTGTCGGTGCCGAGCACGCGGCTTTGCGCAGGGTTTTGCGGGTTGACCCAGATCGCCGGGTCGTCTGCCGCATCGCCCAGACTCGGCACCCCGTCGGTCTGCGCCAGCGCGGTGACCTGCGCCGGGGCGCCCGGCAGTGGCAGCGCTTTCGGCGCCCAG
Organism: Pseudomonas fakonensis; assembly: GCF_019139895.1. GTDB lineage: Bacteria > Pseudomonadota > Gammaproteobacteria > Pseudomonadales > Pseudomonadaceae > Aquipseudomonas > Aquipseudomonas fakonensis. The sequence continues at coordinate 2,373,151 of NZ_CP077076.1, read as the reverse complement.
GCCAGCTGCGCGCGGTGGGTGCCTTTATCGTCCAGCAGCAACAGCTCCAGCCCCTGGTCGGCAGCGCGGGCGCTCACCTGTTCGGGCTCCTTGAGCGTGGCCAGCGGCACCACTGCGGCCCGGGTCCAGTGCCCGGCAGCCTGCTGATACAGGTGCAAGGCGCCTGCCGCCGGGTCCAACGCCAGCAGCCCGCCCGGCACCACGGCCATGCCCGCAGCAGCCTTGGCCAGCCCGCCGAACGGCGCACGCAGGTCCACCGGCTCGCGCAGCAGCGGCGCTTCTGCAGCCGCCTCGTAGCGCCACAGGCCGACGCTCTCTTCGTTCACGTACAGGCTGTGGCTGGCGTCGTCGGCCTGGCAAAAGCTGCTTTGCGGCGGCAGGCTCAGAGCCCGCACCTGGCGTGCTTCGGCCAGCGGCACCCCGGCATGGCCGACCAGCCACTGCTCGCCAATACCCTCTTCGCCCACCAGGAACAAAAAGTCGTTGCGCGCGCTGTCGCGGTACAGGCACAGGCCTTCGATGGCATAGCGGGTCTTGGGCAGGTACAGCGGCGCCGCCCACTGGCCATCGCTACCCAGGCGGGTCAGCAAGGCCTGCTGGCGCTTCTTGTCGAGGGTCGCCACCAGCAGGCCATTGGCATCGGCGCGGTGGTCGAGGGTTTCGAAACGCCCGGCCAGCTCACCGAGCACACGGCCCTGGGCATCGACCACCTGCAAGGCCTTGGCGGCCACCTGCAGGCGTTCGGCCTGGTGCATGAACGGCAGCGGCGCCAGCCACTGGCTGTATTCGCTGGCAACGGCCTGGCCCTTGAAAGCCAGGCTTGGCGCCGCGACCGCGGCGCCCTGGGCCAGGGCGATACACAGCCCCAGCATGGACAGATTGAACATACGCATCGGCAGGCAGTATCCGGGTCAGAAGTGGGTCAGGGTCAGGCCAAGCTTGTAGGTCGGGCCGTATTCTTCGTATTGCGCGTTGTAGCGGCGGTGGCCGCTGTACACGTAGTAGGACTCGTCGGTGATGTTCTGCGCCTCGAAGGTCAGCTGCAGCTCAGGGGTGAGGAAGTAGCCGGCCTTGAAGTCCACGTGCAGCTGGTCGTCGGCGTACTGGTCATGGGCCTTGTCGTCGATGGCGCCCAGTTCCAGCAGGTAACCCGACTTGTAGTTGGCGGCCAGGCGCAGGTTGAGGCGGTCGCTCTCCCAGCCGACCATGAAGTTGCCCACGGTGTCGGACTGGTTGGGCAGGTCGATGTGGCGCTTGGCACCAGTGGCGCCCTGGTAGGTGGCGTCGGACTTGCTCAGGGTCAGGTTGGCGCCCACCAGCAGGCCGTTCCAGGGCTCGGGCAGCCAGTCGAATTTCTGCGAGTAGGCCAGCTCCAGGCCGTACAGGCGCGCGCCGCCGCCGTTCTCGAAGGTCAGCGCCTCGTCGAAGCCCAGCCATTCGCCGCTACCAGCCAGGTCAGTGCTGTAGATGAAGTTGTCCAGGTCCTTGTAGAACAGGAACGCCGAAGCCACCCCGGCGCGGCCCATGTAGTGCTCGATACCGAAGTCCAGGTTCATCGACTCCAGCGGTTTCAGCTCGGGGTTGCCGAACGAGGCGTCGGCGCCGTCGATGGCAAAGCCCGGGGCCAGCTGGCCGAAGGTCGGGCGCACCACAGTATTGGTCCAGGCCGCGCGCAGGGCAGTGGCCGGCGTCAGCTGGTAGCGCGCATGCAGGCCGGGCAGCCAGTGGTCGTAGCGGTTGCTGCTGTGGATGCTCTCGTAGTTGCCGTCGCGCAGGCCCGTGCCCTTGGCGTCGAACTCGGTGCCCTCGTAGCGCAGGCCGGCGATCAGGCGCCAGTCGCCCACGTCCAGGGTGTGCATCAGGTAAGCGGCGTTGATGTCCTCGCGCATGTCGAAGTCGTTGATACGCGAGGCTTCTTCGTCGTAGAACGCGGCCTTGTCCAGGCCGCCGATCAGGCCCTTGATGGCCCCGGCGCTGATGCCGTTGCCGTAGTGGCCCAGGGCGTAGTCGACATTGCCGCTCTGGTAGTCGGCCAGGCTCACACCGGTGAAATCGTCGTACACCCAGGTTTCGGTGTCGCTGGTCTTGTCGCGCCGGCTGACCTTGCCGCCAAACTTCACCTGGGCGCTGTTGCCGGCCAGCTCGTAGTCGCGGGCCAGGTCCAGGCGGATGTTCTTTTCCTGGTCCTTGCCGTTGACCTTCTCCCACTCCACTTCATCCAAGGTGAAGTTGTTGGGGTTGTAGAAATCGCTGCCCACGCTCAGCCGTGGCTTGGAGGTGCCGTCAAAACCCACACCGTCGAAGTCGCCGACAAACTTGGCCCCGGCGATGCCGCCCGGGTCTTTCTCGGTGGCCTGGCTGTAGCCGGCCTGGGCGCTTATGGTCCACTGCTCGATCATGCGCTCGCCACCGAGCACGTAGGACTGGATTTCCTGGGTGTCCTCGCGGGATTTGAGGTCGCGCCAGCCCTCGGCCTCGCCACGCTGGCCCGAACCCTGCGGGTCGGCGAACTCCAGGCCCATGGCGTTGCGCGTTTCGGTGTCCTTGAACTTGCTGTACAGGGTGCGCAGGTAGTAGCTGGAGTAGTCGTCGGGCTGGTAGTCGAAGTTCAGGCCAAAGCCTGTGCGCTCGCGGCTGATCTGGTAGTCGCGGGCCTCCACCTCCTCCAACCGCGCATCGCCGCCGCTGAAGTCCCAGTTGCCGCCGGTCTCGACGTTGTCCGAGCCAAACTTGCGCTTCTGCCAGCTGAACGCCGCCGCCACGCCAAAGTTGTCCACGCCGTCGCCCAGGCTGAAGCGGTTACTGAAGGCGCCGGAGAATTTCGGGCTGGTCTTGTCGACGTTGGTGTCCTGGCTGGCCTCGCTGCTGAAGGTGTAGAACAGCCCGTCGTGGTCGAAGGCCGACAGGCTCTCTACCTCGATGGTGCCGCCCAGGGAGTTGGCGTCCATATCCGGGGTCAGGCTCTTGACCACCGACAGCGATTGCACCAGTTCTGCCGGTAGCACATCCAGTGCCACGGCGCGGCGGTCACCTTCAGGGGCCGGCACCAGAGTGCCGTTGATGGTCACGCTGTTCAGGTCCGGGGCGATGCCGCGCACGCTGACGAAGCGGCCTTCGCCCTGGTCGCGCTCCACCGACAGGCCCGGCACCCGCTGCAGGGCTTCGGCTGCGTTGTCGTCCGGCAACTGGCCGACACCATCGGCGTGCACCACGCTCTCGATGCTGTCCGAGCTCTTCTGCTCGCGCAGGGCCTTGTCGATGCTGGCAGCCTGGCCGATCACCTCGACCCGCTCCACCGCCTCTTCCTCGGCCCAGGCAGGTGCGGCGCCGATGGCGATGGCCAGCAGGCTGACCCGAAACCCGTTGCAACGGATGTGACGTAACGGCATTGCCACCTTGGAAACCCTCGTTTGCAGTGGCCCGGCGAACCCGGGAATGGCTGCGAACGCTAAAAAGGCTGTGTGGCACTTGCATGACAGCGCCCGGCACCTAACGCCCCGGCACCGGGTTTTCGGCGGTTTTTACCGACGTTTTGAGCTCAAATGACCCCCTGCACCCTCGGCCAGCCCCTAATACCGGCGTGGGAGCGGGCTTGCCCCGCGATCAGGCGCCCCCTGAACACACAAAAAAACGCCCCGCTCACCTGAGCCAAATCGACCCCCCACCCGGTAACCGAACCGTCATTCGCCTTTGTTTCCTTTGCCCCCCATCACGCCATCCGGGCCATTCGAGGAAACCCCATGCACCGCCCCCTGCTGTTCGCCGCCACCCTGCTCTGCGCCGCCATGGCCCAGGCCAACGACACCAACCCCATCCCGCGCTCACCCGGCCAACCCTACGCCGCCGGCACCCTCGCCGACCGCATCGTGCTCACCCCCGGGCAGAACGCCGCCACGCAGATGGCGGTCAGCTACCGCACCGACCTGGCCCAGGCCGACGCCGTGCTGCAACTGGGCCCGGCCCTGGCCGGCCCGTCGCTGGAGGCCAAGGCCAGCCAGCTCAGCGGCAGCACCCAGCGCCTGGACAGCGACAACGGCCCGGCCAACTACCACCAGGTGCGCCTGGAACACCTGCAACCCGACACTGCCTACGTGTACCGGGTCAAGGGCAGCGCCGGCTGGAGCGAGTGGCACCAGTTCCGCACCGCCAAAGGCCAGTTCGCGCCGTTCAGTTTCGTGTACCTGGGCGACACCCAGAACGACATCCTCGCCATCGCCTCGCGCACCATCCGCCAGGCCCTGCGCAGCGTGGCGCAGCCGGCGCTGGTGGTGCACGCCGGCGACCTGGTGGCCTCGCGCGACGACCTGGCCCACGACGACGAATGGGGCGAATGGACCCAGGCCGGCGGTTGGTCATACGCGGCCATCCCGCAACTGACCGCCTTCGGCAACCACGAGTACCTCGACCACCTCAATGCCGACGGCAGCGAAAGCCGCAGCCTGAGCCCCCACGTACCGGCGCAGTTCGCCCTGCCGCGCAACGGCGCCGCCGGGGTGGCCGACACCAGCTACTACAGCGACTACCAGAACGTGCGTTTCGTGGTGCTGGACGGCACCTCGGCCCTGGACCTGGGCACCCTTCCGGCGCAAACCGCGTGGCTTGAGAACACCCTGCGCAGCAGCAAGGCACAGTGGAACATCGTGGTCATGCACCAGCCGGTCTACACCTGCGCCCGCCCCGAAGACACCGAGCCGCTGAAGGCCGCCTGGCAACCTTTGCTTGAGCGCTACAAGGTCGACCTGGTGCTGCAGGGCCACGACCACTGCTACAGCCGCCTGACCCATGCCGCCGGGCGCCAGGCCACCGCCGCCGCGCAGCGCGCCAAACAGGCCATCGGCCCGGTGTACATGGTCTCGGTGACCGGCTCGAAGATGTACGGCGTCAACGACCGCGCCCGCCGCCAGCCCGACCGCAGCGCCGAGGACACCCAGCTGTACCAGACCGTGCGGGTCGAGAAGGACCGCTTGCAGGTGCGCGCCTATTCGGCCGACGACCAGCTGTACGACGCCTTCGACATCCAGCGCGACGCCAAGGGCCGCAAGTTCCTGCACGAGCCCAAGCTGGCCCTGGCCAGCGAGCGTTACTGCGACGCCAGCACCGGCCCGGACGGCCTGCCCTGTACCGCACGCGGCAAGTGAGCGTCATCGGATTGAGATAATCGGCCCGCATGCTGCCGGGTGGGCCACACATCCCCTGTAGGAGATCACCCAGCCCTTCGGGCTGCGCTGTCGCGCAGAGAATTGGTCTCGCAGATGCGCCACGGTCTCTGTGGGAAGCGGCCTTGTGTCGCGATGGGCCGCAGAGCGGCCCCGGCGATCTTGCATGAGTCCGAGATTCTGGGGCCGCTTCGCGCCCCATCTCGACCGGACGGCGCCCCGGCAAGGCCGCTTCCCACAGGGACCGTGTTAAATCAATGAATTGTGTTTTGTTCCATGAACGCCGGCTTGCCGGCGACAGGGCCCGCCCAGGCCACAACAACACCAAGGATGCCCCATGCCCCCGCTGCTCAAACGCCACGGCCTGACCCTCGCCGGCCTGCTGCTGGCCTTCAACGCCGGCCTGCTCATCTACCTTGCCGCCGGCAACATCAAGCCCTGGGCCGAAATCAACTGGATGGACGTGGCCGGCGAAGGCGGCACCTGCCTGATCCTGTGTGGCTGGCTGTTCATGCTGCTGCGTGGCCGCCCGGCCGGCAGGGTCACCCGGTTGCTGTCCGTGGGCCTGTGCTTTACCGCGTTCTCCATGTGGATGGACACCCTCGACGAATTCATCCGCCTGCCCCCCGAGGCGATTTGGGACAACTGGCTGGAAACCGCGCCCATGCCGGTGGGCATGCTGCTGCTGACCCTGGGCATGTACCACCTGCAGCAGGAGCAGCGCGCCATCAGCGAGCAAATGCGCAAGCGCGAGCAGCTGTTCCGCGAGCACCGCCTGTTCGACAAGCTCACCCCGCTGGCCGGCGCCCAGTACCTGCGCCAGCACCTGCAACAGGCCATCGCCCAGGCCAGCGCCGAACAGCAGCCGCTGTCGCTGGTGGCCATCGACCTGGACGACTTCAACCAGGTCAACCTGCGCTATGGGCAGGACGAAGGCGACCAGGTGCTGCAGGTGGTGGCGCAGTTGCTGCTGCTCAACCTGCGCCAACAAGACATGCTCTGCCGCCTGGCCGGCGACCGCTTCGTCGCGGTGCTGCCCAACACCGGCGAGCGCCAGGCCCAGGCCATGGCCGAGGCGCTGCGCCAAAGCATCGCCCACCTGGCCCACCATACCGTGCGCCACGGCGAGCGCCTGCAACTGGCTGCCAGCGTCGCCTGCGTGATGGCGGTGGACGAAGACGAGGCGCAGTTGCTCAAGCGCCTCAACCAGGCCCTGGCCCGGGCCAAGCCACGCCAGGTGCGCAGCGCATGAACGGCTACGACAGCGACAGCCGTTTCATCGCCGCCCACCACCTGCCCGCCGTGCTGATCGACCTGGCGCGCTCGCGGCACATCGACACCCACCACCTGCTGCGCGGTTGCGGGCTGTTCTACGAGGACATCATCACCGGCAACGCGCAGCTCAGCCCGCAACAGTTCCTGCGCCTGATCGCCAACGCCCAGCGCCTGCTGGACGCCGCCGACAGTAGTTTTCTGTATGGCCAGCGCCTGTGGCCCGGGCACTACGGGGCCGCCAGCCTGCTGCTGGAGCAGGCCGACCACCTGCTGCAGGCACTGGAGCGCCTGGGCCAGTACCGCGCCCTGCTGTCACCGCTGCTGACCCCGGTGCTGCGCCTGGACGAGCAGTACCTGCACCTGTACTGGCGCGAAAGCTGCGCCATGGGCGAGCAAACCCTGTTCCTGCTCGAAGCCAGCATGACCGCCGTGGTCGCCCTGGCCCGCCGCCAGCAGCACGAGCAGTTGCCGTGGCGCTTTCAGTTCGCCCACCCGGAGCCTGGGTATGTGGAGCAGTACTGGGTGCACCTGGGCGATGCGCTGGCGTTCGACTGCCCGTGCACGGTGATGAGCGTGCCCCGTGAATACCTGCTGCGCCCCTGGCCCGGCGCCGGCTCCACCGCCCAGCAGGTGGCGCGCCAGGCGTGCGATGCGCAATTGAGCACCTGGGGTTGGCAGACGAGTTTTCTCGACCAGTTGCACGACCACCTGCTCGGCCAGTTGCGCCAGCCGCTGAGCCTGGAGCGCGTCGCCTGCGCCTTCGCCACCAGCCCAGCCTCGTTCAAGCGCCGCCTGGCGCGCCAGGGCACGCATTTTCAGGAACAGCTCGACTGCGCCCGGCGCGATCTGGCGTTGTACCTGTATCAGGTCAAGGGGTATGGCAACGACGAGGTGGCGCAGATGCTGGGGTTCAACGACAACACCAATTTGCGCCGCTCGTTCAAGCGCTGGACCGGGCGGCTGCCGAGTGAGCTCAAGCCACTGGCGGGAGGGGCTGCGCTGTAGGGGCGGGGTTTGCGAGCAAGCATATTTTCGCTGGAGGCCTCCAGGCCCTGATGCGAGCTTGAGACATGCGCCAAGGCTGACAACCATGGCCTGACAGGCATGGCCATGGTTGCCAGCTCTGGTGCATGTCCCAAGACCGCATCAGGGCATCAACGCGCATGTCTTCATGCCGCATCTGCGCACCTTGGTACAGACCACCGAGCATGTGAACTGCGCCCTGGCCAAGGCACTGAAAGCCACAAGCGCGCACCCTGTAGGAGCCGGCTTGCCGGCGATGAGGCCGCTTTGCGGCCTGACTTATCGGATTTTCCCTATTCCATGTAGGACGTTTCCCAAACAAGCTTTTCCACGCGTTCAGCCATTGCCCAGGCCCGTTTCGGTCACTAGTCTCGGCCAGCCGCTGCATATTCAGCGGTCAGTTTTGACAGACTGTTTCGACTACTGATCACGCGTGCAACCTCAATGGCGGCTGTACGTGGGGCACTTTCGAGTGCGCCGAGTTCAGTGTCCTCGGTCTGTCAACCCACGTACTGCTGCCACCTTCCTGTTTGACAGCGGGTCTCTGGTAGTCCCTACAGACACTGAGGTCACTATGCTGAAGATTGTCCCCGATCCACCCCACCCTCACCTTTTCGAAGACACCTTGGTGCAGACCACCGAGCATGTGAATTGCGCGCTGGCCGTCACCCATCAATCCCTGTTGCTCAGTACTCGTTCGCCGGGTTCGTTCCTGTTGTTGGCGGCGATGCATGAGCTGGAAAGCGTGCGCACATTGTTGGAAAACTTGCTGGCGCAGGTGCAGCAGGTGTCCGAGGCGCCGCAGACGGTGCATTGATGGCTGCACAGGCAATTCGGCCCCATTGCCGGCGGGCGATGGGGCCATCAGAAAAGCTCCAGGGAGACAGGCAAATGACCACGGACACGCACCACACCACCCCCGGCAAGACCCGCTTCAGCCAGGGTGAAAGCAACCCCCAGCCGCTGTTTCGAATCGAACCCGGCATCCCCTGCAATCACGCCCGTGAACAGGCCTCGGAGTTGATGGGCTATGTCAGCCACCTGACCCTGGTGGGGGTAATGGATGAAGACCCGAAGATGGTCTGGGCAGCGCACTACCTCAGCGCTCTGGCTAAGGCGCTGATGGACGATGCCGAGTTGGGCCTGAAACACTGAAAGCCCGAGGGCATGCGGAACCCTGTAGGAGCCGGCTTGCCGGCGATGAGGCCGGGCCTGCAAACAGCTACCGCAGCTGACGGCCCTATCGACGGCAAGCCGGCTCCTACAGGGCACCCGCCTGGGTTATGCTCGCTGGCCACCCAGGAGTCCGCCATGCAGCTCACCTTCAGCCACGTCGACGTGCTGGTCAGCCAGCTCGAACAAGCCTGCGACTACTATCGGCAGGTGCTAAGCGCCGAGATTTCCACCACCCAGGTGTGGCAACGCGGCGGCCTGCATGTGCACTATGCCATCGCGCGCATGGGCAAGGAGCGGTTCATGCTGGTGCAGCCACTGGCCGGCAACCTGAAAGCGCTGCTCGACACCCATGGCGAGGGGATGATCTACCGCCACTGCTACTCCACCCCGGATATTGAACTGGCCTATGACGAGTTGCTGGCCAGCGGTGTGCAGCCGGAAGACGAGAATGGCCAGCCCCTGGCCCGCGAGGCTTTGAACTCGCCAGCCGGGGCGCGGATCATCTGGTTGCCCAAGCGCTTCGGGCATTTTTCCATCGAGATCATCGAAGCGGCGGGGTTGGAGGCGTTTATCGACGGGGCATTTGCCCCAGCACTTGATTGACCTGCAATGCTCGCCTGAGCGGCCTGACAGCGCCCTACCCCACCACAAACTGCCCCGCCAGCGCCATCACCCCGACCAGCAACACCACCACCCCCAGCATCGTGGTCATCACCTCCGGCGTCGAGCCGCTCAGCCAAATACCGCGCCGGGGGTAGTGACCGAAGGTCAGCAAGCGCAACACCAACCAGCCGATGGGGTAACACACCACCCGCATCAGCGCTGCGAGCAAGTCGTAAAACAGCGATTCCTGCATGTCACCTGCACTCCTTGCAAAACCATCTGAAAAAAACCAAAGCTGCCGCGTCTATACACCACGCCGCATTTCCCGCCTAGCCTCCCCCCCCGCAACACCCTTGCGCATAACCCTGGCATACCAAGGGTTTTTCCCTGCCAAACCCTGCACAGAACCTTGAAAATTGCGAGTAATCGAACGTAATTGCAAAATACAATCAAAGCTTATTGATAAGTATTCTCATTCTGTTTAATAATTCTTAACTCAGTTGGCCAGCGGCCACCCGTGAGAATGCAACACTCCTTCGACGCTATTTAAAGGATCAACGCCATGCGCGTATTGGTGGTGGAAGACGACCCCTCGGTCAGTCACTGGTTGGGCAGCAAGCTGCATGCGTGCGGGCACAACTGCAGGATGACCGACAACGGCGAAGGTGCCCTGGACATGATCCTGCGCGAAGCCTTCGACGTGGTGATCCTCGACCGCGTACTGCCCAAGATGGACGGCATCGAAGTACTCAACCAGCTCACCGGCAAACCGCGCCCGCCGATCCTGGTGCTGTCGGCAAACGATCAAACCGCCGACCGCGTCGAAGGCCTGCGCGCCGGCGCCGACGATTACCTGGGCAAGCCGTTCGACTTCACCGAGCTGCTGCTGCGCCTGGAGCTGCTCGCCCGCCGCCACCAGCAGCACGCCCACGACGAGGTGCTGCAAATCGACGAACTGCAGGTGGACCTGAGCCGGCGCACGGTCAGCCGCGACGGCCAGCGCATCGACCTCACCGACAAGGAGTTCAAGCTGCTGCAGGTGCTGGCCGAGCACCGCGGCCAGACCGTTACCCGCAGCATGCTGCTGGAGCGCGTGTGGGGCTACCACTTCGACCCGCAAACCAACCTCATCGACGTGCACCTGTCCAAGCTGCGCACCAAGATCGACAAGGGCTTCGAACGCCAGATGATCCGCACCATACGCGCCATCGGCTATGTCCTTGGTTAACGCCTATGGCCTGCGCCAGTTGCTCAACACCAGCAACTTTCGCCAGGCCTCGACCATCGCCTTCGTCTGCCTGCTGGTGTCGCTGATCTCGATCGTGTGCAGCAACCACCTGCTCGAAGTGGTAACCCGCAGCCACGTGCGCGACATGATCCTCAACGACGTGCGCTCCCAGCAGTTGCACGGCAGCCTGCGCAGCACCGCGCAGGTGGTGGCGGCGCTGCAGCAACGCGAACCCACCGAGGCGCGCAAGGAGCACCTGCCTACGGTGGTCGATGCCCAGGGCCGGCTGCGCTATGGCAACGCCTGGCTGGTGCCGCAGTTCGACTGCGCCGGCGGCTGCCTGGGCAACTGGCGCCATGCCGTGGTGCCCGGTGGCAACGGCACGGCAGAGATCCTCGGCCTGCTGGTGCCGCTGGCCGATGGCGGCAGCTACTTCAGTGCCTACAACCTGCGGCCGATGCTCGAACGCACGCGGATCATCCCGCTGATGGCCGGCGCCACCATGCTTTTGGTGCTGCTGTTGATCCTGCTCACCAGCCTGCCGTTCAGCCGGCGCAACCTGGAGCGCATCAACCACATCCGCGATGCCCTGGCCCGCTACGCCAGTGGCGAGCACGGCTCGCGGGTGGCCTGCCACAGCGACGGCGACGAGTTCGACCAGCTGGGTAGCGAGGTCAACCACAGCCTGCAGCGCATCGACCGGCTGATGGAGGAAGTGAAGAACATCACCAGCCATATCGCTCACGAGCTGCGCACCCCGCTGACCCGCCTGCAGGCCCGGTTGCTGAGCGTGGCCGAGCAGTTGCAGGACGAGCCGGCGCGGGTCGAGCTGATGCAGGCGGTGTCCGACAGTGAACGCATCCAGAGCCTGTTCCGCGCGGTGATGCGTATCGGCGAGGTGGAAACCGGCCGCTGCGCCCACCAGTTCGACAGCCACAATGCGCAGGAGCTGCTGCAGGACATCGCCGACTACTACCAGCCCCTGGCCGAGGAGCGCGACTGCCAGCTGAATGTGCAGTGCAGCCCGCGGGTGAGGGTGTACGGCGACCGCGCGCTGCTGTTCCAGGCCCTGGCCAACCTGGTGGACAACGCCCTGAAGTACTCGCCCAAGGGCTCGCCTATCACCCTGCGCGGCGAGCAGGTGCGCAGCCGTTCGCGACTGTGCGTGGCCGACCGCGGCCGTGGCATCCCCGACGCCCTCAACGACCGCGCCATGGCCCGCTTCCAGCGCCTGGACACCAGCGGCAACGTGCCCGGCAACGGCCTGGGCCTGACCCTCACCCGCGCCATCTGCGACCTGCACGGCGGCCAGTTGCTGCTGATCGACAACCAGCCCGGGCTGTGCGCGACGCTGGAGATCAAGGCCCCGGTGGCGTAATCGCGACACAAGGCCAGGGCTTGGACGCGCTGCTGTTCTGTGGGAAGCGGCCTTGTGTCGCGATGGGCCGCAACGCGGCCCCAGGATCTGACAAGCACTGCCACGGCAAGCGAGCCAGTATCCACATCGGGATGGTGCATGGCGGTGAGCCCGCTGTGAGGGCTTCGCCCTCAATCGCGACGCAAGGCCGCTTCCCACAGGGACCGCGCAGGGCTTGGGTGCGGCACTGTTCTGTGGGAAGCGGCCTTGTGCCGCGATGGGCCGCAACGCGGCCCCAGGATCTGACAAGCACTGCCACGGCAAGCGAGCCAGTATCCACATCGGGATTGTGCATGGCGATGAGCCCGCTGTGAGGGCTTCGCCCTCAATCGCGACGCAAGGCCGCTTCCCACAGGGACCGCGCAGGGCTTGGGCGCGGCACTGTTCTGTGGGAAGCGGCCTTGTGCCGCGATGGGCCGCAACGCGGCCCCAGGATCTGACAAGCACTGCCACGGCAAGCGAGCCAGTATCCACATCGGGATTGTGCATGGCGATGAGCCCGCTGTGAGGGCTTCGCCCTCAATCGCGACGCAAGGCCGCTTCCCACAGGGACCGCGCAGGGCTTGGGCGCGGCACTGTTCTGTGGGAAGCGGCCTTGTGTCGCGATGGGCCGCAACGCGGCCCCAGGATCTGACAAGCACTGCCACGGCAAGCGAGCCAGTATCCACATCGGGATGGTGCATGGCGGTGAGCCCGCTGTGAGGGCTTCGCCCTCAATCGCGACGCAAGGCCGCTTCCCACAGGGACCGCGCAGGGCTTGGGTGCGGCACTGTTCTGTGGGAAGCGGCCTTGTGCCGCGATGGGCCGCAACGCGGCCCCAGGATCTGACAAGCACTGCCACAACAAGCAAGCCAGTATCCACATCGGGATGGTGCATGGCGGTGAGCCCGCTGTGAGGGCTTCGCCCTCAATCGCGACGCAAGGCCGCTTCCCACAGGGACCGCGCAGGGCTTGGGTGCGGCACTGGCCGCTTCCCGATGGGCCGCAACGCGGCCCCAGGACCGCGCAGGGCTTGGCGGGGCGCGGCACTGGGCGCGGCACTGGAGCGGCCTTGCGCGGTGAGCCGCTGTGGCTTCGCCCTCAACGGCCCCAGGGACCGCGAGGGCTTGGGTGCGGCACTGTTCTGCAAGCACTGCCACAACAAGCAAGCCAGTATCCACATCGGGATTGTGCATGGCGGTGAGCCCGCTGTGAGGGCTTCGCCCTCAATCGCGACGCAAGGCCGCTTCCCACAGGGACCGCGCAGGGCTTGGGCGCGGCACTGTTCTGTGGGAAGCGGCCTTGTGTCGCGATGGGCCGCAACGCGGCCCCAAGCCCTGACAAACATCACCGTCACACCCGGCAAACATCCAACGGTCCATTTTCACCCTGCCACCGCTACCTTGAGATTGCACCCTCTACGAAGGAAGCGCCATGGACAGGCCAAGCTCTCACCTGCTGCGTCGCGGTCGGTTCTGCGAACCCGGTCGGCTCTACCTGCTGACCACGACCACACACCAGCGCACTCCTCTTTTTGCGGATTTTCAGCTTGCCCGAATCATCATCCATCAACTTCGGCTCTGCGAAGCATCCGGCGCATGCCGCTCGCTGGCCTGGGTACTGATGCCCGATCACCTGCATTGGTTGATCGAGTTGGGTGACGGTGGCCTCAGCGCCTTGATGTGCAGCTTCAAGTCCAGAAGCAGTTGCGCGTTGTACCGCCATGGGATTGGCCAACGGCACATCTGGCAACCAGGCTTTCATGACCGCGCACTGCGCCGTGAAGACGATGTGAAGACCATTGCCCGGTACATCATCGCCAATCCTGTTCGCGCAGGACTGGTGCAGCGGTCGGGCCAATACCCACATTGGGATTGTGTCTGGGTGTGAGCCCGCCGTGAGGGCTTCGCCCTCAATCGCGACACAAGGCCGCTTCCCACAACAACAGCGCCGCTCTCGAGCCCTGCGCGATCCCTGTGGGAAGCGGCCCCAGGATCTGACAAGCACTGCCACAACAAGCGGGCCAGTATCCACATCGGGATGGTGCATGGCGGTGAGCCCGCCGTGAGGGCTTCGCCGTCAATCGCGACGCAAGGCCGCTTCCCACAACTACAGCGCCGCTCTCGAGCCCTGCGCGATCCCTGTGGGAAGCGGCCTTGTGTCGCGATGGGCCGCAAAGCGGCCCCAGGGCCTGACAAGCACGGTTACAGCAGGCGAGCCAGTATCCACAGAACAGCGCCGCACCCAAGCCCTCCTGCCCTCACTTCCTTAAGCATTCTTAATACACCCGCCCTTGCCCGGTACATGAGAATAAATCTTAATACCAACCACTTCCCATCCACCCCTTCGCCCACCGGAGCCCGCCATGCTCAAGCGCTTCAAACAGTTCCTCAACGATGAAAGCGGTGTCACCGCCATCGAATACGGCATCCTCGCCGCCGCCATGGCTGCAGCCATCGGCGTGATCTTCGGCTCCGACGGTGTGTTCGTCACCGCGCTGAAGGAACGCTTCTCCTCCATCGCCGACCAGATCACCAACACCAACGCCCCCGGCCAGTAACCCGGAGCCCGGAGCGCCCATGGACAACACCCTCGCCCTCTTCGTGCTGCTGCCGGCGCTGGTGTTCGTGGTCGGCTCCGACCTGCTCTACCGGCGCATCCACAACCTGCTGGTGCTGGTACTGCTGGCGCTGTGGTTCGTACAACCGGCCGCCGCGCTGCTGGGCTTCGGCCCCTGGCAACAGCTCGACACCCTCGGCGTGTTCAGCGCCATGGGCGCCTGCCTGCTGGGCGCCGCACTGGTGTTGCTGGTGGGTTGCGGGCTGTTCTTCCTGGGCCGTGTCGGCGCCGGCGACGTCAAGCTGATGGCAGTGATCTGCCTGTGGGTCGGGCCTGCCGACCAGCTGGCGTTCCTGATCGTCACGGCACTGGCCGGTGGCCTGCTGGCCCTGGGCTTGCCGCTGCTGGCGCGCATCGAGCAACTGCTCGGCCATGGCGTGCAGCGCCTGGCCCGGCGCTTTCCGCGCCTGGGCATCCAGACTCCGATCGTGATCACCGAACACTGCCCGCAGGGCATTCCCTACGGGCTGGCCATCGTCACCGGTGCCCTCTACATCCTGTTCATTCCCATCCATTCCTGAGCACGCGACTTCATCATGAAAACCCCTTCCGTCCTTCTGCTGGCAGGCACGCTGCTGGTCGCCGGCAGCGCCGCGCTGCTGGTGCGGGTCATGCTCAAGCCGGCCCCCGCCCCGGCACCCGTGGTCGTTGCACCGCCGCCCGCGCCGCCTGCCCTGCCCGCGGTGCTGGTGGCCGCCCGCGACCTGCACCCCGGCGAGTTCATCGACACCCTGGCCGTGCGCTGGCAAGCACTGGAAGGCGAGCACTCGTCGCTGCTGTACTTCCTCGACAACAAGGACAGCCTGGCCGTCGCAGTGGGCGGCACCGTGCGCCGCCCACTGCGCGCGGGCCAGCCACTGGCCGCCACCCTGCTGATCAAGCCGGGCGAGCCGGGCTTCATCGCCGCCGTGCTGCAACCAGGCCTGCGCGCCATCTCGGTGCCCACCAGCGCGGTGGCCAGCAACTCGGGGATGGTCTCCACCGGTGACCGCGTCGACGTGGTGCTGAGCCTGGACCGCGACAAGGAGCAGGAGGCCGCCGGTGCAGCTTCGAGCACCCCGCGCCTGGCCTCGCAGACCCTGCTGCGCAACGTGCGCGTGCTGGCCCTGAACAACATCACCCGCGGCGCCCTGACCGTGCGTGAAGAGCAACCGGTGGAAAAGGACAAGAAGCGCTACACCAGCTTCGAGACCGTGACCCTGGAAGTGACCCCGGCCCAGGCCGAACGCCTGTCGGTGGCCAAGGAGGTCGGCACCCTGCAACTGGTACTGCGCGGCGCCCGCGAGCCACGCCAGCCGATGGTCACCGATGGCCGCAGCATCACCACCCTGAGCCAGGCCACCGGCGTCTACAAGAGCCTGAGCAGCCCTGCGGCGATGCTGCAGATGTACCGCGGCGACGCCGTCGAAGTCCGCGACCTGTCGCGCTGACGCACTCGCCCACCCCACGCCTGCCACCTGACACCGCAGCTTTTCTGGAAGTCCCACGATGAAGTTCGCCCCAGCAACACTCGCCCCCTCACTGGCCCTGGCCCTCGGCTGCGCCCTGCTCGCCCAAGGCGTGCAGGCCGAAACAACCCAGGCCGCCGCCCAGGAAAACCCCGCCGACAACTTTGAAACCTGGGGCGACCCGTCGATCTACGCCAACCTGCCGGCCACTGCGGCCGACCCCGAGCCCGAGGCCGAACCCGCACCGCGCCCGCTGCCACGCAAGCTGACCCAGGTACAACCCAGCGAAACGGTGAACCTCACCGTCAAGCAAGGGCGCCTGCTGCAACTGCCGGCCCTGGCCGCCAACGTGCTGGTGGCCGACCCGACCATCGCCAGCTTCCAGATGCCCTCGCCGGGCAACGTGTTCGTCTACGCCAAGGGCGCCGGGCGCACCACGCTGTACGCGCTGGATGCCAACGACCAGGTGATCAGCGCCATCAACCTCGAGACCCACTACGACCTGGACGCCCTGACCCGGCAGATCGCCGAGGAAGTGCCAGGGGTCAACGTGAACTTCGGCCCGGCCTCGGGCAACGGCCTGATCGTGCGCGGCAACGTGCGCACCCCGCAGCAGGCCAAGCTGGTGATCGATGCGGTCAAGGCCTACGTCGGCGGTGAAGACGACAGCACCGGAGGCGGCGGCGCAGGGGGCGGTGGCGGTGGCGGCGGCGGCGGTGCCCCAGGCGGTGGCGGCGACAGCCCGCGCATCGTCAACCAGCTCAAGGTCGAGCTGTCGTCCCAGGTGAACATCAGCGTGCGTATCGTCGAGGTGTCACGCTCGATGACCACCTCCCTGGGCCTGAACTGGGACGTCGCGCTCAAGGATGGCAACTTCTTCTTCCGCAACGGCAGCAGCCTGTTCGACGCCACCACCGGCGCCTTCACCGGCGGCACGGTGACCAACGCCGTGGCCGGCGGCGTGCGCACGCGCGGCTCGATGACCGTCGGCGGGCTGCTCACCGCATTGTCCGAGGACGGCCTGGCCACGGTGCTGGCCGAACCCAACCTCACCGCCATGTCCGGCGAGACCGCAGGCTTTGCCGCCGGCGGCGAGGTGCCGATCGTGATCATGAACAACAACCAGGTGACCATCGACTACAAGCAGTACGGCGTGATCATGCGCATGACCCCGACCCTGCTGTCGCCCAACCGCATCAGCCTGCACGTGGCACCCGAGGTCAGCGACCTGTCCGAGGAAGGCGCCGTCGACCTGCAGGGCTTCACCATCCCGGCGTTCAAGGTGCGCCGCGCCGACACCACCGTGGAGCTGTCCAGCGGCCAGAGTTTCGCCCTGGCCGGCATGCTGCGCAGCAACGTCGCCCAGACCGTCACCGGCGTGCCCGGGCTCAAGAGCCTCCCCGGCATCGGTCGGCTGTTCGAGACCGACACCAGCAAGCAAGAAGACACCGAGCTGGTAATCATCGCCACCGCCTACGTGGTCGAGCCCACCGCCCCCGGCGACCTGCAAACCCCAGGCCGCGGCGTGCGTTCGCTGGACGCCGTGCTGCCGCTGCAAGCCACCGCCGGCTACCTGTTCTGAGGAGAACCCCCAATGACTAAACGTGCCCTGCTGCCCCTGCTGACCCTGGCCGTGCTGTTGGGTGGTTGCGACCGCCAGCTCAACCAGATGCGTGAAACCCGCTTCGCCCCGTTCACCCCGGTACCCCAGGCCACGGTGGCGCCGTCGGCGCTGATGGCCTCGCTCAAGGCCAGCGGCAACGGCAGCTTCACCGCCGAATCCCTGGACAACCTCAACAGCCTGCTGCACGCCCAGGGCCGCCTGCACAACCAGCACCTGACCCTGCAGCCCTACACCCCCAGCGGCGACCGCCTGGCCCAGCGCCTGGCCAGTGTGCTGCGCGACCAGGGCGCCGCCGAGGTGAGCATCCGCCCCACCCGCCTGGACGCCAGCGAAGCCCGCGACTGGGACCTGCAGGTGGTGTCCGAAGCCATCGTGGCGAAGATCCCCGACTGCAGCGTGGCCAACGCCAAAACCTGGACGGTCAAGCCGTTCGAGGCAGTCGGCCAGCCCGGCTGTGCGGTGCGCGCCAACATTGCCGCGATGGTCGCCGACCCGCGCGACCTGGCCCGCCCGCGCACCCTCGACAGCGCCGACGGCATTCACGCGGTGGGCGCCATGCAGCGCTACCACGAGGATGAAGTGCGCGAGCTGCTCGACATCGACTTCCAGGACTGACCGCCTTCGGCCGCTCGCAGAGAGAACCGCGACATGAACGACACAACCCTCCCCGCCCAGGACCTGATGCTGTTTGCCGCCAGCAACGAAGAGGCCACCCGCTTCGGCGAAATGCTCACGCGCCTTGGCCAGTCGGCCGAACAGGCCCTGCCCGGCGGTATCGCCGCCGCCATCGCCTGGTGCCGCAGCAACCCGCCCGCCGAAGTGCTGGTGGTGGACATCGAAGGCGACCCGCTGCCGCTGCAATCGCTCGAAGAACTGGCCCAGGTCTGCGACCCGTCGTGCCATATCGTCACCCTGGGCCGCAAGCAGGACATCGACCTGTACCGCACCCTGCTGCACAGCGGCGTGTTCGACTACCTGGCCAAGCCCGTACCGCTGGACCTGCTGGCCACCACCGTGGCCCGCGCACGCAACGGCCACAGCGTCGCCCACGGCGTGCGCAGCGGGCGCACCCTGGCCATCAGCGGCGCCTCGGGCGGGGTCGGCACCAGCACCGTGGCCGCCAGCCTGGCGCTGCTGCTGAGCAAACAACGCCACACCCCCACCGCCATGGTCGACTTCGACCGCTGCAACGGTGACCAGAGCCTGCTGCTGGGCTTTGAGGGCGAAGCAGGCCTGGCCAACGCCCTGACCAGCACCGAGCTGGACAGCCGCCTGCTGCAACGGGCCATGGGCCGCATCAACGAGCGCCTGCACCTGCTGGCCCAGGCCCCCGGCCTGCGCCCGGCGCAGAACTTCAGCGTGGAGCACCTGCTGAACATTGGCGGCACCCTGTGCAGCATGTTCAACCAGGTGATCTGGGACCTGCCCGCCGGCCGCCCGCATGGCAGCCTGGAAGTGCTGGCCCACGCCCAGACGCGCATCCTGCTCACCGACCTGACCGTGCAGGATGCGCGCAACCTGCACCGCCTGCTGCGCGAGATCGGCGACGAAAGCGAAGGCCAGCACCTGCTGCTGGTGAGCAACGCCGCCCGTGGCCAGCACCCGGGGGTCATCGAGCGCAGCCAGTTCGAGGACTTCGTCGAGCGGCGCATCGACCTGGCCCTGCCCTGGGCCGGCCCGTCGCTGCCCGGCAGCCTGCTGGCCGGCCCGCTCAAGCTGGCCGGGGCCCCGGCATTCCACAACGCCCTGCTCGACCTCGCTGACCTGGCCACCGGCCACACCCCGCAGCGCGTCGCCCAGGGCAGCGGCCTGATGGCCCGCCTGAAGCAGGCGCTGACCCGCCAGCGCGCCGCGTGAAGGAGCCCTATCGATGCTGATCAAGCAACCGCACAAACCCCGGCCGGTGCGCGCCGATGTAAAACACGCCGCCGAACAGCCTGCGCCGCCCAGCCAGGAACTGCGCGCCACCAGCACCCAGCGCAGTGCCCAGCAACGCCCGCAGGACACCCCCGGCGCGCAGAACCGCAAGCTGGTGCGCCACCACCTGTACGACCAGATCGACCCGCTCAAGGCCGCCGCCATGGGCCGCGACAAGCTGCGCCTGCAGATCGAGACCATGATCCGGCGCATCTGCGACGAACACCGCCTGCAGCTGTCGCGCCCCGAAGAAGAAGCCATCGCCGAAGAAACCCTCAACGAGATGGTCGGCATCGGCCCGATCGAGCCGCTGCTGGCCGACGATTCGGTGAACGACATTCTGGTCAATGGCGCCGGCCAGGTGTTCGTCGAGCGCTACGGCAAGCTGGAGCTCTCGACGATCACCTTCGTCGACGAAGAGCACGTGTTCAACACCGCCCAGCGCATCGCCGCAGCGGTGGGCCGGCGTATCGACGAAAGCCACCCGATGGTCGATGCGCGCCTGGCCGACGGCAGCCGGGTCAACGTCATCACCTACCCGCTGGCCATCGACGGCACCAGCATCTCGATTCGTAAGTTCATGCGCCGCAACATGTCGCTGGAGATTCTCGCCGAGCGCGGCGCGCTGTCCATGGAGATGGTCGAGGTGCTCAAGCGCGCCATGCTGGCGCGGCTGAACATCATCGTTTCCGGCGGTACCGGCGCGGGCAAGACCACCCTGCTCAACGCCCTGTCGCAGAACATCAGCGACGCCGACCGGGTAATCACCATCGAGGACGCCGCCGAGCTGCAACTGCAGCAGGCCCACGTGGTGCGCCTGGAAACCCGCCCGGTCAGCGCCGAGGGCACCGGCAAGGTCGACCAGCGCGACCTGGTGCGCAACGCCCTGCGCATGCGCCCCGACCGCATCATCCTCGGCGAGGTGCGCGGCGGCGAGTGCTTCGACATGCTCCAGGCCATGAACACCGGCCACGACGGCTCGCTGTCGACGGTGCACGCCAACACCCCGCGCGACGCCATCATGCGCCTTGAAAACATGGTGATGATGGCCAGCATGCAACTGCCGCTGGAGGCCATCCGCCGGCAGATCGCAAGCGCCGTGAACCTGATCGTGCAGGTGGAGCGCATGCGCGACGGCGGCCGACGCATCGTCTCGGTCACCGAGATCTGCGGCATGGAGAACGACGTGATCCAGACCCAGGAGCTGTTCGGCTTCAAGACCCACAGCGTCGACTCCAACGGCAAGCTGCTCGGCCAGTACGAAGCCAGCGGCCAGCGCCCGCAGTTCTACACCTCGCATTCGCACCTGTTCGGGGGCCACGCCTGATGGACGCCACCCTCGACCTGCTGACCGCGCTGGTGTTCCTCGCCGTGCTGCTCGCCGTGCTCGCCGCCCGCAGCCTGCGGGCCCGCGGCCCGGACGACAAGGCCATCGCCCAGCGCCTGGAGCAGCTCAAGGAAGACCTCGCAGGCCAAGCCCGCAACGCCGACCCGCAAGGCGCCGCGGCGGGCATTCTCAAGGACCTGGAGCACACCCCGTTCGCCGACCTGCCGCTGCTCGGCCCGCGCCTGGCGCAGCTGTGGCTGGGCCTGCAAGTGCTGGGCTGGCGCCAGAGCCTGGCGATGCGCGCCGGCCTGACTCTGCTGGTGAGCTTCATGGCCGGCGTGCTGCTGGGCCGCGAAACCCCGCTCCCGGTGCTCGGCAGCCTGCTGCTGACGGCGCTGGCCTTCAGCGTGCTGGCCAGCATCGGCTACCGCAACGGCATGGCCCGCCACCTCAAGGAGCTCAAGCAGAGCCTGCCCGAGGCCATCGACGCCATCACCCGCACCGCCCGTGCCGGGGTGCCGGTGAGCAACGCCTTCGCCCTGGTGGCGCCGAACCTGCCCGGGCCGCTGTCGGTGGAGTTCGCCCTGATCGACAACTGGCTGCGCCTGGGCGTGCCGCTGCGCCAGGCCATGCAGGACTCGGCCAAGCGCGTGCCGCTCAACGAGTACCGCTTCTTTGCAGTGATTCTGATCATCAACCAGGAGGCCGGCGGGCGCCTGGGTGAAACCCTCGACCGCCTGGCCTCGACCCTGCGCGACCGCCACGAGCTGCACCTGAAGATCCAGGCCAAGACCTCCGAGGCCCGCGCCTCGGCCAAGATCGTCGCCTCGCTGGTGCCGCTGGCGCTGGGCTACATGTACATGAGCGCGCCGAAGGACTTTCGCTTCCTGCTCAACGACCCCACCGGCAACGCCGTGCTGTTCTACGCCTTCGGCAGCGTCGGCCTGGGCCTTTTGATTACCCAGTTGATGGTCCGGAGGGTGTCCTGATGGCCTGGTATGACGACCCTCTGCTGGCCCTGGCCATGGCCGTGCTGCTGGCCGGCATCGGCCTGTTGCTGATCGGCCTGCACCGCCGCGCGCAACCGGCGCCCCTGCGCGCCCGGCTGCTCGGCGAGGCCGCAGGCGATGGCGCCGAGCGCCAGGCCGACAACCTGGCCCGCGACCAGGGCATGCAATTACCGCCGCGCCTGCAAGCACTGCTACTGCCCATCGCCCGGGTGGGTGAGCAACTGGCTGGCAGCGACAACGACAAATACAAGCTGCGCCGCCTGCTGGCCATGGCCGGGTTCCGTAGCCGCCAGGGCCTGGGCCTGCTGATGGCCGGCAAGCTCAGCCTGGGCGTGCTGCTGGCGGTGGTGGTGCTGTTCGGCCTGGTGCCGGCCGGCTCGCGCCTGGGCCTGAACGGCCTGGCCGGCGGCCTGCTGGCGCTGTTCGCCGGCAGCACCCTGCCCGAGCTGTGGCTGCGCATGCGCAGTGCCCGGCGCGGCGAGCGCCTGGCGCGCAACCTGCCCGATGCCCTCGACCTGATGGTGATCTGCGCCGAGGCCGGCCTGCCGCTGGGGCGGGTGCTGCAGGTGGTGTCCAAGGAGCTGGCGCTGTCGGCGCCGGAGCTTGCCGACGAGCTGCGCTACACCTGCGCCGAGCTGCAAATTCTGAGCGACCGCCCGCGCGCCCTGCTCAACCTGGCCGAACGCACCGGTGTGAGCGGCATCGAGAGCATGGTCGCTACCTTGATCCAGGCCGAGCGCTACGGCACGCCGCTGTCGCAAGCGCTGCGGACCATTTCCGAAGAGAGCCGCAAAACGCTGATCCTCAGCCTCGAGGAACGCGCCGGCAAGCTGCCGGCCCAGCTCAGCGTGCCACTGATGACCCTGATTTTGCCCCCTATCGTGGCGATGATGGGCGCGCCTGCACTGGTGCGCGTCATCCGCCTGCTCAGCCAATGAAGCGAGACCCGAACATGCGTGCCCACCGCCTTACCCTGCTCACCGCCCTGCTGGCCCTGACCCTCACCGGCTGCGCCAACCTCGGCAGCCTGGCCAGCCGCGAGCCTGCACTGGACAAAGAGGGCCGCGAGGCCCTGAAGCTGGCCCACACCCTGCGCGACGCCCAGCGCCTGCAAGCCGCCCACGGCGTGTATGCGCGCATGGACGAGCGCCACCAGCTCAGCGGCAGCTACCTGCTCGAGTACGCCAGCGTCGCCTCGGCCGTGCGCCCGCCGCGTGAAGCCCTGGGCCTGCTGGAGCGTGCGCGGCTGTCACTGGGCGGCGATGTCAAAGCGCTGCCGGCGCCGCAGCGCCTGGCCCTGTGCGCAGGCCTTGGCCGTGCCCGCCTGGCCCTGGGCCAGAGCGCCCAGGCCGAACGCGACTACCGCTGCGCGGTGCAGGCCGACCCACGCAACACCCAGGCGCTCAACGGCCTGGGCGTGGCGCTGAACCTGCAAGGGCAAAGCGAGCAGGCGCGCCAGCAGTTCGACACCGCCTTGCAGCTGGACCCCGGCTACACCCCGGCGCTGAACAACCTGGCCCTGGCCTGGCTGGCCGCCGGCGACACCACCCGCGCCATCGGCCTGCTCAACCAGGCGCGCGGGCTGGACGATATCTCGCTGCAACTGAACCTGGCCCTGGCCTATGTGCTGGCCGGCCACGACGACACCGCGCGCAACGTGCTGCTGGAGCACCTGGAGCCGGCCCGCGCCGACGCCATCCTGGCCAGCTTTCGCACCGCCCAGTCGCGGGTACAGGCCGGTGCGCCGCTGACCAGCGAGCTGCTTGCCGCCAGCCAGCACCCGCTCAAGCTGCTCGAGGACTGAGGCGATGATCGCAGCCCGCCTGCGCGCCCTGCTCAGCCAGCAGCACGGGGTCACTGCGGTGGAAACCGCGCTGATTCTGCCGGTGCTGCTGTTCGGGGTGATGATGCTGTTCGAACTGGCGCGCATCTCGCTGATGATCGGCATCGGCAACCTGGGCCTGGAGCGCGCCCTGCAAGACTTTCGCGGCGACAAGGCGTTCTACCAGCAAACCCCCGAGGCATTGCAGGACGCCATCGAGGAACGCCTGGTGGACTACTCCTACGGCCTGCTGAACAAGGACAACTTCGTGGTGGAAATCTTCACCTTCGACACCCTGCGCCAGTTCGGCGGCGCCGAGGCCGACAAGGAGATCGACGACCAGGACCAGTCGCCGCCGGTGCTCAGCGTCACCGTCGACCTGACCCAGCCGTTCATGACCCCGTTGCCGATGCTGTTCGGCATTGGTGATGCGTTCCAGTACCAGTACCGGCAGTTGCTCGGCAACCTGACCAGCGACAAGGCGGAGGACTACTGAGCATGCGCCTGCGCAAACGACAGCGCGGCAACGCGCTGGTAGAAACCGCCCTGATTCTGCCGCTGCTGATCGGCATGACCCTGGTGATCGCCGACCTGTACAACGTCAGCCAGGCCCGCGCCCACCTGGAGCGCGCCGCCCACACCCTGGCCAGCACCCTGGCGATGCACAACCGCCTGGACTACGACGGCCTGCAGGCGCTGGTCAACGGCGTCGCCCCCAGCGAGGTGTTCGGCAGTTACCAGCTGGTGATCACCCGGGTGGAGCTGGACCGCAGCCTGAAGTGGAAGCCGCTGCACCGTGGCGACGAACAGGACCTGTGCCCGGTGTACTCCAGCGGCACCACCTACAACGCCGAGCTGCCCGAACGCACGCTCACCGAAAGCCGCGACGACGAAGACAAAATCGACTCGGCGATGCTGGTGGTGCAGCTATGCCGGCGCAGCGCCGACCTGGCCCTGAGCAGCAACCTGCTGGTGGACAAGGACATCCAGGCCCTGGCCTTCGCAAGGGTGGTGTACAACGATGTGACACTGGACAAGCAGCTGACCGAAGAGATCGGGCTTGAAGATGAGGGCGAGTGAGGCGCCCCCAATCTTCAGCCCCGCGCGGTCCGTGTAGGAGCGGCCTTGTGCCGCGAACACCGGCAAAGCCGGTGCCATCCACCGCGTTGCCTGCTTCGCGGCTAAAGCCGCTCCCACAGGGATCGCATGACCTTCAGATTTGTGTTGTACCTGTAGGAGATCACCCGGCCCTTCGGGGTGCGCTGTCGCGCAAAGAACTGGTCTCGCAGATGCTCCACGGTCCCTGTGGGAAGCGGCCTTGCCGGGGCGCCGTCCGGTCGAGATGGGCTGCGAAGCAGCCCCGGCAATCTTGCATGAGGCCGAGACCTTGGGGCCGCTTCGCGCCCCATCGCGACACAAGGCCGCTTCCCACAGGGACCGTGTGAAATCAATACGTTGTAGTTTGTTCTATTAGAACCGGCTTGCCGGCGATGAGGCCCGCACAGGCTTACGGGCACAACACCCTTTTCTCGTTATCCCCTCCCCCCGCAATTTCACCTCTCCTGTCAATAAACATTGCGTTTCTAAACCCGCATGAATTTTCAGAAGCAGCTGGCATATTTATGCCGGCGAACTCCTTAGGCTGCGCGCTTCACTGACAAGGAGTTCACCCCATGGCTTTTCATGGCTACATGACCATCACCGGCAAGCAACAAGGCCTGATTTCCGCCGGCTGCAGCTCGCAGGAATCCATCGGCCACCACTGCCAGCACGGGCACCGGGACGAAATCATGGTGCTGTCCTTCAACCACGGCCAGGTCAACCCGGCCAACGCCCTGCGCGGCACCCACCACCCGGTGTTCATCACCAAGTACATCGACAAGGCCACGCCCCTGCTGGCGCAAGCCGTGGATGGCCGGGAAGTGGTCGAGTGCGACATCCACCTGTACCGCACCCACCCCGGCGGGCACCGCGAAAAGTACTTCTCGGTAAAACTCGGCGGCGCGCTGATCGTCGCCCAGGACCTGGAAATGCCCCACGCCATCCTGATGAGCGACCAGGACGCCGAAGAACGCCTGAGCATCAGCTACCGCACC
Source organism: Pseudomonas fakonensis (assembly GCF_019139895.1). Classification (GTDB taxonomy): domain Bacteria; phylum Pseudomonadota; class Gammaproteobacteria; order Pseudomonadales; family Pseudomonadaceae; genus Aquipseudomonas; species Aquipseudomonas fakonensis. The sequence continues at coordinate 2,347,431 of NZ_CP077076.1, read as the reverse complement.
ATCAGTTGGATCCACCACGCCGCCAGCACCAGCGGCCACGCCTCCTGGGCAGAACAGCCATGAGCCAGCGCGGCGACTATGGCGACCGGCTGGACGATGCCTTCTGGGAAGTGAACGCAGCCGCTTCGCGGTTCATCAGCTACGGCTGCGGGGTCAGTGCCCGGCATCTGCGTGATCGCAGTTTGCGCATGCAGTTCAACCGCGAGCTGGCGTATTACGCAAAGCGCGTGGTGGAGGATGTGTATCAACGGCGGATCAGTCCGGAACAGGGGTTGGAGGCGATACGGGCTGAGGCCAACAGCCTGAAATCGCAGGTCAATCGCGTATTCACGCAAGTGGGTGGTATGGCCGGTGGTGCTTCACAGCTCCTTACCGGCATAGGCAGTTGCGTACGTAGCTATGGGACGACGTGCGCGTTTCACGGGCTGCCACTGATTGCCCATGGAGGTAACAACTTCTACGAAAACGCCAGAGGGATGTATGAAGGGCGTACCGATGTGGTCGGGCCCGTGCGCAAGAAATATCAGGATGTTGCAAAGCGACTTGGATATGGTGAGCGGGAGGGCAACATGGCCTATTACGCTACCGACTTAGTCCTTTCAGGCAGGGCCATCGGCAGGATGGTTGTGAAAAAAGATGCTTGGCGACTCTTTCGGTATTTGAAAACTGACAAGGAGATTGCGCTGAAACAAATGGGGAGAGGGGCACTATTCATCGAAGGCGCAGCATCGACCCTCACTTTAAATCAACTTATTGAAGAGTACAAAAAATGAAAGTTGCGACACTGGCTATATTTGCGGCAGGCGATATAATTTTAAGCCTATTACTCAGACGATTTGTTTTTGTCGACTTACAGCGTCGCTGGCAGTTCTGGGGAGCCTTCCTGTATGCGGTATTTTTGTCTGGGCTCTACTTCGAGCTTTTGGGAGAAAGCGGCTTCGTAACGTTTGAGTTCGACTCCTTGTACTCTCTCGGTTACTGGATACTGGTGACCTATAGCTTGAGCATGGTTGCTTTTCACATGTGGGCATCCCGTATTTTTCATGACCATTCATAAGCACTGATCAATGCCAAACTAACTCATTGATGAGTACAGAAAATGAAAATTACTGCACTGGCACTATTCGCCATTGCCGACATCATCCTGAGCCTATTACTGAGGCGACTCATCTTTGTCCGCATGACGCGCAATTGGCAGACATGGGTAGCTTACCTTTATACCGTGTTCTTTTCCGGTCTTTACTTCCTACTTCTGGGGGATAACGGTTTTGTAGCGTTTGAGTTTGATTCCTTCTATTCCGTTGGCTACTGGATGCTGGTGACATACAGTTTTGGAATGGTTGCTTTTCACTGGTGGGTGTCCGGCTTTTTTCACGAACATCCATGATTGTTAAATCGTGCGACCGGTCGGGAGAAAAACCCCAGAAGCCTTATGCGCCGGGGATCAAACTCCGGCCCAACCCTTAACTTATCCGTCGAAAATACAAAAGTGAAACTGCTTGGACTCGTCATCTTCGCACTATCCGACGCAGGACTGAGATTGGTGCTCAGCAAATACATATTCAAGGACATGATGCGAGCCTGGCAATTTTGGGGAGAACTCATCTATGCGACTTGTATGGCTGTCATTTACTTCGAGATCATGGCGGGAAAAGGTGTCATTGAGTTCCCATTGGAAACGATGCACATGGCCAGTTTCTGGATCATGACCACGGTAACGGGAGCCATGATTATTTTTCATGCCTTGGCATTCACCCATTTGTTTGACAGGTGGAGGCGTTGAACGGGTGGCTGTCTTGTGCTGCCTGTGCCGGCCTCATCGCCGGCAAGCCGGCTCCTACAGGTACAGCGCAAGTTGCAAGGCTCTGCGGTCGCTGTAGGAGCGGCTTCAGCCGCGAACACCGGCGAAGCCGGTGCCATCCACCGCGTTGTCTGCTTCGCGGCTAAAGCCGCTCCCACAGGGATCGCATGACCTTCAGGTTTGCGTTGTACCTGTAGGAGCCGGCTTGCCGGCGATGAGGACGGTACAGGTAACACAAGAACGTTGCTCGCGCAGGGCATTAGGCCCTTTCACGGTAACCGCATCAGGGCTGCCAGGTGTTCGCCACAACCCTTGCAGCGCCTATCAGATCGAGCGCCGCCCGCGCGGCGCATCGCGGGACAAGCCCGCTCCCACATTTGTTTCGGGCCAGTCTCTCCTGTGCCATCACCTGGTCCGCCTTGTTGGTACGACGCGGTTTCAGCGTGGGCGTTGCCGCCGCTCCACATGACTCAAGGCATGCACCAAGGCAGGCGCCGGTACTTGCACAGGCATAACTGGCCCGAAACAAACTGTAGGAGCGGCCTTGTGCCGCGAAGCGCCGCGCGGGCGGCGCTCGATCTGATAGGCGCTGCAAGGGTTGTGGCGAGCACATCACAGGCGCTGCAAGGGCCATGGCGAACACCTTTCAGCCCCCCCTCAACCCCCACCCTTAAGCATTCTTAATAAACCGCCCATTGAGCGATATTGGGAATTATTCTTATCTTTGCATCCCGCGTGATCCCCCTGCCACGCCACCCCGGATGCCCCGACGCCCATGCTCTCCCGCAAAAAAACCATGACCGCCGCCCGCCACCGCCAACGCGGCAGCATTGCGCCGTTCATGGTCCTGGCCCTGGGCGGCGCGCTGCTTGCCACCGCCTATGCCCTGGACACCAACCGCATGACCAGCAACGCCGCCCAGGTCAAGCGCGCCACCGACGCCGCCGCCATGGCAGTGGGCAACGAGCGGCTGATGAAAAACGAAAAATCGCCCACCGTGCTGCGCGAGCTGGCCTACGGCTACGTGGTCAACAACCTCGGCATGGACACCAGCCTGGCCAGCCAGATCAACCGCGACAGCGTCGAGCTCGAAGAACAGACCGGCGAAGACGAACGTATCCGCTACAAGGTCGAAGTGCGCTTCAAGGCCGACCCCGAACTGCTCGGCGGCGAGGTCAAGGACATGCGCGTGCACTCCACCGTCGAGGTAGTGGCGCGCTCCACCGAAGTGGCCATCGTGCTGCCCAACACCGATTCCGAAGGCCCCACCGAGCTGGCTGCCCTGCGCCAGATGTTCAAGCGCTTCGCCGGGCAGTTGCTGGACGATGACGAGAACAGCGAAAAACGCATCTGGCTGTCGCTGGTGCCGTTCAGCCAGGTGGTCAACGTATACGACCCCGACGACACCGGGCGCCTGCGCCGCTGGGCCACCGCCGCGGCCATTCGTCCGGTCGAGCTGACCTCGCTGTGGCGCACCGGCATCCGCGACCTGTCCGACGGGCGCATGCCCGACCCGCGCACCGAGCGCCTGTGCATGAACCGCGGCATGTACCCGGGCCAGGTGTACTACTGGGATCAGCCCCCCACCGGCCAGTTCACCCGCGTGTACTACCGCCACGACCTGCCCGAGAACCACCCGCTGGAGCCGAGCATCAGCTGGACCGGCCCCAACCCTGACTTCGGCCAGGCCACCGGGGTCAACGACACCCGCTTCATCATCGGCAACGTCGGCTGCCCGCGCGCCGCGCTGCTGCCGCTGACCAACCAGCTGAAAAAGGTCGAGGACCGCCTTGACGAGATGCGCACCGGTTTCAACACCAACTACGCCATCGGCATGGGCTGGGCCGGCCATGCCCTGTCCCCCGAAATGCGCGGCAGTGCCGGCTGGGGCGACAGCGAACTGCCGCTGGACTTCCCCGACAGCGACAAGGCGCAGAACGCCAAGATCATCGTGATGCTGGCCAACACCACCGGCGACTGGTTCGACACCGACGCCTACAACGCCGGCAAGGTCGGCGAAGCGGTGCAGAACGGCAACAACGACCCGGGCGGCACCGCCACCGCCAGCCGGCGCTTTCAGGACCTGTGCGACAGCTTCCGTAGCCGCCACCTGAAGTTCCACTTCATCGGCGTACGCCCGGGCGACCCGCAGGACTTCGGCCGCCAGCTGTTCGACCGGGTGGCCGGCATCCCCCTGCAAACCTGCGCCCAGGGCGGCGGCAGCATGACCTTCGCCAACGCCCCCACCTTCAACGAAGGCCAGGAGCAGATCCAGCACCTGCTGGACGACATCGCCGACAAGATCAAGCACGAGTTTTACGCCCGCCTGGTCGAGTGACCCAAGGCCGCGCCCGCATTCATCGACAGGACTTCGAACCCATGACCACCACCCCGAACGCCCGCAACCGTACCCCGCGCGCCCGCCTGGCGCTGGCCCTGGAGCCGCGCATCCTGCTGGATGCCGCGGCCGTCGCCACTGCCGCCGACGTGGCCGCCAAGGTCGATGCCAGCGCCACCGCGCCCGGTACCGAGGCCACCCCGACCAAAAGCACGGTGACCATCAAGGACAGCACCGACAGCTTCGGGCCGGTGAACCTGTTCGACAACGTCAAGGTCACCCTCGACAACAGCAACCAGGCGCCCACCGAACTGACCCTGCAGGTCAGCAGCAGCGGCAGCAACCAGGCCCTGGTGATCGATGGCGAGCAGATCGTGCTGCAGAACGGCAGCGGCTTCACCCAAGCCAACGGCTACTCCTGGTCGGTCAGCGTCGAGAACGGCGTGAGCACCGTCACCATCAACCTGCAGGCCAGCGTGCAGGCGCCCACCGCCGCGCGGGCGCAAACCCTGATCGACAACCTCAGCTACCAGGTGCTGGACAACAGCGTCGACAGCGGTACCGTCAGCATCACCCTGAAAAGCCTCACCGACAGCGGCGGGCAAAGCACCGACCTGTCCGCCATCAAGGCCAGCGTCACCCTCGACAACCAGGTCAACGTGGCCCCGGTGCTCAGCGACAGCGGCGGCCTGGACAGCCGCGAAACCTACACCCCGGCGGACCTTGGCATCGGCAACGGCAGCGACGTGGTGTGGTCGGCCGACGGGCGCTTTGCCTATGTCGCCGGTGGCAATGCCCTGCAAGTGTTCTCGGTAGATGAAAGCGGCGCCCTCACCCGCCTGCAGACCTACAGCAACGCAAGCCTGGGCAACATCGCGGACCTGGTGATCAGCAGCGATGGCAAGTCGATCTACACCAGCTCCGGCAGCACCAGCATCATGCAGCTGAGCGTGGATGCCGACGGCAAGATCACCTCGGCGGTGGCGGTGGCCACCCAGAACGGCAACACCAGCGGCGGCCTGGCGATCTCTGCCGACGGCCGCTATGTGTACGCCGGCACCGCGCAAAACGACGTGGTGGTGTACACCCGCAACCAGGAGACCGGCGCCCTCAGCTACCTCACCCGCGCCATCGAGAACGGCAACAGCCGTGGCGGGCAGATCATCACCAGCGACGACCGGGTGTTCATCCTCTACACCGGCGTCGGCGTCAACGCCTCGCCCACCCTGGCGGTGTACCAGCACAGCAGCGACGGCAAGCTGGTGCTGCTCAACCAGCTGGTGCTCAGCGGCCTGACCGCCGACAGCACCCGCGATGCCCTGGCCATTTCCCCCGACGGCAAGTACCTGTACATCGCCGACCCGGGCAAGGACAGCATCGTCATCCTGCGCTATGAGGCCGACGAGGTGACCCGCATCGCCAGCATCGCCGCCAGCGACGTCAATGGCCTGGCCATGAGCGCCGATGGCAGCTTGTTGTATGCCTCCAGCAGCGACGGCACGGTGCGCAGCTACAGTATCGACAGCAGCGGCAACCTCACCCTGCAGGCCAGCGTGCAGGGCAACACCAGCGGCAAGGACATTGCCGTGTCCGGCAACGGTTCGGTGCTGGTAGCCGGCGACAACGTCACCCGTTACAGCAGCGTGCAAAGCCTGAACCTGGGCCAGGCGACCCGGTTCGGCGAAGACCTGAGCTTCAAGGATTCGAACTTCGACCGCCTGGACAACTACAACGGCGCCAGCATCAGCGTCGACCCCAGTGTCACCGGCGGCAGCTTCGGCCTGGCCGAAGGCAACGGCCTGACCCTGGACGGCAGCACAATCAAGCGCGATGGCAGCATCATCGCCAGCTTCACGGTGGCCGCCGACGGCACCCTCACCGTCACCTTCAGCGCCGACACCAGCAAGGCCGTGGCCAACCAGGTGCTGCAACAACTCACGTACAGCGCCGCCAGCGGCACCACCCCCGGCAGCCTGATGACCTTGCAGGTGAGCATCAGCGACGGCCTGCTGGCCAGCGGCGTGCTCAGCCTGACCCTGCGCGCCAACAGCGTGCCGGTGGGCAACGCCGGCAGCTACGTGCCGCCCAAGGCCACCAGCGAGACTGGCTACAGCACCGTGCTGCCAGCCGACCTGTTCAGCGACGCTGACGGCGACGCATTGGTGTGGAGCGTCAGCGGCCTGCCCGACGGCCTGAGCTTCGACCGCGTCACCCGCACCATCAGCGGCACCACCACCGCCACCGGCGCGTTCGACATCGTGGTCACCTCCACCGACGCCAGCGGCCAGAGCGCCTCGGTGGAATTGACCCTGGACGTCGAGCAGATCGCCAACCGCCCCCCCGAGCACAACAGCAGCGCTGCCGACACCGTGCTACTCAACGTGGGCAGCAACAGCGTCACACTTGACCAGGCGCTGTTCAGCGACAAGGACCAGGGCTACGGCGACACCCTGACCTGGAGCGTCGACGACCTGCCCACGGGCGTCACCTTCGACCCCGCCACCCGCACCCTCACCGGCGACACCAGCGCGACCGGTGAATACACCATCGAAGTGACCGTCACCGACAGTGCCGGCGCCTCCACCAGCACCAAGCTGACCCTGCGGGTGATTTCCCAAGCCGAGGCTGACAACAGCAAGCCGGTGCTGAGCGTGGACAGCAGCACCCTGGTGTACACCAACAACGGCGGGCTCAGCGGTTTCGGCGACTATGTCTACAGTGTGGAAGTCTCCGACGACGGGCGCACTGTATTTGTCCTGGGCAGTGGCTCGGGCGGGCACACCATCGTCCCCAGTGGCAACAGCACGCTGTACGTGTATAGCCGCAACCTGGATACCGGTGCCCTGACCTTGGTGCAGCGTATCGTTCAGGGTACTGCCGACGATGGCGATGCCAGCAACGGTGTCGAGGTGGACGGCCTGAAGAATGCGGCATCGGCAGTCTATTCGGCCGACGGCAAGCAGCTGTACGTGGTCGGCCAGAAAGCCGCCGGCGGCAATTACGCAGTCAGCGTGTTCGACGTCAATGCCGATGGCAGCCTGAGCGCCAGCGGCCAGAGCCTCGACGCCGGTGCCACACAGATCAAGCAGATGAGCGTGGGCGCCGACGGCACCCTCTACGCCGTGGCCGGCAACACCCTGCTGCGCTTCGCCGCCAATGGCGATGGCAGCCTGTCGGCAGCGACGTTGATCACCGACAGCACCTTCAACACCGCTTACGCCGTCAAGGCCGACGCACAGGGCAACGTGTACGTGATCGGCACCAGCATCCTGGTGGTCTACGAACCGGATGGCGCAGGCGGGCTGACGCGCACCGCGCAGATCACCGGCAACGGCCTGAATACCACCATGCGCGACCTGGTGGTTTCCGACAGCGGCTACATCTACGTGCCCGCCGGTACCAATGGTATCCGTACCTTCCACTACGACAGCGCCAGCAACAGCCTGGTGTTCGTCAACACCGCCGCTACAGCGGCCCAGACCTGGGGCGTCGCGCTCTCGGCCGACGGCAAGACGCTGTTCGCCGGCACCAATTCGGCCACCCTGCGCATCTACAGCCTCGGCGACGACGGCGTCCCGGTGTTCGTCAAGGAAATCACCGGCACCAGCGGCCGTGCCTACCGCATGGCAGTGTCGGCGGACGGTGAATCGATCTACGGCGGTGGTTTCTTCACCATAGGCGGCCTGGGCACCATCAGCATCTCCGACGCCGCCCAGCTGGACTACACCGAAGGCCAGGCCAGCGTGATCCACCCCGGCGCCAACCTCGGCGTGTCCGACGCCGAACTCGACGCCCTGGCCAGCGGCGCCGGCAACTACAACGGCGCGGTAATCACCCTGGAACGCGACGGCGGCGCCAACCCCGACGACCTGTTCGACTTCACCACCGGCAATGGCCTGACCCGCAGCGGCGAGCAGATCCAGCTCAACGGCAGCACCATCGCCACCATCACCCGTGTCGACGGCAAGCTCACCGTCACCTTCACCGCCGACACCACCAAGGCGGTGGCCAACCAAGTGCTGCGCCAGATCTCATACGCCAACGCCAGCAACGACCCCGAAGCCAGCATCAGCCTCAAGCTGACCTTCCAGGACGACTACAAGAGCGGCACCACCAGCCGCGAGCTGGTGGTGCAGGTCGCCACAGTGAACGACGCGCCGGTGGTCAGCACTACCCCGGTGGACAGCCAGCAGGAGCCGGGCAAGGACAGCGTGAAGCTGTTCGACGCCAGCGCCATCGATGCAGTGGAAGCCGGGCAGACCATCACCAGCCTGACCTTCAGCGTCAGCGGCGTGAAGGACGGCGCCAGCGAAACCCTGCTGCTGGATGGCACCCAGATCGCCCTGGTGGCCGGCAGCGGCATCACCGCCGGCGGCTTGAGCTACACCGTCAGCTTGAGCGACGGCACCGCCACCGTGGTGCTGGGCAGCACCGCCGGCATCAGCGCCAGCGCGGCGGCTGCGGTCGTCGATGGTGCGCGCTACGCCAACACCGACAGCAAAGGCGCCACCCTGGGCGTGCGCAGCATCAGCCTGAGCGCAGTCAAAGACAGCGGCGGCACCGCCAACGGTGGCAGCGACACCGCCACCACCACCTTCAGCGCCGAGGTGACCGTCACCCGGCAGAGCCCGGTGCTGGGCTCCGACCCTGGCACCCTGGAGCTGGTCGAGAAGATCCAGTGGGACAACTGGCCCGACGGCTACAAAGGCATCGACAGCGTGGTCAGCGTCGGTGATCAGGTCTATGTGCTGCGCAGCACCACCGACTTTGTCTATGACCCGGCCACCGACTCCAGCAGCCAGGTCACTTTCAGCACCCTGTACGTACTCACCCGCAACGCCGACGGCACCCTGACCCTGCGCGACACCCTCGATGCCAGCGCCGACAACGGCCTGGCCGGCGCTACCACGCGCCTGGCGCTGTCGGCCGACGGCAAGAGCGTTTACCTGAGCACCGCCGACAACCGCATCGCGCTGTTCAGCCGCGATGCCGACAGCGGCGCGCTGACCGCCCAGGGCACCTTTAGCGGTAACCTCGACGCCATCGACCGGGTGCTGATCCAGGGCAACACCGCCTACGTGAGCAACGGCACCAGCCTGAGCGTGTTCACCCGTACCGGCTCGGTCTGGAGCCAGGGCGCCACCCTCACGCCTGGCGACAGCAACACGGCATTCACCCAACTGCAACTGTCGGCCGACGGCAAGTACCTGTATGTCGGCAACAGCGGTGGCAGCTCGCTGGTCAGCGTGTACGGGGTGGCCGACAACGGCGCCCTGACCCTGGTCGAGCACCTGGCTGGCAGCAGCGCCAGCGCCCACTACACCGACGCCCTGGTGCTGTCGGCGGACGGCAAGACCTTGTACGTCACCGACGACAAAACGCTTTACAGCCTGAAGATCGCCACCGACGGCAAGCTCACCGTCAACGCCGACGCCGTCACCCTGGCCAGCAAGCCGAGCCAGCTGCTGGCCAGCGCCGACGGCACTGCGCTGATCGCGGTCGGCGCCGACAAGGTGGCGATGTATAGCCTGAAGGCCGATGGCACCCTGGGCGCCAGCCGCGCCTTCGACATCCCGCAATTGGTGCGCGCCACCGTGACCGGCGCCGCCCTGAGCGAAGACGGCAAGCAGCTGTACCTGACCAGCATCGCCGATGAAACCGGCAGCGTGATGGTGATCAACCTGGTCACCCAGCCCTCGACCTTCACCGAAGGCGGCGATGCCGTCGCAGTGCTGCCCGATGGCACCCTGCACGACCCGCAACTCGATGCCCTCAATGGCGGTGCGGGCGACTACAACAACGCCAGCATCGTCATCCAGCGCGACGGCGGTGCCGACCCCGAAGACGTGTTCAGCCTGCTTGCCGGCAACGGCCTGAGCCTGGACAGCAACGGCCAGGTACTGCTGAACGGCCAGCCAATCGCGACCTTTGCCAACAGCAACGGTGTGCTGACCCTGACCTTCATCGCCAGCGTCAGCCAGGCCAACGCCCAGTTGGTGCTGCGCAGCATCGCCTACAACAACACCAGCAATGACCCGGCCAGCAGCACCACCCTGAGCATGCAGCTCAACGATGGCGACGGTTACAGCGACAGCCGCCTGGTGGAGGTGAACCTGATCGCGGTCAACGACACCCCGGTGGTCAGCACCGAGGGCCTCAAGCCCACCTTCAATGCCGAAGGCGAGCCGGTGAAGCTGTTCGAGAACACCAAGATCGACGTGATCGAGGCTGGCCAAAAGGTCTGGCAACTGGTACTGACCCTGGACGCTGTCAACGATAACGACATCATCAGCGTCGACGGCGGCAAGATCTACCTCAGCAACCGGACCAGCGGCCAGCAGACCTCCGCCAGCGGCCAGCTGTACCTGATCATCCGCGGCGCGACCAGCACCCAGCTGGTGCTCTATGTCATGGGCGATGCCCAGCGCGCCCAGGACATGGCCAACAGCCTCGCCTACAGCAACAGCGCCAGCCCCGTAGAAGGCACCCGCACCATTTCCCTGAGTGTGCGCGACACCGGTGGCGGCGCCGACCTGGGCAAGGCCGAAAGCCAGGCCGTGGTCACCCTGGATAAAGCCCTTGCCGCCAACACCGCACCTACCCTCGAGGGCGGTGCCAGCAGCATCGGCTACACCGAGCAGGCCGCGCCGGTTTACCTGGCCCCCGGCGCCACCATCAGCGACACCCAGATGGACGCCTTCAACGCAGGCAAAGGCAACTACGACGGCGCCGTGCTCAGCGTCACCCTCGGCGCGGGCCACAGCAGTGCCGACCAGCTCGGGTTCAAGGAGGGCAACGGCCTGAGCCTGGACAGCAAGGGCAACCTGGTCAAGGACGGCAAGGTCATCGGCACCCTGACCGTCAACGATGGCGTGCTGACCCTGCGTTTCAGCGATGCCGCCGGGCAAACCCCGACCACCGCCGACGTGAACAACGCCCTGCGCCAGATCACCTACGCCAACAGCAGCGATGCGCCAGTGGCAAGCGTTGCGGTGACCATCCGCCTCACCGACCAGCGCGGCGAGCCCACTGAAAGCCTGGCGCTGACTGTCAGCATCAGCGCCGTCAACGACGCGCCGGTACTGGGCAACGACCCGCTGCTGTCGATGGGCGACCTGGAGCGCGTGCAGGACCTGAACCTCTCCGCCTATGGCCTGGCCAGCGCAACCGGCAGCGTGGTATCGGCCGATGGCCTGCGGGTGTACATCACCGACGGCCAGGGCCATATCGCCCTGTTCAGCCGCGACGACAGTGGCGCCCTGACCCACCTCGGCACGCAAACCCTGGAAAGCGGCATCGGCAAGATGCAGCTGTCTGCCGATGGCAAGAGCCTGTACGCGCTGCGCAGCGACGGCAGCGCCATCCTGTGCTTCAGCGTCGATGCCCAGGGCAGCCTGAGCTTGCAGGCCACCCTCGGCGGCAACCCAGAGACCGACGGCGATACCTTCAGCAACCTGAACGACATCAGCCTGTCGGCCGACGGCAAGACCCTGTTCGTGAGCAACGGCTACACCGTACTGCTGTTCAGTCGCGATACCGCCAACGGGCAGCTCGGCGCAGCCGACAGCCTGCCCTCCGACATGTGGGGCAAGCCCTTCATGTGGGCGCCCAGCGAGATCGTCAGCCGCGGCGACCTGTTGTTCGTGGTCACCAATACCGGCAATGGTTCGAGCCTGCTGGTGTACCGCCAAGGCAGCGACGGCAGTTACACGCAAGTGGCCTTGAGCCGCGAAGCCGACGCGGCCCTGAGCGGCCTCAAGCAGCTCAGCGTCAGCGCCGACGGCAAGACCCTTTATGTAGCCACCGCCAGCCAGGTGCTGCGCTACAGCTTCGACGCCGCCAGCAACACCTTGACCTATCAGGGCACCCTGGCAGGCACCGGTACAGTGACCGACATCGCCCTCTCGGCCGATGGCGCGCAGCTGTTCGTCACCCTGCAGGACGGCACGGTCAATCGCTACCTCACCGCCACCGATGCCCTGACCGGCACGCTGCAAGTGAGCGGCGCCGCGCAACTGCTGGTGACCGACAATGGCGTGCTGGTACTGGGCAGCGATGCCAGCGTGCTGGCCAGCGAAGCCAAGGACGGCCCGAGCCTCGACCCTGACGACCGCACACCCTTGCCACTGGCCCCCAGCATCACCCTGAGCGACCCCGAGCTGGACGCTGCCAACAACTACCAGGGCGCCAGCCTGAGCATCAGCGGCCAGGCCAGCGACAGCATCGGCCTGCTGGCCGGCGGCGCCTACAGCCTGGATGGCAACAACGTACTGCTGGACGGCAACGTGGTAGCCACCCTGGTGCGCGACGGCAATGTCACCACCCTCACCTTCACCGCCGCCCTGACCCGGGCCCAGGTCACCGCCCTGGTACGCCAGCTCAGCTGGACCAGCAGCGCCGACACCCCGGCCCAGGCCAGCAGCCATGCGCTGACCCTGGTGCTGAACGACGGCAGTATCGGCGATGCGCTGAACAGCAACAGCTTCAATATCGACGTAACCCTGCTGCCGCCGAACCAGCCACCGGTGCTCAACGACGCCTACAGCGACTACAGCCTCGCCCCGGCCACTGCCGGCACCGGCTACCAGTTGCAGCTGCCCGCCGACCTGTTCCGCGACCCCGAGGGCGAAGCACTCACCTACAGCATCGAAGGCCTGCCCGCCGGCATGTCCTTCAACCCGGCCACCCGCACCCTGTCCGGCACCGCGCCGCGCGAGGTGGGCAGCCTGAGCCTGACCATCAAAGCCACCGACGCCAGCGGCAAGTCCACCACCCTGGTGCTGGAGCTGGCAGTGGCCAACGCCGTACCGGTGGCCGATGCCGGCTACCACCTGCCCGGCGTGAACATCGGCCAGCCGTACGAAGTGCAGGTGCCGGACAGCCTGTTCCGCGATGCCAACGACGACAACCTGACCTGGAGCGTGGTCGGCGAGCTGCCCGAATGGCTGAGCTTCGACGCAGGCAGCCACACCTTCAGCGGTACCGCCCCGTCCAGCGCCGGCAGCTTCAGCATCACCCTGCGCGCCGACGACGGCCAGGGCGGCGTCACCGAGGTCACCCTGACCCTGGTGGTGGCGCGCCCGGCCAGCAACGACGGCGTGACGCCGGTGATCAACGCAGCCGGCAATACCGCCCTGCCATTGGCCGCCAGCAACTCGCCGTTCGAGCTGGAGGACGCTGCACCCGACGCGCTGCAGATCACCAGCGAACCGGCCATGCAGAGCGCCGTCGACAGCGTGCGCCACAGCAGCCTCGACGAAAGCGGCCTGGCCAGCAACCGCGGCACCCTTGCCGCACAACTGGCCAACGCCGACCGCATCGTCACCGACACCGGTTTCCAGGGCGAAGTCAACGAGCAGATGCGCTTCGACGGCAAGACCCTGCGCGCCGAGGTCGAGCTGGGCAACCACGATGGCCGCTGGGTCAGCCTGCGCATGCCACTGGAGATCGCCGACGGCGCCAGCGTGCAGCGGGTGACCCTGGCCAACGGCCTGCCGTTGCCCAGCTGGGCCGCCTTTGACGCGCGCAGCGGCGAAATCCGCATCGACAGCCGCCACCTGCAACGCCACGGCGAGGTGCGCCTGAGCCTGGTGCTGCGCGATGCCGACGGCCGCGAACAGCGCGTGCCGCTGCACATTCGCGCCCAGGGCCAGGAGCCGGCCCGCGCCGACACCGCCGAGGCACCGGCAACCCTCAGCCAGCAGCTCGGCCAGCAGGCCAGCGGCTCCCTGTACACCGAAGCCATGGACCTGCTGCAACAGCTGGGCGAATGGGCCAACGACGACTTCCAACACATTGCCTGAATGCATCAAGGACGCATGACCAAATGACCCGCACGACTTTCAACCGCGTCTCCCTGCGCCTGGCCATCGCCTGCGCCACCCTGGGCCTGTCGGCCTGCGCCGTGAAGCCCGAGCCGATGAGCACCGAGCAGCGCCTGGCCGAGTCCGACGCCGACCGCCAGAGCATGTTCGCCGCGCAAGAGCCGGTCACCCGGCCGATCAGCCTGGAAGAAGCCATGGCCCGCGCCGTGAAGTACAACCTGCAGCAGCGCGTGGGCCTGATGCAGCGCCAGCTGGAGGACAACACCCTGAGCAGCGCCAACCTGAGCCTGCTGCCGCAGCTGGCGGCCAACGCCGGCTGGCGCGGGCGCGACAACGTGGCAGGCTCGTCCAGCGAGTCGGTGACCACCGGCCAGCAGTCGCTGGAGCCCTCCACCAGCAGCGACCGCAGCAGCCGCGATGCCAGCCTGCGCCTGTCGTGGAACGTGCTCGACTTCGGCGTCAGCTACTTCAGCGCCAAGGCCCAGGCCAACAAGGTGCTGGCCGCCGAGGAAACCCGCCGCAAGGTGGTCGCCGACATCGTCCAGCAGGTGCGCGAAGCCTACTGGCAGGCGGCCGGCGCCGAGCGCCTGCAACCCCAGGTGCAGCAAGCGCTGAGCGATGCCCGCGGCGCCCTGGAGCAGGCCCGCGAGGGCGAGCGCCAGCGCTTGCAGGCGCCGATCGATTCGCTGCGCTACCAGAAGAGCCTGCTGGAGATGATCCGCCAGTTGGAGGTGGTGGACGGCGAGCTGTCGGTGGCCAAGGCGCGCCTGGCAAGCCTGATGAACCTGCCGCCGAACACCGCCTTCAGCCTGGCCGCGCCCGCCGAGAGCAGCTATGCGCGCCCGGCCCTGGCCTACAACCTGGCCGACCTGGAAGTCACCTCGATGATCCAGCGCCCGGAAATCCGCAGCGAAAGCTACCAGGCGCGCAATGCCGTGCTCGAATCGCGCGCCGCGCTGCTCAAGCTGCTGCCGGGGGCCAACCTGTTCGTCGGCGGCAACTACGACAGCAACAGCTTTTTGGTCAACGACCACTGGGCCGACGCCGGCCTGCAAGTCAGCTGGAACCTGCTCAACGTGCTGGCCTACCCCACCGTGAAAAAAACCGGCGAGAGCCGCCAGCAACTGGCCGAGCTGCGCCGCCAGGCCATGCGCATGGCCGTGCTGACCCAGGTGAACGTGGCCTGGCGCGAGTTCCAGCGTTCCAGCCAGGTGTACGAGCGCTCAAGCGAGCTGCAACAGGTGCAGCGCGGCATCTACCAGCAAAGCGAGCGGGCCTACGCCAGCCAGGCGCAAAGCCGCCTGGAGCGGGTACGCACCGCCACCGAGACCGTGCTGGCCACACGCACCCGCGACCGTGCCTACGCCGAGCTGCAGGTGGCCCATGGCGCGGTGTACCAGGCCGCCGGGCTGGACCCTTTGCCCGAGCGCATCGCCGGTGCCGGCATCGCCCAACTGAGCCAGGCCATCGCCGCCAACAGCGTGCGCCTGAACCAGGGCCAGGGCAGCGTACCGGCCGGCGTTGCCGCCGCGCAGCAACTGGCCTACGCCAAGACGCTGGCAGCCCCCGCCCCACTCGCCCCGCCACCGGCACCACGGCAAGTGGTGCGCCTGGACATGTGGGACAGCCTCGGCTCGCTGCGCGGCGCCGAGCTGGTACCGGTGGAGCACGTCAATGGCCGCTAGGCAACGCAAGTGGGCCGCCGTGCTGGCGATCCTGGTGGCGGTGGCTGCCGAACGCGCCCAGGCCGAAGGCGACAACGGCGAGCTGCGCGTGCAGCTCAGCCCGATTCGCCAGACCGTGCTGTCCAGCGAGATCGGCGGCAAGCTGGTGGAGCTGGACGTGAAGGAAGGCGATACCTTCAAGCAGGGCCAGCGCCTGGCGGCGTTCGACTGCTCGGTGCAAAAAGCCCAGCTTAGCCGCAGCCAGGCGGCGCTGGCCGGGGCGCAGAAAAAGCTCGAAGTGGCGCGCAAGCTCGATGCGCTGGAGTCGATCAGCCAGAGCGAGGTCACCCAGGCCCGCGCCGACATGGCCATTGCCCAGGCCGAAAGCGGCGTGGGCCGGGCCATGCTCGGGCGCTGCACGCTCAACGCACCGTTTGCCGGGCGCGTGTCGCAACGCATGGTGCAGCGCTGGCAGCACGTGGCCGAAGGCACCGAGCTGCTGGCCATCTATGACGACAGCGTGTACCAGCTGGAGCTGATCGTGCCCTCCAGCTGGCTGGGCTGGCTCAAGCCCGGCCAGGCCTTCGCGGTGCAACTTGATGAAACCGGCCAGCGCTATAGCGCACAGGTTGAACGCCTGGGCGCGGCCATCGACCCGGTCAGCCAGTCGCTTAAGGTGTTCGCGCGCATTACCGGCGACACCTCGGCGCTGCTGCCGGGCATGAGCGGCGTGGCGCTGCTGGCGCCGCCGGGGGCCGGTTCGTGAACGCTGCCGTGACGCCGCCGCGGGACAAGCGCGCCGAGCGCATGGCGCTGCTGCTGCAACTGGAGCGGCGGGTGCGCGGCGAAGCCGACCTCAGCGGCCTGGGCTTCTTGCTGGTCAACGACAGCCGCCAGCTGTTCGACTACCAGGAGGCCCTGCTGTGGCAGGCCGGCGGCGCGGGCGTGAGCCACTGCTCGGGGTTGTCGCAGGTCGAGGCCAATGCGCCCTTCGTGCTGTGGCTTGGGCGCCTGTGCGAACACTGGCAAACCCAGCCCTGGGCGGGTGAAACGCGGGTACTGAGCAGCGCCGATGCGCCAGCGCAAGAGCGCAGCCAGTGGCCGGAATACCTGGCCGCGCAGTTGCTGTGGCTACCCCTGCGCCGGCGCGACGGGCAATGGCTGGGGGCGCTGCTGTTCAGTTGCCAGCGCGCCCCCGGCACCGCCGAGCTGGCCCTGCTGCAACTGTTGCAGGACGCCAGCGCCCACGCCTGGGCCGGCCTGCAGGGCAGCCGCCGTAAACCTCTGCTGCAGCGCCTGTGCCATCGCCCGCGCAAGGCCGTGCTGGCCATCGTTGCCGCGCTGCTGGTGCTGGCCCTGTTGCCGGTGCGCCAGAGCGTGCTCGCCCCCGGCGAGATCGTCGCCCGAGAGCCTGCGGTGCTGCGCGCGCCGTTGCAGGCGGTGGTCGAGCGCATTCTGGTGCAGCCCAACCAGGCCATACGCCAGGGTGAACCGCTGGTGCAACTGGACCGCCGCGAGCTGGACAGCCGCCTGGAAAGCGCCCGGCAAACCCTCACCGCCGCCGAGGCGCAGTTGCGCCAGGCACGCCAGCAGGCGCTGTTCGATGAACGCGCCAAGGCCCAGCTGGCCGAGTTGCAGACCCGCCGTGACCAGGCCCGTGCCGATGTCGACTACCTGGAGGGCAACCTTGAGCGTTCGTTGATGCTGGCCCCGCGTGACGGCGTGGCGATTTTCGACGACCCCAGCGACTGGATCGGCCGCCCGGTGTCACTGGGCGAGCGCATCATGCAGGTGGCCGACCCCCACGATGCACGCCTGGAGGTGCAGTTGCCGGTGGCTGACGCCATCGCCCTGGCACCCGGCGCCCAGGTACGCCTGTTCCTCAACAGCCAGCCCGGCAGCCCGCTGCTGGCCACCCTGCAGCGCCACGGCTACCGCGCCACACCGGGTAGCGACGGGACCATGGCCTATCGCCTGCAAGCGGCCTTCAGCGAAGACGATGCGCGCCTGCGGGTGGGCCTGAAGGGTACCGCCAAGCTGTATGGCGAACGCACCTTGCTGTTCAACTACCTGCTGCGCCGGCCGCTGGCTGCAGCCCGTGTGTACCTGGGGTGGTGATGGACGCAGCTGCCCTGCCCCTGCCGCCTGGCCAGGCGCGCCTGCCCGTGCTGCGCCGCAGCCTGCGCCTGCACCCCGGCCCGCGTTCGCGGGACGGCTCGCCCAGCTGGACCCTCGAAGACCCGGCGCGCGGACGCTTCTACCGCATCGGCTGGCCCGAGGCCGAAATGCTCAGCCACTGGCCCAGAGGCAGCGCCGAGGCGGTGGCCTCAGCCGTCAGCCAGTCCACCACCCTGGCCATGCAAAGCCAGGAGGTGGAGCAGTTCGCGCAGTTTCTGCGGGCCCAGCAACTGGTGGACGTGGCCGGCGAAACCGCCATGGACGAACTGCGCCAGCGCAGCGAAGCCGGGGCCACCGGCTGGGCCGGCTGGCTGATGAAAAACTACCTGTCGATCCGCATCCCGCTACTGCGCCCGGATGCGTTCTTGACCCGCACCCTGCGCCGGGTGCGCCAGGTGTTCGGCCGGGGCTTCGTCATCGCCACCCTGCTGGCGGCGCTGCTGGGCCTGTACCTGGCGGCCCGCCAGTGGGACAGCTTCACCCACACCTTTCTGCACTTCTTCAGCCTGGAAGGCGCGCTGCTGGCGGCCTGTACCTTGAGCCTGAGCAAGGTGCTGCACGAGTTCGGTCATGCCTATGCGTGCAAGCATTTCGGCTGCCGGGTGCCGACCATGGGGGTGGCCTTTCTGGTGCTGTGGCCGGTGCTGTACACCGACGCCAGCGGTGCCTGGCGCCTGACCCGGCGCCACCAGCGCCTGGCCATCGGCGCCGCCGGCATGGGTGTGGAGCTATGCCTGGCGGCCTGGGCCACCCTGGCCTGGAGCTTCTTGCCCGACGGCCCGCTGCGCAGCGCTGCGTTCATGCTGGCCAGCACCACCTGGATGCTCACCCTGGCGGTGAACCTCAACCCGCTGATGCGCTTTGACGGGTACTTCCTGTTCGCCGACCTGCTGGATGTGCCCAACCTGCAGGAGCGCGCCTTCGCCCTGGCGCGCTGGCGCCTGCGCGAGGCGCTGTTCGGCCTGGGCGACCCGCGCCCGGAGTACTTCGAACCCTGGCTGCACCGGGTACTGCTGGGCTATGCCTTCGCCACCTGGGTTTACCGCTTCTTCCTGTTCATGGGCATCGCCCTGCTGGTCTATCACTTCGCCTTCAAGCTGCTCGGCGTGCTGCTGTTTCTGGTCGAGATCGTGCACTTCATCCTGCGGCCGATCTGGCAGGAGCTGCGCCACTGGTACCAACGCCGCAAGGACTACCGCATGAACCGCAACACCCTGATGAGCGCCGCTGTGCTGACCGTGGGCCTGACCCTGGCGGTACTGCCCTGGAGCAGCCGCATCGATGCCCCGGCGCTGCTGCGGGCCGAGCGCCAGGCCATTCTGGTAACCCCGGCCGACGCCCAGTTGCAGGCCATCGAGGCGCGCCCCGGCGAGCCGGTGCAGGCCGGCCAGCCGTTGTTTCGCTTAAGCTCGC
Source organism: Pseudomonas fakonensis (assembly GCF_019139895.1). GTDB lineage: Bacteria > Pseudomonadota > Gammaproteobacteria > Pseudomonadales > Pseudomonadaceae > Aquipseudomonas > Aquipseudomonas fakonensis. The sequence goes on along the minus strand of NZ_CP077076.1, from coordinate 2,328,213 downwards.
CGCAGCTGGCCCATGACCTGGCGCGGCTCGAGCAGGAAATCGCCCTGCTGCGCCAGCAAGGCAGCCTGCAGGTGCGCGCCAGCGAAGGGGCAGCGCGCCAGGCCGTGGCCCAGGATGAGCTGCGCATTGCCCTGCAACGGCGCCAGGCGCTGCACGACCAGCTGGCCCAGTTGCAGGTGCGCGCGCCCTTTGCCGGGCGCCTGGCCGACCTGGCCGAACCGCTGGCCGCGGGCGAATGGCTGCCGGCGGGCGAGTGGCTGGGCACCCTGGTGGATGAGCGCAAGCTGCGGGTGGAGGCCTTCGTCACCGAAGCCGACCGCGAGCGCCTGCAAGCCGGCGCCGAGGCCTGGTTCGTGCCCGAGGACGCCGGCCGCGCGCGGCTGCGGCTGAAGGTGGACGACATCAGCCAGACCGCCACCCGCAAGCTCACCTCGGCGCCGGAGCTGGCCTCGGTGTACCAGGGCGCGATCGCCGCCAAGCTAGACCAACAGCAGGTGCCCGAGCCCGAGCAGGCGCTGTACCGGGTGTTGCTCAGCCCGGTGGGCCAGCTGGACGGCGACCTGACGACCTTGCGCGGCACGGCTATCATCACCGGCAGCGCACGCAGCCCGCTGCTGCAGGCACTGCGCCGGGCGCTGGTGGTGGTGATTCGCGAGTCGGCGTTCTAACGCCATACCCCCTGTAGGAGCCGGCTTGCCGGCGATAGGGCCCTAAGCCCCGGCACATGGCGTTGGCCTTGATTGGCCGGGCCGGCCTCATCGCCGGCAAGCCGGCTCCTACAAGGGCCGCGACACGCAGCGGGTTAAGCATTCTTAATGAACCGCCAATTGTCCTGTACGCTGGCGCTGACCATCATGCTGGCAACCTGAAATTGCCCGGAACCTGACCATGAACGCGATTCTCCAAGCCAGCCCCGAACTGCCCCTGAGCAAGCAACTCAAAGCCGGCTCCAGCAGCGACCACGACAGCGTCGACAACCTGGTGATGGGCGCCCGCCCGTTCGAAAGCCTGGAGCGCTATGGCTGCTTCCTGCGCCTGCAGCACAGGTTCCACGGTGCCATCGACGCGCTGTACGAACAGGCGCAACTGAACCTGCTGCTGCCGGGCCTGCGCGAACTGCCGCGCTACCAGGCAGTGTGCGCCGACCTGCGCGACCTGGGCCTGGCCGTGCCGGCCAAGCCTGAGGCGGTGCAGCCGCCGGATGCCTGGCACGCCATTGGCTGGCTGTACTGCAGCGAAGGCTCCAACCTGGGTGCGGCGTTTCTGTTCAAGCAAAGCCAGCTGATCGGCCTGAGCGAAAGCCACGGCGCCCGCCACCTGGCCGCCCACCCGGACGGCCGCGGCCTGCACTGGCGCCAGTTCGTCGCCCTGCTGGACGGGCTGGACATCACCGACGCGCAGAAAGAAGCCGCCATCCAGGGCGCGCGGGATGCGTTCGATTTTTACCGCAAGGCGCTCAAGGCGAGCTTCTGAGCCACAGGTTTTAAGGTCCCTGTAGGAGCGGCTTCAGCCACGAACACCGGCGCAGCCGGTGCCATACATCACGTCGCCTGATTCGCGGCTAAAGCCGCTACCTACAGGTTTACCTGCCCCTGCCGCCGCTCTACCATGGCCCGATGCCACCAAGCCACCGGGCCTGCCATGATCGACCGCGACCACCTGCACCAAAACGGCTATGCCCTGCTGCGCGGGGCGGTCCCGCCCGACTGGCTCGGCACCCTGCGCCACTGGTCGGCTACTTTGCCGAGGGGCTGCATGCCATGCATCAGCGCACGGCTAGCTTGCGTGGTGTGCGGATGGATACCTGTGAACGGTTCGAGCCGGTTTAGGCATTCTTGTATTGCCTGCGGCACATAGCGGGTGATTGCGCTAAGCCCTGTGGGAAGCGGCCTTGTGTCGCGATGGGCTGCGCAGCAGCCCCGGCAATATCGAATAGGGCTTAGACCTTGGGGCCGCTTCGCAGCCCATCGCGACACAAGGCCGCTTCCCACATCGACCGTATAACCTTCAGGGTTGTGTTGTACCTGTAGGAGCCGGCTTGCCGGCGATGGGGCCAGGCCTGCTAACGCAACTGCTCCAGCCGCTGCAGAATCCGCAGCACATGCCCCTGCTCGATCATCGCGCGCCAGTGCCCGTCGCAAAACCGCTCACCCCGGCAGCAGTAGGTGAGCTGGCTGCGTAACTGGGCCAAATCCGCATGGTCCAGGCGTGCCGGGTCATCGCGCACCACATGCCCGGCCTCGATGCTGTAGCCCAGGTCCTGCCAGCAGTCACGCGCAAGCACGGCAAAGAAGTCCGTCACCACCGGCACATACACCGGCCACGGGTTATCGCCATGCACTTCGCTTGTGCGGATCGCCCCCCCGCCCGGGTACAGCAACGGCAGGTAAGCGAGCAATTCGTCGATTTCTGCCGGCCCCGGCCATGCCTGTGCTGCCACTTCAGGCTTGGCGAAAAGCCCCTTCACCCGCTTTAGAAAACCCATCGCTTGACCGCCCCTGACCGCTGAAAACCCAGGCCGGTGTTATGCCCGAGTCCGCCCGCCAATACCACCCTCGCCCACGGATTGATCGCATATGTGCATCAATTGATGAGAAAACAACGATTATCCCCGGCGTCACTTTGGTCGAGAATCCGTGTAACAAGCACTTACAAATTTTAAAAAACGCTGGAGATACACCATGAGTCTGCCTACCCATCCGGCGCCTGCGGGCACCTCCAAGGCCAGTCGGGTGTTCCGGGTTACTTCCGGGAACTTCCTCGAACAGTTCGACTTCTTCCTGTTCGGCTTCTATGCCACCCACATTGCCGCTGCCTTCTTCCCTGCCGCCAACGAATTCGCCTCGCTGATGATGACCTTCGCCGCCTTTGGCGCGGGCTTTTTGATGCGCCCGCTGGGCGCGGTACTGCTGGGCGCCTATATCGACGACGTCGGCCGGCGCAAGGGTTTGATCGTGACCCTGGCGATCATGGCCAGCGGCACACTGTTGATCGTGCTGGTGCCCGGCTACGCCAACATCGGCCTGTGGGCGCCGGCGCTGGTGTTGCTGGGGCGCCTGCTGCAAGGCTTCTCGGCCGGTGCCGAGCTGGGTGGTGTGTCGGTGTACCTGGCCGAAATGGCCACGCCCGGGCGCAAGGGCTTCTATGCCAGCTGGCAGTCCGCCAGCCAGCAGGTGGCCATTGTCGTCGCCGCAGCCCTGGGCTTTGGCCTGAACCAGTGGCTGAGCGCTGCCGAGATCGCCGACTGGGGCTGGCGCGTGCCGTTCGCCCTGGGCTGCCTGATCATCCCGATGATCTTCATGCTGCGCCGCAACCTGCAGGAAACCGAAGAGTTCAGCGCACGCAAGCACCGCCCGAACATGAAAGAAGTGCTCGGCACACTGTTCGCCAACGCAGGCGTAGTGCTGCTGGGCATGTTGATGGTGGCCATGACCACGACGGCGTTCTACATGATCACAGTGTACGCGCCGACCTTCGGCAAGACCGTGCTGCAACTGAGCACCAGCGATGCGCTGATCGTCACCCTGCTGGTGGGCGTGTCGAACTTCGCCTGGCTGCCGATCGGCGGCATCCTCAGCGACCGCTACGGGCGCAAGCCGCTGCTGGTGGCGATGTCGGCGCTGACCGTGCTGACGGCCTACCCGGCGCTGTCGTTCCTGGCCCAGGCGCCGAGCTTCGGGCACATGCTCGAGGTGCTGCTGTGGTTCTCGTTCCTGTATGGCCTGTACAACGGTGCGATGATTCCGGCGCTGACCGAAATCATGCCGGTGCAGGTGCGGGTGGCGGGCTTCTCCCTGGCCTACAGCCTGGCCACCGCGGTGTTCGGCGGCTTCACCCCGGCGATTTCCACCTGGCTGATTCACGAGACCGGCGATAAAGCGGCCCCGGCGTATTGGCTGATGTTCGCCGCGCTGTGCGCGTTCTGCGCGACCTTTGTGCTGTATCGCCGGTTGGCCACCAAGGCCCCTGTCACCGCGTGAAGCGCTATCGCACAGATGCCACACGCCCCCTGTGGGAGCGGCCTTGTGTCGCGATGGGCTGCGCAGCAGCCCCGGCAATTTTGCATGATGCCGAAACCCTGGGGCCGCTACGCGCCCCATCGCGACACAAGGCCGCTCCCACAGGGGTGTGGCGCGCCTGAGAGACCAGTTCGCTGCGCGATCGCCAGAAGAACAGCCACACCCCGCCCTCTTCAAAGGACATGCCCATGCAGCACACCTTCAAACCCCTGCTCACCCTCGCCCTGGCCGCCTGCTGCAGCCTGGCCCAGGCCGCCGAGCTGACCGTGATGACCTCCGGCGGCTTCACCGCCGCCTACCAGCGCCTGGGCCCGCAGTACGCGGCGCGCAGCGGCGATACCCTGACCAGCGTGCTCGGCCCGTCCATGGGCAAGGCGCCGCAGGCCATCCCCAACCGCCTGGCCCGGGGCGAACACGCCGACGTGGTGATCATGGTCGGCTATGCCCTGGACGAGTTGATCAAACAGGGCAAGGTCGACCCGGCCTCGCGGGTAGAGCTGGCCGACTCGCGCATCGGCCTGGTGGTGAAACAGGGCCAGCCCAAGCCCGCCATCGGCACCGCCGCCGAGCTGAAGCAGACCCTGCTGGCGGCAAAATCGGTGGCCTACTCCGACAGCGCCAGCGGCGTGTATGTGCAGAACGAGCTGTTCAGCAAGCTGGGCATCCAGCCGCAACTGGCGGCCAAGAGCACCATGGTCGAGCGCGTGCCGGTGGCCGGTGAAGTGGCCCGGGGGCAGTACCAGGTTGGCCTGCAGCAGGTCGCCGAATTGCTGCCGGTGCCGGGGGTGAGCTACGTGGGCAAGCTCCCGGAAGAACTGCAATCGGTCACCCGCTTCGCCGCAGGTATCCCCACCGGCGCCGCGCACCCCGCCGAGGCGAAGCAACTGCTCGACTACCTCGCTTCCCCCGCCGTACAGGACAGCGTGCGCGCCACCGGGCTGGACTCAGTTCCGCGCTAAGGTGCCGGGCAATGCCCGAATCAACCGTTCCATCTCCAGCGCCGCCGGTGTCAGCGTACGCCCGCGGCGCTTGAGCAACCCCATCTGCCGACGCACTTCGGGCTCCACCAACGGCACCTGGGTCAACACCAGGTGCGCCGGCCCCGGCATGGCGATCGACGGCACCGCCGCCACCCCCAACCCCGCCTCCACCAGGCCCAGCACCGTGGTCACATGGCGCGCCTCGCACACGCTCTCGCGGCCCACCGCTACGCCGGCCAGCGCCCGGTCCAGCACCAGCCGGTTACCCGACGAGCGCCCCAGGGTGATGAAGTCGTGCTCGTACACCTGCGCCCAGGTCACCTGGGCCTGCCCGGCCAGCGGGTGGTCCTTGCGACACGCCATCACGTAGCGCTCCTCCAGCAGCGGGCTGAATTCGATTTCCGGCGCCAGGTTGCCGGTAAAACTCAGGCCGAAGTCCGCCTCGCCTGAGGCGACTGCAGCGCTGACCTCGTTGGCCGAGGCATCGAACAGGTGGATCTTGATGCGCGGGTACTGGCCGTGGAAGCTGCGGATGGCATCGGGCATGAAGTAATAGGCGGCCGAGGGTACGCAGGCGATGGTCAGGCTGCCGGTGCGCAGCGCGCCGCCGTCACCGACGCTGAGCAGGGCCAGGTCGAGGTCGTCGAGCAGGCGCTCCACCTGCGGCAGGAAGGCGCGCCCGACGTTGGTCAGCGAAACCTTGCGGGTGGTGCGTTCGAGCAGTTTCACGCCCAGCGCCGACTCGAGCTTTTCGATGCGCCGGCTCAAGGCTGACTGAGTAATGCGGATGGCGTCGGCGGCGCGGCGGAAGCTGCCTTGCTCGACCACGGCGCGAAAGGCCTGCAGGTCGTTGAGGTCGAAGTTGATGCTCACCGCAATGGCCCCCAAGGGTTTGATCGAAAATGTGCATCAATGGTATTTCGATCGGGGCGGTGAGGCCAGCTGGGCGGAATGTTAGCTTGCAGATTCATCAAGCCTCACTCTTTCAGTTTAGGGCCCAAGCCCTTGATCTTCTGGTCGAACGCTCCTGGGTTTCGCCAACCCTGCAACCGCTGACCACGGGCTAAAGCGTCCCGGATGGTTTCGTAACACAGCCCTCGAACAGCCCCACCCTGCATTTCGATGAAGCGTTCGATGACGTGAATGCATAAGTGCATCAACAAAACTTGCACAAATGCATTTCAATGCATATGATGCCTGGGCGCTGATATCCAAATTTTGCATAAACGCAAATTTCAGTGCTTTTTTAGCTTTCAAAGGAGACTTACAGATGGCACAAAATGGATTTGTTCCTGGAGGCACAGCCTTTCTCGAACCCCTGATTATTACTCCGGATCGTCAACAGACCTACGGCCCTGGCGGCGGCGGTGGCTACATCAACAGCAGCGGCGGCTGGGGACTACAGGAAGGGCCGCGCCGTGGCGAAGGCACAGGTAGCACGCGTCACGAGATCGGTGGCCCGAATGTCATGGCTGAGTTCATGAATGAGCAAATCTGGAACCAGAAGGCGATCGACGCGACTTACACTGCCCGCTTCAAGACACTCACCGCTGACACCGAACGTGAGTTGGAACAGAAGAAAGTAGCCACCAAGGCCGGCCAGGACCTGGCCCCAGCACAAGCGGCGGCGGCCGAACAAAAGGCTGCCGTAGAGCTGATCGCGGCGAAGAAGGCCCTTTATATTTCCGTCGTGCCGCAGATGTTCGGAATGCACGGTCAGAGCCCGTACTTCCTCATGGAGGTACTGCCGCCGAAGATGATGCATGAGTTCCTCAATTCCGGGAAAGCCACCCCTGACGGCCTGGTGAAGCTGTGGGCTCTCTACGACGATGTTTACAAGGCCGCCCTGGAGGCCAAGTCGCTGTCGCTGGCCGTCAGCGTTATTGCCGGGAAACTTGCCGGGTTGGCACGACAGCGTGATCAGCTTGACGCACAGGCAGTGCCGACAGTAGAGAAACAGGACCAGCGCCTGGATCTGATCACCCAGGAACGGGATATCCATTTCCAGCAGTTGCCAGAATTTCTGCAGACCGAGATCGTGAAGAGCGCGAGCGTGGTGACAAACCTGTCGACCGCCCAGGCGCTGAATCACTACAAATTGCTCATGGAGCAATTAGCGGCGGCTAACCTGGCTGGCGTCGGCCCGATTGTGGCACCGCCACCCTACAGTCGCGGTGGCATCACTTTTACCTTCCCAGCGAACAACCCAAAGATCAATGCCCCCTTGAGCAAGCCCGAGTTGGAAGCGCTCAAGGAACTGGTCTTCCTACAGAACAACACCACGCTAGGCCGCAAATGGGTGAGCTACCACGATGCGCTACTCAAGCAGGAGTCGGCGCGTCAGTTGAATGAAACCGCGGCGGCTTTCGGCGACTTGGCCTATCGTGCGGCGGATGCCGACCAGATCAAGGATGGGATCAAGTTCACTGCCGATTTCTTCAAGGAGGTGACGGCCAAATACGGCGAAAAGGCCTCTGCCCTGGCCAAGGAACTTGCCGACAAGGCACAAGGTAAACGTATCCGCAATGCTCAGCAGGCACTCAAGGCGTTCGACCAATACAAGGCCATTCTCGACAAGAAGTTCAGCGTCAAGGATCGTCAGGCTATCAGCAATGCCCTCGCAGCCCTGGATCAGCAACGCATGTCCAAGGATCTGGCACGTTTCAGTAAAGCCTTCGGCTCGGTGGGGAACGTGATGGACGCCGTGGAACTGCTGACGGAGGCCAGAAAAGCCAATGAGACAGGGAACTGGTCGCCCTTCTTCGTCAAAGCCGAGACTATTCTGGCTGGCAAAGCAGCAACTGCAGCAGTGGCAGCAGTCTTTACCATAATGACGGGGACCACCCTTGGGCTGCTGGGCTTCGCCTTACTAATGGCAGCGGTCAGCGCACTGGTTACCGATGAGCTGATGACCAACATTAACAATTTCATTCTGGAGCTGTAAGCCAGGCGTGCGGATCAGCCTTTGCGCACCAATCTGAACAGCAAGTAAGCCATACCAAGCGGGATGGCAAGCAAAATACAGAGGACGGAAAACAAGGCGCGCAGACTGGGGCTGTTCACATCCTCGACAAAGTACCCGCGCGTCCAGAATGTTGGGCCGGTCACACGGTAGGCACTTGCCTGCACGAAGTACCTGGCACAGGGGTAGAGCAAGGTGCTGAGCACCATGAACGCCACCAGCCAGTGTGATTCGTAAAATGCGTCACCGCTGTAAGCCCAGGCAATGCTCACCGTAATCAGGTAGACGCAGCCGATAAGCAGGTGGTGGATGTAGTACTTTCGATCCATCGGGTTCCCATTGATACAAGGGGCGCCGGTTCCTATCGGGATCGGCGCTTTTTTCTTGTGCAGGGAATGGCCACTGCCAAGTCAGACTGGCATTAAAACCTAGAGAACGCCTCTGACAAAGCAGAAATGATATGTATTTCCGTGGTTGCTTCCTGGCCATTGTCGAAATGTGGATGCCAAGGTATCGCCGGTGCGGCACAAAGCCTCTCCAGGAACCGCGCTTGCTTCTGAAGCAGAAGCAAGGCAGATGCTCCCTCAGGCTTACTTGATGAACCGCACCTGGCTGTTGATCTTCTCGATCACCGCACCTTTGCGTTCATTGAAGCGGGCCTTGTTCTGCTCGAACAGGTTGTTGCCCTTGGTGTCGATCGAGATGATCAACGGCCCGAACTCGCGCACGCGGTTCACCCAGAGAGTCTCGGGCATGCCCAGGTCCTGCCATTCGGCGCGCTCGATCTCCTCCACCTGGGTGGCCGCCAGTACCGCGCAGCCACCGGGGAACACCGCGTGCACGGCCTTGTTCTCAAGGCAGCCGGTGGTGGTTTCCGGGCCCATGCCGCCCTTGCCGACGATCAGCTTGACGCCGGTCTGCTCGATGAACTGCTTTTCGAACTTTTCCATGCGCATGCTGGTGGTGGGGCCGATGGAGACCATCTCGAAACTGCCGTCGTCCTTCTTCTTGACGATGGGGCCGGCGTGGAAGATCGCGCCGCCGCGCAGGTCTACCGGCAGTTCGCGGCCGAGCTCGATCAGGCGGCGGTGGGCCACGTCGCGGCAGGTCACCAGCTGGCCGGTGAGGTAGACCACATCGCCCACGTTCAGGCCGGCCAGGTCTTCGTCGCTGATGGGGGTGTTGATGATTTTTTTCACAGGGCTGCTCACAGTGCTGTTCACAAGATCACACCTTCATGGGAAAGGATGTCGTAGGTCAGGTCGGCATTGATGCGGATCTTGCCGCGCCGGTGCGCCCAGCAGCCGGTGGACACGGCCACGCCGATGGTCGAGGGGTGGCGTGCCGAAGACTCGATGTTCACCCCCATCACGCTGCTGTTGCCGGTCAGGCCCTGGGGGCCGATGCCGATTTCGTTCAGGCCCTCCTCCAGCAGCTTTTCCATCATGGCCGCGCTTTGGTTGGGGTGGCTGGAGTCCACCTCGCGCAAGATGGCCTTTTTCGACAGGCGCGCTGCGGTTTCCACCGAGGTCGACACCCCCACCCCCACCAACAGCGGCGGGCAGGCGTTGACCCCACGCGAGGTGATCACGTCGAAGACGAACTCGGTCACCCCTTCGTAGCCTTGCCCCGGCATCAGCACCTTGGCCGAACCCGGCAAGGTACAGCCGCCACCGGCCATGTACACATCGACGATGGCGTAGTCGGCGTCGGGAATGATTTCCCAGTCCAGCCACGGGATCTTCGAGCCGGTGTTGGTGCCGGTGTTCTTCTCGATGAAGGTCTCCACCGCGTTGTGGCGCAGCGGCCCGTGCACGGTGGCCTCCTTGGTGGCGTTCTCGAGGATGCCCTCCATCTCGCCCAGCAGCGGGAAGCGCGCACCGGCACTGATGAAGTACTGGATCACCCCGGTGTCCTGGCAGCTGGGGCGGTTGAGCTTGTCGGCGTACTCCTGGTTGTCGGCCATCGAGTCGTACACGGCGATGGCCAGCGGGTTGGTTTCGGCGGCGCGCAGCTTGGCGGTCTTGACCTTCACATCCCTGGGCAGGCGCTTGCCGATGTAGGCGGTGAACTTGGCCAGCACGTCGGTGAGGTTGTCTACGGCGGCGTTTTTGTCGAGTGTGGTATCCACTTTGTTATCTCCTCTTTGCATCACAAGGCGCTGGTCAGGCGTTACGGGTAAGGGCTGGCGCGGTGGCCTGCGGTTCGGTCTGTGGTTCGGGTTGGCCGTCGAGTACCTGGTGCAGGCGCTGCTGGTCGAGGGCACCGACCCAGCGGGCGATGGCCACGGTGCCGACGGCGTTGCCGATGGTGTTGGTGATGGCGCGCGCCTCGGACATGAAGCGGTCCACCCCCAGCAGCAGGACCATGCCGGCCACCGGGATCTTGTCCATGGTCGCCAGGGTGGCAGCCAGGGTGATGAAGCCGGAGCCGGTAACCCCCGCCGACCCCTTTGAGGTGAGCAGCAGCACGCCGAGCACGATCAGCTGGTCCATCAGGCTCAGCGGGGTGTTGGTGGCCTGGGCGATGAAGATCGCGGCCATGGTGTAGTAGATGCACTGGCCATCGGGGTTGAAGGTCAGCCCCGAGGGGATCACCAGGCCGACCACGGGTTTGGATACCCCGACCCGCTCCAGCTTGGTCATCAGCTGCGGTACCACCGACTCCGACGAGCTGGTGCCGAGCACGGTGAACAGCTCCTCCTTCAGGTACTTGAGGAACTTCCACAGGCTGAAGCCCGACAAGCGCGCGATGAAGCCCAGCACGATGACCACGAACATGAAGCAGGTCAGGTACATGGTGGCGACCAGCTTGCCCAGCGAGACGATCGAGCCCAGGCCGTACTTGCCGACGGTGAAGGCCATCGCCCCGCAGGCGGCCAGCGGCGCCAGGCGCATGACCATGCCGACGATGTGGAACATGCCGTGGGAGAAGCTTTCGAGCACGTCCACCACCGGCTTGCCGCGCGGACCGAGGTGCGCCAGGGCGATGCCGAACAGGGTCGAGAACAGCAGGATCTGCAGGATGTTGTTCTTGGCCAGGGCGTCGGTGACGCTGGCCGGGATCACCTGCAGCAGGAAGTCGGTGAAGCCACCGGTGCCTTGCGCCGCGGCTGCGGTATAGGTCTCGATGCTCTTGATGTCGAGGGTGGCGGCATCGACATTCATGCCCTGCCCCGGCTGCACCAGGTTGACCACCAGCAGCCCAAGCACCAGGGCGAAGGTGGACAACACTTCAAAATAAATCAGCGCTCGCGACCCGACACGGCCGAGCTCTTTCATGTTTTCCATCTTGGCGATGCCCAGCACAACGGTGGCGAAGATCACCGGGGCGAAGACCATCTTGATCAGCTTGATGAAGGCATCGCCCAGGGGCTTGAGGTCGACGCCGATGTGGGGCCAGAACAGCCCGAGCAGGATGCCCAGGGTCACCCCGATGAGCACTTGTACGTAGAGTTTTCCAAGGTAGCGCTTGGCCATTGCCGTCTCCGAATTATTGTTGTGGGTCGGATTGAGTGGCGGTGTGGGCTTGCCAGGCAGGCAGCTGAATAGCCCAGTTTTTTTGTGGTTAATCAGGCAAGTGAACGTTAATGGTTTTTCTGGATTGCTGTAATACAATCGAATTCACATCATTGTTTCCCTGGAGTTACCAATGAACCCTGTGTCGGAACTGGCCTTCTTCACCCAGCTGGTGCGCGTGGGCAGCCTTGCCGCCACGGCCCGGGAGCTGAACCTCACCCCGCCTGCGGTTTCCAAGCGCCTGGCCCAGCTGGAGCAGCGCCTGGGCGTGCGCCTGCTCAACCGCACCACCCGCAGCATCAGCCTGACCGCCGAGGGCGAGACCTACCTGGTCAATGCCCGGCGCATTCTTGAAGAAATCGAAGAGATGGAGCGCCAGGTGTCCAGCAGCCGGGCCGAGCCCAAGGGCTTGCTGCGGGTCAATGCACCGCTGGGCTTTGGCCGCACCCACGTGGCCCCGGCCATTGCCTCATTCGCCCGGCGTTACCCGGAGGTGGAGGTGCAACTGCACCTGAGCGACCGGCCGATCAACCTGCCGGACGACGCCATCGATGTGGCCATCCGCTTTGGCGAGCTGCCTGACTCGCGGCTGATTGCCCGGCGCATCGCCGCCAACCGCCGGCGGCTGTGCGCCACCCCGGCCTACCTTGCCGCGTTCGGCACGCCCCAGGCACCGAAGGACCTGGCGCAGCACGACTGCATCGTGCTGCGCCAGAACGATGCCGCGTTCGGGCTGTGGCGGTTCAGCCGCGGCAAGCAGAGCGAGACGGTGAAGGTGGCCGGGCGGCTGAGCACCAACGATGGCGAGGTGGCGTTGAACTGGGCGCTGGACGACCAGGGCATCCTGATGCGCGCCGAGTGGAACCTGCACCAGCACCTGGAGAGCGGGCGGCTGGTGGAGGTGCTGGCGGACTGGGAGACGCCGCCTGCGGATATCTATGCGGTGTATCTGGAGCGCTTGAACCTGTCGGCGAAGGTGGCGTTTTTCGTCGAGCATCTGCGCGGGTTTTTCCGCCAGGGGGTCTGAACCAGGCCCAGTAGGAGATCACCCCGCCCGTAGGGCTGCGCTGTCGCACAGGAAACTAATCTCTGCAGATGCACCGCGGCCCTGTAGGAAGCGGCCTCGTGTCGCGATGGGCTGAGCAGCAGCCCCCGGAACTGAGCATCATGCAAAATTGCCGGGGCTGCTGCGCAGCCCATCGCGACACGAGGCCGCTTCCCACAGGAGTCACGCCCGCTTCAAGATCATCAGCAAGACAGTTGTTCCCACAGGGGCCTTGGCGCTTCGGCATCAGCGGCATGCCGCCGTTCATGCGCGCTTTTGGGCCACCGGCAAGCCAAGCCCGTGCAAGGCAGTGCGCAACTGCGTGGGGTCAGTGAAACGAATGGCCTGCATGCCCTGCTCCACCGCCACATCAACGTTCTTCTGCACGTCATCAATAAACAGCGTGCTTGGCGCACTGAGCCCGTAGCGGTTCAGCAGCAACTGGAAAATTTCCGGTTCAGGCTTCATCAAGCCCTCCTGGCCGGAGACCAGAATGCCTTCGAACTGCTTCAGGAACGCGAAGCGCGCCTCGGCGTAGTGGAAGGTCTCCGCCGACCAGTTGGTCAGGGCGATCAACCTGACACCTGCGCCATGCAACTCGTCCAGCACCTGCACGGTGCCTTCGAGCGCGCCGGCGAGCATTTCGTCCCAGCGCTCGCGGTAGGCGCGGATGTGGGGCTCGTGGTCCGGGTGGGCAGCGATGGCTTGGGCAATAGCTTGTGACCATGGCCGGCCGCGGTCCTGACGCTCGTTCCAGGCCGCATTGCAGACGTTTGCCAGGAACGCCTCCATGGCGGCTTCATCGCCGGCGAAGAGCTTGCGGTACAGGTGGCGCGGGTTCCAGTCGACCAGCACACCGCCCAGGTCGAAGACCACCGTATCGATCGTGTTTTGCATGGGGCAGCTCCTTTGCTGGGGAATTTGGCCAGGCGGTGGAGCTTACCTTAAGAATGGGGCAGGTACGCGCCCGCGGGCCCCATAACACCAACCTCTCCATCACCCGCCCGATGGTCTGGCCAGGCACCGCGTTGCCTGCTTCGCGGCTAAAGCCGCTCCTACACACCCACCCCCGCCAACAGCACCTCCCCTTACTGCACGCAGACCTAGCGCAACTGCCGGGCGTGGGCGAACGCCTGCGCCAGTTCGGCCACCGGGAAGGCAACGTCAACCGAAGCCCAAGCACATGCAAGCGCCAAAACGCCTATGACCTGGCTAGACCTGATGAGCGTTTGCATCTCACCCAGCGCTTGTAGAAAATTCGCTCTTTTGGCACGTATGGATACGCGCATGAAGTTCGAGAAGACCACGCAGTACAAGACCGACGACGGGATCGTCTTCAACCTCTCGCAAATCACGCTCATGGACAGCGACCGAGGCCGCCTGCGCGAGCTGCATTTCGGCGAAGCAAAACACGCGCATTATCAGGTCAACAGCATGGTCGTCGACATCATCAAGATCTGAGGAGCGGCAGATGCCCCACATCATGCAAAGCGTCATCCTTCTGGCAGTGGGTACGGCACTCGTTCAGTTCCTCAAACCCTGCCCACTGCGCACCTGGCTGGGCGTAACGCTGCTAGCTGGGGGGCTGGTCGGTATTTTTACAGCCGGCCAGCAGCAGGTGCTGGGTTTTGACCTGGAGTTGCTTGCATTGCTGGCAGTGCCCCTGGGGATGGTGCTGCTGGCGACACGGCGGCGGTTTTCGGCGATGAATTGAACGCCAGCCGCAGGGGCTGCGCTGTCGTACAGAGGACAGCTGCGCACATACCGTCTGGTGCGGCCTGTAACGGCCCTATCGCCGGCAAGCCGGCTACATTGATCACCAGCCTTCAAACCTGCGCTGTACCTGTAGGAGCCGGCTTGCCGGCGATGAGGCCAGTACGAGCAGCACAAGACAGTGGCTCCCGCCAGAGCCGGGCGATCTTTGGCAATGTTGATGCTGGGTGAGCCGAGGAGGATGCCGCTGGCTGATGGTAGGGCAGGCACGCGCCCATGGGACTCGTATCACCAACCTTCCCATCACCCGCCCGATGGTCTAGGATGCCAGCCGCCGGTTTCCACCTCGGAATTAATAGGGAATCCGTCGCTCGCCTGCATGCGAGCCAAACGGAACTGCCCCCGCAACTGTAGGTGCCGAGCCTGCTCCTGATACGCCACTGGACAAAGTCCGGGAAGGTTGGAGCAAGGCCATGACGCATCAGTCAGGAGACCTGCCGGCAAACATTCACCAACCGGCGGGGTGTCCGGGATGGCCATCCTTCACCCTGCCCAGGGTGCTGCCCCGTGCCTGCACGGGGCAAGGTGATGCCTGTCCGTACGCATCTTGCGCGTAACGTTCGACAGGAGATCGCCCCCATGCTGCACCGCGCCTTTACCCTGCTTGGGGTATCGACCCTGCCTGGGCTCACTGCGCATCACCTGCGGGCATTTGCCCATCGCGCCACACCGCAAGCTGACGCTCAGCAAACTTGTGCAACGCGCTTTAGCAAGGGCATTGCGCCGGTCATGAACATGACTAACGCGTTTGTGAAAGTAATTCAGTTCCACTCGAAGCGCCCCCTCCCTACACTGCGCCTCAATTATTGAGCTTATGAAACTCGAGTGGAGCACCCGGCCATGACGATTAATAATTTTGAATTCTCGATCAAGAGCATTCGTTTCGACGAGCATTATCAGCCGTCGGAAAATACCCGCATCACCACCAACTTTGCCAACTTGGCACGGGGTGCCAGCCGCCAGGAAAACCTGCGCAATACGTTGCGCATGATCGATAACCGCTTCAACACACTGGCGCATTGGGATAACCCCACGGCGGACCGTTATACCGTCGAACTCGACATTATTTCTGCCGAACTGAATATCGATGGCAAACAGGGCGATAACGCCCTGCCCTTGATCGAAATCCTCAAGACCACCATCCTTGACCGAACGACCGGCAAGCGCGTTGCCGGCATGGTCGGCAATAATTTTTCGTCCTACGTGCGCGATTACGACTTCAGCGTTCTGCTACTTGGGCACAACAAGAACCGGCCGGCGTTCAGCACGCCAGAACAGTTTGGCGAACTGCACGGAAAACTGTTCAAACGCTTCTTGAGCTCCAGCGCCTACCGCGAGCATTTCGACAAGCCGCCGGTCATCTGCCTGAGCGTTTCGAGCAGCAGAACCTACCATCGCAGCGAGAACCTGCACCCGGTGCTGGGCGTTGAGTACCTGCAAGATGCCTATTCGCTGACCGATGAATACTTCGAAAAAATGGGCCTGAAAGTGCGTTACTTCATGCCGCCGAACAGTGTCGCGCCGCTGGCATTTTATTTCGCTGGCGACCTGCTGGGTGATTACACCGACCTGGAACTGATCAGCACCATCAGCACCATGGACACGTTCCAGAAGATCTACCGTCCGGAAATCTACAATGCCAACTCTGCTGCCGGGAAGTCTTACCAGCCCAGCCTGCAGCATCAAGACTATTCATTGACCCGCATTGTCTACGACCGCGAGGAGCGCAGCCGGCTGGCCATCGAGCAGGGCAAGTTTGCCGAAGATCACTTCATCAAGCCTTACCACTCGATACTCGAGCAATGGTCCGCCCAATACGCTGCCTGAAACTTCCAGAATACTAAGGTCACCCCATGAAAAAACTGCTCCCCACTTCCACTGCCGGCAGCTTGCCGAAACCGTCCTGGCTGGCACAACCCGAAACACTCTGGTCGCCCTGGAAGTTGCAAGACGAAGGTTTGCTCGAGGGCAAACAAGATGCCCTGCGCCTGTCGCTACAAGAACAGCAGCACGCCGGCATTGATATCGTCAGTGATGGCGAGCAAACCCGCCAACACTTCGTCACCACCTTTGTCGAACACTTGAGCGGGGTTGATTTCGAGAAGCGCGAAACCGTCAGAATTCGTGATCGCTACGACGCCAGCGTACCGACCGTGGTGGGGGCCGTCGCCCGGCCGAAACCGGTGTTCGTCGAGGATGCCAAATTCCTGCGTGGGCAAACCGACCAGCCGATCAAGTGGGCCCTGCCAGGCCCGATGACCATGATCGATACCCTCTACGACAGCCACTACAAAAGCCGCGAAAAACTGGCCTGGGAATTCGCCAAGATTCTCAACCAGGAGGCCAGGGAGCTGGAGGCTGCCGGCGTCGATATCATCCAGTTCGACGAACCGGCCTTCAACGTGTTCTTCGACGAGGTGAACGAGTGGGGTGTCGCCACCCTGGAAAGGGCCATCGAAGGCCTCAAGTGCGAGACCGCCGTGCATATCTGCTACGGCTACGGCATCAAGGCCAACACCGACTGGAAAAAGACCCTGGGCTCGGAGTGGCGCCAGTACGAAGAGGCCTTCCCCAAGCTGCAGCAATCCAGCATCGATATCGTCTCGCTGGAATGCCACAACTCCCATGTGCCCATGGAGCTGATCGAACTCATCCGCGGCAAGAAGGTGATGGTCGGTGCGATCGACGTGGCCAACCATGCCATCGAAACCCCCGAGGAAGTCGCCAACACCCTGCGCAAGGCCCTGCAGTTCGTGGATGCCGACAAGCTCTACCCGTGCACCAACTGCGGCATGGCTCCGCTGCCGCGCCAGGTGGCCAGAGGCAAGCTGCAAGCCTTGAGCGCCGGTGCAGAAATCGTGCGCCGCGAAATCCTGGCCCGTTGAAGACACGCCACCATCAGGACTGACCATGTCACGTTCCAGCCTGGCCATAGAGCCGTCGCATTTTCGCGAAGCCCTCGGGCACTACGCATCCGGTATCACGGTGATCACCTCGCTGATCGATGGGCAGCCGCTTGGCTTTACCTGCCAGTCGTTCTACAGCGTGTCGATGAGCCCACCGCTGGTCTCGTTCAGCGTGATGTCCAGCTCGGCCAGCTACCCGGCGATCCGCAAGGCGGGCCGCTTCGCGGTGAACATCCTGTCCGGCGAACAGGTTGGGGTTTCCAACCAGTTCGCCCGCAGGGGCTCGGACAAGTGGCAGGGCGTGCAGTGGCGGGCCTCGCCGCTGGGCAACCCGCTGATTGCCGGCAGCCTGCACTGGCTGGACTGCGAGATCCACGCCGAACACGCCGCCGGTGACCACCTGATCGTTATCGGCGAGGTGAAGGCGCTGAACGTTGAGGAAACGACGGCGAGCCAACCCTTGCTGTACTTCAAAGGACAATACTGCAACCTCGCCGCCCATGACGCGGTGTGAGGGCCAGCCTGCCACCCATGATTGACTTGAGACACCTGCGCACGCTGCATGCCCTGCGCGAAACAGACAGCTTGCCGGATGCGGCCGAGCGCCTGCACCTGACGCAGTCGGCGTTGTCGCACCAGTTTCGCGAGCTGGAAAACCGCATCGGCATGCCGGTGTTCGTGCGTAAATCCAAACCGGTGCGCTTCACCACTGCGGGCCTGAAGCTGCTGCAACTGGCCGACCAGGTGCTGCCGCAGATCCGCAGCACCGAGCGCAATCTCAGCCGGCTGGTAAGCGGTGCGGCCGATCGCCTGCACATCGCCATCGAGTGCCACAGCTGTTACCAGTGGCTGATGCCCTCGCTGGATGAATTTCGCAGCGCCTGGCCGGAGGTGGAGCTGGACCTTGCATCCGGTGTGTCGTTCGCCCCGCTGCCGGCCCTGGAGCGCGGCGACCTCGACCTGGTGGTGACCTCCGACCCGGTGGAGTTGCCAGGGATCACCTACGTGCCGCTGTTCGGCTACGAGGCCATGCTGGCCATCGACAAGCATCACCCCCTGCGCGACAAAGCCTGCCTGACACCTGTCGACCTCGCCGGGCAGACCTTGATCACCTACCCCATCGAGCGCAACAGGCTGGATATTTTCACCCGCTTTCTCGACCCGGCCGACATCGAACCGGCCCAGGTACGCACCGCCGAAATGACCATCATGATGATGCAACTGGTGGCCAGCGGCCGTGGCGTGTGCTGCCTGCCGAACTGGGCGGTGCACGAGTACAGCTCGCGCGGTTATGTGCTTGCCAGGCGCCTGGGTGAAACCGGCTTGCAGGCCACGCTGTACGCGGCGGTGCGCAGCGACATGCTCGAGGTGCCCTACATGAGTGACTTTTTGCTGACCGCCAAGGATATTTCGTTCGCGACCCTGGAGGGCGTGAATGCGGTGTCGCAGGGGGCTGGCTGAGATTGAGTCAGCGCTGTACCTGTAGGAGCAACTGTCTTGCTGAAGACCTTGCAGCGGGCGTGATCCCTGTGGGAAGCGGCCTTGTGTCGCGATGGGCTGCGAAGCAGCCCCGGCAATTTTGCATGAGGCCAAGACCTTGGGGCCGCTTCGCAGCCCATCGCGACACAAGGCCGCTTCCCACAGGGATCGCGCCAGCTTTTAGAAATTGAGCAAGACAGTTGCTCCCACGCAGACCGTGTTAGATCAATGGTTTTTGGTTTGTTTCATGAGAGCGCCTTGCCGGCTCCTACAGGTGCAGCGCAGCATGCAGGCTGCGCGCCCGCCTCGCGGGTCATGGTCAAGCGCTGTCGGCCACCCCTTGCAAAAGCACCAACAACTGCGACCGGGTGTAGTGCTCTGAAGGAATGATGTGTTCCAAGTCCCCCAAGTGCTGATACTCCCCCTCGTCGAAAGCCAGATAGATATCGAACGCCGGCTGCGGCATCTGCCCGTCCATACCCAGATCGAAGATGGCCGAGAACAAGCCGTTCATGATGTCATCGCCAACCGCGTACGGCATGCCCGCCTGTACGAAACGCTCGGCAACTTCAATCGACAAGGCGTTCAACAACTCTGCCGGGCCCAGGCCCAACTGCCTGGCGCAAAGCGATAATTCGGTGAGCGCCAGCTCGCCCTGTTGCGCCTTGCCCAGCAGGGCATCGACCTCGGTGTCGGGGATCAGTTTGATCATTGGCATCCTGGCCCTGGGTGAATGGCTTGCTGGCGAACCGCCCACCTGATGTTTGGCACCCGATGGGCATGAAGACCCGCTACGACGGCAACAACCAATGCGGTTGGGTGGACCACCCCAGAAACACCCGTGCCCCTTCAGCGCTTGGCTCGCCCTGGGGGAGCCGATGCCCGGCGGCTGCCAAACGCAGCCCAAGCATCGCCGGCAGAAACTGGTCGCGCCAGGCCGCGGGCTGCGCGGCGAAGTGGGTTTCGATGGCTTCGAAAGCGCGTTGCCTTTCTGGCTCATCGAGCATGGCGAGATAGAACACCATCTGGCGCCAGGCATAAGCCGTGTTCTTGAGCATCACCAGGCGTGCGTGACGGTGCTCAAGCCGTATTTGCTGGCGTGCGCACACCCACTTGAAGCATGTCAGCGCCAATGTGCCCAGGCGCGGCTGCAACAAGGTTTTCAGGCCCAGCTCACAGAACAGCAGCGCAAGGTTTTGCGTCGTCAGGATTTGCTGCTGTTCGATGATGGTGCCGTTGGTCGCGGGATGGTAGCCGCCCAGCTCGGCCTGCGCACGCTCTGCGCTCAGGACTGCCAAGCTATTGCAGGCGCGTTGTGAGCGCTGCCACCAGGCTAGCGCCGCCTTCGGCCTGTCGGCAAGCGTGGCCAGCGCGTCGGTGTCTATATCGTAGTAACGGGCGTACAAGGTCCCCGCCATGGACTGGGCCGCTTGCCTGGCAGCGCGAATGAACCTGTTGGAAAACTCGCCCATGAAGATGTCTGCGGCGACCTCATCCACCCATGGAAGATCCAATGCCGCAGCCTTGCACAGCGCACGCAGCTCCTGCAGCAACTTGTTGGGCAGGATGGCCTGCGGGAAGGCGCTGAGCGTCAATGCCGATGCCTCGACCAGCGCCTGCCGGGCGGCGTCTGCTGCAACGGCCTCAGGCTGGCGGTCGCCCTCGACGGCCTCAACCCACGGCAAATCGCTCAAGGCGACTTGCTTGTGCAGGTGCAGCAGCAGTAACGAGCGGCGACGACGAAACGCAGCGTAGGTCGCCGCATACAGCCTGCGCAGTTGAGCATCGCCCAAGCCGGCGCTGCAGAGCTCGGCAGCCATCGCCGGCAGCACCTGCGCAACGGTGTCGCCTGAGGTGATCACGCCACAATCGATCAGCTCAGTGAGGGTCCCGCTGCGACAGCGTTCGAGGCGCCGGCGAATCGCCTGCGGGAGCACGACGCCCTGTGCCAGCTTGAAGGCCTGCGCCTCCTCGGTAGTGATCGGCTCGCACAGCGCAGCAAAATCGCAGATGCCCGCATCGGCCGGGTAACGCGCCAGGCGCTCTGACACTGCCCTTGCAATCAGATGATGCCCTGGTGTGGCCACCTGGCCCCGTTGCCTGGCCCGGTACTGGCGATGGGCGTGGGAATCGGGAAGGCCGTGCTTGCGCACAAAATCATCGACGATGCGGCGGATCCGCCCGACTTGGCGGCCCGTCAATGTGCCCGGCGCCTCGGAGCACTGGGCGAGCAAAGTGAACAGCTCCATGGCCCGGCCTTTGGCGCTGGAGTGAGCGCGACACGCGGCATCGAACTGCGCACAAAGCTTTGCGGCCTGCTCATGCCAGCCTTGCGGATAGCATCGGCAGGGCCAGCCCTCCTGGTAAGTCGAGAGGCACAGGGCAATGGCTGCGTCGTACAGCGGCAGGCGGGTTTCGATGACCTGCTTCTGCACCGCCAGACGCGGTTGCGCGGGCCGTTTCGCAAGCTGCTGCCTGACCTCACCGGCCCCCACCACATGCACCTGCGCCGCCGAGACCGGCAGCCCCTGGGCAGGCGCCGGGAAGAAACGCAGGCAATCGAAGTACGGCACGATGGTTTCGATCAACCTGCGCGCTTGCTCCACGCGTTGTTGCCCCAGCAGCCAGGCCACGGTCGCCAGCGCTGCCTCTTCCGGGACATCGACCCGGTAATCGCCGCTGGCCAGGCGGCGCTGCAATGCCGCGACGCCTTCATCGGTAAGATGCCACGCGTTGATATCAAGCCGCTCAAAGCCTGGGCGCACGCCGGGGATGGAGGCCGCCAGTTCGCGCTCATGTTCGGTCAGTGCACCGCCAGCCAACAGACGCCCGGTGGCAAAGCCACCTGTCACGACCTCCAGGGTCACCCAGGCGGGTACGTCTGCAAAGGGTGTGGGCGAACCATAGTGCGCAGTGCCCTGCAGCGCATGCGCAATCACCTGCTGCCAGCGCGTGATCCGCTCAGCTGCATGGGCGCGCGCTTGCTGGCTGAGGTTGTCGTCCAGGGCGCTCAGCGCCTTCGACAGTTGCCAAACTGCATAACCTGGGCCGATGCCAGGTGTGCCGTCAGATTCGCTACCTTCCCTGGGCATGCGTCCTCATGAGCGTAGGATAAAGTGGGTCCGGGGGCTGGATTCGAACCAGCGCCCACCCGGTTAACAGCCGAGTGTTCTGCCGCTGAACTACCCCGGAACAGAGCAGGCATTGTCGGGTAACGCGCACAGGATGTGAAGCGCCACGTGCTGATTGCGGTGCAGGCTGGGCTACGCTGTGCCGCGGGCCTGGAAGGCCCACCACCCCACAACAAGGCATTCACCCATGGCCATCACCCTGCGCCCTGCCACTGCTGACGACATCGAACTGCTGTTCGACATCCGCACCAGCGTGCAGCAGAACCACCTCTCCCGCGAACAAATGCACGCGCTGGGCATCACCGCCCTGACCTTGGCCGACGCCATCAACGCCGCCCCCTGTGCCTGGGTCGCCGAAGCCGACCGGCAGGCCGTTGGCTTCGCCATGGTGGACCTCGACGCAGGGGAACTGTTCGCCCTGTTCATACGCCCGGACTTCGAAGCCCGGGGCATCGGCCGCTTGCTGCTGCAGCAGGCGGAGCAGGTGTTGTTCCAGCACCACGCGTCGATCCACCTGATTACCGACGGCGACGAGGCGACCCGCGCCAACGGTTTCTATCGCCGCCATGGGTGGCTGGCGAGCGGCCCGGTAGACGCCCGGGATGTACGCTTCGAGAAGCGCCGAGGCTCAGCTGAGTGAGGCAAAGTCCGCCGCGTCATGACGCTCGCGCAAGCCCTCGCCCGGCGCGCCTGAGGTACGGTTGACCACCCTGCCCCGGGCCACTGCCGGGCGCGCAGCGATGGCGTGGTACCAGCGCAGCAGGTGGGTGTACTGCTCCACCTGCAGAAACTCGTCGGCGCCGTACACGCCCATCAGGCTGCCGGGATACCACGGCCACACGGCCATGTCGGCGATGCTGTACTGGCCGCCGGCAAGGTACTCGTTGCGCGCCAGGTGCGTGTCCAGCACGTGCAACTGGCGCTTGGTCTCCATGGCATAGCGGTCGATGGCGTACTGGATCTTGATCGGCGCATAGGCATAGAAATGCCCCAGGCCGCCGCCCACGAACGGCGCCGAGCCCATCTGCCACATCAACCAGTTGAAGGTCTCGGCCCGCGCCTGCCCTTCGCGGGGCAGGAAGGCGCCGAAGCGTTCGGCCAGGTACACAAGAATCGAGCCGCTTTCGAACACCCGCGTGGCGGGCGCGGTGCTGTGGTCCACCAGCGCCGGGATTTTCGAATTGGGGTTGATGTCGACAAAGCCGCTGGCAAACTGCTCGCCCTTGAAGATGTCCACCAGCCAGGCGTCGTACTCGGCGCCACTGTGCCCGGCCGCCAGTAGCTCCTCGAGCAGGATGGTCACCTTCTGCCCGTTGGGCGTGCCCTGGGAGTACAGCTGCAACGGGTGCCTGCCCACCGGCAACACGTGCTCGTAGCGCGCACCGGACTGCGGGCTGTTGATGCTGGCGAACGTGCCGCCGTGGCTGGCCTGGGGCGCCCAGACCTTGGGCGGGAGGTAGCCGGCGGGCAGGTTGTGCCGGGTGGGATCGGTCATGGTGCGCTCCTGGGGGCGGATGGCTGTTGGCTGAATACCTTACCCATGCGCTGGCGCAGCAGTGACAGTGCGCGGAGCAATTGACTGTTCCGCGTGGTGCAACGGCGGCGCAACTGTCTTGTTCAATTTCTAAAAGCTAGCGCGCCACCTGTAGGAGCCGGCTTGCCGGCGATAGGGCCGGCACAGGCGAATGCAGGCACCGGCGGTGCCGGTGATCGCCGGCAAGCCGGCTCCTACAGGATCGCGCGAAGCCCGAACCAAGCGCCGTACCTGTGTGGGCCTTGCATCGCGAAGCGGCCCCGACGATCTTGTGTTGAACGGCAATTGCCAGGGCCAGCATCGGGCTATGCAAACTGATCAGGTAGGCGCAGTGACAAGAATCGCCTCGAAGTCCTGAAGTGCCTGCTGAAACTCTGCGATGGCAAACGATACAGGCAGGCATCCCGTCATCCAGCTCGTTTGCGCTCCCACCTCAAGCCCGCCCGAAACACTCATCCCAAAACGGGCCCACGTCACGACGCCGTCCGCAACGACCTGTTCAACCATGAGTACTGTGCAGCCCAGATCCATGTCATCCGCGCAGACCAACAGTGGCACGAGTGTAGAGGTGCCGTCTTCACCTGGAACAAATCGGCGCCTGGCTAGCTTTTCCTCCTCCTCATCGAGCAGCCAGATCAGCGATAGCCCAAGCATTGATGCCTGCTCGAAATCCAGGTGTTGGGCGACCCACTGCTCCACACCGATGCCATCGACCATCAGCCAGGCACAAGCACTTCGAGAGAATTTTGCCTGGTAGCGGCACGCTTGTATGGAATGAAACATAGGGATAAATCCTTGAACTAATCGTGCAGGACAGGGCAACCGTATGGCGGGCCAGCGTACGTAAAGTCCAGTCAGAGCACCAATCAATATATCGGGTACGAGAATGCGCGTCGCACGCATGAAAGCTTTATCCATCAGCGCTGCGAGTGTCGAAAGCAGCCCATCGTGACTGTCCTCTAGCACCCCATATAGCTGCCAGTGGCCAAAAACATACGTTGGCGCAATCAGATATCGATCCGTCGCGTGCATCATTTGCGCAGGGCTGTGAATACCAGTAAGTTGCCGCGACCCTGACTCAAGGACCGAGCTGTGACTATCGCCCCAGAAAAAATTCTTTTCCTCCCCGGCGCCTCCGGCAACACTCAATTCTGGAAACCGGTCGCCGAAGCCCTCGAAACGTCAATTGCTGTGCAACACATGGGCTGGCCTGGTTTTGGCGATACGCCGGCCAATGAGCAGGTAACCTGTCTGGAAGATCTCGCTGCTCTGGCGATTGCAGAGATCGACAGGCCCGTAGCCTTGGTCGCGCAATCCATGGGTGGCGTTGTCGCGGTGCAGATTGCGCTTGAGCGCCCCGACCTGGTCACCCACCTGGTCCTGGCCGTCACGTCGGCAGGTTTGAATTTTCCAGCCTTGGGGGCAGAGGACTGGCGCGTAGCGTTCGAGTCAGATAACCCAACCCTGCCACGCTGGTTCCTGGACGATTGCACCGACCTTTCTGGCCGCTTACCTGAACTGCAACTTCCCGTTCTGTTGTTGTGGGGCGGCGCGGACCCCATCAGTCCTGTCTCGGTTGGCCAACGGCTAGCGGAGTTGATACCCAACGCCAGGCTGAAGCTGTTCCCCGAGGCTGGTCATGATCTGGGCCATACGCATGCCGAGGCTGTAGCGCAGCTGATCGACAGGCATCTTTGCGTTTGACTGGGTCGGCTCAGGGGTGAATGCCTCGGTGACCTGATTGATTATTCGCCTCGCTAAACGTCTGCTCTGGGTCAGAAGCAGCTAGTCGTGACTGACTTCCTCAGGGCGTGAAGCTGCCTTTCGTTCGGGGCAGCAAGCGGCCAGAATTGAGCATAGAAGCTTGAGAAGCTATAGCGCCGAAACAGCCTCACTTGGAGCGTAAAAGATGAGCAAACTCACCGCACTAATTGCAGAAGCACAGGCAGGGCTTTCGATCCAGGAGAGAATTCCTGAGGAGAAATGGGCGGCAATTGCCGCGCAATGTGGGGCTGTAGAGGTAGCAGAAATCATGGAGCGGATAGCACGGTTCAAAGCCGAACTCGAAACCATTGAAGACTGGGATGGTGACACTAGGGATGACATTCACGCCGCTATCTACCGCTTTTCCCAACTACTGAGGCGCACCGCCGGCTAACTCGACAAGCACCCAATCATACCTACCTGAGGAAGTCCGCTATGGATCGATAGCAGACGTTCGCGTGCAACCGTTTGCCCCCAAAGGCGGGGAGTGAGGCTGGTGTGCCTGCGTCAGGACGATCCGCCGGCAAGAAGCGCCATTGCCTAGGCCCTCAGCCACTCACCTGTTGCACGACAGGCAGATGCGCTGGGGAAGTACCAGAGCATCCTGCTGACCGCCGAACGGGCACGGCAAGCGATGCGTTAGCGATCCCTGTTTCCTTTTTTACATGAGGCGTGGTCAATGGATGAAGAACTGTGGGGCTTTCACCTGTTCGGCGCGAACTTTGCCAGCGATGAAGAGGCAGAGTCATACGCCTTCGAGCAATGGGAGCCAGAACCTCCCGAAACTGCCTCCGATACTGAATACAGTGACTGGGAAGAGCGCAACCCAACCTGGCGAATGGCTGACGAGCTTGAATTCCACATGGATTCCGACTTTGTGGAGCTGCCAGGTGGCCTCGATGGCGTTGTTTCTCAAATAAGCAGCCCGGCTGAGCGGGCCGATGTCATCGCCAAGGGAGCGTCGTTCACTCATTTCATCATGATTGGCACGAATCGGGAGGCCATCTGGCACGACCGTCGCTCGCTTTCATCTCAAGTCGAGCCCGTAACGCGCTTGCCGGAAAGTACTGCCACTATCACCTACTTGGGGAAGTACAACTGCTGACCCGCAGCCACCCGTTGGCACCCTACAGGGCAGCCTTCGGCCCTTGCTGGGTGCTGCGTTCGTCAATGCCAGCTTTGGCTCTAAAGCGAAGATGTTAAAGCCTGATAACGACCCAAAGCAGTCATTCATAGTCTGAAAGACGATGCCTGCCTACGTATACCTTAGCGAGGGAGAAATTCGTGGACCTTCATGAACAATTAGCCGAGGTCATGGACGCGACGACCTTCTTGGCTTTCGTCCAAGCCCTAGCGGCTGATAAGCGCGTAAGCAACGATTGGGAGAATACCAGCGTTGAAGCCTTCCTGGAGGCCGCAATAGCTTGGGCCGAAGGCAGTAAATTTGGTATTCGCCAAGGGCTTTCACCTTCCAACCCGTGGGCGCAGTTCGCTACATTTCTTTACTGCGGAAAAATATACGAGTGAGTGAAGAGCAATTCGGCTTCTGCTGTGTGTATTAGAACGCCTTGAAAGCTCTCAGGTAGGCTTCAAAGCCTTGATTCAAGGAGCCAGTATGCGTATCACCCAAGATTTACGTGCAAACGAAATCCTCAGGCTTGAGCATCTCTTGGAGGGATTTAACTATTCGGTCTGGGTCAACGCCTATGGGCCCTTTGACCTGGATAGAACGCTTGAAGAGCAACTCGCTCATTCCACCGGTAACGAAGTAATCATCGGCGGGCAGTCCTGCGTGACCGCAAGCGAGGCTCGCAGTGAGGTTACCGAGCAACTGCTGCACGCCGGGGATGGCGGTTACGGCCCACTGGACCTGGATGCAAAACGCTCCGAAATCCTGAGTCTTCTTGAGGACCTGTTCATGCATGTGCGCCTAGACCAGGCCAGCACCCTAACTTCATTTTGGCTAACCAAGGGCCATCCGGCATACCCAGTGTTCTGGGACTTCGCTTTGGATATTCAGCAGGGTGGGAAAAGATGGATTTTGATGGGCAGTAGCAGCGACTAAGCTGGGAAAGCCAAGCTTTCTGAAGACTTGGCCAAGCCTGCTGCCATGACCGCTATGGGTCGATTGCTGCCAGTCATCCTGCCTGCACGAAACTGTCTAAGCGGGCATGTTTCCCGTACGGCTGAGCCTTGCCCTGACACCACCTTGACTCACCCATCGCTTTTCTTATCCCCCATCGCACACGGATCGATTTCTTTGCAACCTTTACCTGGAAATACACAGCCTGGTTCGCCCCGGCTGGCGCGAAGTGGGACGTGGGCGAGGCCGTCCGATGCGCAACACGTAGCCACCTTGTAGCGGCATTCTTCTGCTGCGCAGCCCATCGCGGAACTCTTTAGCCGCGACCAGCAGCGCTGCCGAGCCACTCACTGCGTGTCATCTCCCAAGTCTCGACCTGCATCGCCCCCGAGACGAACTGCCCGTCCCGCACGTCCACCCTGCGCATGCCCTCATGCTCTGAAACCTTGCGCGAAGCGTGGTTGGCAACGGCCTTGGGCACCGCCATGACAGGCCGCGCCAAGGCCTCGAACCAATACCCGTTGATCACCCGGCAGGCCTCGCGCATGTACCCCCTGCCCCACCACTGCGGTGCCAGCCAGAAGCCGCGGTTGTTGCCGGGTTGGTCATACAAACTGATGCTGCCGATGATTCGCTCGCCCTCATCGCGCAGGCGGATCATCCAGTGCCATTCACGGCCCGCCGCCATTGCAGGCAGGGCCATGTCGCGCACATAGACCAATGCGCCGTCATCCGGGTACGGCCAGGGCACGCGGCGGTCGAGGTAGCGCACCACCTCCCATTGCGGGAACAGGGCCTGGATGGCGGGTGCATCGTCCAGTTGCAGCGGGGTGAGAATAAGGCGGTCGGTGAACAGTGTGGGCAGGCAATCCATGGCGTCGCTCCTGAGCATCCTTGCTTGGCGATGATCTGCGATCGATGGCTGTGTGTCGAGGTTGTCGGACGGTGTTGCCAGGCTGCTGGTGTGGAGCCTGGCCAGTGGCCTGCGGTTCGGTTTGCAGGCCCGGCCTCATCGCCGGCAAGCCGGCTCCTACAGGGTTGCGCGGTCCCCTGTAGGAGCCGGCTTGCCGGCGATGAGGCCGGGCCCTGTCATGGCAATTTCGCAATCACCTTGATCTCGAAGTCGAAACCCGACAACCAGGTCACGCCAATAGCCGTCACCGTCGGGTAAGGCGCCTCGCCCCAATACTCGGCCGCCACTTCCCAGATGGTCTCGAACTTGGCGTCGGGGTCGACCATGAAGATGGTCGTATCCACCACATCCTCGAAACTGCTGCCGGCCGCGGCCAGGATCGCGTTGAGGTTGGCGAAGGCCTTGCGCACCTGCGTCGCCAGGTCCGGCTCGGCCGAGCCATCCTTGCGGCTGCCGACCTGGCCGGAGACGAACAAGAAACCGTTGGAGCGAATCGCCGGCGAGTAACGGTGCAGCTCGTACAACGCATGGCGGTCAGGCGGGAAAACAACATCACGTTTGCTGGGCATGGCTTACCTCGTGCTGGGCCATCACGGCCCGGTGTCTTGGGTAAAGCCACTTTAAGAAGGCCAGCGGCCCGGATAAACCGGCAGCCCTGGCCATGACTGTTTGTATAATCCAAACAATCCGGACGCGAATGAGGCGTGCAATGGACCGTTTCGATGCAATGCAGGCGTTTGCCCGGGTGGTGGAAACCGGCAGCTTCACCAAGGCGGCAGCCACCCTGCACATGAGCAAGACCACCGTGACCCAGCTCATCCAGCAACTGGAAGCGCGGCTGCGGGTGCGTCTGCTCAACCGCACCACGCGCAAGGTCAAGGTGACCGCCGACGGCGCGGCCTACTACGAACGCGTGGTCCGCCTGCTGGCCGACATGGACGATGCCGAAACCAGCGTGTCCAGCGCCTCGCTGGCGCCGCGCGGGCGGCTGCGGGTGGATGTGCCCAGCCCATTGGCGCGCATGCTGCTGATACCCGCCTTGCCGGGGTTCTTTGCACGTTATCCGGAGATCCAGCTGACCCTGGGAGTGAGCGATCGCATCGTCGACATCGTTGGCGAAAACGTCGACTGCGTGGTGCGTGGCGGCGAGATCACCGACCAATCCCTGGTGGCCAGGCATGTGGGCGACCTGCAACTCGGCATCTATGCCGCGCCCGGCTATCTGCAGCACTTCGGTACGCCGGAGCACCCTCGCGAGCTGGAAGAGGGACGGCACAAGACTGTGGGGTTTCTGTGGTTTCGCACCGGCAAAACCCTGCCTTACACGATGCAGCGGGGCCAGGAGCGCGTGGAGGCCCAGGGCCACCCGCAACTGACCGTCGATGACGGCAACGCCTACCTTGCCGCCGGCCTGGCGGGCCTTGGCCTGCTGTGGCTACCGCAATACATGGCCAAACCACACCTGGCCAGCGGCGAGCTGGTGGCGCAGTTCGAAGGCTGGCACATGCCGGCGATGCCGATGTACCTGGCATTCCCGCCCAACCGCCATGTCAGCGCCAAGGTGCGGGTGTTTATCGACTGGATCATCGAGTTGATGGCCGAGCATGCGCCGGTGTCGACAGGGCATTGAGCGGCAGGTAGCTGTGCTTGCGCCAACCGCGTCACGGCGCCAGCAGCCGATGGCATAGATCGATGAACGCCCTGAGCTTCGGTTGGTTTCTGGCCGTTTTCGAGAAGTACAAGAACAACCCGTCACTGCCTGGCGAACAATCGAGCAACACGGGCTCAAGCGTTCCGGCCGCCAGTTCGCGCGAGGTATGGAAGGTGGACGAGTAGATCAGCCCTACCCCTTTTACGGCCAGGCTGCGCATCAGCTCGCCGTCGTTGACCGTAACGCCCCCCACCGGGTCGACGCGCACCGTCGAGCCGTTCTCCATGAATTCCCAACGGTAGATATCACCCTTCTCGGGCCTGCGAAAGCGGATGCACTCATGCCGTGTCAGGTCGCCGGTCACCTGGGGCCTGCCATGCGCCTTGAAGTAAGCCGGCGAGCCAAACACCGCCCACTGGTAAGGCTTGCAAAGCCGCACGGCAATCATGTCCTGGGCGATGTATGAACCAATCGAAATTGAATGCCGAATTATTGGGATAACGGTTGAAGAATGCAATGCGGTAAATCGCTCAGAAGTAACCGGCGCAGTGCCTATCGCACTCATGCTGCTTGACCCTGAAGCTGCTATAGCCCTCACCCTGGCGAGACGTTCATCTTTCACAGGAATTGATCATGGACAACCGTATCCCTCCGCCACTGGTGGCCACCCTGTTCGGCTTGTTGGCCTGGCTTGCTGCCGGGCACTTGCCGGGCGCCCTTGAACTGACGCTCGAGTGGCGTTTGGGGCTGGCGCTGGTTGTGTTGCTGGCAGGTGCTGCTGTTTCTTTGGGTGGCGTGCTTTGCTTTCGCCGTGCACGTACCACGGTCAACCCGTTGAAGCCGCAAGCGGCTACGGCGTTGGTCCGCCCGGGCGTGTACAGGTACACCCGCAACCCCATGTACCTGGGCTTTGCCATGGCCCTGACAGCCTGGTCGATCTTTCTCGCCTGGCCGCCAGCACTGCTGGGCTTCGTGGCCTACATGAACCGCTTCCAGATCGGGCCGCAAGAGCGCGCCCTTGCCGTAATGCTGTTCACTTAAGAGAGGCGTTGCCTGGGTTGGGGCTGCTTCGCAGCCCATCGCGACACAAGGCCGCTTCCCACAGGTGCTGAGCAAGGCTGAATTACCAAGCCATGCGCAGTACCTGTGGGAAGCGGCCTTGCCGGGGCGCCGTCCGGTCGAGATGGGCCGCAAAGCGGCCCCGGCAATTCTAAGTGAACAGCATTACGCCCTTGCCGGCCTTTTCGGTGGGGAGTTCACACAATACTGCAGCCAGGTAAGGCGTTGGCTGTAGAAAACCGAACGCCTGCTGCTGCCCCGACAGCTACCAGTCCTGCGCACAAGGCTCTGGCCCATTCAGCGATGGAAACAGCGGCAGCACTTCTTCTGCCAGTTCCTGGATGATCTGCTGCGGCGGGCGCCGGGCCATCTGCATACCCAGCGCGGCATGGTTGACCCCCGCCTCGCGCCACTGCTGCAGCAGCTCGATCAACCCGTTGCGGCCGGTGCGCAGCACGTAGCCACCCTGTAGCGGCGTTCTTGGGAAGTTCGGGTTCTCGTCCAGGTCGATCCACTCATTGGTCACATGCGGGCGAAAGCCTGCCCCGGGGATGAGCGCCCGCCAGGCCCGGATCTTCTCGCCCAGGCGCCTGGGTCCGAGGCTGTCGTGGGTGGCTTCGGGGTAGGTAATCCAGCCATCGGCCTGTTCGCCAAGCCACTGCA
Source organism: Pseudomonas fakonensis (assembly GCF_019139895.1). GTDB lineage: Bacteria > Pseudomonadota > Gammaproteobacteria > Pseudomonadales > Pseudomonadaceae > Aquipseudomonas > Aquipseudomonas fakonensis. The sequence goes on along the minus strand of NZ_CP077076.1, from coordinate 2,296,733 downwards.
AGGGTTGGCGTGACGAGCCGGTTACCAGCAACGGGATGCTCCCCGTGACGGGGCTGGGTAGCAGCCGCGCACCCTCGAGCCGACCCAACGGCGAATGGATAGGCGCCTGCTGGCTGCCCAGCAACCGCCTGAAGTAATCCACGCTTTGCGCGAAGCGCTCCCCGCGGCGCTCATGCTCCTGGCCATAGGCCGGAAACTCCACCGGGCGGTCGCCCGAGGCGATACCCAGCACCAGGCGCCCACCCGACAGGCAGTCCACGCTGGCCGCAGCCTTGGCCAGGTCGATGGGATGGCGCAGGGTGAAGATCGCGCTGCCGGTCGCCAGGGCGAGCTTGCGGCTGTGGGCCGCCAGGTAGGCCAGGTAGGTGAACGGGTCGAATACCTGGCCGGCATCACCGAAGCTTGGGTCATACAAAGGCACATCACGGGCCCACACGGCCGCAAAATCCAGGCGGTCGATGTCGCTGACCAGTTGGGCCTGCCCGCGCAGTACAGCCATGTCGCCGCGGTAGAAACGCAGCGGCAGGAAGATGCCCAAGGTCAGGTGACCCTCGGCGAACATGCGGCGATAACCGGGGTGTTGGGCGAACGCGTCGGCGCTGGCGCCTTTGCTGTGGGTGAAGTTCATGGGCATTCCTTGCTCGGGTTCAGGGGCCAGTGGCAGGCGCAGGCAGACGGATACCGCGCTGCACGGCCGGGCGTTGTTCCACCTGGCGGTACCAGCGGTTCAGGTGCTGGTAGTGGCTGAAGTCAAAGCCCACCAGCGCAGCAATGTGCAGCCAGGCGAAGCTGGCGATGTCTGCGATCGAATAGGACTCTCCGGCCAACCACGACTGGGTGGCCAAGCGCTGGTCGAGCACCGCGAAGGCATCTTCGGTGAGGGCGCGGTAGCGCTTCTGCGCCGCCGGGTTGGGCACAGCCTCGAAGCATTCGAAATGCACGCGTTGCCCCAGCAACGGGCCCACGCTGGCGCTGTGGTACATCAACCAGGTGATCGCCGCCCAGCGTGGCTGTGCTGCCTGCTCGAGCAACTGGCCACTGGATTGCGCCAGGTACAACAGGATTGCGGCCGACTCGAACAGCACGATACCGGCCTTGCGGTCGACCAATACCGGAATGCGGCCTGCCGGGTTTAGCGCCAGAAACTCAGCCTGGCGATGCTCGCCCCGGTCGATGTCCACGTGCACCAGCCGATAGGGCAGCCCCGTTTCCTCAAGGGCAATGGTGGCCTTGAAGCCGTTGGGGGAGCTGTCGGTATAAAGCACAAGTGCTGCATCCTGCATGCTGTTCACCTTAAAAATACTGACCTTGGTTTGTTTGGCACTACGCTATGCTAGGGCCAAGGCCTCGGGCCTTCTAACGATCATTCCTCTCGCTTGATTGAGTTTTTCTAAGGTTGGTTTACATGGGTGCAGTCCTGCCATTGCTTGCGTTGCGTGCCTTCAGCGAAACCACACGCCTGGGCAGCCTGAAGGCGGCCGCCGAGCGCATGGGCGTTACCCCCGGCGCCATCAGCCAGCAGATCCGCCTGCTGGAAGATCGCCTTGGGGTCACCCTGCTCACCCGCAGCCGGTATGGCGTGCAACTTACCGAGGCCGGGGCGAGCCTTTACCCTGGGCTGTCGCGCGGGTTCGGCCAGATCGAGAGCGCGCTGCTCGACCTGCAGGCCCTCACCTGCAGCAATACCCTGACGATCAGTACCCAACCCTCGTTCGCCTCCAGCTGGCTGGTACCACGGCTGCCCGACTTCAACGCGCAATACCCGCAAATCGACGTACGCGTGCAGTCCACCGCCGAGCTTGTGGACCTGCTGCGTGACCCCGTTGACATCGCGCTGCGCCATGGCCTGGGCGACTACCCCGGGGTTGAGTCGATCCCGCTGCTGGCGCCGGTGCTGTTACCGGTCGCCAGCCCCGGCCTGCTGGCCGGCGGGCCTCTGCTTGATCAACCGCAGGATTGCCTGCACTACCCGCTGCTGCAGGATGCCGACCGGGCCGACTGGAGCCTGTGGTTGCAAGCCCATGGCGTCGAGCCCGACAGCCGTAGCCGCCGGGGCCCGAGTTTCGATGAAGACCTGCTGCTGTTGCGGGCGGCCGCCAGTGGCCAGGGGATCGCCCTGGTACAGGCGCAGCACGCCGAGGAAGACCTGGCCAGTGGCCGGCTGGTGGTCGCGCTGGACCGGCCCTGGCCGTCGCGCTTCGCCTACTACCTGGTGGCGCGCAAGGAGAACCTGGAGCGCCCACACCTGCAGGCGTTTGTGGGTTGGATTCGCGGGCAGCTTGAGTTGGAACAGCTGCCGGCCCTTACTGATCATTCATGAACGATGCTGGTGGCTGGGCTGGAGCTTTGGAAATGGTCAGCCAACGCAACAAGAGTCGATATCAAGGAAGAACATGAACATTCGAGCAACGACCGAAAAGGACTGGATGTTACTGAGGCAAGTAAGGCTAGCCGCGCTGAGGGCTGTGGCTGGTTCTTCGCAGGCCGGGGGGTGCCATGAATCAGTATCGACGACGGCCAGTGCCCTTTGTAGGAGATCACCCAGCCCTTTCGGGCTGCGCTGTCGCGCAGAGAACTGATCTCGCAGATGCGCCACGGCCCCCGTGGGAAGCGGCCTCGTGTCGCGATGGGCTGCGCAGCAGCCCCGGCAATGCGGCATGAGGCCGAGGCCTTGGGGCCGCTTCGCAGCCCATCGCGACACGAGGCCGCTTCCCACAGAGACCGTGTTAATTCAATGAGTTGTAGTTTCTTCTATGGGAGCGGGCTTGCCCCGCGAATTGGCCAGCCCGGCAAATGGAGCCATCTGGCACGGGCTATGCCCGTGTTCGCGGGCAAGCCCGCTCCTACAGGAATCATGTCCGCCTCAGGCCTGCGCTGTACCTGTAGGAGCCGGCTTGCCGGCGATGGGGCCCGGACAAGCAACACACGCCGGTTGCCCCACGGCGTGCGCAAGAACGGATCTTTGAAACTGGTCCGGTGATCGATGCGGTCTACCCCTTCGAAAAGGCCGAAGAAGCCCTTGAACACCTGCGCAGTGCCAACCACTTCGGCAAGCGGGTGATTCAGGTCAGCGCACCTGGTGCCTGAGCAACCAATGAACCTTCGCGGTGCTCAAGGCTCAGTTGTTCAGACCGCGCTTGCACAACCGACCAAGGATTGCCATGGCCCACGCTCCCTCCCCCGCCCTGCCAGGGGTTCGCGTAGAACGTGAACTGAGCCCGCGGGCGGTGCTGACTGGCGCTGTGCTCGGCATCCTGCTGACGCCCTCCAACGTTTACGCGGGGCTGAAGATCGGCTGGTCGTTCAACATGTCGATCATCGCCCTGCTGGTCGGCTTCGCCCTGTGGCAGGGGCTGGCGCGGGGCGCCAGCACCCGGCCTGCGTGGACACTGCACGAAAGCAACATCAACCAGACCGTGGCGTCGGCCGCCGCCTCCATCGTGTCCGGCGGGCTGGTGGCGCCCATCCCCGCCTACACCCTGCTCACCGGCCACCAGCTGGACCCATTGCCGATGATGGCCTGGGTGTTCTCGGTGAGCTTTCTGGGCATCTGGATTGCCTGGTACCTGCGCCCGGCCCTGCTCAACGACCATGGCCTGAAATTCCCCGAAGGCATGGCCACCCTGGAGACCCTGCAGCAAATCTACAACCAAGGCCGCGAGGCCGTGGCGCGGATCAAGGTGCTATGCAGCGCCGCGCTGCTGTCGGCACTGGTGAAATGGGTCGATGTGTTCGCCTGGGCGATACCGCGCTGGGCGCCCACGCCTGCGCTGGAGCGCCTGACCTTCACCCTCGACCCGTCGCTGATGCTGATCGGCTTCGGCGGCATCATCGGCATTCGCGTGGGCCTGACCCTGCTGTTCGGCGCCGCGCTGGCATGGGGCGGGCTGGCGCCCTGGCTGATCGGGCATGGCTGGGTGGTGCTCGCGCCGAACGCCAGCGGGCCACAGTTCGCGGCCTTGGTAGAGTGGTTGTTGTGGCCGGGGGTGAGCCTGATGGTCTGCGCCACCCTCACCTCGTTGCTGGTACGCCTGTGGCAAGTACCCGGAAGGCCGGCCAGGCAGGCGACACACGCCAGGCTGCGCCTTACCCCGTGGCCCGCAGCGGGGCTGCTGCTGGCCATTGCGCTGGTCGTCACCCTGCAGGTGCTGCTGTTCGGTATCGACGGGTGGATGGCGCTGTTGAGCATCCCGCTGGCGGTGTGCCTGGCGGTGGTCGCCGCGCGCGTGGTGGGCGCCACCGGCATTGCACCGATTGGCGCCATCGGCAAGCTGTCGCAGCTGAGCTTTGGCTTGATCGCCCCAGGCCAGGTGGCCATCAACCTGATGAGCGCCAACACCGCAGGCGGCGCGGCCGGCCAGTCCACCGACCTGATGAACGACTTCAAGGTTGGCCTGGCAATCGGCGCCACGCCGCACAAGCAGCTGGCTGCGCAATGCATCGGCATCCTGATTGGCAGTGTGGTCGGCGTGCTGGTGTACCTGATGCTGATCCCCGACCCGAAGGCCCTGCTGCTCACCCAGCAGTGGCCGGCACCGGCCGTGGCCACCTGGAAGGCCGTGGCGCAAACCCTGACCCAGGGGCTGGGGGCACTGGCACCGGAGTTGCGCTGGGCGATTGCCGCCGGCAGCGCCGCCGGCGTGCTGCTGGGCGCGCTGGACAGCCTGCTGCCACAACGGGCGGCACGTTGGCTACCAAGTACTGCGGCGTTGGGGCTGGCGTTCATCTTGCCGGCGTCGATCAGCACCATGATGGGGCTGGGAGCGCTGGTCACCTGGCTGGCCAGTTGCCGGTGGCCGGGGCTGGCCGAGCGCTTTGCGATTACCGCAGCGGCGGGGTTGATTGCCGGTGAGAGCATCATGGGCGTGGGGGCGTCGTTCTGGGCGATGCTGCGGGCGCTGTAGGGGGGCGATCGTGATTTGTTCTGTGGGCCAGCGGCAAAGGCTGTGATAATGCCGGGGCAATCTCAAGGGCCTCACCATGCTGATCATCTCCAACAACGTGCATCTGCCGGATGCCGACATCGAACTGACCTACATCCGCGCGCAAGGCGCCGGTGGGCAGAACGTCAACAAGGTGTCCAGCGCCGTGCACCTGCGCTTCGACATCCCCGCCTCGTCGCTGCCTGAGTTTTACAAGGAGCGGCTGCTGGCGCTGCGGGACAGCCGCATCACCGGCGACGGCGTGTTGATCATCAAGGCCCAGCAGTACCGCACCCAGGAGCAGAACCGCGCTGATGCACTGGCACGGCTGGCCGAGTTGATCCTCAGTGCCGGCAAGACCGAGAAAAAGCGCCGGCCGACCAAGCCGACGCTTGGCTCGAAGACCCGGCGCCTTGAAGGCAAAGCCAGGCGCAGCACGGTCAAGGCGGGGCGGGGGAAGGTGGATTTTTAGTCGGCTTCACCGTCAACTACAGCTCACTGTCGACACTGAGCTCATTTGCGCCAGGCAAACTACATACATTCATTGCTTGAATTGAAACACCTGGCAGTCAATCTCACAGCCTGCTAACTATCTCCCTCCAGAGGTAGCGATACTGATACCTCAACCAAATAATCAAGAGCCTATCAAACTGCCTGCGCAACCAACTGCTCGCGCGCGCCTTCAACCTTGCCTCGATGGCCACCCTGAGTGAGTCAGGGTCAAAGCCCGTCCAGACGGTGGGCACGACTGCTGCGATATTGGTAAAACACACCGGGGCAACTTCTGAAAAAAATATTTCATACAACACCTCCGGATCGACACCTTCGAGTTCAGACGCCAGGTAGTCGTAATCAGTCGGAAAATCGTTGAAGGGTTCCGAAAGTGCCGCTCTGACGGCCGTCAGCTTCGGTTCACTCAGAAGATGTCCCAATGCGAAAATTCCTCCAGTTCTTCATCCCGTGAGTCCGCTACAGCGCCAAATCACTGTATTCAATGCGCCGCACTAGCTTGCGCCGTCGCCTTCTACAACCGGCGTCGCAGCCGACCCGGCCAACAACCCACCGTCAATATTGAACTCACTCCCGGTCATGTACGCGGCCTCATCCGAAGCCAGCAACACCGCCAGGGCAGCCACCTCGTCCGGCATGCCGAAACGCCGCAAAGGCGTATCGCGAACCAGCGCAGCCATGCGCGCCTGACGCTCTGGCCCGGTACCCAGCATGGGCTCCCACATGGGGGTCAGGATGGCCGCCGGGTGAATGGAGTTGCAACGGATGTTCAACCCTTGCTCGGCGCAGTAAAGCGCCACGGTCTTGGTGTGGTTGCGCACCGCAGCCTTGGATGACGCATAGGCGGCAGCGCCGGGGATGCCCACCAGGCCAGAGCGGGAAGACAGGTTGATGATGGCCCCGGCCCCCGCAGGGCGCATGGCGCCAATGGCGTACTTGCAGCCCAGGAACACACCGTCCAGGTTGGTCTGGTGCACCGCGCGCCAGTCCTCCAGCCGGGCGTGTTCGGGGTCATGCTGGAGCATGCCCTGCTCAAAACCAGTGATGCCAGCGTTGTTCACCAGCACGTCCAAGCTGCCGCGTTCGTTCAGCACGTGGGCGGTCACGCGTTGCCAATCGGCTTCGCAGCGTACGTCCAGGTGCAGGTAGCAGGCCTGCTCACCCAGGGAGGCGGCGAACGTGGCTCCGAGTTCGTCATTGATATCGGTGAGGTAGACGAAGCAGCCTTCGCCTACGAAGCGTTGTGCGATCGCGGCGCCAATGCCTTGGGCTGCGCCGGTGATGACGGCGGTTTTGCAAGAAAGTCTATTGCCCATGTAACACCCTGCCTGTGTCAGTGATGCATTGAGTGATGGCTCAGCCCGGCCCGCCCAGGGGCCTATCCCATTCAAGGTAGTTGCGTCAGGGCTGCCAGGTGCTTGCCACAACCCTTGCAGCGCCTATGAGATCGAGCGCCGCCCGCGCGGCGCTCGATCTGATAGGCGCTGCAAGGGTTGTGGCGAACACCTGCATGCCCTGACGCGAATAACTTCAAAGCGGTGGCTTTAAAACTGGCAGGTATCACGATCTGAAAACCTGGCGGATGTACGAAAAGGACCACAGCCACCCGCCCAGTCCTACAAAAAAACCATCCGACTTTCCCTATTCCATGTAGGGCGTTTCCCAAGCATGCTTCACCCCCTGTTGCGCCATCGATCTGAGGTCTAGTCTCGCCGGGCCGCTGCAAATTCAGCGGCCGGGTCTGCAAGCCCGTGCGGGACAACTAGAACCAGTACCACCCCAGCTATTGGCTCATTGCGCCTGGCTGTGCTTCATGGTGGCTGCGTACGGGTGGCCTTCGGGCCAGCCGGGCTTTTCTCTAGTTGCCCCGGTCTTGCAGGCCCGTACGTAGCCGCCACCCTTCACCTGCAAGTGAAGGGATGCGGTCCGATCAGCGCAACTAGAGAGTCCACGCCATGCTCAAGATCGTCCCCGATCCACCCCACACTTCCAATACCCCTCAATACCTCGAAGACACCCTGGTCGAAGCCCTCGAATACGCTATGTGCGGCCTGGCCGTCGGCCAACAGTCCATCACCTTCCTGCCCAAGTCACCGGCTTCGATCATGCTGCTGGCGGTGATGCATGAGCTGGAGGCCACGCGCCAACTGGTGGAGTGTGCCTTGGCGCAGGTGCAGCTAGGGCAGCGCCGACAAGCTTACACACTGCATTAGGCGCTGAACCTGTAGGAGCGGGCTTGCCCGCGATAGGGCCTGGCCTGCAAACGCGGCTGCATGGCAGCGGCACCGCCGGTGATCGCGGGGCAAGCCCGCTCCCACGTTGCCCTGCGCCCCAACGCCAATTCGGCATGCAAACCAAAAGGACTTCCCATGGACACCACCTCCCCCACCCCGCTCGGCAAACTCGGCTGGACCGTCGGCAGCGCCACCTGCATGGACGGCGCCGTCGAAGGCCAACGCCTGTTCCAGGTCATCCCCGGCAACTGCGCCGACCATGCCATGGAGCAAGCCTCCATCCTGCTCGCCAGCGCCCGCCGCGCCTCTTACATCGGCGTGATGGACGACGAACCGGTGCTGGTCTGGGCCTCGCACTACCTGAGCGAAATGGCCAAGGCACTGATGGATGATGCGCATATGGGCATGCACAAAAGCGCCAAGGCCTGAAGGGCCTGCAGGTTCTGGCTTGCATCCGGGGTTTCAGGCCTGGCCCTATCGCCGGCAAGCCGGCTCCTACAGTTTGTTTCGGGCCAATTATTACTGTGAAAGTACTGGCGCCTGACTTAGTGCATGCCTTGAGTTATGCGGGGCGGCCTAGGCGCACATGCCGAAATCGAGTCGTACCAACAAGGCGTACCCCGGTACCGGCACAGGAGAGGCTGGCCTGAAACAAACTGTAGGAGCCGGCTTGTCGTGGCGACGAACCGCGTCGATGCGCCGCGCGGGCGGCGCTCGATCTCATAGGCGCTGCAAGGGTTGTGGCGAACACCTGCATGCCCTGACGCGAATAACTTCAAAGCGGTGGCTTTAAAACTGGCAGGTATCACGATCTGAAAACCTGGCGGATGTACGAAAAGGACCACAGCCACCCGCCCAGTCCTACAAAAAAACCATCCGACTTTCCCTATTCCATGTAGGGCGTTTCCCAAGCATGCTTCGCCCCCTGTTGCGCCATCGATCTGAGGTCTAGTCTCGCCGGGCCGCTGCCAATTCAGCGGCCGGGCCTGCAAGCCCGACCGAACATCGATATGTGCTCACCTTCGAGTCGCTGGCAACTGCCAGTGCCCTCGCTCAATGGTGGCTACGTATGGGTGGCCTTATGGCCAGCCGGGTTTAGCTCGATGTTCTCCGGACTTGCAGACCTGTACGTAGCCGCCACCTCTTCGCTCTGCAGGTGTTGGGTGTGTGGTTGATCGATCACGAACATCGAGATGAAACCATGCTGAAAATAGTCCCTGATCCACCTGTAGATACCCCTCGATACCTCGAAGACACCCTGGTCGAAGCCCTCGAATACGCCATGTGCGGCCTGGCCGTCGGCCAACAGTCCATCACCTTCCTGCCCAAGTCCCCGGCTTCGATCATGCTGCTGGCGGTGATGCATGAGCTGGAAGCCACGCGCCAACTGGTGGAGTGTGCCTTGGCGCAGGTGCAGCTAGGGCAGCGCCGACAAGCTTACACACTGCATTAGGCGCTGAACCTGTAGGAGCGGGCTTGCCCGCGATAGGGCCTGGCCTGCAAACGCGGCTGCATGGCAGCGGCACCGCCGGTGATCGCGGGGCAAGCCCGCTCCCACGTTGCCCTGCGCCCCAACGCCAATTCGGCATGCAAACCAAAAGGACTTCCCATGGACACCACCTCCCCCACCCCGCTCGGCAAACTCGGTTGGACCGTCGGCAGCGCCACCTGCATGGACGGTGCCGTTGAAGGCCAGCGCCTGTTCCAGGTCATCCCCGGCAACTGCGCCGACCATGCCATGGAGCAAGCCTCCATCCTGCTCGCCAGCGCCCGCCGCGCCTCTTACATCGGCGTGATGGACGACGAGCCGGTGCTGGTCTGGGCCTCGCACTACCTGAGCGAAATGGCCAAGGCGCTGATGGATGATGCGCATATGGGCATGCACAAAAGCGCCAAGGCCTGAAGGGCCGGCAGGTTCTGACTTGCATCCGGGGTTTCAGGCCCGGCCCTATCGCCGGCAAGCCGGCTCCTACAGGGGTATGCGGTCGCCTGTAGGAGCTGGCTTGCCAGCGATGAGGCCGGTAGCCCCGGCCCACATCAGTGCTTGCAGGCCCGGCCCTATCGCCGGCAAGCCGGCTCCTACAGGGGTACGCGCTCGCCTGTAGGAGCTGGCTTGCCAGCGATGAGGCCGGTAGCCCCGGCCCACATCAGTGCTTGCAGGCCCAGCCCTATCGCCGGCAAGCCGGCTCCTACAGGGGTACGCGGTCGCCTGTAGGAGCTGGCTTGCCAGCGATAGGGCCGGCGGTCCAGATACATATCTTCGCCTTCAGCGCAGAAGCCCCCAGATGCTACTGCCCCACCTGCCGCACCAGCGCCTCGGCCGCGCGCCGCCCGGCTTCAGGGCTCACCCGCGCCGCCAGCACCTGGCTCACCTCGCCCAACTGCCCCGCCGTCAGCCCGGTGTTCAGGCTGATGCGCATATGCGCCTGCAACTGCGGCTCCACCCCGCTCATGGCCGCAAGCATCGCCACGGTAGCCAGTTCGCGGTGCTGCCAGCCAAGGTTGTCGCGCTCGAAGATGTCACCGAACAGGTGCGTGCGCAGGTACTCGTTAGCCACCGGGGCAAAGTCGAACAGCGGGCCCTGCACCGGGGCGCCGGCCAGTTTCGTCTGGTTGGCGGTACCGGCCGCCAGCAACGCGTCACCCTGCGGGCCAGGCCGGCTGGGCTCGCGGCCGGGGTCGTCGACGATGCCGGCCTGCTTGCGCGCCTGCACCACCTTCAGCAGCTCGCCCAAGGCGTTCAGGCTGCGTGGAAAGCCTGCATAGGCGTACAACTGCACCAGCACCTCACGCACCTCGCTGATGCTCAGCCCGGCATCCAGGCCCTGGTTCAGCGCCGGGTTCAACTTGCCGAGGTCGCCGACGGCCGCAAAGGCGGCAATGGGCAGAATCGCCTGCTGGCGGGTATCGAGCGAAACGCTTGTGGTGGTCGCGGTGTTCACGGAATGAGGCTCCTGTGCGAAGGCATTGGACAAGCTAGCAACCAGCATCAGGGCACCGAGTGCCGGGCGCAGGCTACTCCACCGGCGTGGCGCTGTACTGTTCATCACTGACCTTCTCCATCCAGTCGACGTTCTTGCCATCCAGCGTGCCGGTGACAGCCACGTGGGTCATGGCGGTGCCGGGCGCGGCGCCGTGCCAGTGCTTGACGCCTGGCGGGCACCACACCACATCACCAGGGCGGATCACCTGCACCGGCTGGCCCCACTCCTGGGTCAGGCCCACGCCGCTGTGCACCACCAGGCGCTGCCCGGCCGGGTGGGTGTGCCAGGCAGAACGGGCGCCGGGCTCGAAGGTGACCAGGGCGCCGGAGGCGTTGAGGGTTTCACTGGCAGGCCACAACGGGTCGATGCGGGCGCGGCCGGTGAAGAAGGCTTCGGGGCCGGGTACCGAATGCTGCGCGCCGGCTGCGGTTATTTGCTGGGCGCCTTCGGCGAGGGTGGCCTGTAGCGCGGCCACGCACAGGGCGGTTTCGAGTATGCGTTTGGGCATGTTGCGGCACCTCTTGCTGGGAATGGGTATTTTCCGCGGGGTGCCCTGCCGAGTGTTGCGCAATCCGCCGTGATAGTTGCCTGATCCTCCCGCAGACGGCCCCTGCAAGTTTGCGCGGGCCACTGTAGGAGCTGGCTTGCCAGCGATGAGGCCAGCAGCACCAGCACAAAGCTTTGCTGCCAGGCCCGGCCCTATCGCCGGCAAGCCGGCTCCTACAGAGGGACGCGACCGCCTGTAGGCGCATTCCGAATGATCACACGGCGCCTGAGTGGCAGCGCGGCCAAACACTCAGCCCATCAACACCTGCCCGAACTCTTCGGCCGTCGGGGTTTGCGCCCATTGCGCCACCCCTTGGGGCAGCACCACCCAGGGCTGCTTGCGCCGGGTCCAGATATGCGCCACCGGCTCGAACCGTTCGGCGCCCTCCAGCACCCCGGCGCGCACCACGCGCATGCCCGGCGCCGCGGTGGTCTCGTTGAACAGCCGGGTATGGCAAGCGCCACACGCGTACTGGGTGCTGGTATGCCCGGCGCCTTCATGCACGAAAGTGACAGGCTCGCCATCTACCCGCACGCTCGCGCCCAGGCACAGCAGGTGCAGGCCGAAGGCGCTGCCGCTCCAGCGCTGGCAGTCGAGGCAATGGCAGGCGTACAGCGGCGGCAGCGCCGGGGCGTCGATCGCGAGCGTGATGCGCCCGCAGCGGCAATGACCGGTGAATCCCATGGGCTCAATCCTTACAATGGCGTCCAGTTGAAGTCGGGGCGCATCATCCACCCTCGCCGGCCCCGGTAGAAGAGCCAAGATGGAGCAGCCATTGGTCAAGAATGTATGAGCCCGCTCGAGTGGGAGCGCCAGCGGGTTTTCCTCGCCGTGTTGCGCGCCGGCAGCCTGAGCGGCGCGGCCAGGTTGCTGGGCATCGCCCAGGCCACCGCGCGGCGGCGCCTGGACCAGTTGGAGCAGGCGCTGGGCCTGAGCCTGTTCACCCGCACCCCGGCCGGGCTAACGCCCACCGAGGCAGCACGCGGGCTGACCCAGCACGCCGAAGCCATGGACATCGCCGCCCGCGCCTTCAGCCGCATGGCCAGCGAACAAACCGCCATGGACCAGGGCACGGTGCGCATCACCTGTGCCGACCTGCTGGGGGTGGAGGTACTGCCGGGGTTGCTGCGCGAGCTGCATTACCAGCACCCCGGGCTGCGGCTGGAGCTGAGCGTGGGCGATGCACTGGAGGACATCGCCAGGCTGCAGTCGGACATTGCCGTGCGCCTGGTGCGGCCAGTGGAGGCTGACATCACCGTGCGCCGGGTCGGCAGCCTGCGGGTGCGGCTGCACGCCAGCGCCGCCTGCCTTGAGCGCTACGGCGCCCCTGGCAGCCTTGACGCGCTGCGCGCTGGCCCGCTGATCGGCCCGGACCGCCGTGCGGCCGACCTGCGCCGGTTGGTGGAGGCCGGGCTGTGCGAGGTAGACCAGCCGTTCACCATCGCCTCGGACAACCACCTGGCGCAGTTGGCCGCGCTCAAGGCCGGGCTCGGGTTCGGCCTGTGCCCGGTGCAGATCGCCCGGGAGCACGGGCTGGTCGAAGTGCTGGGTGAGCAGTTCGGTTTTGAGGTGGATGTGTGGCTGGCGATGCACAGCGACCTGCGCCGCACCCGGCGAATTGCCCGGGCCTTCGATGGGTTGGGGGACGCGTTGCAGGCGTACCTGGCCGGCTAGCACTGGCGCTTATCCTTGCTATCAGGCCCGGCCCGGTCGCCTGTAGGAGCTGGCTTGCCAGCGATGAGGCCGGCAGCCTCGGCACACATCTTGGCTTGCAAGCCCGGCCCTATCGCCGGCAAGCCGGCTCCTACAGAGGGCGCGCGGTTGCAGGGTCAAACGTTGAAAATCCTCCGCCCTGAAACGTCTTGCCGCTAACCCGGTCTCATCCATTTTCAGGACACCCAACGCCATGGACTGCCGCCGCTGCCTCCTGCTGCTCGCCCTCGCCCTGCTGCCCGCCAGCACAACCTTCGCCCAGGCAAAAGACGATACCAGGCCCAAAGGCGGCCAGTACTCGCGCAATTGCTCCGCCGCCGCCGCGCACAGCCTGATCGGCGAAAAACTCAATGCCGACACCAAGGCCCTGGCCCTGGCCCGCTCCGGCGCTACCAGCGTGCGGGTGGTGAAGTTGAACGGCCCACGCGACCTGGGCATGGTCAGCCAGCGCCTGACCCTGGCCGTCGACTGGCAGCAACTGATCACCGAGCTCTGGTGCGGGTAGCCCCGGCCCGATTGATTTGATAATCGTTATCACTTAAGGTGCGCTCCTCGCACCGGAGGGATAGCCGTTATGGTTGATGAGCTGAGCCAGGTCTACGCCGAACACAACAGCTGGCTGAAGCAGTGGCTGTACCGTCGGCTGGGCTGTTCGGCGCAGGCCGCGGACCTGGCCCAGGACACCTTCGTGCGCATTCTCCAGGCCCAGCGCAAAGCCGGCCTGGGCCTTGCCCTGCAGCAGCCGCGGGCGTACCTGGCCACGGTTGGCCGACGCCTGGTATACGACCACTTTCGCCGCCAGTCGCTGGAGCGCGCCTACCTGGAGCTGCTGGCCCAGTTGCCCGAGCTGTTTGCGCTGTCGGCCGAAGAACTGTGGGCCATGCGTGAAACCCTGCAGCAACTGGACGCCCTGCTCGACACCTTCAAGCCGGTGGTGCGCTCGGTGTTCCTGCTGGTGCAGCTGGAGGGCCTGACCTACGTGCAGGTGGCCGCCCGGCTGGGCATCGGCGAACGCACGGTCAAGCGCCACATGGCCAGTGCGCTGCAAGCCTGCATCCTGTTCGACGACGACTGCTGATGGCCGGCGAGCAACCGCGCATCAGCGCCGAGGTGGCGCGCCAGGCCGCGCACTGGCACATGCTCATGCTCGATGACGGCGTCAGCCCGGCGCAGCAGGCCGCCTGCAGCCGCTGGCGCGCCGCCGCGCCCGAGCACGAACGGGCCTGGCAGAAGGCCCGGCGGGTGCAGGAGCAACTGGGCCTGCTGCCGCCGCGCCTGGCCATGGGCACCCTGCACCGCGAGCGGCGCCAGGTGCTCAAGCAACTGCTGACCCTGGCCATCCTCGCCCCGCTGGGCTATGCCGGCTACCGCCAGCTGGCCCCGCAACAGGCCTTCGACACCGCCGTCGGCCAGCACCAGCGCCTGACCCTGGCCGATGGCACGGTGCTGGAGCTGAACACCGACACTGCCGTGGCGGTGGACTTCGACCAGCAGCAACGCCTGATCACTCTGCGCCACGGCGAAGTGCTCATCGACAGCGGCGCCGATGCCGGCCACCCCTGGCACCGCCCGCTGCGGGTGGCCAGCGCGCAAGGCACGTTGCAGGCCTTGGGCACCCGATTTGTGGTACGCCAGCGCGACAGCCGCACGCAACTGGCCGTGTACGAAGGGGCCGTGCGGGTGACGCCGTTGCAGGGCCCCGAACACACCCTCGAGGCCGGCCAGCAGCTGAGTTTCGACGCCCACGGCCAAGGCCCGCTGAGCGCTGCCCGCGAACAGGACCTGCAATGGACCCAGGGCCAGCTGGTGGTCGACGAGATGCCCCTGGGCGAATTCCTCGCCGAACTCGGCCGCTACCGGCCGGGCTGGCTGCGCGCCCAGGGCGATGTGCAACGGCTGCTGATCAGCGGCGCGTTCCAGTTGCGCGACACCGACGCAATCCTGGCCGCCCTGCCCGCCACCCTGCCGGTGCAGGTGGACTACCGCACCCGCTACTGGGTCACCGTGAGCGCGCGTTGAAAATCAATTGGCCCGTTTTTTCGCCTCGTCAGTCCTTAGCTGTGGAACTGCCACAAACATAGGGACAACCGTTCAATGATCCGCGCCTCTTCACCGGCCCGCCGCAGCGTTCGCGCCATGGGCAAACCCCGTCAACTGCTCGCCCTGAGCGCCCTGGCCATCGCCCTGCAAGGCTATGCTGCCGGCGCCAGCGCCGCCCCCGTGCAGGCCCCGCAGGCCTACAGCATCGCCGCCGGCAACCTGGCCCAGGTGCTGGCGCGCTTTGCCAGTGAAGGCGGCGTCACCCTGCAGTACACCTCTGAGCTGACCCGCGGCCTTGCCAGCCCAGGCCTGCACGGCCAGTACGGCATCGACGAAGGCTTTGCCCTGCTGCTGGCCGGCAGCGGCCTGCGCGCCGTGCCGCGCGGGGGCCAGGTGTACGGCCTGGAGCCCCTGCCGCTGAACGCTGCCGACGGCGGCGCGGCACTGAACCTGGAGCCGCTGAACATCACCGGCCGGCAAGACCAGGCCACAACCGAAGGCTCCGGCAGCTATACCGCCAACGCCGTGACCATCGGCAAGTCCACCCACCGCCTGAAAGATATCCCGCAGTCGGTCAGCGTGGTCACCCGCAAGGCCATGGACGACCAGCGCCTGGACACCCTCGACAAAGTGCTGGAGAAAACCACCGGCATCACCACCCTGCAGAGCCCGTCCGGCGGCAAGTACATCTACTCGCGCGGCTTCGAGGTGGAGACCATCCAGTACGACGGCGTGCCGATGGACCGGCGCTACTACGCCATCGGCAGCAGCTTCACCGCCGACACCCTGCTGTACGACCGCGTCGAGGTGCTGCGCGGCGCCAACGGCCTGCTGCAAGGCAGCGGCAACCCGGGGGCTGCGGTGAACCTGGTGCGCAAGCGGCCCAAGGCCGAGGCCGCGCTGTCGGTGACCGCCAGCGCCGGCTCCTGGGACAGCTACCGCCAGACCCTCGACGCCAGCGCCCCGCTGAGCGCCGACGGCGCCCTGCGCGGGCGCATGGTGGCCGCCCACGAAAGCCAGGACTACTTCTACGACACCGCCGAAAGCCGCAAGAACGTGCTGTACGGCATGCTCGAATACCAGATCAACGACGCCACCACCGTGGCCGCCGGTGCCAGCGTCGAAGACCTGCACTCCACGCCGTTTTTCAGCGGCCTGCCGCGCAACAAGGACGGCAGCTCGCTGAACGTGGGCCGCTCCACCTACACCGGCGCCGACTGGAACAAGTGGGACAACAAGCAGACCAGCTACTTCGCCGACATCACCCACGACTTCAACGCCGACTGGCGCCTGAAGGCCTCCGGCACCTACCTGCGCGAAACCAACTACATCCTCTACAGCTTCGGCCGCGGCGCCGTGGACCCGGCCACCGGCGACGGCATGCGCTCGCGCGCCTACCTGTACGACTTCGAGAACATCACCAAGGCCGCCGACGTCAACCTCACTGGCAAGTGGCGCGCCTTCGGCCGCGAGCACGAGGTGGTGGTGGGCGCCAACGCCAGCGACCTGAAGACCGACGACCTGCAGGGCGGCATGCTCAACCTCGGCCCGATGAACATCTACGACCCGGTCTCGCCCCAGCGCCCGACCATGGACCAGCTGCTGGGCACCAGCTACGCCGGCACCTCCCACGGCAAGATCCGCCAGGACGGCCTGTACGGCGTGGTGCGCTACAAGCTCACCGACCCGCTGACCCTGGTGCTGGGCGGGCGCACCAGCAACTACAAGTACGACTATGCGCTGCAGCGCTTCAACGCCGCCTCCCCCACCCCGGCGCATGCGCGCAGCAGCGGCGAGTTCACCCCCTATGGCGGGTTGATCTACGCGCTGAACGAGCAGTGGTCGGCCTATGCCAGCTACGCCGACATCTTCAAGCCGCAGACCGAGCTGACCGAAGAAAACAGCACCCTCAAGCCCATCGAGGGCGCCAACTACGAGATGGGCCTGAAGGGCGAACTGCTGGACGGCCGGGTCAACACCACGTTGGCGCTGTTCCAGGTCGACCAGCAAAACCGCGCGCAGTACAACGGCAACAGCGCCTGCGACACCAACTGCTACGTGGACGGCGGCAAGGTGCGCACCCGCGGTTTCGATGCCGAAGTCAGCGGCGAAGTGCTGGCCGGGCTGCAGCTGTTTGCCGGCTACACCTACACCCACACCGAGTACCTGAATGACCCGGGCGATGGCGAGTCTGCCGGCGGCGCCGCGTTCAACACCTTCACTCCGCGCCACCTGCTGCGCGTGTGGGCCGACTACAACCTGCCCGGCGACTACCAGCAATGGACCGTGGGAGGTGGTGCCAACGTGCAAAGCCGCAACTACCACAACAACTTCGGCGGCACCGACGGCGTGGGCAAGATCGAGCAGGCCGGCTACGCCATCTGGAACGCGCGGTTGGCGTACCAGATCAACGAAAACTTCAGCGTGGCGTTGAACGGCAACAACCTGTTCGACAAGAAGTACTACTCCAGCATCGGCTGGTTGCATGCCGCCAACTACTACGGCGACCCACGCAACTACACGGTGACCCTGCGGGCGGACTTCTGAGGGTGGCAGGCCCTTTCAGGTGCTGCCTGACGGGGCCGGGCCTGCAGACGCGGATTTGCACCAAGGCTGCTGGCCCTATCGCCGGCAAGCCGGCTCCTACAAAGACCGCGCAAACTTGCAAACGCAAACCCAGCCCTACGCACTACTGTAGGAGCCGGCTTGCCGGCGATGAGGCCAGTACAGGCAGCACAAGACAGTTGCTCCCACAGGTACGGCGCTTGGTTCGGGCTTCGCGCGAGCCTGTAGGAGCCGGCTTGCCGGCGATCACCGGCACAGCCGGTGCCAGCATTCGCCTGTGCCGGCCCTATCGCCGGCAAGCCGGCTCCTACAGGGATCGCACCAGCTTTTAGAAATTGAGCAAGACAGTTGCTCCCACCTGTCCTCGCCTAATGCAGCGTGTAAATCTGCCGACGCTGCCCAAGCTGCACCTGCGCCACGGCACACTCCACCAGTTGGCGCGTGGCTTCCACCGCCAGCAGCATGATCGTGGCCGCAGACTTGGGCAAAAAGGTAATGGACTGTTGGCCGACAGCCAGGCCGCACATGGCATGTTCCAAGGCTTCGAGCAAGGTGTCTTCAAGGTATTGAGGGGTATCGCACAGAGGTGGTGGATCGGGGACGATCTTGAGCATGGTGAATCCTCTTTTGCCAGGGAATGACCACTCCACCCTTGCAATGAGTAAGGGTGGCGGCCGCGTAAGGGTCTGCAAGACCGGCGCAAAAGAGAAAACCGGCAGGCCCGGGGGCCTCCCTTACGCAGCTGCCATAACACGACAATCAGCACAATCATGTACTGATGCCTTGGCAGGGGATTCAGAGATGCATCCGTTCAAAGCAGACAACGCGCCCCATAAAATACCTCTTGCAGAAGCAGGAAAACACGGACCGCTGTGATAGACGCTTGCGTATCCTGACACACACAAGCTGGACAGCGATTCGACATCGGCTCTTACCTCGTCCACTAAGGCACCACAAACCCCAACCAAGATGATGCCCTGCATTACACTCTATTTGACTGGTCGTATCTGGTCAGAAGACAGAGCTAACAGTGCTAGTGTTCTGCCCTGCTCGTCGCAAAATTCCACTTCATAACCTTCAACAGGCGTACTATATATATCAATTACTGTCCCACTATCCCCTGCCCTCAAGCCTTCCTCGGGAAAATCATCGAGCAACATGACGACATCAAACTGCAAGTATCCCATACCACCTCACCTTATTGAAACACCCTGAAATCATTATAACCACAACCATCATCTCCACTAAAAATCCGACCCACGCAGAATTTTCCGGCGTTTACGGATAACCCACCCAATACACCAAAGATATTTCAGTCATTCGCAACCACTTCCGCCCAGTACCCACATAAAACTTCAACATGCTGCACACTGACAGACAGCAGACCTCAATTTCCTCAAAACTCACTCAAGCTCATTTAAAATACAGCCCCATCTTTCAAAAACCTAATACCACGACACAACTAATACACAGAATTCTCCCGGCGCCGATAAACAACTCTACCGCCATCTGCCAATCCCGAAAGGCTGCCATTACCCACTACAACCTCTGAACAACACTCCAGATGACAGTCCTGATACGCCGTATATTGACATACAACACCTTCAATCTCATCAATATCTTCATCTATAGCTTCCTCAATATAAAACCGCAGCACCCACTGCCTTCCGTCCCACAACAGCAATACCATTCTGAAATTGGCAGAAACCGCACCCGCCAGTGCCTGCACTAGCATAAGCACTTGGAAATTCCAGTCTTCCAGACTCGGCTGCCCCATCACTTCAAACTTCATTTCGATTTCTCCGCGCCCACATCATTGACTTCCACCGACAACAACCCTAGTGGCAAACCTCACTCAGGCAATCTGGAATATCCACTGTACTTGGGCCTGCCCAAAGCTAAGTCCACTGCGTGTATTCTTTCAATCCGTTGAACGGTTTTATTGTTTTGATCACAGACATCCCTCTCTCCTCTCGAGTTACCCTGCATCGCAGCTTTGACGCCTCTGCGCCAAAGCCACAACAAGCCAAAATCTCATCAAACGCTGAAGCGCCTACATAAAAATACCCTGTAATTTTCAGGCGCCATGAGCACCAGCCTCTTGACATCATCACCACGAGCAACCGAATGACCTATCAACGACTCTACAAAATAATAAAGATACTCCCCATTTTCTTTTAGCGCAGGCTCATTAAGCAAACGCACAATCCCATCGAATTCGCTTTCCCTTACCAAGGTCTCGGCCAACGCCTCACACGCCGAGATATAAAGCGAATCCTCAATAACGCCAGCCACCCCGCCGAACTCATCCAGCGACGCTTCAAGCCCTTCTGTAGAAACACCTGAAAAGTCCTTGAGCCAGGCAAGAAAGCTCAGGAAAAACTCATCTGCCGAGAGCATTTTTAATATCCTTTAGCAGCTCTTGAGTAACACCAACATCTCTCCGGCCGCATGCAAATCTTTCTTGAGAGATTTCAAACATGGACCACGTTCAAACCCGCCAGAAACGCCTTAATCATGTCAACATCCTTGTCATTCTTCGCCATCGCAACAAGCACTGGAACCAAGTGATAGAGCAACAACTCCTGCTTTTGTTGAGCCAGAGGCAACTGCTCCCTGATACATCCTAAAAACGAAGACACAGACATGAATGATGAAAACACTTTATAGCCACGCTCAGAAGCAAACGGAATTTTCTGCATATAATGCCGAGCCAACTTCAACTGATCACTTCTCTTCCAGGAGCGATGAGGAATTAGAACCATGCCTTCCCCATAACCCTGCTCGCTTATAGGATATGTGGATATCAACCATTCAGCGGCTTGCTCGGATGACATCTTTAACAAATCTGCAACTTGCTCTTTTTGCCTGACGTCCATAGACCCACTTCGACCTGAGAAAATCTGTTGGCGGCCTGGCATTATCATTCGGCTCACCCACCTATTCAGACGACCTCTCCAGCTTCAGCTTTATATATTCTTCCAAATAGCTCTCCAAGGAATATGCCGTACCAAATTCATGAAGCACACCCGTCCACTTATCAACTATAAACGGGGCATTCCCTGCAAGCTTCGCAGCACTTTCCCCCGTGTCCAAATACTCTTTCGATTGATAACAAAAAAACCAGCCTTCAGAAAACTCTCCCTCATAGACTATCTCCAATGGAATCTCCGACTCTTCCAAGTAATCCCTTGCCAGCCCCAGAGCATCAATATAGGTAATCATCCATTACTCCTCACCAACTGCATAACTTATATTCATCAGCCAGCGCCTACAGGTGTGGGGGCGAGTTGACTGGCGCGGCAGGCGACAGGGTGGAAGGCCAGTCACCCGCCTGCAGCGGGCGCAAATGTCGCATCCATGGCCTCCCGGTCGTAATCCAGCAGCCAGCCCCGATGCGCCTCGTAAAGCTCACTCAGCGCTTCGTGCCCGGGCCCTACCACATCCATGCCGCGATCATCGTAGGGGTACACCATGAGGCGTTTGTTCAGGTTGAACAGAAAGAAAGCACACCGTGGCTTCGGTCGAATGGCCTGAAAGTCGCTGGCCAAGGCGCACCACAGCAACGGTTCGAGCAGCGAAAGCGGGGCCTCGAACACCAGGTACAACTGGTATTCAGGCTCATCCTCGCTAAACCAATCGTCCGGGTGGGTCTTCTCGCTCCATGACTCGCGCTGCGCCGGAATGCGGATGCCCGCGTCACCGAGTGCCCTGTAGATACGACGAAAATCACCACGCTGATTGCTGTGCAGTTGCAGGCATACCACCAGCAGTTCGTCACCGTGAAACAGGTCGCGGCAGACCACCGTGGCCTTGCGCATTGCCTGCAGGAACAGCTCGATTGCACTGCCCTGCTCCGACAGTTCGAAGCGCAAGCCACCGGGTTGCGAATAAAACACCGGCCTTTCGAAAATGCTCGGCCCGAAGGTGTTGAAAATGTCTTGCTTGAGGGGCACCAGGTGCGTTCCTTTACCAGCGTGTTTAAGCGTTACGAATCAATGTATCCAAGAGCGCTTCAAATGCTTCAGGGACCAGGTCTTTCTGTTCAGGAGAAAGCAATACATTCATGACCTGCTGCTCACAAACGCAATCGAAAACATCAATAGCCACCCACCCACTTGACCAAAATTCCACGGTCGCCAACTTGTTCAAGCCTGCCATTTCTATCCGCTCAAGATCGCCAAAGTCCCCCTCAGGGAATGTTGAACGCACCACGGAAAAGCCTTTCAACAAAGGCATTACGTCCCTGTTGAACCGAAAGACATCCATCACCCCGTCCCCTACCTATTCTTGAACCCTTGCCACGCATAGAACGTAACCCGCTGAGGCAGCCACCGCAAACCTGCCAGAGCGGGCTCACTCGCGAAAACGTCGGGACTGGCAAGCGCATGAATGGCACCGGCGCTGCCGGTGATCGCGGGTCAAGCCCGCTCCCACGCACAGGCACAGGCACAGGCACAGGCAAGCTGGCCTGCTTGCGCCGTTCGTTCAAGCGCCCACCCCATCCCCCGGCCAACACTGGCAGCCCCATCCGCAAGGAGCTGCCCATGCGCACGCTATACGCCCCAATGTTCTTCTTCGGCTTCATCGGCGCCGCCCTGTCACTGGCCCACGACCCTGCCTGGCTAGTACTGCTGCTGGCCTGCGCGGTATTGCTGTCACTGGCCTGCGAACAACTGATGCCCTACAAGCCCGCCTGGAACCAACCTGCCGGCGATGGCCCGCGCGATGTGTGCCATGCACTGGTCAACGAGGGCCTGACCATCGCCAGCGTGGCCAGCGTGCCGCTGCTGGCGGCCTG
The DNA here is from genome assembly GCF_019139895.1 of Pseudomonas fakonensis. Lineage (GTDB taxonomy): Bacteria > Pseudomonadota > Gammaproteobacteria > Pseudomonadales > Pseudomonadaceae > Aquipseudomonas > Aquipseudomonas fakonensis. The sequence continues at coordinate 2,274,417 of NZ_CP077076.1, read as the reverse complement.
GCTGCCAAACCTCGGCCTGTGGCCCGCCCACTGGCCGCTGGCGCTGCAGTTGCTGGCGGCCATCGCCCTGGCCGACCTGGGCATCACCCTGGTGCACTACGCCAGCCACCGCAGCGCCTGGCTGTGGCGCCTGCATGCGGTGCACCACAGCGTAACGCGCATGTACGGCTTCAACGGCCTGATGAAACACCCCCTGCACCAGATGCTCGAGACCCTGGGCGGCACCCTGCCCCTGCTGCTGCTCGGCCTGCCGGTGGAGGTGGCGCTGCTGCTGGCGTTCAGCGTGTCGACCCAGCTGTTGCTGCAACACAGCAACGTCGACATGCGCATCGGCTGGCTGCGCCATGTGTTCGCCTGGGCGCCGGTGCATCGCCTGCACCACCTCAAGTACGGCACTGCCGGGGACGTGAACTTCGCCTTGTTCTTCCCGCTGTGGGACCGCTTGCTGGGTACCGCCCTGCACCTGCCGGGCTATGCCCTGGCAGACGACGACATGGGCATCGGTGACCGGCCGGATTATCCGCAAGGGTACCTGGCACAATTGCGCGAACCGTTCAGCAGCGCCTCGGCGCACCCGCCTGCGGTGCTGCCAGCGGCCTTGCAGCAGGCGCTAGCCGAGCGTACATAGGCGCAGGTTGCGCAGGGCGCTGCCGGGGCTCAGGCCGAACTGGCAGCGCACGCTGCGGCTGAAGTGCGCCGAGTCGGCAAAACCTGCGGCCACGGCGGCGTCGGTCAGGCTGGCGCCGCCCAGGGCCAGCTGGATGCCGATGCGCAGGCGCTGCCACAGCACCATGCGCCGTACCGAAAGCTTCAGGGTGCCGCTGAACAGGCGTTCGAGCTGGCTGATCGACAAGGCCGCCGTGCTTGCCAGTTCGCGGGCTGACAGCCTGTGTTCATCCAGTGTGCGAATGCGCTGCAGGGCGCTGGCCAGGCGCGGGGGCAGCGGGCGGCGAGGCCAAGTTTGCAGCTGCTCGGCCAGGTGCTGGGGGTGGTTGCCGGCCAGCTCGCAGGCCTGGGCCAGGTCGCCAAGGTCGAAGGCCAGCGGCTCGGCGAACAGGGTCAGGCAGCGTGCGCCGTGGCTGAGTATGGCGTGGGGTTGGCGGGACGGGATCAGCAGCATTGGGCCGAGCTGGTACTGGTCGCCGAGGGCCACCTCGATTGGGCCGTCGAGGCCGATCAGCACCTGGTGGGCGTAGTGCTCGTGGGGGGCGGTGCGGGCCACGCTGCCCAGCAGCAGGCAGTGGTCGTCGCCAAGCCAGATTTCGCCTTGCCAGCTTTGGGTGGGCGGGTGGTTCATGGGTGTTCCTTTCCCGGGTTGCGGCTGGGATGGTAGCGGCCGGGGGGCGGGCTGTCATTGCTGGGCTCCGATGCGCCCCCTCGTAAATCCATCCCCTCCTGCGCTATCGTCCCCCAACCCCCTCAAGCCCCAGGCCACCCCCATGCGCATTGTCATCCCCGACGACTACCAGCACGTGATCCGCACCCTCGACTGCTTCACCCGCCTGGCCGGGCACGATGTCACGGTCTTGCACCAGGCCAAGCCCGCCTCGCTGGACGAACTGGCCGAACGCTTCGCCGACACCGATGCCCTGGTGCTCACCCGCGAGCGCACACGCATCGACGCCGCCCTGCTCGAGCGCCTGCCCAAGCTCAAGCTGATCAGCCAGACCGGCAAGGTCGCCGGCCACCTCGACCTGGCCGCCTGCACCGCATGCGGCGTGGTGGTAACCGAAGGCCGCGGCTCGCCGGTGGCACCGGCAGAACTTGCCTGGGCGCTGATCCTCAACGCCCGCCGCCAACTGGTGCCGGCCATCGATGCATTCCGCCAGGGCCAATGGCAGGTGAACATGGGCCAGGCCCTGGCCGGCCAGGTGCTGGGGGTGTGGGGCTACGGCAAGATCGGCCAACGCCTGGCGCGCTACGCCCAGGCCTTCGACATGCCGGTGCTGGTGTGGGGCAGCGAGGCCAGCCGCGCCGCGGCGCAAGCCGACGGGCACCGCGCGGCGGCGTCGCGCGAGGCGTTCTTTGCCGAGGCGGATATCCTCAGCCTGAACCTGCGCCTGGCCGACAGCACCCGGCATGGCGTGACCCTGGCAGACCTTGGGCTGATGAAGCCCGACGCGCTGCTGGTCAACGTCAGCCGCGCCGAGCTGATTGCACCGGGCGCCTTGCTGCAGGCGCTGGATGCCGGCAGGCCGGGGTTTGCCGCGGTGGATGTGTTCGAGCAGGAGCCGCTGCTGGACCCCGACCACCCACTGCTGCGCCACCCGCGGGTGCTGAGCACGCCGCACCTGGGGTATGTGGAGAAGAACGGCTACGAGCTGTATTTCGGCGATGCGTTCGACAATGTGCTGGCGTTTTTCGACGGTGTGCCGGTGAATGTGGCCAACCCGCAGGCGCTGGGTAAACGCTGAGGCGCTGAACCTGCGGCACTTGCATTCCACCCATCACCCCGCAACAATGCGAGCAATTCCCATTCACATCACGGATTGCCTGCATGTCGGCGCTCGACCAAGCCTCTCTCCACCAGCTGTACAGCGAAAACAACGGCTGGCTGAAGAGCTGGCTGCGCGCACGGCTGGGCAATACCGCCGATGCCGCCGACCTGGCCCAGGACACCTTCGTGCGGGTAATGACCGCGCGCAACCAAGTGCCCATCCGCGAGCCGCGCAGCTACCTCAGCGCCATCGCCCGTGCGCTTTTGATCGACAAGGTGCGCCGGCGCACCATTGAGCAGGCCTACCTGCAAGCCCTGGCCTTGCGCCCGGAACCGGTAGAGGTATCCCCCGAAGTGCGCCTGTCGATCATCGAGATGCTGGTGTCGGTCGATGCGCTGCTCGATGAACTGGGCCCGCGCACCCGCGGCATCTTCCTCGCCGTGCAACTGGAGGGCCTGCCCTACGCTACCGTGGCCGAGCGCTTCGGGGTGTCGGTGACCACGGTGAAAAACCACCTGGTGCGCGCCATGACCCGCTGCCTGCTGGTGGCCGAACACTGATGGACCTGAACACCCTCGAAGCCGCGGCCACCTGGTACGTCGAGCTCAACGACGGCACCACCAGCGCGTCGCGCACCCAGGCCTGGCGCCAGTGGCTGGCGGCCAGCCCGCAGCATGCCGCCGCCTGGGCCCGGGTGGAGCAGCTGCAGCAGCAATGGGCCCTGGTGCCGCCGCAGGCCGCCCTGCGCAGCCTGGGGGCTGCCCAGGCCAAGCGCCGCGAGGTGCTCAAGGTGTTGGGCCTGCTGCTAACGCTGGGCGGCAGTGGCTGGTTGGCGGCCGAACGGCTGCCCTTGCAGGCGCTGATGGCTCAGCAGCGCACCGGCTCCGGCGAGCGCCGCAGCTTGCAGTTGTCCGATGGCACGCAGCTCGAACTGAACGTCGGCACCGCGCTGGATGTGCAGTACGACGCTACGCTGCGGGCCATCGCGCTGTACCAGGGCGAAGTGTTCATCAAGACCGCCACCGACCCGGCCCGGCGCCCGTTCATCGTGCACACCGGCAACGGCAGCGTGCGCGCCCTGGGCACCGCGTTCAGCGTGCGCCAGTTGCCCGCGCAAACCCGCATCGGCGTGCTGCAGTCGGCGGTGGAGATTCGCCCGCAACACCACCTTGGCCGGGTGCTGCGCCTGGAGGCCGGGCAGCAGGCCAGCTTCGATGCCGAGCAGTTCGGGCCCGCCCGCCCCCTGCCCGAAGACAGCACCGCCTGGCGCATGGGCATGCTCAGCGTCAATGACTGGCGCCTGGGCGACTTCATCGACGAGCTGGCGCGCTACCGGCCAGGGGTGTTGCGTTGCGCGCCGCAGGTTCAGGCCTTGAGCATTTCCGGTGCATTCAGCGTCGACGACACCGACATCGCCCTGGCCAACCTGCCAAAAACCCTGCCGGTGAGCGTGCGCTACCTGAGCCGTTACTGGGTGAGCGTGGAGCCTGCCTGAAACTTTTTTAACGCCAATCTTGCTGATTTCGATTCTCGCCCGTCCCTGACACAAGCCGCGACGACAGCGACTTTCTGCCATGACACGCAAGGATCACTCGATGCCCCACGTTCGCCCCCGCCCCGCCGCCCACTTGCGCCAGGCCATCCGCCTGGCGGCGTTCGGCCTGTCCCTCGCCAGCGTGCCCGGCGCCCTGTTGCTGCCGGCCCAGGCCATGGCCCAGGGCCTGGCCGCCTACCACGTGCCCGCAGGCCCCCTGGGCAATGCCATCACCCAGTTCGGCGTACAGGCCGGGGTGACCGTTTCGTTCGACACCGCCCAGGCACGCAACCTCAACAGCCCGGGCCTGGACGGCAGCTACAGCGTCGATGAAGGCCTGCTGCGGCTGCTGGCCGGCAGCGGCCTGCAAGCCCAGCGCCAGGGCAACGGTGGTTATGTGCTGGTGCCGGCCGCCAATGGTGCGGCGATGGAGCTGGGGCCGCTGAACATCGAGGGCAGCCGCCTCGACGCCACCAGCGAGGGCACCCAGTCTTACGCGGCCCGCGCGGTGACCATCGGCAAGGGCGTGCACACCCTGAAGGAGACGCCCCAGGCGGTCACGGTCATGACCCGCAAGATGCTCGACGACCAGAACCTCAACACCCTCGAGCAGGTGCTGGACAAGACCCCGGGCATCACCGTGTACGACTCGCCCATGGGCGGCAAGTACTTCTACTCGCGCGGCTTCAACCTCGACGGCCAGTACCAGTACGACGGCGTGCCGCTGGATGTGGGCGGCAACTACGTGCAGGCCAACAGTTTCTCAAGCGACATGGCGTTCTACGACCGGGTAGAGATCCTCAAGGGCGCGGCCGGCATGATGAAGGGCTCGGGCTCGTCGGCAGGCGGCGTCAACTTCGTGCGCAAGCGTGGCCAGGACAAGGCCCGCACCAGCGTGACGCTGTCGGCCGGCAGTTGGGACAACTACCGCGGCCAGGTCGATGTGGGCGGGCCGCTGAACGAATCGGGCAGCGTGCGCGGGCGCGCCGTGGCGACGCTGCAGGACCGCCAGTACTTCTACGACAACGCCAAGCGTCAGGACCAGGTGCTGTACGGCGCCCTGGACTGGGACATGACCCCCGACACCACCGTGGGTGTGGGCCTGGCCTATGAAGACGTCGATGCCTCGCCCTGCTACCACGGCCTGCCGCGCTACGCCGACGGCAGCGACCTCAAGCTGTCGCGCTCCACCTGCCTGGGCGCCAGTTGGAACGACCTGCAGAGCCAGCGCATCACAGGTTTTGCCGACCTCAAGCAGCGCCTCAACGATGACTGGACGCTGAACTTCGCCTCGGTCTACACCCACAACAACCAGAACATCGAGTACGGCTACGCCGAAGGTGCGGTGCCGGTGGGTGCCAGCACCGCGAGCATGGGCCGCTATGCCGGGCGTTTTGATTACGACCAGACCGACTACGGCTTTGATACCTACGTCGATGGCAAATTCCGCGCCTTCGGCCTTGAGCACGAGCTGATCGTCGGCGCCAACGCCAGCCACCAGAAGACCCACGACTACTTCGCGCTGATGGCCTTGAGTGGCACCCAGAACCCGTTCGACCCCTCGTCCAGCTTCCCGCACCCGTCCAAGGATGAGTTTCTGCTCAACCCCACCCGTGGCGGCGCCGTGCCCACCGACTCCACCACCCGCCAGTTCGGCACCTACGCCAACCTGCGCCTGAAGTTGGCCGAGCCGCTGACGCTGGTGCTGGGCACCCGGGTCAGCTGGTACCGCAACGAAAGCGACTCCTACACCCAGCGCTGGGACTACTGGGTGCGCAACCGCAGCCAGGAGAACGGCCAGGTGACGCCGTTCGCCGCCGTGCTGTACGACCTGAACGAGCAGTGGACTGCCTACGCCAGCTACGCCGACATCTTCCAGCCGCAGAGCAACCTGGTGAATGCCCAGGGCCAGGCGCTGCAGCCCAAGACCGGTGCCAGCTACGAGCTGGGTATCAAGGGTGAGCTGTTCGACGGTGGGCTCAATACTGCGTTCAACCTGTTCCGCACCACCGAAGAGCACCGTGCCGAGACCGACTATGTGGGCACCTGCAAGGGCTCGGGCGACCAGTACTGCTACACCGACAACGGCAAGGTCCGCGCCCAGGGTTTCGAGGCCGAGGTCAGCGGCTCGCCGGTCGAGCGCCTGCAATTGCTGGCGGGCTACACCTACACCCAGACCAAGTACCTGAGCACCATCGAGGCCACCGACCCGACCGAGCTGACCTTCAGCTCAAGCTTCATTCCGCGGCACATGCTCAAGGTGTGGGGGGATTACCAGCTGGGTGGCGCCCTGGAGCGCTGGACCGTCGGCGCGGGGGTGAGCAGCCAGAGCGACAACTACCGGCGCCAGGGCGACCTGCGGATCGAGCAGGCGGGGTATACGTTGTGGAGTGGGCGGGTGCAGTACCGGCTGGATGAGCACTGGAGCCTGGCGCTTAACGGCAACAACCTGCTGGACAAGAAGTATTACGCGACGATTGGGGCTACGGGGTGGGGGAACTACTACGGCGAGCCGCGGAATTTCATGTTGACGCTTAGAGGGGATTTCTGAGGGTTTTGGGTTCGGGGATTATGGTTATTGCTTTGGGAGATGTATGCGCATTCATTGACGATAGCGGCTTTTCGTCACCTTTCCGTCCTTACGGCGGCTTACTTTTGTCGTGGCAAAAGTAAGCAAAACCGTCTGCTCCCATCATCCGGCCCCCTACGCTGCGCTTCGGGGGTTCCCTCGCTCCGGGCTTGCTCCGGAGGTACGCGCCGACGGGCCGTCCCTGGCCCGATCGGCGCTCGACCGGCATCCATGCCGGTCGCCCCCCTACGCAATCCCTACGCTCGGCCTCCTGAAGTCGCGATTTGTGTTGCCTGAACTATTGCGCGCTTAGAAGCCAGATCAACAGCCAGATCAACAGCCAGATCAACAGCCAGATCAACAGCCAGATCAACAGCCGGGATGTTGGTTAGTTGGTTGTCGATGTGTTGTTTGTTCGGGCCCTATCGCCGGCAAGCCGGCTCCTACAGGGTTACGCGATATCAGATATAACGCGTTCCACTGTAGGAGCCGGCTTGCCGGCGATTGCAATCCTAAGTTCCCACGGTGGCAACTAGCGGTTAGCTGCGCCAATGCAGGCGCCGCCACTAACTTCGCGACTTCAGGAGGCCGAACGCAGGGATTGCGTAGGGGGGCGACCGGCATGGATGCCGGGCGAGCGCCGATCGGGCCAGGGACGGCCCGTCGGCGCGTACCCCCGGAGCAAGCCCGGAGTGAGGGTACCCCGGAGCGCAGCGCAGGGGCCGGATGAATGGAGCAAGCATTTTTTGCTTACTTTTTGATGCTTCAAAAAGTGAGCCGCCGTAAGGGCGGAAAGGTGAATAAGCGTCAATACAAATAATGAATGCGCATATAACTTTCAAAACCAACTAAACCAACTAAACCAACTAAACCAACTAAACCAACTAAACCAACTAAACCCAAAATAGCGTACACCACAACCTACAAACCGCCCCCCCAAAAAAACAGAAAACCCCGCTGCGTGGGCGGGGTCATCTGTTACTGAAACAAACCGCTATGTCAGCCAACCCCCCCCCCATCAATGACTGGTAGGCATGGCAAACTCCGCCCCCTTGGCAGTCCCCTGCGGCCAGCGCTGCATGATGCTCTTCTGCTTGGTATAGAAGCGCACCCCCTCCTCACCATAGGCATGCATATCGCCAAACAGGCTCTTCTTCCAGCCACCAAAACCATGCCAGGCCATCGGCACCGGAATCGGCACGTTGATCCCGACCATGCCCACCTGGATACGCCGGCCAAACTCACGGGCAACGTGGCCATCACGGGTATACAGGCTCACACCGTTGCCAAACTCGTGAGCGTTGATCAGCTCCACTGCCTCGGCAAAATCCTTCACCCGCAGGCACGCCAGTACCGGGCCGAAGATTTCCTCCTTGTAGATGCGCATGTCCGGGGTGACGCCATCGAACAAGGTGCCACCCAGCCAGAAGCCATCACCACACCCCTCACCCGCCGTCTGGCCGTTGAAGCCACGGCCGTCGATCAGCAACGTCGCCCCCTCTTTGACGCCTTGCTCGATGTAACCGGTGATGCGCTCCAGCGCCGCATGGGTCACGATCGGCCCCATCTCGGCCTCGAGGTTGGTGCCATTGAGCACCTTCAGCTCACGGGTACGCTCGATCAGTTTGGGCATGACTTTATCGGCAGTTTCATCACCGACGAACACCGCCACGCTGATGGCCATGCAACGCTCGCCAGCCGACCCGTAGGCCGCACCGATCAGCGCATCGACCACCTGGTCGATATCGGCATCGGGCATCACCACCAGGTGATTCTTGGCGCCGCCCAGGGCCTGCACGCGCTTGCCGTGGCGGGCGCCGGTCTCGTAGATGTGGTTGGCGATCGGGGTGGAGCCAACGAAGGATACCGCCTGCACGTCCGGATGCTCGATCAGCGCGTTGACCGCATCCTTGTCACCCTGCACCACGTTGAACACGCCATCCGGCAGGCCGGCCTGCTTGAGCAGTTCGGCGATGAACAGGCTTGGGCTCGGGTCCAGCGGGCTTGGCTTGAGCACGAAGGTGTTGCCGGTCGCCAAGGCCACCGGGAACATCCACATCGGCACCATCACCGGGAAGTTGAACGGGGTGATGCCGGTGACCACACCCAGCGGCTGGCGCAGGGTCCAGTTGTCGATGTTGGTGCTGACCTGGTCGGTGAAATCGGTTTTCAGCAGTTGCGGCGCACCGCAGGCGAACTCGACGATTTCGATGCCGCGCATCACCTCGCCCTGGGCGTCGGTGAACACCTTGCCATGCTCGGCGGTAATCATGCGGGCCAGGTCGTCACGGTGCTCGTTGAGCAGCGCCAGGAACTTGTTCAGCACCCGCGAGCGGCGCAGCGGCGACAGGTTGCTCCAGGCCGGGAAGGCGGCCTTGGCCGAGGCCACGGCGGCGTCCACGTCTTTTTGCGCAGACAGCTGCACTTGGCCGGTGACCACGCCGGTGGCCGGGTTGTAGACCGGCAGTTGCTGGCCGCTGGTGGCCTCGGCCTGGGCGCCGGAGATCCAGTTCATGATGGTTTGGGTCATTGTCTTTTTCCGAACAGGTTTCAGAAGGTTTGCAGTTTTCTGTGTAGGAGCGGCCTTGTGTCGCGAAAGGGCTGCAAGGCAGCCCCAGCAATCCATGGGCAAATGCTGAAAGCCTGGGGCCGCTGCGCGCCCCTTTCGCGACTCAAGGCCGCTCCTACAGGGAGAGAGAAGCGAGAAATCAGTAAATCGCGTACACCTTGCGCACGGTCTCCAGCACATCCCAGCGCCCGGTCCATCCCGGTGGCAGGATGATCAGGTCACCATCGGTGACCTCCACCACTTCCTGGGTGCTGTCATCGGTAAGCAGCGCCTTGCCCGAAATGATGTAGGTGAACTCGGTGTCAGGGCGGTCGACCACCGGCCAGCCACCGGGCTGGCATTCCCATACGCCGAGATTGCCGACCGCTTCCGGGGCCTGCTTGCTGATGGCGATCTGCGGGTCACCTTTGTCAGCGCCGGCACGCTGACCGGCAGGGTTCAGTGGCAGGGCCTTGATGTCGGCGTGCTTGATGATGGTGAACGAAGGCATGGGGTTTTCTCCTTATCAATGGGCGCCGGTAAGTTTTTCCAGCAGCATCGCGGTGCATGAAGGTTTATGGGTGTAGCGCTCCTCGAGATCGCTCAGCGAGGCGGCGGCCAGGCCGCTGTTGATGCCGAACCAGCGCAGCGGTTCGCGCTCCCAGGCGGGTGACTGGTGATTGACCAGGGGCAGCGTGTTGAGCGCGTCGTCACGCTCCAGGATGAGGTTGCGCAGGATGCGCCCGGCCAGGTTGCTGGTGGCCACACCGTCGCCGACGTAGTTGCCGGCCCAGGCCATGCCCTTGCCACGGTCGATGCTTACCGTCGGGCACCAGTCGCGGGCAACTCCCAGCGCGCCGCCCCAGCGGTGCGTAACCCGGGCATCGCGCAGGGCCGGGAAAAACTCCAGCAGGGTGTCGTGGATCTTGCCGTGGATGCTGTCCACCAGGTCGGCTTGCTCGGGCATCACCGACCCCCACTTGTACGGGGCACCACGGCCACCGAACACCAGCCGGCCTTCGGCAGTGACCTGGCCGTACACCCGCAAGTGGCGCATGTCGTTGAAGGCCATGCGATGGTCGAGGTTGAGCTGGCTGAGCAGCTCTGGCGCCAACGGCTCGGTGGCCAGCACCAGCGAGTACAGCGGGATGACGAAGCGCGACTTGCCAGGCTGCTGCGAGGTGAACGCCTCGGTAGCGCGCACGGTCATGTCGGCGCGTACCGAACCACGCTCGGTGTGCACCATGCCCGGGGCCATGCGGGTCACCGCCGACTGCTCGTAAATGCGCGCACCCAGGCGCTCCACCAATTGCGCCAGGCCGCGTACCAGCTTGCCCGGGTGAATCAGCGCGCAGTGCTCGGTGTACAGCGCCCCGACTGTGCCCTGGGCGCCGATGCTGCCGTGCGCCTCACCGGCTTCGAGCACCCGCCACTGCTGCGGCAGGCCGAAGCGCGCCGAAGACTCCACTGCAGCACGCGCCCGGGCCATTTGCGGGCCGCTGCGGGCCAGCGACATGAAACCCTGCTTGGCGTAGTCGGCATCCACCCCTTCCAGCGCCAGCACCCGGCCGATTTCATCGACCGTGTCGTTCATCGCCGCCTGCAGTTGCAGGGCAGCCTGGTGCGAATACAACTGCTCGACCCGGTGCAGCGAGATCGGGAATATCGCCGAAGCCCAACCACCGTTGCGGCCCGAAGCACCAAAGCCGACTTCGCGCTTTTCCAGCAGCACCACGTTCAGCGACGGGTCGGCCTTGAGCAGGTAGTAAGCGGTCCACAGCCCGGTGTAGCCGGCGCCGACGATGACCACGTCGGCCTGGATATCACCCTCCAGCCGCGCGCGGGGCGGGGCCGGGGCAAACCACAGCGGCTTGTTGGGTAACTGAGCCAAATCGAATTTCGCTGACATGTTCTTGCTTCCCATTGACTGCCCGGGGGGCCGGGTCGTGTCTGATACGGCGGTTAAGGCTGGGCCACCTGGGCCTTGGGCGCGCGCCCCCGGCCCAGGCGCATCAGCAGGTACGAGGCGCCGATCGCAACGATGGCGACCAGGCACTGCAGCAGGCTCAACTGCATCGAGGGGTCGAAGGCCATGCTCACCAGCACCGAGACGATGGCCGCGGTGACCATCAACGGCAGCACCGGGTGGCCCCACATGGCGAACTTCAGCGAGCCCTCTTCGACCCAGCGTCGGCGCAGCTTGAGCTGCGACAGGCAGATCATCAGGTAGACGAACAGGAACACCGTGCCGGAGGAGTTGATCAGGAACTGGAACACCGTGTCCGGCCACAGCGCGGCGATCACCACGCAGCCATAGCCCACCAGGGTCGAGGCCAGTACACCGCGTACCGGCACGCCCTTGCGGTTGACCCCGGCGATCCAGCGCGGCGCCTCGTCGTTGGCAGCCAGTACGTACAGTAGGCGCGATGAGGTGTAGAGCCCGGCGTTGAGCACCGACAGCACCGCCACCAGAATCACCACGGTGAGCATGTCGCCGGCATAGGGGATGCCGATGTGCTCGAGCGTCGTGACGAACGGCGACTTGCCGGGGGTGAGGCTGGTCCAGGGTTGGGCAACGACGATGAAGAAGGTCGCCAGCACGAAGAACACCAGAATGCGCACCATCACCGTGTTCACCGCCTTGCGGATGTTGCGCGACGGGTCCTGCGACTCGGCGGCCGCCAGGGTGGCCACCTCGACCCCGGTCATCGAGAAAATCACCACCACCACGCCGGTGAACAACGAGCCGACACCGTGGGGCAAAAAGCCGCCGTGCTCGGTCAGGTGGCCGAAGCTGGCATCGGAGTTGGGCCACAGGTGCAGCACGAAGGCGCCGGTCACCAGCAGAAACACCACGATGGCCGCCACCTTGACCCCGGCGAACCAGTACTCGGCCTCGCCGAACGAGTGCACCGACATCAGGTTGAGCAGGGTCATGCCCAGCATCAGCCCCAGGGCAATCACCCACACCGGTATCGCCGGTAGCCAGGCGTTGATGATCTGCCCGCCGACCACGGCTTCGAAGCCGACCACGATCACCCAGAAGTACCAATACAGCCAGCCGGTCATGTAGCCGGCTGGGCGGCCGAAGGCCATGCGTGCGTAGTCGACGAATGAGCCTTTGCTGGGATGGGCTGCGGCCATTTCACCGAGCATGCGCATCACCAATGCGACGATCAGCCCGGTGATGGCGTAGGTGATGAAGGCGCCGGGGCCGGTGGAGGCGATGACCGCGCTGGAGCCGACGAACAACCCGGCACCGATCACCCCGCCCAGGGCGAGCATGCTGATGTGGCGGGTCTTGAGCGAACGTTTGAGACGGGGGTCGTGCTCTGACTGAACAGGCATGGGGTGGCTCCTCTTATTATTAGTGATCAACACAGCCCGAGCCGAGGTTATGCGGGTGCGGCGGGGGTGGACATCGACCGATTGCGCAGCCCGACACCATCACTTGTACAAATGTATGAACCCCCAACCCTGCTGAAATAATGCTGGCCAAACCGACGCCATCGCCGGCAAGCCGGCTCCTACAGGGGCAAACCAACTGGCCAATCGCTGCTACGCTTGGTGAACACAAGATGAAAAACTTTTCATCTTGATTCATCCACGCCAGGCAAGGCCGCCCGGGCGCTGTCCACCCGCACGGAGGCCCACCGCCACAGGAGCCCGCCATGGCCCTAGCCGACGATCTGGCCCTGCTGATCCGCCAGGAGCAGTTGCTGCAGTTCGAGCACTTTGATGAAGACGTGGCCTGGCAGTTGGGTTCGCTGCTGCAGCGGCGCGCCGAAGCCGAAGGCTGGTTGCTGCTGATCGAGGTACGCCGCTTCGACTGCCCGCTGTTTCTGGCCGGCCGGCCCGGCATCACCCCGCACAACCACGACTGGGTGCGGCGCAAGCGCAATACCGTGCAGCGTTTTCTGTGCAGCTCGTACCGCATCGGCCACCAGTTGGCCCTGGACAACAAAGACATCACCCAGCGCTACAACCTGCCGCTGACCGACTACGCCAGTGCCGGCGGCAGCTTCCCGATTACCGTCAAAGGTGCCGGGGTGATCGGTTGCGTGACGGTTTCGGGGTTGCCGGAACGGCAAGACCACCAGGTGATCGTCGATGCCCTGTGCGAGTTGCTGGGGCATGACCGCACCGCGCTGTCGCTGGCGCCGGTGGCGAAGGTGGCAGAGAGCAAGGTGGTGGCTGAGCCGGTGGCGGGCTGAAGGCCGCCCGCCTGAAGCGTATGTGATCGCTGTGGGGCAACTGGGTTGCGCAGCCTGTGCCGGCGATGAGGCCAGGACGGGCAGCCTAGGTCATGTGCGCAGCGCTACCTTCCCGGCTTCATCCACCACCCAGGCCGCACCGACGCCGATTCGCACCCCGCCCACCCAGCGCTCGGCCGGCGCCTGGTCGAGCCAGTTGGCCTGCCCTGCCAGCACCTGCTCGCCCAACGCGGTCAGCCGCAGCGGGCGGTGCATCCAGCTTTCACCCTCCCCCTCCAGCAACAATGGCCGCGGCGTGCCGATCAGTGGCCTTATCAGCGCTGCGAACATCATGTCACCCAGGTACGGCAGCGGCTCTTCACGCCCCATCAGCTCGGCGAACACCCGCGCCGCCGGCTGCTCGCCCATACGCGCCAGAATGCGCAGGGTCAGGCGCTCGGTCAGGCTCAAGCCATCGCCGGCACCGGGCAGCTCCTGCAGTTGCCGGGCCAGTGCGCCCTGCAGCAACGGCAAACTGGCGTGATGCCGGCTGGCAAGCTCGGCCCAGGCGGTCGGGGCCGGCGCGGTGTAGGCCGCCCAGGCCTGGCGCGCCAGTTGCAAGGCCTCCTCACCCAGCGTGCGCCGCTGCGGCCACAGCCACGCCAGCACATCGGGGGCCAACTGGCCGATACCGATGAAACGCTGGACCCCCGGCACCCGGTCGGCCTCGATCAGCTCCAGCCGGCGTGGCAGGCACGGCAAGCTGGCCAGTACCCGCACCAGAAACAGCTGGTCGTAGGCGTCGGCCTCGCACCACAGCACCAGCTCGCTGTCGGCGCTCAACTGCGCCAGGGCCGCGCGCTGGCGGGCCTGGCGCTGGGCGATGTCCTGCGGGGCCAGGCCGAACACCTTGAGTACGTACTCGGTACGTACCTGCCAATACGTATCGTCAGGCACGGCTGGCACCGGCCCCATCACCATGGGGTCGTCGAACATGTGGAAGCTGCCGCTGAACCCGCTGATGCGCAGGCTGTGCTCGATATCGTTGCCGCAGCGCCAGTGCTGCACCTGCGCCTCGCCATCGGCGGCAAAGCCTGGGTGGCGGGCGGCAAACGCCACTGCGTCGGCATGGGCCTTGAGCTTGGGCCAGCTGGCAAAGCCGGCCTCGCGGGCCACCAGCCACTGGGTGTCGGCCAGGCGGTAGTCGGGGCCAGGCAGGCCCAGGTCGCGCAGCTGTGCGCAGGTGTCGTCGTCGAGGGTCTTCAGCAGGCGCTTGGCGTGCTTGCGCAGCGCGGGCAGGTCGATCAGGCCGTGGTGGCGGGATGCATGAATGGCGGGCATGCCAACTCCTTGTGGGGCTCGGTCCGCCGACAAGCCGGGAGCTGGTATGGGAATTTTGCAAACATTGCCTGGGGAACCCCTTCGCGCGGACCGCCGGCGCAGCAGGCGCCTGGGGCCGGACTTTAACGGCTTGCGCCAGCGCGCGCAACGATGTGCTCCGCCGCTTGCGACCAGCGTCTACCAGAACCCTTCGAATGCGCCCTACTTTCGCCCCAGGTCTCGCCATGCAAGCACTGCTGCAAGAAATCCTCGACCACGTCCGCCCGCTGCTCGACCAGGGCCATGTGGCGCAGTACATCCCCGCCCTCGCCCAGGTCGCCCCCCAGCAGCTGGGCATCGCCGTACAGAGCCTGGACGGCCAGTTGCACTGCGCCGGGGATGCGCGCACGCCGTTCTCGATCCAGAGCATTTCCAAGGTGTTCAGCCTGGTGCAGGCCATCGGCCACAGCGGCGAAGGCATCTGGGACAGGTTGGGCTACGAGCCGTCGGGCCAGGCGTTCAACTCACTGGTGCAGCTGGAGGTGGAAAAGGGCCGGCCACGCAACCCGTTCATCAACGCCGGCGCCCTGGTGATCTGCGATATCAACCAGTCGCGCTATGCCACCGCATCGCTGTCGATGCGCGATTTCGTCCGCCGCCTGGCGGCCAACCCGCGCATCGTCAGCGATGCAGTGGTGGCCGAGTCGGAATACCAGCACCGCGCGCGCAATGCCGCCATGGCCTACCTGATGCAGTCCTTCGGCAATTTCCACAATGATGTCGATGCGGTGCTGCGCAGTTACTTCCACCACTGCGCGCTGTCGATGAGCTGCGTGGACGTGGCCCGCGCCTTCGCCTTTTTGGCCAACAGCGGCTACTGCCCGCACAGCCGCGAGCAGGTGCTGACGCCGCGCCAGGCCCAGCAGGTGAACGCGATCATGGCCACCAGCGGGCTGTACGACGAGGCCGGCAACTTTGCCTACCGGGTCGGTTTGCCGGGCAAGAGCGGCGTGGGTGGCGGTATTGCCGTGGTGGTGCCGGGGCGCTACAGCATCTGCGTGTGGTCGCCGGCACTCAATGCCTCGGGCAACTCGCTGGCCGGGTTGCGGGCGCTGGAGCTGCTGAGCGAGCGCATGACCGGGTCGGTGTTTTCGGCGGTGCCGCAACCTGCCGCAGCGGCTGTCCACGACGCCCTGTAGGAGCGGCCCCTTTCGCGACACGAGGCCGCTCCTACAGAGAAAGGCTGCACGCGGGTACTGACCTCACAGCATCAACTCCGACGCCTTGATATTGGCGATCGGCCCCAGCACCCCGGCATCGAATGCCGCCAAAGCCTCGCCAGCGGCCAACCGCGCCGGCAGGTCAGGGTTGACCAGCGCCGCCTTGCCCACGGCGATCAAATCGGCGCCCTGTCCCAGCACCTGCTCGGCCCGGGCCTGATCATGCACGCCGCCATTGGCGATCAGCGGCGTAGCCGGCGCGTGGCGGCGGGCCAGTTGCACCAGGCTGGCCGGACTGCCTGCGAAGGCCGGCTGCCAGGCCTCGTGCTCGGTCACGTGAATGAAGGCCACCCCGGCATCGGCCAAGGCACCGAAAATGGCTTCGGCATCGGCCTCGCCCCCTGCCCATTTATGGGTGAAGTCATTGACCTTGCCTTGGGAAATGCGCACCCCCACCGGCACGCTGCCCACAGCCTCGCGCACCGCCTTGAACACCTCCAGGGTCAGGCTCAGGCGCTGGCGGGTGTCGCCACCCCAGCGGTCATCGCGCAGGTTGCTGTAGCCGGTGAGGAACTGGTCGAGCAGGTAGCCGTTGGCGGCGTGGATCTCGATGGCGTCGAAACCGGCCACCTCGATGGCCCTTCGTGCGGCCTGGGCAAACCCGGCAATGGCGTCGGCGATGTCTTCATCGCTCATCGCCCGGGGCACCGGGTACTGGCCGCTGCCGTAGTAGAAGGCCATCTGCTCGCCCTTAGGAAGCAGGGCTGATGGTGCGACGTTGTATTCACGGAAGCGATTGCCCTGGCTCAAGGCCCCGGCGTGCATCAATTGGGCGACGGCCTTGGCGCCATGGGCGTGGATGCCGGCCGTGACGGCCGCCCATGCCTGGGCCTGGGCGGCATCGGTGATACCCGGCTGGCAGGGGTAACCCTGGGCGTAGGCCTGGTCGGTGTAGATGCCCTCGCTGATCACCAGACCAAAGCCGCCGCGGGCGAAACGCTCGTAGTAGCGGGCCATCTGCGCGCTGGCGTGGCCGCTTTCGCTGGCGCTGACCCGGGTCATCGGGGCAACGGCAAGGCGGTTGCGCGCGTGCAGCGCGGGCATATCGAATGGCGTTAAAATCTTTGAATCTGTCATGGCCTGCTCCTCATCGGCTACGCCTGCTGGCGGGATGAAGTGATGCTATGGGGCTCAAGCGGCCCGACCAAGCCACGCTGGCGTGAAGCCGGCTTAACCGAAAAGGATATGATCGTGCTGATTGCCGATGTACGGGTGTTCCTCGCCGTGGCCTCGAGCGGCAGCCTGTCGGCCGCTGCGCGCCACCTCGACGTGCAGCCCATGCAGGTGTCGCGGCGCCTGGCGGCCCTCGAAGACGAACTGGGCGTGCGCCTGTTCCACCGCACCACCCGCTCGGTGTCGCTGACCGCCGAAGGCGAAGCCTTCCTGCCCTATGCCCACAGCCTGCTGGATGCCGAAGAAAGCGCCCTGGGCGTGCTGCGCCCCAGTGCCGGCGCTGTCAGCGGCGTGCTACGCCTGACCGCACCGAGCGTGTTCGGCCAGTCCATCGTGCTGGCCGTGCTGCCCGGCTTGCTGGCGCAGCACCCACAGCTGCGGGTGGACCTGGATGTCTGCGACCGGCTGGTGGACATCGTCGGCCAGGGGCTGGACCTGGCGTTGCGGGTGGCACCACTGGCCGACTCGGAGCTGGTCGCCCGCCAGGTGGCGCCCAACCCGCGGGTTCTGTGCGCCGCACCCGCCTACCTGGCCCGCCATGGCCACCCCACTACCCTGGCCGAGCTCCAGGCACACGCCTGCATCCTGCTGCAGGCGGTGCCGCGCTGGCCATTCGTGATCGACGGCCAGTTGCAACGCCTGCGCATGCAGGGCCGGGTGGCCACCAGCAGTGTCGATGCGCTCAGGGCGGCGGCGGTACAGGGGTTGGGCGTGGCGATGCTGGCCTACTGGGATGTGCACGAGCAACTATGCGACGGCACGCTGGTCAGCCTCGAGCTGCAGGACGCCGGCATGGAGGCCTTGTCGGTGTGGGCGGTGATGCCGACCCGGCGCTATGTACCTGCGCGGGTGAAGGTGTTTCTCGATGCCTTGCAGATGCATCTGGAAAACATCGCCCGCGCAGGACATTGATTTTTGCAAGAGCGTCACGCCAGCCCCATGCAACCTCGATCAAGAAACAAGTGACGCAATGGCCGTTGTCAGGGAAGCTCGTCAGAGGGCATCAAGGCAGATACATACTGCACAAGGTCAGATGCCGGTATGACAACTTCGCTCGACGGCGGCTCGATGATGCTGCCGTCCGCCGCAATACCCGCTCGCAACTTCATCTTCAAAGTGCCGCCCTTCGGTATTGCAACAGAACACAAAGTAGTCGGGTTATCCGGGCCCAATTTGCCTTGGTAAGCGAGCGCACCTTGCTCGCCAGCCTTGAGCGCCCACAGGTTCTTCCACTCCAGCGCCTGGCCTGCACATCTCACCGCCGTCATGCCTTGCAGGGTCCCAAGCACTTCATGGGTGATGCCATCCTGCCGATACTGCAGATAGTCATCGTACAGGTACAGCGCACGGGCGATGTTCAACCTTGCCTGCGAATAGATCTGGCCAGGCTCCGGCAGGTTAGCTTCGGTACCAGCCTCGATCCACTGCACATCCGTGGATGGATTGCGCACCAGCAGGTCACCACTGATCATCAACCGGTTCTTGATGTCGATAGGGCGCGACAAACCGAGCGACTTGAGCAGACTGACTGCGAAGGTCACGACAGCCGCTGCCTGAGAGGTTCCGCTGACCCTGCTGACAGTGCCGCTATCGTCGAGCCAGGACGGCACGTCACAGCCTGGGGCAGCGAGGTCGACATTGTTTTTTCCGCGATTGCTGAACGTGGCCAGGGCACCGTCGGGCCGGTGGGCAGCAACGCTGATGATATTGTTTTGTGAGGTACCACCCAGCATCGCCGGATAGTAACGGGCGACATTCACATCCGCCACGCCGTCGTTGCCAGCGGCAACCACAAACACGTTGGAGCTCTCCTTGCCACCCCGCAGGTTGAGCAGGTTGGCATCATACAGGGTGCCGGGGGCGCTGTACTGGATGCTCAGATTGACAACGGCGTTTTGCAACAAGTTAAGGCGCAAGCTGAGCTCGCCGGCCGAATTTGCCAGCAGTGTCTGCTCGCCATTACCCACGTTGATGATCCAGTACCGCAACCAAGGTAAATCATGGGGGCGGTCAAAAATGGCCAAGTGGGATTGGAAATCAGGACCGCCCAGCGTGATGCCGGTCACATGAGTACCATGCCCACTCACGTAAGTAGCCTTGTCCCGGTTGTTGGAATAGTTGATCGGATAAACCGGCTTGTTGCCTCCGGTAATGACCACCGGGCCAATCTGCCCATCCTTGTTGTTCTTGTAGGTACCGAAGAATCTCTTGGGGAATTGCGGACCAAAGACAACCGCGCCATCCCGCAGCCGGGCGCCAAAGAAACCGTTATCGGCAACCGCCACCCGGACTCGGGTTTTGTCCACGCCCAGGCTGAACCGTTGCCGATCCGCGTCTTCGTAGGCGGCCGTCAGCCTTGCAGCATCGAACACTGCCGCATCGGTTGCCTGCCCACGGCATTCAGGTGGCGATTCGTAGTGCTCCGTTCCTTGCACAGACTCAATGCGGCCGGCAGCGATACCCAGGGTAGGTCCGTCAGCAGGTGGCGGCTCTGCAGCCTCTGGCAGATCATTCACCGCAATGAACCGTGAGCGGTCACCGGGTAATCCAGTACGCTCATGCTCGGCATAATAGGCCACGTACGCGCCTCTGAAGGCCCGCGCATCCGCGCCTGAAACTTCGCCCCTGGCAAGGCTTATGTGCCCCGGCGTCAACGTCTGCCCTGGCACCAGCCTGGAAAGATCGCGTACCTGGGATCTTGCGAAAAAGGCACGCACAGCCTGCGGGCTGCCGCGACTTCCAGTAAAGGTCTCGTAAAGTGCCGATGCATTGTCACCAGGCCTGACCACATAGCGGAAATCAGGTTGTTCCACGATGGTTGGGCAACCAGGCCATTGGATTCGGTAGGCATCATCCCCCAGCACCTGGTCGACATTGGTCAGGCTTTCGATGCCCGGGTTGAGTTGCTGTACTTGCTCAACGTACGCAGTGCGGAACGAGCCACACAAGACGCTGGCAACCTGCCGTGTACTGAACTGTTTGAGGTCGGGATACTCGCTTTTATCCAGCGTGCGCGGTTTCACCAACGAAGCGTATTTCCTCAAACCGTCATCGGACAGCGGTCGGCTGACACGGACTTCAATATTTGCCGGCGGGGGCTCGGCAAATACCGACGTCGCCGTGAACATCAGTGCAAAACAGCCACAACGTTGAAAGTTCTTCATGATCACTGCCTGCATGGCAGAAAACCGGCCTGGGCGTTGAGCCCGCAGATTTCCTTTCCTGGATGTTCACTGAGCCATTGCCTGGCAAAGTTCTTGAACGCTGTCGAAGACAAGGGGGTAATGCGGGAAATGGCCACGCCTCCCAACACCTCGACCGTTGAATTGACGCCGCGCACCCTTCGAGTACCGCCCTCGTCGGTCTGCGTCACACCCGATATCAAGGGGCCACCCGAATCGCCATCGCAAAGTACCGGCGCACTGCTCACCGCAGAGCGGATTTCAATCTGGGGATGCTGGGCGGCTGCACCGGCATATACCTTGGCATTGCCGATCCGAAAGGCGTTGGTGAGTGCCTTTTCATTTGCGCTGGCCGCACCCAGGTCTGCCAGACGACTGCAGCCATACCCGGTCATCAGTACAGCGTCTCCGGCCGCCAGCGGCGTATCGACTTGCAGCACCTCATGCTGCAAGGCCTGCAACTGCTCCGGCATGGCGGCAGGTAGCGTGAAACTGCAAAGCGCAAAGTCATCAGGTGCGCGCGGAGCGCTTTCGACCTTGTTCTTGAAGCCTTGGATGTAATCCGGGGCCAAGGTGCAATGTGCCACCAGCGCCTGCCCGCCCGCCTCCACCCGGACATTGTCGAGTAACGGCCTGTCCAGGCCACGATCAAAACAGTGAGCGGCCGTGACGAATACGCCCGGCCCGATCAACGCGGCGCTGCATCGTCCGTGATCCAATGGCGCGATGATAATGGCAGGCCAATCCTTCCTTTTTGCCGTCACGCCATTGATCAACTGGACCTCACTGTCCGGGCCGATCTCTGCGTAAAGCTCGAACACCAACTTGGCAGGCTCATCGTGCACAGCCCCCTGCGCGGCCAGGGCAAATGCACTGAACATGCCAGCCAGCAACAAGCCAAGGCAGCACTGCGCCAGGGTGCCTCTGAACTGGTTGGCCATGGGGTTCACCTATTGGGCTTTGGCTGCGTCGCCCGCTTTGTCTCGCTCCGCTTTCGCGTCCCTGACCGTCTTGATGGCTTGCTGCAAGGCCTTGAGGTTGTCGGAAACCGCAGCAACCGGGTCGCCACTGACTGTTCCAGAAACACTCGAACCACACACCGAGCCCAAATTGACCTGACCGTCGACAGGCAACGGCTGTAAGCGCAGCACATCCGCCGAAGAGACCGTCAGGTGGAAAACAGCTTCAAGCTCACTGTTGCGCCTGAGCTCAAGCGTCGCAGAACGGCACGCGGGAACGGGCCAGTAAGACACCGTCTTGTCGACGGCATTACGCCGAAAGTCCTCATAGCTGACGGTACCTGCGGGCAAGCCCGCACTGTCATAGGCGAAGCGGTACTGCCAATCGGTGGCAGGTGTACTGTCAAGCGGGCCGCTGGCTGGCACCTTGAATGCGAAACTGCGCAATGGCAGCTTGGGTGTCGCAGCAACCCCTGCCGGGGCCTTGATAATGGCTCCGACAATGGCAGCGCCCTGTTCCAGCCGCTTGGGCACCAGGTTTTCTGCCTTGCTGTTCAACGATACGACGCGATCGGAGTTTTCTGCCTTGGCCAACCCCACCGTGGAAGTTTTCCAAAACCCCGTAACCCCTCTCACCGCCAAGTAACGTTGGTCGTCCGGTAACTGCACGACCACTGCCTCCCACTGCTTTCCATCGATCAGGGCCGTCGCCGTGGTTCTGGCATTCTCCTTGGCGTCGACTTTCTGCGTACTGTCCGCTGCTGTGCCAGCTGAATCTTTCTTGGCCACCTGCTTGGTTTCAAGAGTGGCCTTGCCAGCAGCAGGGGCATCCGCAGCTTGCGCAACCGGCCTGATCAAGACATAGGTATTGGGTATCGCAATATATTCGAAATGTTCTTTTGCCAAAGACTCGACGCCCTTGAAATCGCCTCCTTTCGCGGGTTCCCTGAACTGAACGTCCACTGCGGTACTGCAGCCGGAAACAGCCAACATTACAACACTCGTCACGATAGCTTTCATAACCCCTCCCTGGATGGCCAAATAATGGCTCACGAACAATCAACTCAATCACACTTTTCATGATTCGCCAGAAAAAACAGGGTATGAAAAAAAATATCATGATCGGCTGGAACACCGGAATTTCATGGCTAACCTCAAATGTTTTTCACAGTGACAGCCTGTTTCAACCCACCCAATGCCAAGTTTATGGCGCGCAATTATTGACGGCAGGTTAGTTATAAAATGCGCCCCTCAAGAGGGGCGCTTATTGCAAACTTTCATTAATAGATTGCGTTGCATGATCCTAAAGCGCGATAAGCCCGACACTCGGTTGCATCGCAATGAGTCAATCACTCCCCAGCGTGTGGCTCACCGAGATCGACATGTCGGGGCAATCGTCGCATTGGCTGACATGCAGAACCCAGAAGCGGGGTTGGCCGACCTTTGTCGTGGTTATCAACCCTGGCAGAAGCGAATGCGGTTGCCGAACGGGTCGTACACTTCCAGCACCTGCCCCCAGCCCTGCTCCACCAACTGCGGGCGCCCGTAGCCGTAGCGCTTGGCCTGCAACTCGTCGTGCAGCGCCTGGATTTCCAAGGTGGGCACGAACAGCGTGGTGCCGGGGCTGGCATCGCCGTGGTGCTCGGACAGGTGAATCTTCAGCCCCGCCCGCTCGATGCCCAGGTACAACGGCAGGTCGGCTTCGAAGCGGTGTTCGAACTCGACGCTGAAACCGAGGAAATCACAATAGAACTCACGGGCCTTGGCTTCATCGAAAATGCGCAAAATGGCAATGCACCGCTCAAAGCGCACACCGCTTTGATCGAGGGCCGCGCAAGCGGTGTTCCAGTCCTTGAAGCCGAGCTGGTCGGCCACCAGTTCCAGCGCGGCGCTGTGGCTGATCTCGAGGTCGCGTGCGGCGAATTGCGCGCGCAGGCGCTTGGCCATGTGCTTGGCCTGGGTGATGGATGTCATGAATGCCTCCACTGGGTCGAAGCCTGCAGGTGCTCGCATTGCCAGTCTTCGACAGCCATTGAAGGTGTGTGATGACGGGGTGGTAACGCGATGCTTTCACCGAACCTGAGAGGGTGCGAGCGGCGGGCAGCATCTGGCCGTTGCGCGATGGTAGGGGAATGATCGTGGCAGGTAAAGGCGATGGGGCCGGTACAGGCTAAAGTCAAATCAGCCAAATCACGGAGATAACCATGAACCCCACCACCCTCGCCTTGGCCCTCATCCTGCTCTGCCCATTGGCCCACGCCCAGGACAAAGTCAGCCACATCCCCGTGCACTTCGCCAAGGGCGCCAGCAGCACCGAGATCAAGGGCAGCTTCAAGGGTTACGACAGCATCCAGTACAGCCTCTCGGCCAAGGCCGGCCAGCAGATGAACGTGCAGATTGCCGGTAGCAGCAACGCCAACTTCAATGTGTTCGCCCCGGGCGAAAAGCCAGGCTCGGGCACGGCGCTGGGCAGCGGCAGCGTGGGCAATGCCTGGAGCGGCACGCTGCCGGCCACCGGCAGCTACACGGTGCAGGTGTACCAGATGCGCGCCACGGCAAGGCGCGGCGAACTGGTGCCGCATACCTTGACCATTGGCATCCAGTGAACGCGATGCAACCCCGCATCCTTAAGGCCTGCGCTGTATCTGTAGGAGCCGGCTTGCCGGCGATGAGGCCGCCAGCCTTTGTCCAAAGCTGCTGGCCCTGATTGGCAGGCCCGGCCCTATCGCCGGCAAGCCGGCTCCTACAGGGACGCGGTGAAATGCAGTGCGGAATTATTTTGCGCGCCAGCGCATCAGATGCCTTAGGACACGTATCAGCCTCTGGAAGCCCGCCATGAAAGCACGCAAGCAAAAGCCCATCAGCCTGAAGGACATCACCATCGTCGACGACGCCAAGATGCGCAAGGCGATCACCGCCGCAGCACTGGGCAATGCCATGGAATGGTTCGACTTCGGCGTGTACGGCTTCGTCGCCTTCGCCCTGGGCAAGGTGTTCTTCCCCAACGCAAGCCCCGGCGTGCAGATGATCGCTGCCCTGGCCACCTTTTCGGTGCCGTTCCTGATCCGCCCGCTGGGCGGGCTGTTCTTCGGCGCCCTGGGCGACCGCTACGGGCGCCAGAAAGTGCTGGCCGCAACCATCGTGATCATGTCGTTGAGCACCTTCGCCATCGGCCTGATCCCCTCCTACGCCAGCATCGGCATCTGGGCGCCGATCCTGCTGTTGCTGGCCAAGATGGCCCAGGGCTTTTCGGTGGGCGGCGAGTACACCGGGGCGTCGATCTTCGTCGCCGAATACGCCCCCGACCGCAAGCGCGGGTTCCTCGGCAGCTGGCTGGACTTCGGCTCCATCGCAGGCTTTGTGCTGGGCGCCGGGGTGGTGGTGCTGATCTCCACCCTTCTGGGTGAAGAACAGTTCCTCGAATGGGGCTGGCGCCTGCCGTTCTTCCTCGCCCTGCCGCTGGGCCTGATCGGCCTGTACCTGCGCCATGCGCTGGAAGAAACCCCGGCCTTCCAGCAACACGTCGACACCCTCGAACAGGGCGACCGAGAAGGCCTGGCCAGCGGCCCGAAAGTGTCGTTCAAGGAGGTCGCCACCCAACACTGGCGCAGCCTGTTGACCTGCATCGGGGTGGTGATCGCCACCAACGTCACCTACTACATGCTGCTCACCTACATGCCCAGCTACCTCACCCACAACCTGCACTACAGCGAAGACCACGGGGTGCTGATCATCATCGCGATCATGGTCGGCATGCTGTTCGTGCAGCCGATCATCGGCCTGCTCAGCGACAAGTGGGGGCGCCGGCCGTTCATCATCATCGGCAGCGTCGGCCTGTTCGTGCTGGCTATCCCTGCGTTCATGCTGATCACCAGCGGCAAGCTGGCGGTGATCTTCGCAGGCCTTTTGATCATTGCCGTGCTGCTGAACTTCTTCATCGGCGTGATGGCCTCAACGCTGCCTGCAATGTTCCCCACCCACATTCGCTACAGCGCCCTGGCCAGCGCGTTCAACATCTCGGTGCTGTCCGCAGGCCTGACCCCGACCCTGGCCGCCTGGCTGGTGGAAACCACAAACAACCTGTACATGCCGGCCTACTACCTGATGGTGATCGCCGTGGTCGGCCTGCTCACCGGCCTGACCATGAAAGAAACCGCCAACCGCCCGTTGCGCGGCGCCGCGCCGGCAGCCTCGGACATCGAAGAAGCGCGCGAGCTGCTGCAGGAGCACCACGACACCATCGAGCAGAAAATCGAGGATATCGACGCGCAGATCGCCGAACTTGAAGCCAGGCGCCAGCAACTTGCCCAGCAACACCCGCGCATCGACTGAACCTGCGGCGCCGTTGGTAACCTGATGCCAGCAAAGCCAGGCGCAGCGGCTACCATGGAACTTCGAACAACGGGCGGGCGCACCTGAGGAGCCCGCCAGCCGCAAACGACTCAGGGACGACAGAACATGCCCGACAGCCGACCACAACCCGATGCACTCTCGGCCCCAGGCGACCCGCAGCGCAGCAGCGGTACGCTGTTCGACAGCGAATTGCGCTTTCGCGCGCTGGTGACCGCCAGCAGCACCTCGGTGTACCGCATGAGCCCCGACTGGCAAGAGCTGCGCGAGCTCACCGGCCAAGGTTTTCTCGAAGACACCCAGCAACCCATCCAGCGCTGGCTGGACAAATACATCGCCGCCGAAGACCGCCCCCGGGTGCTGGCCGCCGTCGCCAGCGCCGTGGCCGAGCGCAGCATCTTCGAACTGGAACACCGGGTGCGCCTGCCCGGTGGCCGTTTCGGCTGGACGCTGTCGCGGGCGGTGCCGATCTTCGACGCCAACGGCGAGATCCTCGAGTGGTTCGGCGCCGCCATGGACGTGACCCAGCAGCACGAGATGACCGCCCGCCTGCGCGAAAGCGAGGCGGCCTTCAAGACCATCGCCAACACCGTGCCGCAGCTGGTGTGGGTGACCGACCAGGCCGGCCATTTCGAGTTTTTCAACAAGCGCTGGCACGACTACTTCGACCCCGCCGGCCACCCGCATGACTACGCCACCTTCGCCCGCCAGTGCGTGCACCCGGACGACGCCCTCGCCGCCAGCACCGCCTTCACCCAGGCCCGCGCCTGCGGCGAAGTGTACGAAAGCGAGCACCGCCTGCGCCGCCATGACGGCAGCTACCGCTGGTTCATGGTGCGCGCCCAGCCCTACCGCGACCCCGAAACCGGCGCCCTGCTGCGCTGGTACGGCACCTCGGTGGACGTGCACGACCGGCACAGCGCCGAGGACCAGTTGCGCAGCTTCAACGAAGAGCTCGAGGTGCAGGTGCAGGCCGGCTCACGCGAGCTGCAGGCGGCCGAGGCGCAGATGCGCCAGATGCAGAAACTCGAAGCCATCGGCCAGCTCACCGGCGGCGTGGCCCACGACTTCAACAACCTGCTCACGGTGATCCGCAACTCGGCCGAGCTGATGCGCCGCAAACCGCTGCCGCCGGAGCGCCAGCAGCGCTACCTGGACGCCATCCTCGACACCGCCGACCGCGCCGCCAAACTCACCAGCCAGTTGCTGGCCTT
This sequence comes from Pseudomonas fakonensis, assembly GCF_019139895.1. GTDB lineage: Bacteria > Pseudomonadota > Gammaproteobacteria > Pseudomonadales > Pseudomonadaceae > Aquipseudomonas > Aquipseudomonas fakonensis. The sequence goes on along the minus strand of NZ_CP077076.1, from coordinate 2,247,657 downwards.
CGCCCGCCGCCAGGCCCTGCGCCCGGAGGTGTTCGCGGTGGGCTTTCAAGTGCAGCAGATCGCCGAGATGCTGCGCAGCATCGTCGGCACGCGCATGCAGATAAAGGTGCAGGCCCCAGCGCAGCAGTGCTTTGTGGAGGCCGACCTGAACCAGTTCGAGACCGCGCTGGTGAACCTGGTGGTCAACGCCCGCGACGCCATGCAGGCCGAAGGCAGCATCACCATCGCCATCAGCGCCGCCAGCAGCCAGGTCAGCATCGCCATCGACGACGATGGCCACGGCATCGCGGCCGCCGACATGGAGCGCATCTTCGACCCGTTCTACACCACCAAGGAGGTGGGCAAAGGTACCGGGCTGGGGTTGTCCCAGGTGTATGGTTTCGTCCACCAGTCCGGCGGTACGGTTGCGGTACAGAGCACACCCGGCAAGGGCTCGACCTTCACCGTGTCGCTGCCGGCAGTGGCCGCCCCGGACGCGGCCATGCCTGAACCGCAACAGCCCGAAGCACCGCAGCCCAAGGGCCATGTGCTGGTGGTGGAGGACAACACCCAGGTGCGTGAATTCACCGCCAGCCTGCTCGAGGACATGGGCTATACCACCCGCCAGGCCGCCGACGCCGACACCGCCCTGGCGTTGCTGGATGTGGGCCGCGAACGCTTCGACCTGGTGCTGTCGGACGTGGTGATGCCAGGCACCAGCGGCGTGGAGCTGGCCCACACCCTGCGCCAGCGCTGGCCGGAGCTGCCGGTGGTGCTGACCAGCGGCTACAGTCAGGCGCTGGCGGGCGATGCACACCATGGTTTCGAGTTGTTGAACAAGCCATATTCGGTGGACCAACTGTTGCGGGCGTTCGAAGTGGTGATGAAGCGGCGTTAGCCCGCAGGCTGCCTGTTCTGCCTACAGGTACAGCGCAAGCCTGAAGGTTATGCGAACCCTGTGGGAAGCGGCCTTGTGTCGCGATGGGCTGCGCAGCAGCCCCAGGATCTCGGCATCATGCAAAATTGCCGGGGCTGCTGCGCAGCCCATCTCGACCGGACGGCGCCCCGGCAAGGCCGCTTCCCACAGCGATCGCGCCAGCTTTTGATAATTTTCCCGCCCGCCTTCAATCAGGCTCTGCTTCCTGCGCCCCTATCCCGATCCCCCGAAATCCTTGCCTGATCCTCCGCGCCTTCCATCCCCCCGATAGGAAACGTTTCAGCTACGAGCTAAAGTTTCATGACCCCCGCTCCGTGCCTCGACGCGCGGCGCGTATAAAACAACGCCACATCAACCGATGATCAGCAGGTGAACCATGGAACTACGCATCAACCAGAAGACCTACCAGGTCGAGGCGGACGCCGATACGCCGTTGCTGTGGGTGATCCGCGACGACCTCGGCCTGACCGGTACCAAGTATGGCTGCGGCCTAGCCCAGTGCGGCGCGTGCTCGGTACTGGTCAACGGCAACGTGGTGCGCGCCTGCGTGACGCCGGTAGCTGGCGTGGTCGGCCTTGACATCACCACCATCGAAGCCATCGAGCAAGACCCGGTGGGCAAGCGCGTGGTCGAGGCCTGGGTCGAGCACCAGGTGGCGCAGTGCGGCTATTGCCAGTCCGGCCAGGTGATGGCCGCCACCGCGCTGCTCAAGCACACCGCCAAGCCCAGCGACGCGCAGATCGAGGCGGCCATGGTCAACCTGTGCCGCTGCGGCACCTACAACGCCATCCATGCCGCCGTGCATGAACTGGCCGAAGGGGGCAACGCCTGATGAACGCGCGTATCGACTCCCCCGCCGACCTGCTTGACCTGCCCGCCGGTGAAACCGTCAACCTGTCGCGCCGGCGCTTTTTGGCCGGCACCGCCGTCGGCGCCCTGGTGCTGGGCTTCGGCCTGCCGCTGGGCGTGCCGCGGGTACAGGCCGCTGCAACTGCCGCCAGCGCCGAGCGCGGCACCCAGGTGCCGGCGTTTCTGGAAATTCGCCCCGACAGCAGCGTGCGCCTGCTGTGCCCGTTCATGGAGGGCGGCCAGGGCACCTACACCGCCATGGCGCAAATCGTCGGTGAAGAGCTGGATGTGGACCCGGCGCACTTTCTGGTCGACAGCGCCCCGCCCGGTGAAACCTACGTGGTGATGGAAAACGGCCTGCGCATCACCGGCGGCAGCATGTCGGTACGCATGAGCTACCCGACCATGCGCCGCCTCGGCGCCCTGGCCCGGGCCATGCTGTTGCAGGCCGCTGCCGAGCAACTGGGGGTGCCGGTCGAAGAGCTCAGCACCGAGCCCGGCAAGGTGCTGCACGTAGCCTCCGGCCGCTCGCTGGCCTATGGCGAGCTGGCCGGCCGCGCCATGGACCTGCCGGTGCCGGACCCGGCCAGCGTCAAGCTGCGCGACCCCAGCCAGTTCCGCTGGATCGGCAAGCCGGTGCGCCGGGTGGACGCCTACGACAAGTCCACCGGCAAGGCCGTGTACAGCATCGACATCAAGGTCGACGACATGCTCCACGCCGCCGTGCAGCATGCGCCGCGCCTGGGCATGACGGTGGCCGGGCTGCGCAACGAAGCCCAGGTCAAGGCCATGCAAGGCGTGCACTCGGTGCACCAACTGCCCGGCGCCGTGGCTGTGGTGGCCGAGCGCTGGTGGCACGCCAAGCGCGCGGTCGAGGCGCTGCAGGTGGATTGGCAGGAACCCGGCGCAGGCAGCACCGTGCGGGCCATGCCAAAGGACTTCTCCAGCCAGGGCTGGCTGGACCATTTGGCCGCACAGACCGGCCCGGCCCGCGACGACGAGCACGAAGGCGACCTGGCCGCGGCCATGGCCAGCGCCAAGACCACCGTCGAGGCCAGCTACCGCAACCAGTACCTCAACCACGGCCAGCTGGAGCCGCCCTCGGCCACCGCGCGCTTAAACCCCGACGGCACCCTGGAGGTGTGGCTGCCCAACCAGGCGCCGGACATGTTCCGCGCCGACATCGCCAAGCGCACCGGCCTTGCCCCCGAGCAGATCACCCTGCACTCGCCGCTGCTGGGCGGTTTCTTCGGCCGGCATTTTTTGTACGACTCAGCCAACCCCTACCCCCAGGCCATCGCCCTGGCCAAGGCGGTCGGGCGCCCGGTCAAAGTGATCTGGACCCGTGAAGAAGAGTTCCTGCGCGACGTGCTGCGCCCGGTGGCAGTGGTCAAGTTCCGCGCCGGGCTGGACGCCGACGGCATGCCGGTGGCCATCGAAGCGGTCAGCGCCACCGAAGGCCCCACCGAAGCCCTGGCCGGCAAGCAGGGCGAGAAGATCGACCCCACCGCCATCGAAGGCTTGGCCGGCAAGGCCTACGCCATCCCCAACAAGCGCATCGCGCAGATTTACGTCAAAGGCCCGGCGATGCTCGGTTACTGGCGTTCGGTGGGCAATTCGCTGAACGACTTCTTCTACGAAAGCTTCCTCGACGAGCTGGCCGACAAGGGCGGCAAGGACCCGTACGAACTGCGCCTGCACCTGCTGCGTGACAACCAACGCCTGACCACCCTGCTGCAGGCGGTGGCCGAGCTTGCCGGTGGCTGGAAGCCCGGCCCGTTCACTGCCGAGGACGGCAGCAAGCGCGCCCGCGGCGTTGCCATGGCTTCACCGTTCGGCTCCCATGCAGCGGTAATCGCCGAGGTGTCCATCGAAAACGGCCAGGTGAAGGTGCACGACATCTGGCAGGCCATCGACCCCGGCAGCATCGTCAACCCGGCGATCATCGAGGCCCAGGTCAACGGCGCGGTGGCCCTGGGGCTGTCACAAACCCTACTGGAAGAAGCCGTGTGGCTCGACGGCGCGCCGCGGGCGCGCAACTACGACCTGTACCCGATACTGCCGGCCCAACGCATGGCCCGGGTGCATGTGCGCATCGTCGAAAGCGGCGAGAAGATGGGCGGCATCGGCGAGCCGCCGCTGCCAGCAGTGGCGCCTGCGGTGGCCAACGCCGTGGCGCGCCTGACCGGGCAGCGCGTGCGCAGCCTGCCCCTCGACCGCCACACCTTCAGCTGAGGGCCGCCCATGAGCAACCGCCGCTTCGCAAGAACCGCCGGCTGGCTGGCCGTGCCCTGCCTGGTCGCCGCCGCCCTGCTGACCTGGTACGTCACCCGCGAGCCCGCCACGCCGTTCAGCCTCGACACCCCGGTGGACGCCGCGCTGGTCAGCCGGGGCGAGTACGTCGCCCGCCTGAGCGACTGCGTGGCCTGCCACAGCCTGCCAGGCCAGGCGCCGTTCGCCGGCGGGCTGGAAATGGCCACGCCGCTGGGGGCGATCCACGCCACCAACATCACCCCTGACCGCGAGCACGGCATCGGCACCTACAGCCTGGCCGACTTCGACCGCGCCGTGCGCCACGGCGTGGCCCCGGGCGGGCGCCGGCTGTACCCGGCCATGCCCTACCCGTCCTACGCCAAGCTCAGCGACGACGATGTGCGCGCGCTGTATGCGTTCTTCATGCAGGGCGTGCAGCCGGCAGCCACGCCCAACATCGCCAGCAGCATCCCTTGGCCGCTGAACCTGCGCTGGCCCATCGCGCTGTGGAACGGGCTGTTTGCGCCCACCACACCCTATGCCGGGAAAACCGGCCAGGACGCGCTGTGGAACCGCGGCGCCTATATCGTCCAGGGCCCCGGGCACTGTGGCAGCTGCCACACCCCACGGGGCCTTGCGTTCAACGAAAAGGCCCTGGACGAGGGCGGTGCGCCGTTCCTCGCCGGCGCCCTGCTGGACGGCTGGTACGCCCCCAGCCTGCGCCAGGACCCGAACACCGGGCTGGGCCGCTGGAGCGAAGCGGAGATCGTGCAGTTTCTAAAGACCGGGCGTAATAAACATGCAGTGGTGTACGGCTCGATGACCGAGGCGTTCAACAACTCCACCCAGTTCATGGCCGACGACGACCTGGCCGCCATCGCCCACTACCTCAAGTCGCTGCCCGGCGACCCGCAACGCGACGGCACGCCGTGGCAGTACCAGGCGGTGTCCGCTGCCGAGCGCCTGGATGCACCGGGTGCGCACACCTACGTGACCCGCTGCGCCAGCTGCCATGGCCTGGACGGCAAGGGCCAGGCCGAGTGGATGCCGCCGTTGGCCGGGGCGACTTCGATGCTGGCCAGCGAGAACGCCTCGGCGATCAACATCACCCTGAACGGCTCGCAACGCATCGTCGCCGCCGGCGTGCCGGACGCGTACCGCATGCCGGCGTTCCGTCAGCAGCTGTCGGACCAGGAGATAGCCGAGGTACTGAGCTTTACCCGCGCCACCTGGGGCAACCAGGGCAGCGCGGTGAGTGCACAGGCGGTGGGCAAGTTGCGCGGGCATACCGACCCGGCCAGCAGCAGCCCGATCATTTTGCATATGCGTTGAGGGCACCGGCCTGATGATCATGCGCCCCCTGTAGGAGCGGCCTTGTGTCGCGATGGGCCGCGAAGCGGCCCCAGGATCTTGCATGAGACACAGATTGCCGGGGCTGCTTCGCAGCCCATCGCGACACAAGGCCGCTCCCACAGGGGCCGCGTAACAAGTAGAGATAGGTAATCACCATGGAAAGCATCGACCTGCTGGTGCTGCGCACCGCCCACGACTGGCTCGCTGCCGGCCACCGCGTGCTGCTGGCCACCGTAGCCCGCACCTGGGGCTCATCGCCGCGCCCGGTGGGCTCGATGATGGCCCTGCGCAGCGATGGCCGGGTGGTGGGCAGTGTATCGGGCGGCTGCATCGAGGACGATCTGGTGCACCGCCACACCAGCGCTTACGGCGGCCAGGGCTTCACCGATGGCCCGCCGGAGCGGGTGCGCTATGGCGTCAGTGCCGACGAGGCGCACCGCTTCGGCCTGCCCTGCGGCGGCACCCTGGAGCTGATCCTCGAATTCAGCCCCAGTACCGCCAGCCTGCAGCAACTACTGACCCTGCTCGACAGCGGGCAACTGGTACAGCGCCAGCTGGCCCTGGCCGATGGCGCGGTGACCCTGAGCACCAGCGCCACCCCGCAGCCCTTCGACTGCACCAGCCAGCACATGCTCAACACCCTGGGCCCCGGCTACCGCATGCTGCTGATCGGTGCCGGCGCCCTGGCCGAATACCTGGCCACCATGGCGCTGTTCAACGGTTTCAAGGTGGCCGTGTGCGACCCGCGGCCAGAGCACATGGCCAGTTGGGCGGTGGCCGGCGTCGAGCACCTCAAGGGCATGCCGGACGATGTGGTGCGCGCGTTCCGAAGCGATGCGCGCACCTGCATCATCGCCGTCAGCCATGACCCCAAGCTCGATGACCTGGCGCTGCTCGAAGCGCTGCACGGGCCAGCGTTCTACATCGGCGCCATCGGTTCGCGGCGCAACAGCCAGCTGCGCCGCGAGCGGCTGATCGAACACTTTGGCGAAACCGAGCACTCGCTCGAGCGGCTGCACGGGCCGATCGGCATCTACATCGGCAGCAAGACCCCGGCGGAGATCGCGGTGAGCGTGATGGCCGAGGTGTTGGCGGCGAAGAACGCGGTGGCCTTGCCAGGGGCGGTCAATGTGTCGCAGGCCAAGGGGGCCAAGGAGTCGGCGGCCTGACTTGCCCCGCGATCAGGCCGGTCTATGCTTGTGCTCGCCATAACCCAAACGGTATCGATCACAAGGAAGACAGGCCAATGACTCCATTCACCCGCGCCATCGCTTTAGCCTCGTTAGTGTCTGCCGCAACCTTCACCGCCCACGCAGCCCAACTGCCAATTGCCAGCGAAGCCCTGGAAAGCCACGTAAAAACCGAGGTAACCGCCATCGACCTGGCCAACCGCCAGGTGACGGTCAAGGGCCCCCACGACAAGGACGTGACCTTCCAGCTCACGGAAAAGGCCAAGGCCCTGCCCAACCTCAAGGTCGGTGACCAGGTCGATATCTACGTCACCCGCGCCGTGGCCTATGTGCTCAACACCGACGTTGGCGGCGCGCCCAAGGCCAGCGAGGAAAGCGGCAGCATCCGTGCCAAGGCCGACAACCCCAACCCCGGCGGCGAAGCCTTCCGCCAGGTGAAGGTGACCTCGCAGATCAAGAAGATCGACCTCAAAACCCACGAAGTCAGCCTGCTGCCGCCCGAAGGCAAGCTGCAGGTGGTGAAAGTGGAAGACCCTGAGCTGCAGGCACGGATGAAAAACCTCAAGGTCGACCAGACCGTGGATGCGATCTACACCGAAGTGCTGCGGGTTGAGACCTCGCGTTGAATGTTCTGGGGCTGCGTTGCAGCCCATCGCGACACAAGGCCGCTCCCACAGGGGGATCGCAATTCCTGTGGGAGCGGCCTTGTGTCGCGATGGGCCGCAAAGCGGCCCCATGCTTCATTGGGCCAGACGCGGCTCGAACAGGCTGACCGCCTTGGCATCCACCGCTTTAGGCAACAACCCCTCCCGGTAAAACGCATCGGCAATCTGCTGCTGCTCCGCAAGGTTAGCCACCTTCACCGGCTGCACGTCATAGCTGCGCCGGGCATTGGCCTGCTGCACCGTGGCGCTGTCCAGGTTGCCCCACTGCGGGCCGAGAATGCGCGCTGCCGCCGCCGGGTTGGCCTTGGCCCAGGTACCGGCCTCGCGCAGGGCCAGGTACAGCTGCTGCAGCACCTCGGGGTGGGCCTTGGCGTAGTCGCTGCCGGCCAGGTAGTAGCGCTGGTAGCTGGCAAGACCACTGCCGTCGGCGAGGATGCGCGCATTCTGCTGGCGCTGGGCACTGGCCACGTAGGGGTCCCAGGTGACCCAGGCATCCACCTTGCGGTTCTCGAACGCCGCACGCCCATCGGCCGGGATCAGGTAGGCCGGGGTGATGTCCTTGAAGCTCAAGCCGGCCTTGGCCAGGGCCTGGATCAACAGGTAATGGCTGCCGGCGGCCTTGGTCACCGCCACCCGCTTGCCTTTGAGGTCGGCCAGGGTTTTCAGCGGCGAGTCGGCCGGCACCAGAATCGCCTGGGCGGTGGGCGACGGGGTTTCACGGGCGAAGTAGGTCAGCTTGGCGCCGGCGGCCTGGGTGAACACCGGCACGGTGTCGGCGACGTCTGCCGACACATCGACATTGCCCAGGTTCAGCGCCTCGAGCAGCGGCAGGCCGCTGGGGAACTCGTGCCAGCTGATGCGGATGCCTTCGGCGCCCAGGCGCTGTTCGAGGGTGCCGCGGGCCTTGAGCAGGGTCAGCAGGGTGGAGGACTTCTGGTAGCCGATGCGCAAGGTCTGTTCGGCGTGGGCCAGGCTTGGCAGCAAGGCACCGGCCAGCAGCGCCAGGGCCAGCCGGCGTACAGGTTTCAACAACATGGGGGGTCTCCGGGGTCAGGGTTGGGCGGCCAGCTTGGCGGCGCCGGGTACGGTAAAACCGGTGGCAAAGGTGGGCGCCACGTCGAGGCGTTGGTTCATCAGGCCGTGGGCCTGGTAGAAGTCGGCGGTGTCCTGCTGCTCGGCCACGGTCTGCGGGTCGATGACCTGCCAGCGCAGTTGCCGGCGCTCGAACTGCAGGCGCGCGGCGGCCTCGGGGAAGCCGATGATCGCGGCCAGGGTTTTCGAGTAGCTGTCCAGGTGCTGGTTGGCCCACACCTGCGCCCCGGCCAGGCGGTTCAGGTAGTCCTGCAAGGCTGCGCGCCGGGCCGGTGCGTCCAGTGCCTTGTCGGTGGCGGCGAGGAAGCTGTTGCCGCTGGACAGCCCGCGGCCGTTGACCAGCACCCGGCCCTGCCCGCTCAGTTCGGCAAGCGCGGTGTAGGGCTCCCAGGTCGACCAGGCGTCCACCGAGCCGTTGGCCAGGGCGATCTTGGCGTCCACCGGGCCGAGGAAGCGAAACTCCACGTCCTTTTCAGTCAGGCCGGCCTGGTCCAACGCCTTGAGCGCCAGGTGGTGGCCGATCGAGCCGCGGCCGGTGGCGATGCGTTTGCCCTTGAGGTCCGCAGCGCTGTGCAGCGGCGCGTCGGGGCGCACCAGCAGCGCGGTGCCATAGGGGTCGGACTTGTCCACGGCAATGGCTTTGACTGGTGCGCCGGAGGCCAACACGAACAACAGCGGCGCATCGCCGATGATGCCGGCGTCGATCGCCCCGGCGTTGAGCGCTTCGGCCAGGGGCGCGGCAGCGGGGAACTCGGCCCAGTGGATGTCGTAGGGCAAATCGCGCAGGGCGTCGGCGGCCTCCAGCTGGGCGCGCATGTTGCCCTTCTGGTCGCCGATGCGCAGGGTCAGGCGCTCGCTGGCAGCGGCCTGGCTTGCCAGCAGCATGGCGGCGGCGAGGGTCAGCAACTTCGAACGGATGGACATGGCGCTCCTCGGGGTCTGGGCGGGCAGCCTCGTGCGACCCGTGAAGGCAGACTGTAGCGAGAAGTTTTTAATAACCAAAAGTAATTTTAGGAATAATCTAATATGCAAATTCAATAGACACCCTATGGGGGCGCGGCTTAAATTTTGGCATTACCTGCAAGCCAGATTATGCTGACGGCTTATTTTCCCGTTCACTCCTGCGAGCGCCGATCATGAAAATCGATGACATGGACGCCTTCGTGGCGGTCATCCGTTGCCAGTCCACCAACCTTGCCGCCGAGGCCCTGCAACTGACCCAGCCAGCCATCACCCGGCGGGTGCAGAACTTCGAGGAAGACCTCGGCGCCACCTTGCTCGACCGCAACACCAAGCCGCTCAAACCCACCCCCATGGGCCTGCGGGTGTACGAGCAATGCAAGGCCATCCTGCGCGAGATCGACGCGCTGCGCGAACTGGTGGCCAACGACGGCGCCCCTTCCGGCACCCTGCGCCTGGGCGTGCCGCAAACCCTCGGCGACGTGGTGCTGCTGGATGCCCTGGCGCGCATCCGCGAGGCCTACCCGCCGCTACGCACCCAGGTCAGCAGCGGCTGGGGCAGCAGCCTGATCGCACGCATGGAAAACGGCGAGCTGGACGCCGCCGCGGCGCTGTTCCCGCCGGGCAAGATCTTCCCCGAAGGCATCGCCAGCCAGTCGATCGCACGCATGCCGCTCAAGGTGGTGGCGGCCAAGGGCAGCGCCAGCAAGCGCAGCTACAAGCTCAAGGACTGCTACACCCGCGGCTGGGTGCTCAACCCCGATGGCTGCGGTTTTCGCGCCGGCTTGCAGCGGGCGTTGAGCGAACAGGGGCTGAGCCTGTCGATCAACCTGGAAACCTTCGGCACCGAGCTACAGCTGGGGCTGGTGGCCAACGGTCAGGGCCTGGGCCTGGTACCCGAGCCGCTGTTGCTGGCCAGCCGGCACCGGGATGAACTGGAGGTGCTGAACGTCAGTGACTTCAAGCCGCAGGTGGATTTGTGGCTGTTCCACCCGCGCTACCTGGGGAATTTGCAGGGGCCGGTGGAGTTGTTTGGTGAGGTGGCCGGGCATCGGTTGTTGGGGTGAGGGCCCTATGGCCGGCAAGCCGGCTCCTACAGGGGCTGGCGCCGCCTGCGATAAATGCAAAATATGCATAACCTAAAAAACTATAAATTCTAAAAACTGATAATTAGCATAGAACCAAAAAGACTTTTACAGCGTTCATTCATACGAATACGGTCTTAGCAAACCACCGTTATTCAGGGATGAACCCCCATGAGTCACCCTTCCGACGCCGCCCTGGCCGAGCTTACCCAGGCCTTGGCAGCCAACGCCGAGCGCTACGACCGCAGCGCACAGTTCCCCAAGGACAACTTCGACCTGCTGCAGCGCCACGGCCTGCTGGCGCTGACCGTGCCCAGCGCCCTGGGCGGCGGCGGGGCCGACCTGGCCACGGCGCGCCGGGTGATCGGTGCGGTCGGCAAGGGCGACCCGGCCACCGCGCTGATTCTGGTGATGCAGTACCTGCAGCACTTTCGCCTGCAGGACGACACCCGCTGGCCCGAACACCTGCGCACGCAGGTGGCGCGCGATGCCGTGCAGCACGGCGCGCTGATCAACGCCCTGCGCGTGGAGCCGGTACTGGGCACCCCGGCCCGCGGCGGCCTGCCCGCCAGCGTGGCACGGCGCACCGCCGAGGGCTGGCGCCTGAGCGGGCGCAAGATCTACTCCACCGGCAGCCACGGCCTGAGCTGGTACCTGGTGTGGGGCCGCAGCGATGACGCCGACCCGCTGGTGGGCGGCTTTCTGGTGCACCGCGATACCCCCGGCGTCAGCATCATCGAGGACTGGGATCACCTAGGCATGCGCGCCACCTGCAGCCACGAGGTGCGTTTTGACGAGGTGCTGATCCCCCTCGACCACGCCGTCAGCGTCAGCCCGGCCAGCGCCCCACGCGCCGAACTGGACGGCGACAGCCTGCTGTGGATGGCGGTGCTGCTGCCGGCGGTGTACGACGGCGTGGCCCGCGCCGCGCGGGACTGGCTGGTGGGTTTCCTGAACCAGCGCGCACCGTCCAACCTCGGCGCGCCGCTGGCCAGCCTGGCGCGCTTCCAGGAGGTCCTGGGGCGTATCGACACCCTGCTGTTCGCCAACCAGAGCCTGCTGGATTCTGCTGCCGCCGGGCACATCGCTGCCAATCACGCCGGGCAGATCAAACACCTGGTCAGCGCCAACGCCATCCAGGCCGTGGAGCTGGCCATCGAGGCCGCCGGCAACCCTGGCCTGTCGCGGCGCAACCCGCTGGAGCGGCACTACCGCGATGTGCTCTGCAGCCGCATCCATACGCCCCAGGACGACGTGGTGTTCGGCCAGGCCGGGCGCAACGCGTTGACGCAGGTGACCCCATGAGCCATTCGATCATCGCCAGCCAGCTGGACCCTCAAGCCAACCAGGCCCTGCGCGAGCGGTTGGTGGACCACGAGGTGGTCGATATCCCCTTCGGCCAGTTGAACCTCGAAGTGCCCGCCGATGTGTTCATCCTGCGCCCGGTGAACATCCGCGGGCAGCAGGTCGACATCCCGCCGCCGGGCTGGCCGTGGAACCTGAAGTGGGTGCAGTTGGTGTCCTCGGGCATCGACTTCTACCCCGACTGGGTGTTCCAGGGCCCGCCGGTCACCAGCGGCAAGGGCGCCAATGCCGAGCAGGTGGCCGAGTTCGCCCTGGCCCTGGTGTTCGCCGCCGCCAAGCAATTGCCCGGCTTGTGGGTGAAGGACGCCGACTGGCAGCTGACCCCGCTGGCCCCGGTGCGAGGCCGCATCTTGGGCATTCTCGGCTTTGGCAGCATTGGCCAGAGCCTGGCGCGCAAGGCCGTGGCCCTGGGCATGCGGGTTTTGGCCCTGAGCCGCCCCGGCCAGCCCATCGCCGAGATTGCCGGCGTGGAGCGCGCCGAAGACCTGCGCCAGCTGTTCGCCGGCAGCGACCACCTGGTGCTGGCCGCCCCGCTCACCCCCGCCACCCGCGGCCTGATCGACCGCCAGGTGCTGGCCCACGCCCGCCCCGGCCTGCACCTGGTGAACATCGCCCGCGGCGGTTTGCTCGACCAACAGGCGCTGCTCGAAGCCCTGGACAGCGGCCTGTTGGGCCGCGCCAGCCTGGACGTCACCGACCCCGAGCCATTGCCCGTCGGTCACCCGCTGTACCAGCACCCGCGGGTGTTCTTGTCACCGCACACCTCGGCCATTTCTGCAGACGGCTACCCGGCCTTGCTCGATGCCTTCGTCGCCAACTTCCACCGCTACCGCGAGCAGGCGCCGCTGGCCAACCTGGTCGACACCGCACGCGGCTACTGATTACCGGAGAACACACCATGACCTCACTGTCTGCCGTCACCCCCATCACCGCGCATGTGCGCGACCGGGTCAGCGCCGAAGAATGGGAGGTGCGGGTCAAGCTGGCCGCCGCCTACCGCCTGGCTGCGCTGTTTCGCTGGACCGACCATATCTACACGCACTTCTCGGCGCGGGTGCCGGGGCCGGACGAGCACTTCCTGATCAACGCCTTCGGCCTGCTGTTCGATGAAATCACCGCCTCCAACCTGGTCAAGGTGGATGTCGACGGCACAATCATCGACGACCCGCTGGGGCTGGGTATCAACCAGGCCGGCTACGTGATCCACAGCGCCATCCACCGTGCCCGCCCCGATCTCACTGCGGTGCTGCACACCCACACCCGCGACGGCGCGGCGGTGTCGGCGCAGCGCGACGGTTTGCTGCCGATTTCCCAGCACGCCCTGGCCTACTACAGCCGGGTGGTTTACCACGACTACGAAGGCGTGGCCCTGGACCTGGACGAGCAGCAGCGCCTGGTGGCCAACCTGGGCGACAGCAACATCCTCATTTTGCGCAACCACGGGCTGCTGACCGGCGGCGTCAGCGTGGAGCACGCGTTCCGCGAGCTGCACGGGCTGGAGCGGGCCTGCAATATCCAGGTGGCGGCCCAGGCCGGGGGCAATGAGCAGTTGCTGCATGCCTCGCCAGCGGCGATTGCCAAGGTGCATGAGCAGTCCAAGCGGTTTTCCGATGGCAAGGGTGAAGGGATCCAGCGGCACTGGGATGCGTTGATCCGCCAACTGGAGCGGGAGGGGCTTGAGTACCAGGACTGAGCCAGCCTGTACCGGCCCTATCGCCGGCAAGCCGGCTCCTACACGCGGTCCCTGTAGGAGCCGGCTTGCCGGCGATAGGGCCAGCAAACCACTACCCCCTTCTGAAGGACCACCCCATGCCCCCACTGCACCGCCTGTTCGCCCTCGGCGCCCTGGCCCTGGCCCTGGCACTCAATGCCTGCTCCCCCGCCGACAACACCGCCACCCGCAACACCCTCAACATCGCCTTCTGGGGCGACAACACCACCCTGGTCAGCGTCGACCCGTTCCAGGTCTACTGGCTGGAACACCGCGTGCTGCTGCGCAACGTTGCCGAATCGCTCACCGACCAGGACCCGCAAAGCGGCCGCATCATCCCGTGGCTGGCCAAAAGCTGGGAGGTGGGCAGCGATGCCCTGAGCTACACCTTCCACCTGCGCCAGGACGTCACCTTCAGCAACGGCGAGCGCTTCGACGCCCATGCGGTGAAGGCCGCCTTCGACAGCAACAAGGCCTTCGCCACCCAGCTGCCGGCCACCTTCGGCGCCACCTACCTGGCCGGCTACGACCACGCCGAGGTGATCGACGACTTCACCGTGCGCCTGGTGCTGGCCAAGCCCAATGCCGGCTTCCTGCAGGCCACCTCCACCACCAACCTGGCGATTCTGGCCCCGGCCTCGTACAAGCTCAGCGCCCAGGAACGCTCGCTGGGCAAGATCATCGGCACCGGCCCGTTCGTGCTCGAGCACTACACCCCCGAAGTGGGTGCGCGGCTGGTCAAGCGCGCCGACTACGCCTGGGCTTCGGCCAACGTGCACAACCCGGGCGCTGCGCACCTGGACGCGGTCGAGATCAGCTACATCGCCGAAGAAAGCGTGCGCAACGGCCTGTTCCTGCAGGGCAAGGCCGACATCCTGTGGCCGCGCAACCCGTTCTCCGAGGTGGACCTGAAGCTGTTCCAGAGCAAGGGCGCGACCATCCAGAGCCGCTCGTTGCCTGGCCCGGCGCTGAACCTGTACCCCAACACCCGCAACGACCGCCTGCTGGGCGACCGCCAGGTGCGCCTGGCGCTGCAAAAAGCCATCGACCGCACAAGCTACGCGCACACCGTGTACAACGCCGAGTTTCCGGTGGTCAGCGGGGTGTACGACGTGACCACGCCGTACTTCAAGCCACAGGCCGACAAGCTCGCCTACGACCCCAAGGGCGCCGAGCAACTGCTCGAGGGCGCCGGCTGGCACAAGGGTGACGATGGCTACCGGCACAAGAACGGCCAGCGCCTGACCCTGCGCTACAACATCAGCCCCGCCGAAAGCGCCGGCGACGTGCTGGTGCAGGACCAACTGCGCAAGGTGGGCATCGACCTCAAGCTGAACGTGCTGACCCGCGCCGAATGGGTGGCCGGCAACGCCTCGGGCAACTACGACCTGACCTCGACCTACATGACCCGCGCCGACCCGATCATCCTGCAGACCATCCTCGACCCGCGCGCGGCCAACAGCGCAACCCTTGCCACCAACAGCTACGAGCCGCACACCCTGCCCAAGGTGCAGGCGCTGTTCGACCAGGGCATCACCGCCACCGCCGACACCCAGCGCGCCGACGCCTATGGCCAGTTGCAGGACCTGCTGGTGAACGAGGCCTCGGCGTTCCCGCTATACGAGCGGGTGTGGCAGGCAGCCACCGCGCCACGGGTCAAGGACTTCCGCTGGACCGCCGAGGGCTTTGCCTTCCTCAGTGACATCCAGGTCGGCCAGCCATGAAACGCTACCTGATCGGCCGCATCGGCCAGGCACTGCTGGTGTTGTGGGGCGCCTACACCATCAGCTACTTCATCCTCTACCTGCTGCCGGGCGACACCCTGGCGATCATGCTCAGCGCCTCAGGCATGGAGGCCGACGGCCTGTCGCCCGAGGACCTGGCCCGCGCCCGCGCCTACTACGGGCTGGACAAGGGATTGTTCGAGCAGTACTTCGACCTGCTCTGGCGCGCCATACATGGCGACCTGGGCCAGTCGCTGTCGCTGGGCCGGCCGGTGACCGCGCTGCTGGCCGAGCGCCTGCCGCAAACCTTGGCTTTGGCGGGGCTGGCCATCGTGCTGTCGCTGCTGGCCGGAGTGGGCCTGGCCTACCTGACCGCCTACCTGCAATGGCGCCCGCTCAAGAGCGCCCTCACCCGCCTGCCGTCACTGGGCTTTTCGGTGCCGGTGTTCTGGATGGGCCTGCTGCTGATCCAGGTGTTCGCCTTCGGCCTGGGCTGGTTCCCGGCCACCGGCAGCCAGGGCTTTGCCAGCCTGGTGCTGCCGGCGGTGACCCTGGCCATCCCCAGTGCGGCGGTGTACGCCCAGGTGCTGCAACGGGGCTTTGCCGGGGTGTGGCAGGAGCCCTACATCGCCACGGCCTTTGCCAAGGGCCTGAGCCGCGCCCAGGTGCAGGCGCGCCACGGGCTGCGCAACGCAGCATTGCCACTGCTGACCCTGGTGGGGCTGCAGGTGGGCAACACGGTGTCCGGCGCGGTGTTGGTGGAAACCATCTTTTCGCGCAATGGCGTCGGGCGCCTGGCCCAGGAGGCGGTGTTGCGCCAGGACATTCCGGTGGTGCTGGCGATTGTCGCGGTGTCGGCGGCGGCCTTTGTGGTGGTGAATTTGATCGTCGACCTGCTTTACCCGTGGCTTGACCCGCGGATTACCCATACGGCCAAGGTGAGCTGAGATGACTATCGATGTGGGCTTCATCGCCGGCAAGCCGGCTCCTACAGGGGGCGTTGCCGCCCCGGGTACAGGCTGGAAGCGCCGCACCCGCTGGCAGCGCCTGCACCAGGCAGCAGCGCCGCTGCTGCGCCGGCCGGGTTTTAGCCTGGCGTTGCTGGTGGTGCTGTTCGCCCTGCTGGCGGCCCTGGTGCCACAACTGCTGAGCAGCTTCGACCCCTATGCCACCTCCCCGGCCGACAAACTCAGCGCGCCGAGCCTGGTGCACTGGTTCGGCACCGACGAACTGGGCCGCGACCTGTACACCCGGGTGGTGTACGGCGCGCGACTGAGCGTGCTGGCGGCGCTGCTGGCGGTGGCGATTGCCCTGGCCGGCGGCCTCGGGCTGGGGGTGCTGGCCGGCTTTGCCGGCGGGCGCCTGGACGCGGCCTTGATGCGCATCATCGACGTGCTGCTGGCCCTGCCTGGCCTGTTGCTGGCCCTGGCCATCGTCACCGCCATCGGCTTTGGCACGGTGCCGGTGGCCATCGCCGTGGGGGTGGGCATCATCCCGGGCTTTGCCCGCACCACCCGCGCCGAAGTGCTGCGCATCAAGACCCTGCCCTACGTCGAGGCCGCGCGCCTGGGCGGCGCCAGCTGGGCGCGCACGTTACTGCGCCACGTGCTGCCCAACGCCTGGGGGCCGGTGGCGGTACTCGCCACCCTGGACTTCGGCGCGGCCATCCTGGCTACCGCCGGCTTGAGCTTTCTCGGCTTTGGCGCCGCACCGCCGGCGGCGGAATGGGGCACGCTGATTGCCAACGGCCGCCACTTTTTGATTACCGCACCCTGGGTGTCCCTGCTGCCGGGGCTGTTCGTGGTGGCGGTGGTGTTCAGCCTCAATCACCTGGCGCGCAGCGTCGAGGAGCATGCCCGATGAGCCAACCGCCCTTGATCGAGGTCCGCGGCCTCAGTGTCAGCTACCGCTTTGCCGGGCAACGTACCCACGCCGTGCAGGGGTTGTCGTTCAGCCTGCAACAGGGCGAGACCCTGGCCATCGTCGGCGAGTCCGGCTCGGGCAAGTCGACCCTGGCCAACGCCCTGCTCGGCTTGTTGCCGGGCAATGCCCAGGTCGACCAGGGCGAGCTGTGGGTAGCCGGGGTGGATGTGGCCAAGGCCAGTGAACGGGCCCGGCGCCAGTTGCGCGGGCGCACCGTCGGCCTGGTGCCCCAGGACCCGATGGTCAGCCTCAACCCCACCTTGCGCATCGGCCAGCAGATTGCCGAGGCGCTGTTGCTGGCCAAGGGGGTGCGCCGCTACCCGGGGCTGGAAGCCGATGTGCAGGCGCTGCTGGCCCAGGTTGGCCTGGACGACCCGGCGCTGCGCGCCCGCCAGTACCCCCACGAGTTGTCTGGCGGCATGCGCCAGCGGGTGCTGATTGCCATCGCCCTGGCCGGCAACCCGCGCCTGATCATTGCCGACGAACCCACCAGCGCGCTGGATGTAACGGTGCAGCGGCGCATCCTCGACCACCTGCAACAGCTGGTGGCCGAGCGCGGTATTTCGCTGCTGATCATCACCCATGACTTAGGCATGGCGTGCGATCGCGCCGACCGCCTGCTGGTGATGCGCCACGGGCAGTTGGTGGAGCATGCCTCGCCGCGCCAGGTGCTGTGGGGCTCGCAGCAGCCGTATACCCGCGACCTGCTCAATGCCGCGCCCGCCTTCGTGCCCCGGCACCGGCCAAGGGTGGCCGAAGGGCCGGCGCTGCTGCGCCTGAGCCACGTGGGCAAACGCTTTGCCCTGCCGGGGCAGGACGCGCACTTTACTGCATTGCATGACCTGAACCTTGAAGTGCATGCCGGCCAGACCCTGGCCATTGTCGGCGAGTCCGGCTCGGGCAAAAGCACCGCACTGCGCATCGCCCTGGGGCTGGAAAAACCCAGCAGCGGCAGCGTGGCGTTTGCCGGCATCGACGTCACCAGGCACAGCTGGCGGGCGTTCCGGCCGCTGCGCCGGCGTATCCAGCTGGTGCAGCAAAACCCCTTCGCCGCCCTCGACCCGCGCTTTACCGTGTTCGACAGTATCGTCGAGCCGCTGGTGGCGTTCGGGCTGCTCGAGGGCGAGGCGCTGGAGCGCCGGGCGCGGGAGCTGATAACCAAGGTGCAGTTGCCGGTGCAGTTTCTCGACCGGCTGCCCAAGGAGTTGTCCGGCGGGCAGCGCCAGCGGGTGGCGATAGCCCGGGCGCTGGCGCTGGAGCCAGAAGTGTTGCTGCTGGACGAGCCGGTGAGTGCGCTGGATGTGTCGGTGCAGGCGCAGGTGCTGGCGCTGCTGGATGAGCTGCAGCGCGAGCTGGGCATGGCTTATGTGCTGGTGTCCCATGACCTGGCGGTGGTGGCGAGCATGGCCGACCAGGTGCTGGTGCTGCGCCGGGGCCAGGTGGTGGAACAGGGGCCGGCGGTGCAGGTGTTGTCGCAGCCGGGCAGCCGCTATACCCGCGAGCTGATTGCGGCGATACCGGGGTATTCGCGCAGTGTGTTGCCGGTGGCGGTGTAAGGCTTAAGGGCCATGGGGCTGCTGCGCAGCCCATCGCGACACGAGGCCGCTCCCACAGGGATCGCATAACCCTCAGGCCTGAGCAATTCCTGTGGGAAGCGGCCTTGTGTCGCGACGGGCCGCAAAGCGGCCCCATAATCCACATTGCAATGCATAATAAAAAAAATAATTATTTGTAATTCGCATAATTAGCTTAGAACCACAAAGCCTTTCACAAGCCCCTCTCCCCCACGCTAACGTCCCCTCTTACCAGTCCGACCCCACACCCGGCGGAGGCCTCCACAACCTGATTGCAGAAGGACTCCCCATGAGCAAGCGACAGATCAAACTCGGCGCGATGATCCACGGTGTCGGCCACGGCTGGGGCGAATGGCGCCACCCCAAGGCGCTGACCGATGCCAGCGTCAACTTCGGTTTCTACAAGCAGCAGGCGCAACTGGCGGAGGCCGCGAAATTCGACTTCGCCTTCATCGCCGACAGCCTGCACATTCACGCCCGCTCCAGCCCCCACTACCTCAACCGCTTCGAGCCGCTGACCATTCTTTCGGCGCTGGCAGCGGTTACCCAGCACATCGGCCTGGTGGCCACGGTCACGGTCAGCTACAGCGAACCCTTCCAGGTGGCGCGCCAGTTCGCCTCGCTGGATCTGATCAGCGGCGGGCGCGCCGGCTGGAACGTGGTCACCTCGTGGCTGTCGGGCACCGCCGACAATTTCGGCAAGGCCGAGCACCCGCCCCACGCCGTGCGCTACCGCATCGCCCGCGAGCATGTGGAGGTGGTCAAGGGGCTGTGGGACTCGTGGGAGGACGACGCCTTTACCCGCAACAAGCAGACCGGCGAATACTTCGCCCCCGACAAGCTGCATACCCTTGGCCACCAGGGCGAGTTCTTCAAGGTGAAGGGGCCGTTGAACATCCAGCGCTCGCCCCAGGGCCAGCCGCTGATCTTCCAGGCCGGGGTGTCGGACGACGGGCGCAATTTCGCCGCGCAAAACGCCGATGCGATATTCGTCAGCCCCGAGTCGTTCACCGATGCCCGGGCCTATTACCAGGACCTGAAAAAACGCGCCGCACAGCACGGCCGCGACCCAGAACAGCTGTTCATTCTGCCGGGCATCCGGCCCATTGTCGGGCGCGATGAAGCCGAGGTGCAAAGCCGTTACCAGCAGGCGGTGGAGCTGGTGAGCATCGAGGATGCCATCGTTGCCCTGGGCCGGCCGTTCAACGACTACGACTTCAGCCAGCACGACCTGGACGCGCCCTTCCCCGACCTGGGCACCCTGGGTGACAACAGCCACAAGGGCACCGCCGACCAGCTCAAGCAACTGGCCCGTGACGAGGGGCTGACCTTGCGCCAGCTGGCATTGCGCTTCTCGCGGCCACGGCGCGATTTCACCGGCACCCCGCAGCAAGTGGCCGATGCGCTGCAGCATTGGTTCGAGCAGGGGGCGGCGGATGGTTTCATCATCAACCAGTTGCTGCCGGACGGGCTGCAGTACTTCACCGAGCTGGTGGTGCCATTGCTGCAAGAGCGGGGGCTGGTGCGTAGCGAGTACCCGGGTAGCACCTTGCGTGACAACTTCGGGTTGGCGGTGCCAGAGAACCGCAACACGGTACGCCGTAGCCAAAGCGCTGTGGCTTGAGATTGCCGGGACCGCTTTGCGGTCCTTTCGCGACACAAGGCCGCTCCTACAAGGGGCGGCGCTCTTCTGTAGGAGCGGCCTTGCGCCGCGATGGGCCGCAACGCGGCCCCCTCCCCCCTCATCAAAATGGAATTTTGCCCAATGACCCTCGAATTCATCGGCCTCATCGGCCCCCAGGAAGGCAGCGAATCCCAGGCCCCACGCGGCCCGCTGGTGGACCTGGAATTCATCAAGGCCTTCGCCCAGGCCCAGGAATACGGCGGCTTCGACAAGGCCCTGCTGGCGGTCAACACCAGCGCGCCAGACTCGATGATCCTGGCCAGCTACGTGGCCGCCCTCACCGAGCGCATCGGCCTGTTGGTGGCGCACCGCCCGGGCTTTCAGGCGCCCACCTTCGCCGCCCGCCAGTTCGCCACCCTCGACCAACTCAGCCGTGGCCGCGCCTCGATCAACGTGATCACCGGCGGCGACAGCGGCGACCTGCAGCGCGATGGCGATTTCCTCGACAAGGACGCCCGCTACGCCCGCACCGACGAGTACCTGCAGGTGCTGCGCAACACCTGGACCCAGACCGAACCCTTCGACCACCAGGGCGCCCATTACCGGGTGGAAGACAACCTGACCCTGGTCAAGCCGGTAGGCAAGCTGCCCATCTACTTCTCCGGCGCCTCGGACGCTGCGGTGGAGGTGGCCGCCAAGCATGCCGACGTGTACATGATGTGGGGCGAGCCGCTGGAGCAGGTGCGCGAGCGCATCGCCCAGGTGCGCAAGGCCGCCGCCCGCTACGGGCGCGAAAAGCACATCCGCTTCAGCCTGTCGCTGCGCCCGATCCTGGGTGCCACCGAGGACGAAGCCTGGGCCCGCGCCGAGCGCATTCTCAGCGATGCCAAGCAACGCATCGGCATCCGCCAGGGCAACCGCCGCGAGAAGAATTTCGGTAAGAGCAACGTGGGCTCGGAGCGGCTGGTGCAACTGGCCGGCAAGGTGCATGACACCCGGCTGTGGACCGAAATCGCCGCGTTAGGCGGCGGCGCGGGGAACTCCACCTCGCTGGTGGGGACGCCGGACCAGGTCGCCGAGGCGGCGCTGGCGTACTACGAGCTGGGGGTGAGTACCTTCCTGTTCCGTGGCTTCGATCAGCTGCGTGATGCGGTGGAATACGGGCAGGAGCTGATACCGCGGATTCGCGCCCTGGTGGCAGGTGGGCGCGAGCAGCGCAGAGCCTGATTCGCCTGGCAGGGCCCTATCGCCGGCAAGCCGGCTCCTATGGAACAAATCACAACTCGTTGATTTAACGAAGATTCTGTGGGAGCGGCTTGAAGGCTTCGCGATCCCTGTGGGAAGCGGCCTTGTGTCGCGATTGGGCTGCATGGCAGCCCCAGGGGCTCGACCTCATGCAAAATCGCCGGGGCTGCTGCGCAGCCCAATCGCGACACAAGGCCGCTCACCACAGGGATTGCATCAGCTTCAGGTCAGTGCCGTACCTGTAGGAGCCGGCTTGCCGGCGATAGGGCCAGACAACACAGCACATACCCATGGCCCGATCACCAAGGCCCGTTCACATAAGCCATGATCTCGTCGAACCCCGGCCCCGGCCTGCCAACCGGGCTGGTATCGATCACCTCCTGCGGCGCCTGCGCCATCTGCTCGGCGCGGTTGTTCGGCGCATGGCCATGCCAGCGCGCCAGCGCCTCGGCCAACTGCCCGGTACCGGCCTGGTTGCCGTACACCATCGCTTCACTGACCGCCACCCCGGCCAAGGTATCCAGCCGCTGCTGGGTTTCCTTGAGCAGGCGTTTGTCTTCGCGCAGCAGGTGCAGGTAGAGGGCGTCATCCGGCGAGTGCCGGGCGCGCTCCTGAATGCGCAAGGCATGGCGCTCCAGTTGCCGGTCGACATCGCTGATCATGCCCTGCACAGCCGCACGCTCGCGCTGCGACACCGGCGCGATGCCAGCCTCCAGCGCCTGCTGGTAGCGGCGCAGGGTCGCCCAGCAGGCCGGGATGTAGCTGTCGAGCATCTTGTGGTCGGTAAACTTGACCACCTGCAGCGGCAGGCGGCCCCGCGCGGGCAGGCCATGCGTCTGGTCAAGCACCCGGCTGCACAGGGCCTTGTCGATGAGGGTGCGACAGCCCGGGCGCCAGAGAATTGCCGAGGTTTCGCCCTTGGCGAACGGCACCGGCAAAAAGTGACGCAGCTCGCCATGGTGCTCGAAGTCTTCGCCATCCCAGTTGATCAGGCCCGAAACGATGCGCCCCACGCCGACCCCCGACTTCACGGCAGTGTCTTTCACCCCCTGGGCGACCACATCCCAGCGGGTGTTCATCCACGGCGCCGGCAGGCTGGGGACAGGGTCGTCGTCGTAGACCATACGGTAGTGGACCAGGTCGGCGGCGCCTTGCATGAACGTGGTGTCGCCGGCGCGGGGGGCGCCGTAGGTGTAGAGCTGCAGGGTTAGGGTTGGGTCGGTGCGGCGAAGCATTTCGGACAGCAGCAGCGCTACGGCGCCGCCGAGGCTGTGGCCGCAGATGATCAGTTGCTGGTTTTGCTGGAACCTGGCCCTGTAGCTGGAGACGAAGCCGAACACCCTCTGTGCAGCCTCGTAAAACCCTCGATGCACCCGCCCCTCACCCTCTGCAAAGGGCACCTGAAGTGCGTCGAGATCGCGCCATACGTCTGCCATGAGTTCATTGGTGCCTCGAATCGCGACGACCATCACCTCTGCATTGTGGGTAATGTAGGCCTGTGTATCGGTGGAGTCATGGAGGTTTCTATCGTCGAGGAAATGAATATTGGCTGGGTTTTCCTGCTGCTCCCCAAGTGCCGGGTCGTTTGCCGAGTACAACTTCGGGTCGAAAGGCACGATTTCCCAACGCTCCGAATACGGCACATCCTCATACAGAGGAAAACACGCCTGCTGCTGGGCAGCATCTACACGCCAGATTTCCTGCGAATTGGCCAACGCCTCGCCGAACCAATTGCCCATGCTCGGCACATTGGGGAAGGTTACCGATGGCGCCATGACCGGGTGCTCCTCCGGGTCCTGCCCGAACGGGCTATAGCTGAGAGTTGCCATCAGGGATAGCTGGTAGAGGTTCAAGACACAGAATTCAGGCGCAGTGGACAGCATGGGCCTGAGCGCCCGCAATGGCCGAACTTCCAGAACGGTGTGCTTGCCAGGCATCAGGCCAACGCCCCATTCACCATGGGCACCCATGATCACGTTAATAGCCGACTGCGGTGGGAAGGCACGCTTGGACAATGGGGGTAAATGACTGTTGTGGCGTACCAGTTCACTGACTTCTACTTGGTAAAAGTAGTCAGCATGTACTTGCGCTGGATTGCTTGGTGTGCGAGACGCATCAGAGTACCGATAGGTTGTATTTTCCGCGCGCACCTGCAACTCGGTGACTTTTAGTGGGTAGTGATCACGTATTTGAAGGTCCGTGTAAATACTGTCATCACCCACATAAATACTGCTGAACCGCAATACTAGCAATCCCTCAAAATGGTTTTCAACGCTACCTCGCCCTTCGACATCCAACACTCCCCGATAGACCTCCCCCTCGCTATCAACAACCTCATAAAAAACTCCAGCATAGGAAACACCAGCCCCCAGCTCATCAACCAACTGAAAACTGGTTTCCTGCCCCCTGACTGGGCACACCAACATGGCCCCATTAAGCGACCTATGAAGCTCGGCCAAAAAGTCATCCTGACACTTCATAAATCACTCCTCACACCCAGGATAAATAGTGCATCGCCTCATATCGGGCATAATAAACTCGCTAAAATCTGAATAATTCCCACGACAGAATCCTCTGACGTCATCCATTCCCTCCCCTAGGCAACGCTTCCAGCCGTTAGCAAACTCAACCCAAGTATCCCCCATGGAGGGTCGTTCTTTTTCAGCCAACCGAACATTCATCCTTACTGTAAGCCCCGGAAGTTGATCCAAGGCATACAACGCAAACGGCTTCCCTCGGCCTTTCTCGCCTCGCTCGTTATCTTTCTTACAATCAAGAAGCTTCCATATCACACGCGTTTTGCCGGCAGTACGAAACAGCCATTGGCATTCCCCATAAAACGTATCTTCGCGTTCAGACGTCATCACACGCCGCGCTTCCTCAGGCACATCCAAAAGCACGCCAATGCTCGCATTGTCGTAACTAACCTGGTGGAACTTATCTCCATACGCCGCATGAATCTCCATCTTGATTCGGCTCAAAATCATGTGACAGCCCTTTATGATCTTTCGAATTTCGATGACTGCTACAGGGTTATAGTCTTGACGCCATTTCCTATTTAGCGACGGCATCGTTCTCCGCCAATCTGTCACTTCACATTTTCTCTCAGGATCAGGGACATACCACACGCCTGCTGAGTATGCGAAACCTGGCGGCAACTCACCGACCAAGGTAAATGTATTGGCTTCTTTATCTGAACATCCGACAAGCAGAGAAACTCCGAAAAGCATTACAAGCAAATAGAAAGACCTTCCTCTCACCATCATTGGCATTGCCAGCCCCTTTTCGCATTAGATTGCACCAGAACACCTTCGCTCACTCACTGCAACTGGGATATACATTACAAACTCGGCCATCCGGCATTATGAAATCACTAAAGTCAGCGTAGTTACCTCGACAATACCCTCTGACATCTTGCTTTCCCTTACCCATACATCTCCTCCACCCGTCCGAAAACCGAACCCAAGTGTCTCTAAAATAAGGCCTCTCCTCGACAGCGAGCCGTATATCCATCCGAACTATTTTCCCCGGCAATTGGTCAAGCGTGTAGGCCGCAAAAGGCTTTCCAACACCCGTCTCGCCACGCTCATTATCCTTCTTGCAATCGAGAATCTTCCGAATGATCCGGTCAGTCCCCGCCGTACGAAACAACCACTGACACTCACCATAGAAAACGTCCTCAGCCTCAGACTTCATCGTTCGCAAGTGCTTATCGGGCAATTCGACGTACACACCAATATTCGCAGCATCACCATGCTGATCTCGAATTGATTCCCCATACGTCGCATTTATAGTTATTTTTATGTGCCGCAGGATCATCTGACACCCCTTAATCACCTTACGAATCTCTACAACAGCCACCGGGTCATATTTTTCGCGCCACCTCTTGTTATATGTCGGCATTGTTCGCCGCCAATCGGTAACCGCGCATTTTGTTTTAGGATCAGGGACGTATCGGGTACTTGCAGAGTAGGAAAAGTTAGGCGGCAACTCACCCACCAACGTAAACGTATTGGATTCTTTATCCCCACACCCCACCAACACCGCAACACTCACCAACCAACAACTTTCCTTGAATCCAACTTTCATACCCTCTCCCCCTCTCAAACCAGCAAATGCCGCCGCAACCGTTCCATATGCGCCGCCGGCAATTCCCCCGGCCAAGGCTCACACCCTTCCGGCAACTCGAACCCTGGCGAGCGCAGGCTGTTCACCAGCAAAAACTCGATCTGCTTCTGCGTGTGCCACCCCCACCCCTGCCCGCGCTGCAACTGCCGCTGCAACCACGGCAGCGGTGGCTGCTGTTCGGCGAGCTTCAGATAAGCCTCCAGGTGTTGGCTGTAGAGGTAGCGGTGGGCGTTGGCCACGGCGATGGGGCCGTCCACCGCCGGGGGCGGTGCTTGCAGCCAGGCGGGGTGGGTGGGAACGGGATGGGCGCCAGGCAGGGGGTTGTCTGCGCTGGCCCAAGCCTCGCCCTGCCAGTAGCAAACGCTGATGGCCTGGCCGAGGTAGGCCGGCAGGGTGGCCTGGGCCAGGGCCAGGCCGCGGGCCAGTACGCGGTTGTCGTGGAAGCGGTACAGCGCCTGCTGCGGGGGCTGGCCCAGCAGCAACCGCGCCCGCCAGTGCGCTACCCAGGCGGGCATCTCGCCTGGGGCCAGGCTGGCCAGCCAGCCCCAGTGTTCGCCTGGGGCTTGCAGCAGGGGTTGCAGCAGCGGCAGTTCGGTTTCGCCGACCAGGCAGCACGCCGGGCCATGGTCGGCCAGGTAGGCGGCGTCGGTTTGCTGGTACAGCAGTTGCCAGCGTTCACCTGGCACGCTGGCCATCAAGCGTTGGCCGGCTTCGCTGCCCGCCTCGAGCAACACGGCGATGTCGTGGCCCGCAGCGCGCTGCTGCGCCAGCCACTGCCAAGGGGATAGCGGGCTCATTGGCCACCTCCGGCCGGCAGGCACTGGCCGTCGCGGCAGCTTTGGCACAACGGGCAATAGTCGCTGCCGGCGGCCTGGCTGGCCTTGAGCAGCGCCAGCTGGCTTGGCGCGGGCGGCATGGAGGGGGTGTTGGCAAGGAGGGCGGCCGGCGCGCCGCCGAGCTGGATCGGGCTGCTGGTGAAGATGCCGCCGGCATTCACCAGCAGGTGCTGGCCGGCGACCTTGAGGGTGATGCTGTTGCCGCCCTCCACCAGCACGTCACCGTCAGCCGATATCTGTACCCGCTGGCCGGCGTGCTGCAGCAGCAGCGTGCCGACCCGGGTGTGGCTGGCCTGCTCGACGGTGAGGTGGTCGCTGGCGTGCAGCAGTGTCTTGCGCTCGCCCACCACCACGGCCTGCTGCAGGCCGCCGATGTACAGCTGGCTGTTGCGTTCGACGCGCTGCTGCAGGTCGCGCTGGGCACGCAGGTAGAACAGCTCCTGGCCGCCGCGGTCGTCCATGGCCAGTTCGTTGTAGCCGCCACCACCGCCCAGGCTGCGGCTGCGCAGCACGGTGCGGCTGTGGTGCTCGGGCTGGTTGTAGGGCGGCATGTGCAGGCTGTCGGGCAGGCAGCCGCTGATGACCGGCTGGTCGGGGTCGTCGTCAAGAAAGCTCACCAGCACGGCCATGCCGACCCGGGGGATGGCCAGTGCGCCATGGCGGTCCCCGGCCCAGCCGGAGGCCACCCGCAGCCAGCAGCTGCTGTGCTCGTCGCCCTGGCCTTCGCGGTCCCAGGGGAACTGCACCTTGACCCGGCCGAAGGCATCGCAATACACCTCTTCGCCCTCAGGCCCGGTGACCCGGGCCTGTTGGCTGGAGGGTGCGCGGGGCTTGGGATGGATCAGCGGCGAGCGGAAGGTGGCATCCCAGGGGATGGCGCTGAAGGTATTGGCGTAATGGTCGCTATCTTGTCCACCGGCCTGTTCTTCCAGCACCTGGGGCTGGTGCCCTGTATGGGTGACCTGGGTGACCAGCCACATCTGGTTGCAGGCCTGCTGCGGGTGGCCGCTGAGGGTCAGCAGCCGGCCGCTGGCCAGCGCCGGCGCGTCGCTGCTGCCGTCGGCCCGGCAGCGGCCAACCCGGCAGCGCTCAAGGGCGCGTTGGGCCTGCACGCGGCCGCGGGCCTGGTCGAGGGTTTGCAACAGGCCACCGGGGTAGGCGTAGTGCTCCAGCGCCGGGGCGTCGCCGGCGCGGCTGGCATGGGCCAGCTCGACGCTGGCCTTGCGAAAGTCATGGTCGCGCAGCATCACCTGCTCGACGCTGCGTTGCACGGTCATGGCAAACGCGCTGACCACCGGGCCTTCGGCGTGCATGCCGTTGCCCGGCACAAAGGCCAGGCTGGCGGGCAAGTGCGGGAAGTGCATCTGGTGGTCGCTGAACAGCACCCGGTGGCCACCGGGCGCATGCTCGAAGCGGTAGTGAATGCCCTCCTCCTGGCACAGCCGCTCGACGAAGACCAGGTCGCTTTCGCCGTACTGCACGCAGTAATCGCGCGGCGGGTAGTCGGCTTCGAGCTGGAAGGTGAAGGCATCGCCGAGCAGGCCGTGCTCTTCGAGCAACTGGGCGATGATTTGCGCCACGCTGCGCTGCTGGAAGATGCGGTAGTTGTGGCGCAGGGCCAGGCGCGCCATGTGCGGCACCAGGCGCACCTGATAGTGGGCCAGGCGGGTGCCGATTGCGCCCTGGCGAGCCTCGGCCAGCACCCCGTGTATGCCCCGGCCATCGGCGTCGAAGGCGAGGAACGCCGGCTGCCCGAGCAGCGCCTCGAGGGCCACGCTCAAGTTTTCGCTGACCAGCTGGATATCGAAGCTGTAGAGGGTGCCGATGCCTTCGCTGCCGCTGAAGGAAAGCACCTGCGCGTCACGCGGCAGGGCGTCGGCGTGCAGGCGCAGGCGTTGTGCGCTGAGTGGGTTGAACATCCTTTGTCCTTGTATTTGCGCGGCAGCGGCGCGGGGTTCGGGCCCTGCCGAGGTGGCAAAGGGCGAACGCTAGCAAGAACAAAAAACCCGTGCTGTAGGACGCTTCTGACGCGAAAGTGGGGCGATTCCCTTTGAAATGTCAGCCTTTGTCGAATGTTTCAGCCGTCGCACAAAATCATGCCAAACATGCATTTATACAAATAAACTTAATCACTAAACAGCATATTAACTTAGAACCAAAAAGCCTTTCACAACCCTCATAAAGACCATTAAGTTCTGTAAACCGACCCCAACCTGGCGGAGGCAAATGGATGTGCGCCAACGTCGTCGGGCCCCCGCCAGGGGTACGTCTGCCCTGTTGCGCACCTTCGCTTGAGACCTGAACGGAGACGCAACATGGGACTTTCCCGTAGAGACTTGATCGCCCGCATGGCCGCCATCGGCGGCTACTCGGCGGCGCTGGGCGCGCTGGGGCACAACGCCCTGGCCGCCACCTTCGAACCCCTGCAACTGGCCGCCAACGGCGGCAACGGCAAGCGCGTGGTGATTGTCGGCGCCGGCATCAGCGGCCTGGTGTCGGCCTACGAGCTGCGCAAGGCAGGCTTTGCCGTGACCGTGCTGGAGGCCCGCGAGCGGGTGGGCGGGCGGGTGTGGACCCTGCGCCAGGGCGACCGCATCGAGCACAACGACGGCACCACGCAAACCGTCGAATTCGACCAGGGGCACTTCTTCAATGCCGGCGCCGCGCGCCTGCCCAGCCACCACCTGACCATCCTCGGCTACTGCCGCGAGCTTGGCGTGGAGCTGCAGGTGCTGGTCAACAGCAGCCGCAACGCCCTGGCCCAGCCAGACCTTGCCCGCCCGCCGCTGCTGCTGCGCCAGGCGGTCAACGACACCCGCGGCCACTTCAGCGAGCTGCTGGCGCGCAGCGTCAGCCGCAACAGCCTGGATGCCGAGCTCAGCGGCGGCCAGCGCAAGGCGCTGCTGGACTTTTTGAAGGTGTACGGCGACCTCGACAGCCAGCAGCAGTACCGCGGCTCGGTGCGCGCCGGCTACACACGCTTTGCCGGGGCCGGCGACCAGACCCCGGTACAGCGCCAGCCGGTGCCGCTGGACCAGCTGCTGGACAGCAACCTGCTGCTGCCGCTGGTGTTCGACGAGATTCCGGAATTTTCCTCGACCATGTTCCAGCCGGTGGGCGGCATGGACCAGATCCCCAAGGCCTTCTACCGCCAGGTAAAAGACAGCGTGCGCCTGGGCGCCGAAGTGCTGGGGGTGGAGACCGGCGAGCAGGGTGCCAAGGTAGTGTGGCGCGACCGCAAAAGCGGCCAGCAGCACGTTGAACACGCCGACTACGCCATCGTCACCCTGCCCTTGCCGCTGCTGGCCAAGCTGCCGAACAACTTCGACGCGCCGTTCAGGCAGGCCATCGCCAGCGCCGAGGGCGACAAGGCCAACAAGGTGGCCTGGCAGTCGCCGCGTTTTTGGGAAACCGACTTCCAGATTTACGGCGGGCTCAGCTACATCAACCACGAGGCGCGCACCCTGTGGTACCCCAGCGACCACCTGAACAGCGCCCAGGGCGTGCTGGTGGCCACCTACAACACCGGCGCCGTGGCCCAGCAGTTCGCCGGCAAATCGCTGCAGGCGCAGATTGCCTCGTCGCGCCAGGCGGTGGAATCGCTGCACCCGGGCCACAGCCACAAGCTGGGCCGGCCGCTGGTGGTGAACTGGTCGAAAGTGCCGTTCAGCGAGGCGCCGTGGATCGTCCACGACGAGGTCGCCCAGCCTGGCTACGACACCCTCAACCAGCCCCAGGGCCGCACCTGGCTGGCCAGCGACGCCCTGGCCCATGGCGGCGTGGGCATCTGGCAGAACAGCGCCGCCGAATCGGCCCGCCGGGTGGTCGGCCTGATCGCCAGCCATGCCGCCCAGACCACCCGCGGCGCCGCCGCCTGACCCACAGGAAACCACCCATGCCTCGTTTTCTTCTGCTTGCCGGAGTGCTTATGTCGCTGACCCTCAACGCCCACGCCGACGGCATCAAGCGTGTTGCGCCGCCTGGTTCGAACTTCCCGATTTCGCAACTGGTGACGGTGCCGGCCGGCAGCCAGCTGACCTTCATCAGCGGCACCCTGCCGGATGTTGCCGACCCCAACGCCGCCAAAGGCAGCATCACCGCCCTGGGCAACACCGAAACCCAGGCCCGTTCGGTGCTGAAAAAGCTGCGCACGGCCCTGCAAAGCCAGGGGCTGGGCCTGGGCGATATCGTGCAGTTGCGGGTGTTTCTGGTAGGCGACCCGGCCAACGGTGGCCAGCTCGACTTTACCGGCCTGCAGGCGGCCTACACCGAGTTTTTCGCCACCGCCGAACAGCCCAACACCCCGACCCGCACCGCCCTCCAGGTAGTGGCCCTGCCACTACCCGGTGCGCTGGTGGAAATCGACGCGATCGCGGCCAAGGCGCCCTGAGCGCGCCACCCCGCCAGACAAGGAACTGCGTGCAATGAAGCAAGCCTTTACCACTGCCCCGCTGTTGAGCATGGCCCTGGCGGCGGGGCTGCCCAGCGCCCCGGCCAGCGCCGAAGAACCTGCCGCCCAGGCCCTGGGCACGGTGATCGTGACCGGCAACCGCGGCAGCGAAAAACGTACCGTGACTTCAAGCCCGGTGCCGATCGACGTGATCAGCGCCAGGCAGCTGCAGGAAACCGGCAAGCCCGGCCTGATGGAAGCCCTCAGTGCCAGCGTGCCGTCGCTGACCCTGCCGGAAAAAACCGGCTGGGACGCCAGCGGCATGGCCCGCGCGCCCAACCTGCGCGGCCTCAACGCCGCCCAGGTGCTGGTGCTGGTGAACGGCAAGCGCCGCCACACCAGCGCCACCCTGAACATCAGCGGTATCAACGCCGGCGCCGCACCCAGCGACCTGGACCTGATTCCCATCAGCGCCATCGACCATGTCGAGGTGCTGCGTGACGGCGCTGCGGCCCAGTACGGCTCGGACGCCATCGCCGGGGTGATCAACGTCATTCTCAAGGCCGACACCCGCGGCACCGCCGTGACCACCGCAGGCCAGGGCTACGACGGCAAGAAGCAGACCGTGCAGCAAAGCCTGAACAAGGGCTTCGAGATCGGCCGCGACGGCGTTGTGCAATTTGCCCTGGACGCCCGCAGCCAGAACGACGACAACAAGGCCAGCGCCAACGGCTACAGCGAAGCCGAGGCGCTGGGCCAGGCCGGCAAGGTCACCTACGGCGGCTACGGCACGCCGAAGATCAACCTGCTGACCCTGGGCTACAACGCCGAGCTGCCGCTGGAGGATGACCTGACCCTGTACTCGTTCAGCACCTGGTCGTACCGCAAGGCCGAGCAGGGCCAGAACTTCCGCCTGCCGACCATCGTCAACACCATCACCACCGGGCCCAACGGGCGCCCGGCCGGCTACACGCCTACCTGGTACATCGAGGAGTACGACTACCAGGCGGCGTTCGGCGCCAAGGGCCTGGCCGGCGAGTGGGACTGGGACCTGTCCAGCACCTACGGGCGCAACACTGCCGAACAAGGCACCTGGAACAACCAGAACCCGTCGTTGGGCGAGGCTACCCCCAACCACTTCGAGTCCGGCACCTGGGTCAGCTCGCAGTTGACCAGCAACCTGGACCTGCACCGCAGCTACGAGGTGGGCCTGAGCAAGCCGCTGGACTTCTCGTGGGGCCTGGAGCAGCGCCGCGACAGCTACCAGGTGCAGGACGGCGACTGGGCCAGCTGGGCCGACGGCGGCTACTGCGCGGCGCCCGGCAACTGCGCCTCGTCCGGCGCCCAGGTGACCAACGGCATCTCGCCGGCCGAGGCCACCAGTGCCAGCCGCAACAGCTATGCCGGCTACATCGATGTGGGCTTCAACCCGCTGCCACAGTGGTACTGGGGCGCCGCGCTGCGCTACGAGCACTACGACCGCGGCATTGGCGCCACCCGCAGCGGCAAGCTGACCACCCGCTACGAGTTCACCCCGCAGTTGGCGGTACGGGCCACAGTGAGCAACGGTTTCCGCGCGCCGTCGCTGGCCAACAGCCTGTTCAGCGCCCGCTCCACCACCTACGGGGTGGTCAACGGCGTGTACCAGTCGATCAACTACGGCGTGCTGCCGGTGGGCTCGGCCGCTGCCCAGGCCCTGGGCGCCGAACCGCTGAAACCTGAAAAGTCGACCAACTACAGCCTCGGCCTGACCTGGCAGCCCAGCGAGCGCCTGGCCTTTACCGCCGACGCCTACCTGATCAACGTGCGCGACCGCATCACCCTCACCGGCACCCTGCTTGGCCCCGAGGTAACCGCTGCGCTGCTGGCCAACGGCATCGACTCCACCTCTGGCGGGCAGTACTTCACCAACGGCGCCGACACCCGCACCAAGGGCCTGGACCTGGTGGGCAGCTACGACCACGACCTGGGCAGTGCCGGCACAGTGAAGTGGACGGCGGCGTTCAACTGGAACGACACCGAGATTCTCGACTACAAGGAAAGCGTGAACATTCTCGGCACGCCCTACCAGCTGATGGACCGCCAGGCGCGCAACCTGCTGACCGAAGTGCAGCCGCACACCAAGCTGATACTGGGCGGCAACTGGCGGCTGGACCGCTACCGGGTGAACCTGGGGCTGACCCGTTATGGTTCATGGCGCGAAGTCAACTCGGCGAGCGACCGCAGCCTGGACCGCGAGTACAAGGCGCGCTGGATCACCGACCTGGATGTGGGCTACCAGCTGACCAAGGACCTGGAACTGGCGATCGGTGCGCGCAACTTGTTCGATGTGTACCCCGAGCGCCAGGCGCCGAGCAGCAAGACCATGGTCAAGGGGTATGGGGTGTATTCGCCGTACGGGTTTAGCGGGGGGTATTACTTTGGGCGGGTGACTTATAACTTTTGAGGGTGGCAGGTGTTCGCCGAAGGTTCTTCAGCGCCTATGAGATCGAGCGCCGCCCGCGCGGCGCTCGATCTCACAGGCGCTACAAGGGTTGTGGGGACTGTCAGATTTTTTGTGTGCGGGCCGGTAACGGCCTGCCGTCAGGCAGGCCCTGATTCTCACCAGGTCGGCCTGATGAACCGATCTCCATACAGAATCGCGAATTGATTCATCGCGCTTTTCCAGTCATGGGCCGGCTTTCCCCAATTGGCTGTTATGTTGCGCAATCCCAGCCAGATCAGTTTGGTCGCTGCGTCATCATTCGGGAAATGCCCGCGAGTCTTGATGACCTTGCGTAGCTGGGCGTTGATGCTCTCGATGGCGTTGGTGGTATAGATCACTTTCCGGATGGCGGGCGGGAAAACAAAGAATGGAATCACGCGATCCCAAGCCCGTCTCCAAGCAGCCACCACCGTTGGATATTTCTCCCCCCACGGCCCGTTCTCAAACTCATCGAGTGCTTGCTCAGCCGCTTCAGCATTGATGGCTTGGTAAATCGGCTTCAGCTCCTTGGCCAGAGCTCGCCGCTTGTCCCAGGCCGCGAAGTCGAGGCTGTTGCGGATCAGGTGCACGATGCACGTTTGCAACGTCGTCTCTGGAAACACGGCACTGAGAGCCTCTGGCATACCTTTGAGGCCATCGGTCACGGCAATCAGCACATCTTCGACACCGCGCGTCTTGAGATCGTTAAAGACCTTCATCCAAAACTTCGCACCCTCGGTGTTCTCGATCCAGATGCCCAGGATATCTCGCGTTCCGTCGGGAAGAACGCCCAGGGCCAAGTAAATGGCCTTGTTGCGCACCAGGCCCTCTTCGCGGATCTTCACCCGCAGCGCATCGAAGAAAATGACCGGGTACATCGGCTCCAGTGGCCGCTGTTGCCACGCGCCAATCTCGTCCATGACCTCGTCTGTCACAGAGCTGATGAAGTCGGGTGAGACCTCTGTTCCATACTGCTCGGACAGAAAGGCTCGGATCTCTCTGACCGTCATTCCACGGGCGTACATGGCGATGATCTTGTCATCGAAACCGGTGTAACGCCGCTCATGCTTGGGGATCAGAATGGGCGCAAAACTACCGTCTCGATCGCGAGGGATTTCCAGTCGTAGCGGGCCATCGCCGGTCAAAACCGTCTTGCCACTCTTGCCGTTACGCTGATTGGTTTCATCCGCCGGGCGCTGCGCGCCCGGCGGATAACCCAGGTGGTGACCGAGTTCGGCACTCAAGGCACGCTCGATCAAGGCCTTCTTGAACGCCGCTGAGGCATCCTCGATTGCTTCTGCGGACATCAGGCCCTCGCCGAACTGCTCCAGCAGCTCTTTGGGGATTTTTGGCAGGTCACGCAAGGGTTTCTTTTTGGTTGGCATACATGCACCTCTTACTCATGTTATGCCCGAACACAAAATTTCTGACACCCTCGGGTTGTGGCGAACACCTGGCAGCCCTGCCGCAAACTTCATTCACCACCAAACCGATTAAAATAATTAACAGCCCTGCGAACTAACTTCCCGATAGTGCAACGCCACTCAATAGCACCCCACAACTTCCGCTAATGTTTTCCCCCATTCGTTCGATAACCAGAGCACCCTCCTGCTTGAACTTCCAAGCCTTTGAACGGATTCTTTCACATGCTCTTGGGCAACCTCCGCCTACAAACCAAGCTGTTACTGTCGCTCACCCTGGTCAACCTGATCAGCATCACCGCCTTCATCAGTTACGCCCAGTACTCCAAATCGCAGGATATTCGCCAGCAAATCGACAACCGCTTGCGCACGGTCGCCTACGCCGTGCCGCGGGTACTGGGTGCCGACTACCTCACCCGCACCCGTGAGGCCAACGGCCTGAAGGCCGGTGAGTACGAAGCCCAGGTACGCAACCTTGGTGAGTATGCGCGCGAGGTCAACCTCAAATATGCCTACAGCCTGATGGTCGATGCACAGGGCAAAGTGGCTTACCTGGCCGACAGCGCCAATGCCGGCGACATTGCCGGCGGCACCTACTCCAAGCACCTGGAGCACTACAGCGACGCCAGCCCTGCAGTGATCGAAGCCTCACGCAGCAACCAGGAACAATTCGACGAGTACACCGACAGCTTCGGCAGCTTCCGTTCGATCTTCCTGCCGTTGCACAACGCCGACGGCCAGCAATACATCGTGGGGGTGGATGTCACCCTGGATGCACTGAATGCGGCCATTCAGGCCAGCCTTGAGCGTTTGCTGCTGATTGGCGCGGCGTCTTTCCTGGTCGGTCTGCTGTTGTCCTGGCTGGCCGCGCGCATGCTGGTGCGGGGCATTCACCACCTGACCGGGCAATTGAACTACATCGCCGAACAACGCGACCTGTCGACCACCGTCACGGTGCTTAACGGCGATGAAACCGGCCAGATGGGCAAGCACTTGGCCAACCTGCTTCAAGACCTGCGCCAGACCCTGGGCAACGCCTCCGGCA
This sequence comes from Pseudomonas fakonensis, assembly GCF_019139895.1. Lineage (GTDB taxonomy): Bacteria > Pseudomonadota > Gammaproteobacteria > Pseudomonadales > Pseudomonadaceae > Aquipseudomonas > Aquipseudomonas fakonensis. The sequence continues at coordinate 2,211,844 of NZ_CP077076.1, read as the reverse complement.
TGGCCGAAAGCAACCAGCGCCTGGCGGAGATCTTCTTGCAGCTTGCCGACGAAATAAACCTGCGCATCCGCCAGGCCGGCGGGCAGTTGGCCGATATCAACCAGCACGGCCAGTCCATTCGCCAGGCCGCCGAGAACTCCTCGAGCCTGGCCGATACGGTGCGCCTGGACCTGAAGTCTGCCGTTGGCGAACTGAGCCTGACCCATCAGGAGTTGAAGCGCCTGATCGGCGACGTGCACGGCAGCACCTCGGCGAGCATCGAGCTTGCCAGCGACCTGCAGCACCTGAGCCGCGAAGCGGAAAAGATCGGCCAGGTGCTGCAGATGGTCGCCGCCATTTCCGACCAGACCAACCTGCTTGCGCTCAACGCCGCCATCGAGGCGGCGCGGGCCGGTGCAGCCGGCCGCGGGTTCGCGGTGGTGGCTGACGAGGTGCGCAAGCTGGCCGGGCAAACCCAAGGGGTGCTGAACGACGCCAACCAGGTCATCAACGCCGTCACCAGCGGCATCCGCCAGATTGCCGAACGCATGAGCAGTACCGCCGAGCAGTCGCGCAGCCTGGCGCAGAGCTCCGACAGTACCCTTGGGGTCATCGACGGGCTGGTGCGCCAGATGGGCCAGGTCAGTGGCGCCATGGACCGCGCACTGACCAGCAGTGAAGAAATCCAGCACGCGGTCACCGACATCGCCGGGCGCCTAGGCGGCATGCATGAAAGCTTTGCACATACCTCGCAGGGGATTGCCGAGATCCACGATTCGGCGACCACGCTGGGCAGCACCGCCAGGGCGCTCAAGGGCGGTTTGAGTGCGTTTCGTACTTGAGGTCTGAATTCAGCCTGGGCAATGAACAAACCAAAAATCATTGATTTAACACGGTCTCTGTGGGAAGTGGCCTTGTGTCGCGATGAGCTGTGTAGCAGCCCCGGCAATTTTGCATGATGCCAATATCCTGGGGCCGCTTCGCAGCCCATCGCGACACGAGGCCGCTTCCCACAGGCGTCGCGGTGCATCTGCGAGACAGCGCAGCCCGAGGGGCTGGGTAATCTCCTACGAGCGGTCATTGACTCAGTGTGGTGATTCATTACGATTAACCTTCAATCGTTTTCGATCAAAGCCTGAGGTCGCCATGACTATCGCCGCCAAAACCCGTTCAGTTACGGCCCATGTACCCGTGGAATTGGCCGAGCGCATCGATGAAATCGCCACCCGGCTCGAGCGCTCAAAGAACTGGATTGTCAAACAGGCGCTGTCTGACTGGCTGGCTCAGGAAGATGAACGAAACCGCCTGACCCTTGAAGCACTGGCAGATGTCGATGCCGGCAGAGTGATCGATCATCAGTCTGTTCAGGCTTGGGCTGAAAGCCTGGGCACGGACTCCCCCCTGCCGGTACCTCGTTGATGGAGTTGAAGTGGACCAGCAAGGGGCTGTCCGACCTGGCACGCCTGCATGAATTTCTAGCTGCCGTGAACCCATCTGCTGCAGCGCGCACCGTTCAACAGCTCGCAGCAGCACCTAACGTTCTGCTGACCAACCCTCGGGTAGGAGAGCGGCTGGAAGAATTCGAACCACGCGAAGTGCGACGGATTCTGGTTGGTCATTACGAAATGCGATATGAGATCACGCCTTCTTGCATCTACCTGCTGCGCCTGTGGCATACCCGCGAAGAACGCTGAAACTCTGCAAGAGCCGGGTTGGGGCGACTGGCCTCATCGCCGGCAAGCCGGCTCCTACAAGTAATGAGTCCACTCCTGCCCCGTTGCCAGTCAACGGCCAAAGCGCGGTATCTGCAAGCCCAGGCTCTCGCGCAGGGTAGTGCCTTCGTAGGCGGTGCGGTACACCCCGCGCTCCTGCAGCAGCGGCACCACTTCGTCAGTGAAGCGGCGGAACTGGCCGGGGTGGCCGATGTAGATGTTGAAGCCATCCAGGGCCCGCGCCTCGAACCATTCGGCCATCTTCGCCGCCACGCTTTGCGCCGAGCCCACGAACGCACCGGGGCGCAGCTGGCGGCCATACTCCACGGCCTGGCGCAGGCTGAAACCCTTTTCGCGGGCCTGGTCGGCGATGCGCTTGGCATTGGTGAAGAAACTGCTGCGGGCGTATTCCAGGCTTTGCTGGGGGAACGGCGCATCCAGGTCGTACTGGCTGAAGTCGTGCCAGCCGAAATTGCGCCCGAACTCCTTCAGCGCCAGCTCGAAGCTGTGGTCGGCCTGGTGGTAGTGGCGCTCGATCTCGCGGGCGTGCTCATCGGTGTCACCGACGTAGATTTCCGCCCCCGGCAACACCAGCAACTGCTCAGGGTCGCGCCCCAGCTTCGCGGCGCGGGCCTTGATGTCGCGGTAGAACGCCTGGCCCTGCTCGATGCTGGCGGCATGGGTGAACACCACATCGGCCGTGGCGGCGCCCAGGTCACGGCCCTGCTCGGAGTCGCCGGCCTGGAAGATCACCGGCTGGCCCTGGGGCGAGCGCTGGATGTTCAGCGGGCCGACCACCGAAAAGTGCTCGCCCTTGTGGTTCAGCCCGTGCAGCTTGGCAGGGTCGAGAAAGCGGCCAGTGGCGCGGTCGCGGGGGAAGGCATCGTCCTCGTACGACTGCCACAGGCCCTGCACCACCTGCACGTGTTCCTGGGCGCGGGCGTAGCGGGTGTCGTAGTCGTAGTGCTCGTCCAGGCCATAATTGCCGGCAGTGCCGGCATCGCCGCTGGTGACCACGTTCCAACCGGCGCGGCCTTTGCTGATCAGGTCCAGCGAGGCAAGCCTGCGGGCGACGTTGTAGGGGGCGTTGTAGGAGGTGGTGAGGGTGCCCACCAGGCCGATGTGGCGGGTGCTGACGGCCAGGGCCGAGAGCAGGGTCAGGGGCTCGAGGCGGTTGAGGTAGTGCGAGGGGGAACCTTGGGTGATGAACTGGCTGTCGACGATGAACACCAGGTCGAACAGCGCCGCCTCGGCCTGGCGGGCGATGTCGATGTACCAGTCGATGTTGACGCTGGCGTCGGCCGGAAGCTCAGGGTCAAGCCACAGGTTGTGCCGGCCAGGGCCGCCGCAGCCCATGGTCAGGGCGCCGAGTTTGATCTGTCGTTGGGTCATGGGGGTGTCCTCGGTATCTTTATTGGGCCGGTACAGGCGAAGTCATTACTTGGCGATGGCCGCCCCGAACGAGCTGTCGAACAGGCTGGCCGCCGGGTAGCCCTTGATCAGGCCGATGCCGGCGAAAAAATCCACGGTCTTTTGCGCATCGACGATCACCTGCGGGTTCAGCGGCGCCAGGTCGGTGCGGGCGCGGGCGAACCAGGCGCGGGCGATGTCGCCGTCGGCACGGGTGCGTTTGGCCCAGGCATCGGCGTAGGCCTCGGTGTGGGCCGGGTCGCTCAAGGTCCAGTCACGGGCCTTTTTCAGGCGCTGCAAAAAGTCGGCGATCTGCGCGCGCTTGGCGTCCACCGCCTTGCTGTTGGCCACCACGAAACTCTGCGCCGGGATCACCCCTTCTGCAGTGGCCAACACCCGCGCGCCCTGGCGCTCCTGCTGGGTGACGTAGGGCTCCCAGGTGGCAATCACGTCCACCGAGCCGCCGTCCAGGGCGTGGGAGGCATCGAGGGCGCTCAGGTAGCGCAGTTCCAGGGCATCGCGTGGCACGCCGGCTTTGTCCAGGGCGCTGAACAGCAGCTGCTGGCTCCACGAGCCCTTCCACAGTGCCGCGCGTTTGCCGCGCAGGTCTTGCAGGCTGTGGATGGATGAGTCCTTGCGGGCCAGGATGGCCACGCCTTCAAGGTTTTGCCGGCTGACCGCGATCACCTTGATCGGCGCGCCGAGGGCGCCGAGAAACAGCGGCGGCGCATCGCCCAGCAGGCCGATGTCGAGGCTGCCGACATTCAGCGCCTCGGCCACCGGGGAGCCTGCGGTGAACTGCTTCCATTCCAGGGTGTAGGGCAAGCCGTCCAATACCCCGGCCGCTTCCATCACCGCCTGGGCGTTGTAGCTCTGGTCACCGACCACCAGTGTCTGGGCGGCGGCGGTGAGGCTGAAAGTGGTGGCCAGCACGGTGGCAGCCAGTTGCTTGAAGTAACGCACGGGTGGTCTCCAGATGCCCGCCTGGGGCATGTAAGGCCGATCCGCGCGTGCGGTCTCGTGGCGATTGTTTTATAGCATTTGGGTCTTATTTAGCCGATTTTTATAATCTATAGGTCATTACAAAGGCTGTGAAATGCGCTTTAGGCATAACCTCATGCCTTTGACGACAGGCCATAATAAATGCACAAATCACATATTAGCTTATGATTATTTTGCATTTTGAGAATACAAAAGGGCTTTGCTAGGGTTACCTGAAACCGTACGCCGAGCCTTAACCATGAGCCATGACCCCAAGCGCCTGCGCCATTTCATCGAAAGCCTTGCCGGGCTGCTCGACCAGCACCCCGACGAAGCCACCCTCCTCGACCGCGGGCACAACCTGCTGGCCAGCCTGGTCGCCCAGGACGACTGGCTGCCCGAGGAACTGGCCCAGCCCGACCCGCAGCGCTACCAGCAGTACCTTTTGCACTGCGACTCGCGCCAGCGCTTTTCGGTGGTGAGCTTTGTCTGGGGCCCCGGGCAGCGCACGCCGGTGCATGACCACCGGGTGTGGGGGCTGATCGGCATGCTGCGCGGCGCCGAACTCTCTCAGGGCTTTAGCCGCACGGCAGGCGGCGCCTTGCAGCCCCACGGCGCACCGGTGCGCCTGGCCCCGGGCCAGGTGGAAGCCGTGTCGCCGCGCATTGGCGATATCCACCAGGTCAGCAATGCCTACGCCGACCAGGTGTCGATCAGCATCCACGTCTACGGCGGCAACATCGGCGCGGTCAAGCGCGCGGTGTACGCCGAAGACGGCAGCGAAAAACCATTCATCTCCGGTTACTCCAATACCCGCCTCCCCAACATCTGGGACCTGTCCAAAGAGAACCCTGCCCCATGAGCACCGTCACCACCCGCCGTTATGCCGACATTCGCCGTGCGCTGCTGGCCCGCGAGGAGCTGGCCCTGATCGATGTGCGCGAAGAAGACCCGTACGCCCAGGACCACCCGCTGTTCGCCGCCAACATTCCGCTGTCCAGGCTGGAGCTTGAGGTTTACGCCCGGGTACCCCGGCGTGACACCGCCATCACCGTTTACGACAACGCTGAAGGCCTGGCTGCTGTAGCGGCGCAGCGCCTGCTGGCGCTGGGCTACAGCGACGTGGCCGTGCTCGACGGTGGCCTGGCCGGCTGGCGTGCAGCCGGCGGTGAAACCTTCCGCGACGTCAACGTACCGAGCAAGGCCTTCGGCGAGCTGGTGGAGAGCGTGCGCCACACGCCGTCGCTGGCCGCCGAACAGGTGCAAGCGCTGCTGGACGACAAGGCCAACGTGGTGGTGCTCGATGCCCGCCGCTTCGATGAATACCAGACCATGAGCATCCCCGGCGGCATCAGCGTGCCTGGCGCCGAGCTGGTATTGCGGGTGGCGGAACTGGCGCCAGACCCGTCCACCCAGGTGATCGTCAACTGCGCAGGGCGCACCCGCAGCATCATCGGCACCCAGTCGCTGGTCAACGCCGGCATCCCCAACCCGGTGGCGGCGCTACGCAACGGCACCATCGGCTGGACCTTGGCCGGCCAGCAACTGGCCCACGGCCAGGACCGGACATTCAGCGAGGTGAGCGCCGGCACCCGGGCCAACGCCGGGCGCCAGGCGCGCAGCGTCGCCGACCGCGCCGGGGTGCAGCGCCTGGAGCGTGCCGGGCTGGCGGCCTGGCAGGCCGAAACCGCCCGCACCACCTACCTGTTCGACGTGCGCACTGCAGAGGAATACAACGCCGGCCACCTGCCGGGCAGTCGCTCGGTGCCGGGCGGCCAGCTGGTGCAGGAAACCGACCACGTGGCCAGTGTGCGCGGGGCGCGCATCGTGCTGGTGGACGACGACGGCGTGCGCGCCAACATGAGTGCCTCGTGGCTGGCACAGATGGGCTGGCAGGTGGCGGTGCTGGACGGCTTGTCGGCCAGCGACTTCAGTGCCCACGGTGAATGGCAGGCGCCGTTGCCGGCGCTGCCCGAGGCCCGCGAGATCGGCGTCGAGCAACTGGCGGCCTGGCGGCGGGAAGACGGCACTGTGGTGCTGGACTTCACCACCAGCGCCAACTACGTCAAGCGCCATATCCCCGGTGCCCATTGGGCGATCCGCGCGCAACTGGCCGAGGTGCTGGAGCAGGTGCCACCGGCGCAGCGCTACGTGCTGACCTGCGGCAGCAGCCTGCTGGCGCGCTTTGCCGCCCGCGACCTGCAAACCCTGACCCGCACTCCGGTGTACCTGCTCGAAGGCGGCACCGCCCGTTGGATCGCCGCCGGGCTGGCCCTGGAAAGCGGCGAGACGCACCTGGCCGTGCCGCGCAGCGACCGCTACCGCCGCCCCTATGAAGGCACCGACGCGCCGCACGAGGCGATGCAGGGCTACCTGGACTGGGAGTTCGGGCTGATCGCCCAGCTGGAACGCGATGGGACCCATGGCTTTAAGGTGTTGAGCTGAGCGCTGGGAACAACTGTCTTGCTGATGGCCTGAACGCTGGCGCTCCTACAGGTACAGCGCCAGATTCAGGCCTGTGCAATACTGTGGGAAGCGGCCTTGTGTCGCGATGGGGCGCATAGCGCCCCCAGAATATCGGCATCCTGCAAAGTCGCCGGGGCTGCTGCGCAGCCCAATCTCGACCGGACGGCGCCCCGGCAAGACCGCTTCCCACAAGAATCGAGTCGGCTTTTAAAAGTTGAGCAAGACAGTTGCTCCTACACCCATCGCGGCAGCACACGATTTTATTGCATACAACTTTCCCCACGCCCGCGCATCCAACCTCCTGTACACCTTGCCCTTTCCAGGAGGTTTCCATGGCCATGCGCACCACCCTGCTGCTGTCCTGCCTCACCCTGGCCCTGGCCGGTTGCTCAAGCTCCCACGACCAGCACCAGCCGCCCCCCACCACGCAACAGGTCGACCTGCAGCGCTACCAGGGCACCTGGTACGAGCTGGCGCGCCTGCCGATGTACTTCCAGCGCAACTGCGTACAGTCCGAGGCCCGTTACGGCCTGCGTGAGGACGGGCGCATCGACGTCAACAACCGCTGCAAGGAACAGGACGGCCAGTGGAACGAAGCCCACGGCATCGCCGAGCCCCAGGTGCAGGGGCGCACCGACAAGCTCTGGGTGCGTTTCGACAACTGGTTCAGCCGCCTGGCCCCAGGGTTGACCAAGGGCGATTACTGGGTGCTGTACGTAAGCCCCGACTACCGCGTGGCCCTGGTCGGCCACCCTAACCGCGACTACCTGTGGCTGCTGTCGCGCACGCCCACGGTGAGCCAGCAGACCCGCGACCAGTTGCTACAGTTGGCGCGCAAACAGGGCTACCCCACCGACCAGCTGATCTGGCGCCAGCCCGATACCCCGTGACGCCTGCCGGCACTGCCTGTAAGGTGAGCCTCCCCTGGCTCACCCAAAGGATTGCGTGCACATGGTCACCTGCCACCTCAAATACATTATCGACCCCTACCAGGTACCGGCCTTCGAGGCCTACGCCAAGCTGTGGATCCCCATCGTCAACCGCATGGGCGGCAGCCACCACGGCTACTTCCTGCCCAGCGAAGGGGCCAACAACGTGGCCTACGCGCTGTTCAGCTTCCCCAGCCTTGCGGCTTACGAGGAATATCGCACGGCGTCGGAAAGCGACCCTGAGTGCATTGCTGCGTTTGCCCTGGCCACCGAGCAGCGCTTCATCCTCAGTTATGAGCGCAACTTCCTGCGCCCGGTGCTGGGTTAAAGAGCGCTTTACTGCGCCGGTCAATCAGGCGCCTCACCAGCGCGCTCGTTAGCCGGGTGCGCTTTCGCGCCTATGGATTCTCCGATCAAGTCAGTACAGGCCGTCTGATCTGTGCTGAAATAGCGCTCCGTCCAACAGCCCTCTACAAGCCCTCCATCCCATGAGTCAGATGAGCTTTTCCGATTTCGAGTACGCCGGTAAGCGCAAGCAAACCCGTCACGAGCGCTTCCTGGCCGAGAGGGAGCAGGTGGTGCCATGGAGCGGTTTGGTGGAATTGATCGAGCCGCACTACCCGAAGGCCGGCGGTGACCGCAAGCCGTATCCACTGAAAACCATGCTGCGTGTGCACCTGCTGCAGAACGGGTTCTCGTCGAGCGCCCCAGCTATGGAAGAGGCGCTGTACGAGATCACTTCGATGCGCCAGTTTGCTCGCCTGACGCTCAGCGCTCCGCCCCCGAAGACACCACAATCATGAATTTCTGGCACCTGCTGGAGCAGCACCAACTGGCGTCGGGCCTTCTGGAAACCATCAACAATTACCTACGAAACAAGGGCCTGTCGTTGCGCCACGGCACCATTTTCGACGCCACTATCATCCACGCACCCGGTTCGACCAAGATCAAGGAAGGCAAACGCGATCCTGAAATGCATCAGACGAAGAACGGGCATCAGTATTTCTTCGGCATGAAGGCGCATATCGGGGCCGATGCTGAGTCGGGGCTGGTGCATGGCGCAGAGCACGTCGTCTGTGCCGACGCAGGCTACACCGGCGTTGAGAAAAGGCCAGAGCATGAAGGGCGGCCAATGATCTGGCAGGTTGCGGCGCGAAGTAGCACCTACGAGCACTTGAGCAAACGCAGCGTGCGCTACAAAACCAGACGCAAGATCGAGAAGGTTAAAGCGCAGGTCAAACATCCATTTCGCGTGACCAAGCGCCAGTTCGGCTATTTGAAAACCCTATTCCGTGGCTTGGCCAAGAATACGGGAAAATTGACCACACTGTTTGCCCTGTCGAATCTGTGGATGGTACGCCGCCAAGTATTGCCTGGTGCGGAAGAGGTGCACCCGTGAGGGCGCGCATAATCATCGATTTATCTTAAAGGCCACATCATGGAGAAAGCCTGGGTGCGCTGGCTTGTTTGCCTTCTATTGTTCCTATGCGGGGGTGTTTTTTTTAAGCTCCTTCCGCAGGCGAGCGTCGATCTCAAGCTGGATTGGAATGCATTTTCTGCGATCAGTACTTTTGCAGCAGTGATCGTGTCGCTCTACCTGGCGAGCTCCGCGGAGAGAAAGCTAGTGGCGGAGCGCAGAGAGCGTTCGGCATTGGCTGCTGCGCGTGTATGGCCTATCGCCGAGGCATTGAACGGGCACCTGTCTGACCTAAGTGGCTGGGTGTACTTCGATAATCTTGACGATCCCGAGAAAATTTCGGATATACGCGAAAGAGTCAAACGGCTACGGGTCTACCTCGACTGTATGAAAATTGACGATGTCGAGCGAATTGTGGCGATCGATATTTCTGTCGCTAGCTACCTATCGAGAGCTATTGGAGAGATTGAGGGCGTGGTCGTTTCAGTAGAACGGGAGGGGAAGGAGTGGGACACTATTTCCCAAGTAAGTAAAGAGTTCTATCGAAAGCATTGGGGCGACGCGATACTCATTGCTCGGGACTTTCTTCTGATGGCTCTTCCCAGCCTTAAGCATGCTGCCCAAAAAGCCGCTCCTATCCCTGACTGGGCAGAAATTTACGGGAAAGACGATTAACCAAAAAATCTTAAATGTTTCACAGGCGAGTAACCGCGCAGTATCTGGAGGCTCCGTAGGGTCAGACGGCTGGCGATTGATCCAGGAGGAAGACCACCCGTGCTGCGTCTTCGACCCAAGCTGTATCAAGGCGCCGTTGAGCGAGAGTAGCGTAGTCAGGATTCATTTCGCCTGACCGCTCATCTGGTAGCGACTCCGCTGGCGAGACGTTGCCCGCGCCTCGCGGCTCAATCGCTTCCTCTGCAATAGCTGCCTGGTCGAAGTAGTAACACTTCGATTTGCTCAGCAAGAACACGTACTCGTGCGCCTTGGTGCAGCGATCACGTTCGTTCTCTGGCATCGGGTTCGGTTTGCTCCAGACGATGTCCTGGCAAAAGTACCAGCCATCCTCCTGTAGGGCGAAAGCGACTCGCCACGGGATGTGGATCAGGTCCTTTTCCTTTAATCCATACGGCACCTCGTGGATCGATTTGCAGATTTCTTCTTGGCCACGGCGTCGGTTCGCGAAATCATCACCACTCTGCGGGCCTAAGCATCCTTCCGAAATTAACTGTCACTAAGGTTGAGCCATAGCGTGCCATCATCGAGCAGCACGCGGCGCACTTCACGGAAAACGTTGGCCAGGGCCAGCACGAATTCTGAGAGTATTGGCTCCAGGCCAATCTGTCCCTCGGTGCCGTAGTCGCGAAGCCCGAAGTAGGACTAGCTGGTGATGCAGGTGTGCACTGACTAATCCGGCAGCGTTCGCATCATCTCGATGCAGTCGCCCATCAGGATGCTGTGACGCTTGGTCTTTTTGCGCTCCTCGCGTAGAGCAGACAGCGGTAGTTAATGCGATGGCTATGTGAGATCATGAGGTTTTCTACTATAATTCAGGTTCGGTGAAGACGATGACTGATGAGAATCCGAAGTTTCCAGCTGCATCTGTAGCATCTGCGCCACCCGACAATCTCAATCTTTTCCAAGAGCCGAAGGTATCTAATCAGTGGTTTAATGGCCAAGAGGTACATCTAGATGGCTGGCATTTTGTGGGGTGCAGATTCGACAACTGCATAATCTTTGTATCGTCGCCGCTGTTCACTCTTGAAAAATGCCTGATAGACCCTAGCAGCAAAATAGTTATCAACCCCTCCATTGTGGCTCCGGTGAGGATTTTTAACTTTCGGATGCCAAATAATGGACACCCGTACTTTTGGCCAACCTTCCACCCCGATGGCACCATATCAGTAGGGGCTATTCAAAGTGAGAATTAAAGGCGAGGTTACCGCCGCACTAAAGATGGCTGCCACAGGATCGCAGATATTCACGATTTTGCTAATTTTTATCTCTGGCCTTTCAGTCTTGGGATCATTTTTTCTGATTTGGGCTGAAAAGCAGAATTGGGATGTTTTCCTTTGGGTCGCAGGGGTTTCAGGTGCCTTGGCTGCTGGGACATGGTTTATGTCGAGAAAGGACGCTGATCTAGCATCTGGCCATGCAACTACCATTAAGCTTACAGACGGTGAAGTCACTCTGTCTGCCGACCCAAGACTAGGCACTCCGGCTGAGCTTTTGGACAAGGCCGCGAATTTTGCAATTACGCTCGCTAATCGTAAAGCTTTGCCAGTATCTAATGGGTTAGTTGATTCGAATTTTAACCCTATAGAAAATAGCGAGGAAGTCGCCAATAGGACAATCGTTGAGCTGAACGCAATGGCCAAAGCCCTACTTGATCAGTATTCTGAAAAGCTTGGAATTAAAGCTAGCCAGGCAATACAGGTAGGAAAGGAGGTTCCTGTTGGTTTGTCACAGCATGAGGGACCTACTGCTTGATGGCATATGCTAGCCCCCTGCTATGCAGAGGTGAATTTAAGTTTGCCCGGCATGGAGGCGGATTTAGAAACTCTCCGATTAGTCAGCACAGGCCGTCTGACTCGTGCTGAATGCCCCTCCGTCCAACTGCCCTCTGCAAACCCTTGACCCCAAGAGCCAGATGAGCTTTTCCGACTTCGAGTACGCCGGTAAGCGCAAGCAAACCCGTCGCGAGCGTTTCCTGGCCGAGATGGGGCAAGTGGTGCCGTGGAGCGGTTTGGTGACATTGATTGAACCGCACTACCCAAAGGCCGGTGGTGGTCGCAAGACGTATTCAATGGAAACCATGCTACGTATTCATCTGCTGCAGAACAGGTTCTTGTTGAGCGCCCCAGCTATGGAAGAGGCGCTGTCTGAGACTACTTGGATGCGCCAGTTTACTCGCCTCACGCTTAGTTCTCCGATCCCCGAAGACACGACATTCATGATTTTCCGTCACCTGCTGGAGAAGCGCGAACCGGCTTCGAGAATTCTGGAAAACACCAGCAATTACCTGCGAGACAAGGGCCTGTCGCTGCGTCAGGGCACCATCGTAGACGCCACCCTCATCCACGTAGCCAGTTCGACCAAGAACAAGGAAGGCAAACGCGATCCTCAAAGGCACCAGACGAAGAAGGGTAATCAGTACTTCTTCGTCCTGAAGGCACATGTCGGTGCCGATGCTGAGTCGGGCCAGGTGCACCACGTCCACGGCACAGCGGCGACTTTGGTTGATGTAACAGGGGCCGCCAACCGGTTGCATGGCGATGAAAACGTTGTCTGTTCCGATGCGGGTTATACCGGCGTAGAGAAACGGCCGGAGCATGAAGGACGGCCGGTGATCTGGCAGATTGCGGTTCGTCGTAGCACTTACAAGCACTTGAGCAAACACAACGTGCTATACAAAGCCAGATGCAAGATCGAGAAGATCAAAGCGCATATACGAGCGAAGGTCGAACATCCATTTCGTGTGATCAAGCACCAGTTCGGTTTTGTGAACACCCACTTCCGTGATTTGGTCAAGAACACGGCGCAATTGACCACGCTGTTTACCCTGTCGAATCTGTGGATGGTACGCCACCAATTACTGCCTGGTGAAGGAGAGGCGCGCCCGTTAGGACAGACAACCAAGGCGTTGCCTTTGTTATCCAATAATCAGCGGCTGAAAACCCGGCTTTTCGGCATCCCCAAGCCGTACATTTCCGGATGATGAGCAACTTTTCCGAATTTTCCCTAAGGCCAATCACACTCGGGAAACCTGCGTGAACCGATTCAAATGCTCCATGGCACTCGCTGCCAGCCTGATGCTGGGCTGCAGCCCAGAAAAGCAGCTCACTTTCGATGTCGAATACGGCTTCTACGAGAACTTCATGCGCGAACCGGTGGGTGATCGCGGCCAGTTCACCTGCCAGGTGCGCATCGAAGAAAACTACCGGGGCGAGAAGTGGGTGCCTTCGGTGATTCTCGCCGCTGCCGAGGACGACAACGAAGACTCGACGCTGTTCCTGTCCAGCTACCCGGTCGAAGAAGGTACACAGCGCGTGTTCGCGCTGCGCACCCACGTAAACGAAAAGCCAGTGATCAGGGAATGGCCGCTGACCGGCCCCAACCGCAATGACCGCTACGGCCTGCGCGTTGCATGGCATGCCGACGGCTCGATCAGCTACCAGATGGACAACGGCGAGGGCTGGAGCGCGCCGGCCACCGTGCACGACCCCGGCTTCAAGGTACGCCATGTCAGTGCCCATGCCAGCGGCGTGAAGGGCAGCGCCAGTTGCCGGTTGAGCGACGACGACACATCCGACTGAACCAACACTCCCGCTTGGTGATCCTTCACCTGAGCGCCTGAGCGCGCCCGATGGACTTGCGCCATCGCCCCAAGGATCGCCGAACGATAAGGAGTGCCCGTGACCACCACCACCGCCCCCCTCTACTACCGCACGCCTGGTGTGCTGCATACGACCCTGCTGGCCGGCAGCGTGCCGCTGTTTCTCGGCGGCCTGCTCAGCGACATCGCCTACTACCAGAGCTTTCAGATCCAATGGAGCAATTTCGCCTCCTGGTTGATCGCCGGCGGCCTGTTGTTCAGCGGCCTGGCCTTGCTGTTCGCCCTGGCTGGCCTGCTGCGCGGCGCGCGCAAGCTGTACTTTGTACTGCTGTTGGCGGCCTGGCTGCTGGGTTTGGTCAACGCCTTCGAACACGCCAAGGATGCCTGGGCGGTGATGCCTTCCGGGCTGGTGCTGTCGGTCATCGTCAGCCTGCTGGCCTGCGCGGCTACGTGGTTGGGCCTGCGCACGGAGGTGACGCCATGAAGCTTGCATTGAGCGCCCTGAGCATGGCCTTGCTGCTCAGCGCCTGCGGCGGCGAAGGTGAGCCGACCCAGAGCCGCGGCCCCGAGCCGAAACTGCCGGCCCCCGAGCGCGGCCTGCTGCCGAGCATGAAAATCGCCGAGCCTGCCGCCTGGGACGACAGCATGCCCAAGGTGCCCGAGGGCTACCGCATCACCGCCATCGCCAAGGATTTGAAGATCCCGCGCCAGACCCTGGTGCTGCCCAACGGCGACATCCTGGTGGCCGAAGGCCGTGGCGGCAGCGCCGCCAAGCTCAAGCCCAAGGACGTGATCGCCAGCCAGATCAAGGCCAAGGGCAACACCCAGGTCAAGGGCGGCAACCGCCTGACCCTGCTGCGCGATGCCGACGGCGATGGACAGTACGAACTGCAGACGGTGTTCGCCGAAAATCTCAACGCCCCCTACGGCCTGGCCTTCGACAACGGCAAGCTGTACGTGGCCAACCAGGACGCGCTGGTGCGCTTCGACTACCAGGACGGCCAGACCAAGGCCGGCGGCCCGCCGACCAAGGTTACCGACCTGCCAGCCGAGATCAACCACCACTGGACCAAGTCGCTGGCGGTGAGCCCCGACGGGCGCTACCTGTACGTGGGCATCGGCTCCAACAGCAACATCACCGAGCGTGGCATGGAGGCCGAGGTGGACCGCGCCATGGTCTGGGAGGTGGACGCGGTGACCGGCGCCCACCGCCCTTACGCCACCGGCCTGCGCAACCCCACCGCGCTGACCGTGCAGCCCGGCAGCGGGCAGTTGTGGGCGGTGGTCAACGAGCGTGACGAACTGGGGCCGGACCTGGTGCCCGATTACCTGACCTCGGTGAAGGACGGCGCGTTTTATGGCTGGCCCTTCAGCTACTGGGGGCAGAACGTCGATGAGCGGGTACGCCCGCAGAACCCGGACAAGGTCAAGGCGGCAATCGCCCCCGACTACAGCCTGGGTTCGCACGTGGCGGCGCTGGGGGTGGACTTCTCCACGGCCGCCATGGGCCCGCAGTTCGCAGACGGCGTGTTCGTGGGCGAGCACGGCAGCTGGAACCGGCCCAACCCGGTGGGCTACAAGGTGATCTTCGTGCCGTTCAAGGGCGGCAAACCGGCCGGTGAACCGGTGGACTTCGCCACCGGCTTTCGCGGCGAAGACGGCAAGACCCGCGGCCGGCCGGTGGGGGTGACGGTGGACCCGCGCGGGGCACTGATCATTGCCGATGACCTGGCCAATACCCTGTGGCGGGTGACGCGGGTGCAGTGACAGCGCATCTCCCTCTGTAGGAGCCGGCTTGCCGGCTCCTACAGAGGGGCGGCTTGCCGGTTGATCACATTCACAAACCAACAAATTCTCCCGATCGAAGCGATATTTTTTCTTTAACGAAAATGTAATATTCGCTTTCGCATACCTATAACAATCGGGAGCTTCACATGTTTGCCTTTTTCCGCCCTGCCCTGCACAAGGCGCCGCTGCCCGACGAGCACGTCGACAGCACCTACCGGCGCATGCGCTGGCAAATTTTCGCCGGGATCTTCTTCGGCTATGCCGGCTACTACCTGCTGCGCAAGAACTTCTCCCTGGCCATGCCCTACCTCATCGAGGAAGAGGGCTACACCCGCGGCCAGCTGGGCCTGGCCATTTCGGCCATCGCCATTGCCTACGGGCTGTCCAAGTTCCTCATGGGGCTGGTGTCCGACCGCTCCAACCCGCGCTACTTCCTGCCCTTCGGCCTGCTGATCTCGGCCGGGGTGATGTTCATTTTCGGTTTCGCACACTGGGCCACCTCCAGCGTGGCGATCATGTTCACCCTGCTGTTCATCAACGGCTGGGCCCAGGGCATGGGTTGGCCGCCGAGCGGGCGGACCATGGTGCACTGGTGGTCGCAGAAGGAACGCGGCGGCGTGGTGTCGGTGTGGAACGTCGCCCACAACGTCGGCGGCGGCCTGATCGGCCCACTGTTCCTGCTGGGCCTGGGCTGGACCAACGACTGGCACGCGGCGTTCTACGTGCCGGCCGCCGTGGCCGTGCTGGTGGCGGTGTTCGCCTTCGCTGCCATGCGTGATACCCCGCAGTCGGTGGGGCTGCCGCCGGTGGAGCAGTACAAGAACGACTACCCCGAAGGCTACGACGAGAGCCACGAGCAGGAATTCAGCGCCAAGCAGATCTTCGTCGAGTACGTGCTGCGCAACAAACTGCTGTGGTACATAGCCCTGGCCAACGTGTTCGTCTACCTGCTGCGCTACGGCGTGCTGGACTGGGCACCGACCTACCTGAAAGAGGCCAAGCACTTCAGCGTCGACACCACCTCGTGGGCGTACTTCTTCTACGAGTGGGCCGGTATTCCCGGCACCCTGCTGTGCGGCTGGATGTCCGACAAGATCTTCCGCGGCAACCGCGGCCTGACCGGCATCGTGTTCATGGCCCTGGTGACCGTGGCCACCCTGGTGTACTGGCTGAACCCGCCGGGCAACCCGACCATCGACATGGTCGCGCTGTTCTCCATCGGTTTCTTGATCTACGGGCCGGTAATGCTGGTCGGCCTGCAGGCGCTGGAGCTGGCACCGAAGAAGGCCGCCGGCACTGCCGCAGGCTTCACCGGGCTGTTTGGCTATCTCGGCGGCTCGGTCGCGGCCAGTGCGGCAATGGGCTACACCGTCGACCACTTTGGCTGGGACGGCGGCTTCGTCATGCTGGTCAGCGCCTGCCTGCTGGCCATCGCCTTCCTGCTGCCGACCCTGCGCCACACCAAGGCTGCGAGCAACCCGCGCGAAGCGCTGGCCTGACCGGCCGGGCCCGGTGCTGCCTCAGGCGCCGGGCCAGGCCCGCAGCAGGGCGATGAAGTGGTCCAGCGGCAGGTGCCGGGCCGGCATCTTGCGGCTGCCGTAGCCCTCGATGATCACGTCCTCGTCATCGAAACTGACTTTGTAGGCATTGCCCCGGTAGGCCTCTACCAGGCGGTTCTGCCTGGCCGCCAGGGCTTTTTCCAGCAGGTGCGCAAGGGCCTCGGACGTGGCCTCTTCGTCGAGAAAGCGTTGTAGGTCGGGGGCGGTGGGTACATCGGCGGGGTGGGACATGGGCAGGTTCCTTCTGTCGGCGAAACGGCACGCGGACCGGTGCCGGAATGCAGCTTCACCACGCAGAATAGGCCGTTAATGGCAGGTTGCCAGCCCTGGATGTGCGGTGCGTCACTGTAGGGGATCACCCTGCCCTTTGGGCTGCGCTGTCGCGTAGAGAACTAAATCTCGCAGATGCACCGCGGTCCCTGTGGGAAGCGGCCTTGTGTCGCGATGGGGCGCAAAGCGGCCCCAAGGCCTCGACCTCATGCAAAATTGTCGGGGCTGCTGCGCAGCCCATCGCGACACAAGGCCGCTTCCCACAGGGACCGCGGTGCATCTGCAAGACCAGTTCTCTGCGCGACAGCGCAGCCCGAAGGGCTGGGTGATCTTCTACAGAAAATACAAAGGCAGCTGGCTTAACACTGGCGCCCCACCCAATCATCAAGTTGCGCGTTCTCTTACCCCAGCAACTTGCGCATGAACACCCGGGCGAAGCCGTCCTGGGTGGCGCGGTGGGTCTCGCGGTAGCCGAGCTTCTGGTAAATGGCGATGTTCTCGGTCATGCGCTCGTGGGTATACAGGCGAATCGCCTCGCACCCTGCGGTCCGAGCTTGCGCCTCGCAGGCGTCCATCAGCAGGCGGCCAATGCCCTGCCCCTTGCACGCAGGCAGCACCGCGACGTTCACCAGCAGCAGTTCGCGGCCCTCATGACGTAACACCAGAACACCGACGATGCGCTCGCCTTGCAGGGCGACGAACACCAGCTCGTCGCGCACCACTTGCCCGTAGTCATCCAGCATCGGCCCGGGTTTGCGGCCGATACGCGGGATGTAGGGGCTGCATGCCTCGGCGACCAGTACGGCGATGGTGTCGGCGTCTGCCGGGTTTGCCCGGCGCAGGGTGGCGAGCATCTGGCTCAGCCCTGCGATGGCGTGCCATGCCCCGGCCAGAGGATGGCCTGGGCGGCGACCACATGGCCCTGCGCGGCATCGAAGGTGACGCTGGGCGAGCCGTACAGCTGGTAGCCGAGGGCGAGGTTTTCGCTGATGCGCTTGCAGAAGGCGGCGTCGTCCTTGCCGGTGATCAGGCGGTAGATGGGCAGGCCGTTGGGGGGAAGGGCAGACATAGAGAACTCGCAGAGAGAATGTGTACGTAAAGTGACCTGTACAAGACAGAACATCAAGTGAAGTCGAATTAGTCGGATGCCTTTCACCTAGCCACCTGCCACGTCCACAACATCCATGTTTCGCCGCAGAAACGATGCGATTCAGCCATGCAGCAAGCGTCGAAACTGCTAAAATGTCGGCACGTCGATCACTCGGGCCGATGCGGATTACCGCCTACGAAAGCCTGTATGCACGCAACTGATGCGCGTATCAATATGACACGAAATTTCGCTACAAGAAGAGGTTCAAGATGTATCTGGTAAAGATCGCACTGCAGGATGTAAGGTCAATCGAATCATTGAACCTCGACTTTCGAACTGCAACTGAAGACACGCGTCGCTGGACGCTTCTACTCGGCGAAAACGGCTGTGGTAAAAGCTCGGTTTTAAGGGCGATGGCCTTGCTGCTGGCAGGCAGTGAAGCCCTTCCGGAACTGCTGGGTGATCCTGATGCCTGGATTCGCAACGGCGCAAAAAAATGCCGAATCGAAGGGACATTGACCACCGCGGCCGGAGAACTTCGTAACATTTCGCTGGAAATCAATCGAGGCGATGGCATACGGCAGATATTCTCAAATAACCAAGCCTCACTCGAAGCCTTGGACAATGCCATTTTCAAGGCAGAACGAAACTATTTCGTACTTGCCTATGGTGTCTCAAGGCGTCCAACTGCAACAAAAGCCAGATCGACCTTCCCCGATGAGCGTTCGCGCGTACCCCGCGCACAAGGCCTGATGACGATGTTCTCCGCTGACGCCCAGCTGGTGTCATTGGAACAGTGGATAATGGATCTCGACTATCGACAGGGCGAGCATTCAATGCACGCGGTCCGAGAAGCACTGGACAAGTTGCTTCCCGGCATGACGTTTTCCCACATCGATAGAAAAACGCGCCAGATAATTTTTGATACCGTCGACGGGAAAATCCCCCTTAGCCAGCTCTCCGATGGATACCAGAACATGGCCGCCTGGTGCGGCGACCTGCTTTACAGGATTACCGAGACCTTTCCCGACCGTAAAAACCCACTCGCCACGCGTGGCGTGTTACTGATTGACGAGCTTGACCTTCACCTGCACCCCGTCTGGCGGCGCCGGCTGGTTGATTTCCTTTCGTCCATCCTGCCTAAGTTTCAGTTTATCGCCACCACGCATTCTGCGCTGACGGCTCAGCAAAGCGGTGAGGATGAGCTTTATGTGATTCGAAGAGACAGCGTCGATCAATCACCCAAACTCATTCCTTTTATCGGCGAACCTCGAAAAATGATGCTCCATCAACTTCTGATGAGCCCCATGTTCGGGCTCGAGTCTCTAGACTCTGTAGAGGTTGAACGAGCGCGCGCCGTTGTGCGGGAGCTGACTTTCAAAACCAGCCCGCTGAGCAGCGCCGAAAAACGTCGCTTGAAAGACATGCAAACCATACTGAGCGATGCCCCGAATTGGGATATCGTACCGCACTATGCAAAAGAGCAAGCCGAACTGCTTCGTTCACTAAAACATTCGCTCGGCACCCCCGTCAAAGGCTCGCGAACCAAAAAACCACAGATTTCTGCCGAAAAAATCAAAAGCATCACCCTGCGCCTGGGGAGCGAACAGTGATAAAAATAACGCGCTCTCGCAAGGCCGCTGACATCAGAGCCTATACCGGCGCCCACCTGAAGAACAAGCTGAACGCGTTACTCGACTACTACTACGAAGATGGCGGCAACGGCACTGTAAACTTTAAGATAAAAACAAGGCAAAAATGGAAAACAGCCAAAAAACAATTGAAAAAAGAATCGCATGACAAATGTGCTTATTGTGAGGCTGACACGGCAGCGGTCGCTCATGGCGACGTCGAGCACTTTCGCCCCAAGAGTCTGTACTGGTGGCTCGCCTATTGCTATGACAATTACACGTTCAGCTGCCAGATATGCAACCAATCCTACAAAAGCGATAACTTCACAATTATTGGCCCGCGACTCGCTGCACCCGTCATTCCCGTTGCGAAGCCCACGATAACTAGAACACTCGAGGTGTTGGTATCTTCACTGTGTCCTGACCCTGCCAAGACGAATGATGCTGCCATACAAGCACTCTTCTCGACAGAAGACGCCGACCTGCCCAATCCCTACATCGACAACCCCGAACATTATTTCGCTTGGCGTGTCATCCCAGAAACCGAGGAAGTCTGGCTTGTTCCACCGGCAGGCGACCCCGATGCTGCACGGGCAGTAGCATCAGCGGTGTCAACCTTGGGTTTAAACCGCGTAGAACTTTTACGTCTTCGCTGGCAGGCATATGACGGCCTCGAAACCTCGGTGCTGGCATTCCAGGAGAGCAGCGCCTCCGACGAGAAAAAGCAGGAAATGCTGGTTCGCATCCGTCGACAGGCAGGGGACGCTCGTCCCTTTGCAGGTATGAAACGATTTTTCCTGAAGCAATGGAACATGCTTTAAGGGTTCAGTTGCCGGGCTCTACCAGTTGGTGTTGCACCTCGCCCGATCCCGCACCGGACACTGTGCCCGGTGCAGATTCAACGCCGTATTGATGATCCCGATATGGCTGAACGCCTGGGGGAAATTCCCCAGCATGCGCCCCCCCGCCGGGTCATATTGCTCGGCCAACAATCCCACATCGTTGCAAAGCCCGGTCAACCGCTCGTACAACGCCTGAGCCTCCCCCTGCCGCCCCAACAGCACATACACATCCGCCAACCAGAACGAACACACCAAAAACGTCCCCTCCCCCGGCGTCAGCCCGTCACTGCAGCTGTCACTGTCGTAGCGCAGCAACAGCCCGTTACGCAGCAGGCGCTTCTCGATCTGCTCCAGGGTGCGCAAAAAGCGCGGATCATCCGCCGGCAAAAACCCGGTCAAGGCAATTTGCAGCAAGCTGGCGTCCAGCTCGGTAGACCCATAGGCCTGCACGAAATGGCTGCCACTGGCATCCAGCCCCTGCGCACAAACCTCCTCACGAATGCGGTCAGCCACCTCGCGGTAATGCCGCGCCTGCTCACGCCCCTCCTCGGTGGTTTCGGCCAGCCCCGCCGAGCGGTCGAAGGCCACCCAGGCCATGACCTTGGAATGCACGAAGTGCTGACGCCCGCCGCGCACCTCCCACAGCCCCTCGTCCGGCTCGCGCCAGATACGCTCCAGGTACGGCATGATCGCCCGGGCAATGGCGGCGCTGCGTGGGTGGCGCGGCAGGCCACCGCGAATGGCCTGGCTCATGGCGTCGGCCAACTCGCCATAGATGTCCAGTTGCAACTGGTCGGCAGCAGCGTTGCCCACCCGCACGGGCTGCGAGTGCTCGTAGCCCGCCAGCCACGGCAAGGTGAACTCGGTGAGGTCGCGCTCGCCGGCCAGGCCGTACATGATCTGCATCTGCTCGGGGTTGCCGGCCACCGAGCGCAGCAGCCATTCGCGCCAGGCCTGGGCTTCGTCGAAGTAACCCAGGTTCATCAGCGCCAGCAAGGTCATGGTGGCATCGCGCAGCCAGCAGAAGCGGTAGTCCCAGTTGCGCTCGCCGCCCACACGTTCGGGTAGCGAGGTGGTCACCGCGGCGACCATGCCGCCGGTGGGGGCGTAGGTCATGGCCTTGAGGGTCAGCAGCGAGCGGCGCACCAGCGCGGTGTAGGGGCCGACGTCGGGGCAGCGGGCGGCGAAGGCCTGCCAGTGGTTGATGGTGTGTTCCAGGTCGTGGTCGGCATCGCAGCCGGGCTGCACTGGCAGGTGCGAGGGCTGGTGGCACAGGCTGAACACCTGG
The DNA here is from genome assembly GCF_019139895.1 of Pseudomonas fakonensis. Classification (GTDB taxonomy): domain Bacteria; phylum Pseudomonadota; class Gammaproteobacteria; order Pseudomonadales; family Pseudomonadaceae; genus Aquipseudomonas; species Aquipseudomonas fakonensis. The sequence goes on along the minus strand of NZ_CP077076.1, from coordinate 2,190,149 downwards.
CGCTGGCCGGCGCACACGCGAAAGCGCGCGACGCTGTGGTGGTCCTGGCCGTGGGTGGCAGTGGTGCTGCGCAGAATCAGCCGATCAGGGCCGGCCACGGCGCTCAGGGTCAGCGGGTCGATCTTTTCCACCCAGGGCACGCTGCGGCCGTAATCGAAGCGCAGCACCAGGTCCATCTCGAAGACAGTTTCGCCGGCCAGGCCTTCGACGATGCGCAGCACCGCGTTGCTCTCGCCAAGGGGCATGCAGTCGAGCACCCGGGCGCGGCCGCTTGAGGTAACCCAGGTGGTTTCCAGCACCAGGGTGTCGTCCAGGTAGCGGCGGCTGCAGTGTTCTACCGGGTCGCTGGGGGCGATGCGCCAGCGGCCGTTCTCTTCGTTGCCGAGCAAGGCGGCGAATACGGCGGGGGCGTCGAAGCGCGGCAGGCACAGCCAGTCGAGGGCGCCGTCGCGGCTGACCAGGGCGGCGCTGCGGCAGTTGCCGATCAGGGCGTAGTCTTCGATGTGGGCGGGCATCGGGGCTCCTGCGGTTGGCGGGGTTCGCAGGGTTGGATGCCGGGATGGGGCTGGACGTTCCGCTGGGGGTGACCAGCAAAGCCGAAACATATCCCTGTAGGAGCGGCCTTGTGTCGCGAAAGGGGCGCAAAGCGGCCCCGATATCTACGCATCATGCAAAATCGCCGGGGCTGCTGCGCAGCCCGGTCGCGACACAAGGCCGCTCCTACAGGGGTATGCGCCGCGCAGGTATTCAACCCAGGCGATGCCACTCACGCTTATCGCGGCTCAGCAGCTCGTTGCCGGCCTCGGGGCCATCCTCGCCAGCGGCGTACTCATGCACCTCCCCGCTGGTCCAGGCATCCAGAAACGGCTGCACCGCGCGCCAGCCGTTCTCGATGTTGTCGGCGCGCTGGAACAAGGTCTGATCGCCGGTCAGGCAGTCATAGATCAGCGTCTCGTAGCCGGTGGCCGGGGTCATCTTGAAGAAGTCCTTGTAGGCAAAGCCCAGCTCGACGTTCTCCATCACCAACTCCGGCCCCGGGCGCTTGGCCTGCAGGTCGAACCACATGCCCTCGTTGGGCTGGATCTGGATTTTCAGATAGTTGGGCTTGGGCCGCTCCAGCTCGCTTTCACGGAACTGCGCATAGGGCGCCGGCTTGAAGCAGATGGCGATCTCGGTATCGCGCACGCTCATGCGCTTGCCGGTACGCAGGTAAAACGGCACCCCGGCCCAACGCCAGTTGTCGATCATCACCTTGAGCGCCACGTAGGTTTCGGTCTGGCTGCCTTCGGCCACGTTGGGCTCGTCGCGGTAGGCGGCAAGCTTCCTGCGGCCCTGCTTGCCGGCCGCGTACTGCCCGCGCACCGAATTTTTCAGGGCCATCTTCGTCGACCAGGGGCGGATGGCGCCGATCACCTTGGCCTTTTCGCCGCGCACGGCATCGGCGCCGAACGCTGCCGGCGGCTCCATGGCCACCATGGCCAGCAGTTGGAACAGGTGGTTGGGCACCATGTCACGCAGCGCGCCGGTGTTGTCGTAGAAGGCGCCGCGGGTTTCGACGCCGACGGTCTCGGCGGCGGTGATCTGCACGTGGTCGATGTAGTGGTTGTTCCAGAACGACTCGAACAAGCCGTTGGAAAAACGGCTGACCAGGATGTTCTGCACCGTTTCTTTACCCAGGTAATGGTCGATGCGGTAGATCTGCCGCTCGCTCATCACCTTGAGCAGGCAGGCGTTCAACGCCTCGGCACTGGCCAGGTCGGTGCCGAAGGGCTTTTCCACCACCACCCGGCGAAAACCGCCGGCGGACTCATCCAGAAGGCCCGCCTCGCCCAGGCGCTGGGCCACTTCGGGGAAGAAGCGCGGCGAGGTGGCGAGGTAGAAAATGGCATTGCCGTGGGCAGTCTTGTCGATGCGTTTGCCCAGGGCTTGGTAAGTTGCAGGGTCGAGAAAATCGCCGGTCTGGTAGTCCAGGCGCTTGGCCAGGCGTGCCCAGAGTTTTTCATCCAGGCACTTGGCGGCGCCTTCGCCGACCTTGTCGCGCTCCTGCATGAAAGCATGCAGGCGGCCGGCAAATTCCTCGGCGGTGGCCGGGTTATGGTCGACGCCGACGATGCGCAGGTTGCGGTCGAGCAGGCCGTCGCGGCTGAGGTTGTACAACGCCGGCATCAGCAGGCGCTTGACCAGGTCGCCATTGGCGCCGAACAGAAACAACGTGCAAGGCGGTGCAGCGGGTATTTTCGGTTCGGTCATTGGCCTTTTTTCTCCACATGGCCACCGAAGCCCAGGCGCATGGCAGAGAGCACCTTGTCACCGTAGGTGCCCTGCTGCTGGCGCGAGCGGAAGCGCGCGAACAGCGCGCTGGACAGCACCGGCACCGGCACCGCCTGCTCCACGGCGGCGTCGATGGTCCAGCGCCCTTCGCCGCTGTCGGACACCGAGCCGCTGAACTGGCTGAGCTGCGGGTCGGCCACCAGGGCATCGGCGGTGAGGTCCAGCAGCCACGAGGTCACCACGCTGCCACGGCGCCATACTTCGGCGATTTCCGGCAGGTTCAGGTCAAAACGCTGCTCCTCTGGCAGCTCGTCACCGCCTTTGCTACGCAGCAGGTCGAAGCCTTCGGCGTAGGCCTGCATCAGGCCGTACTCGATGCCGTTGTGCACCATCTTCACGTAGTGGCCGGCGCCTGGGGGCCCGGCGTGAATATAGCCATGCTCGGCGCGCTGGTGCTCGCCGCTGCGCCCCTGGGTGCGGGGGATGTCACCAACGCCGGGGGCCAGGGCCTTGAACAGCGGCTCCAGGCGCTCGAACACGTCCTTTTCGCCACCGATCATCATGCAGTAGCCACGCTCCAGGCCCCAGACGCCGCCGGAGGTACCCACATCGAGGTAGTGCAGGCCGCGCCTGGCCAGCTCGGCGGCGCGGCGCATGTCGTCCTTGTAGAAGGTGTTGCCGCCGTCGATGATCGCATCGCCCGGCTCCAGCAGCTCGGCCAGCTGGGCGATGGTCTGCTCGGTGGGCTCGCCGGCCGGCAGCATCACCCACACCGCGCGCGGCGCCTTGAGCTTTTGCACCAGCGCGCCGAGGTCGTGGGCCCCTTGCGCGCCCTCGCCTTCCAGGATGGTGATGGCCTCGCGGCTGCGGTCATGCACCACGCTGCGATGGCCGGCGCGCATCAGGCGCCTTGCGATATTGCCGCCCATGCGGCCCAGCCCGACGATTCCCAGTTGCATGTGCCGACGCTCCCGTTAGCAATGGATGACACGCGTTGAAGGTTTCAGGTTAGTCCAGCCTGCCGCCCAAGGGTTCACCGACGAACGGCACGACCACGATAAACAAAAAAGTTCCCATGGGCAGGGAAAGAATTCAGAATGCGCGCCGCGTGAAGCGACTACGCTTTCCCTTGTCACCAGCCAGAAACGCGAGGTGTGCTCATGGGTACTCTGATGCCTGCAACCCCCACCCAGACCCTCTACGTCACCATCCGCCGTGACGAGCTGCGCCAGTTGAAGGACGAACGTGACCAACTGCTGCAACAGGTGGCCCTGCTGAACAGCCTGTTGCAACAGGCCGGCAACGGGGAAAAAGCGCTCATTCGCTGACGGTTTTTCCGATACGCCACCGGCGGCGCCGTTCCTACAGTGAGCTGCGCCGCAGGCCCACCCCGGGCCTGTCATGCCATAGGCGCTGCCGATGAACCGCGTAACCCTCGCTTGCACCCTCGCCCTGCTTTGCCTGCCCAGCCTGCACGCCCAGGCCAATACCCCACAATGCCGCAGCGCAGGCGCCGCCGAGCTGCTCAAGCTGTTCGACCAGTGGAATGCCAGCCTGCAGAGCGGCGACGCCGCCCAGGTGGCGGCGCTGTACCGCGATGATGCGGTGTTGCTGCCGACCGTCTCTGCAACGCCGCGGCTCACCCCTGAAGCGCGCCTGGATTACTTTCGCAAGTTCCTGCTGGACCGCCCCAGCAGCAAGCTCGACACCCACGAGGTGCAAAGCGGCTGCAACGAGGCCACCGCAGCCGGGCTGTATACCTTCGACTTTGCCGCTACCGGGCAGCGGCTGGCGGCGCGCTACACCTTTACCTACCGCTTCGATGGCCAGCGCTGGCTGATCAGCCAGCATCATTCGTCGATGCTGCCGCGGGATTGATGGCTCGGGGCTAACCCTTTCACTGCCTTTTGCAGGGCCGGCCTCATCGCCGGCAAGCCGGCTCCTACAGGTACAGCGCAGGTCTGAGTGCCATGAGATCCCTGTGGGAGCCGCCTCATTCACATCCCCCAACCCCGCCAACGTTTGCGAGGACGAACGGTCGAGAGTTTAGTGACCCGCTGGTCACATAAATGCCGCTTCGTCTCCTACACTGCAGATTCGGCCCGCGATTTGCTCGGAAAACGTGACGTAAAAAAGTCGAACTTTCCGAAACACGGGCAGGTCAGGAACTAAGTAGGCCATTGCAAAGGGACTTCCTCTCGCTCGGCCCACCCACCCCAACCAGTCCACACGCCTATTGGCCGGAGTGCCAGGCGTGCCGTGCCTGCGCGCACAAATATGGGGCAAGGACCGCACTACGAAGATGCAACACCGAAAACAGAGAGAACCACAACGAGCCAACGCAACGCACCCCGCGAACACAAGGGACGGAGAGAAGTATGATCAGTGCCGCTGTCGAGCCACACGCAGATTCATTCAACCCGGATAACCGCGAGCCGCTGCCACCCAGCCTCGCCCCGACAGTCAAGGCACCCGGCGCGCTGCGCCAGCACAACCCGAACAAGCGCAAAGTCCTGTTCGTCACCTCGGAAATCGCCGACCTGGTCAAGACCGGCGGCCTGGGCGACGTGTCCTCTGCCCTGCCCCGGGCGCTGGCCCACCTGCACGATGTGCGGGTGCTGATTCCCGGTTACCGCCAGGTGATGGAAAGCGACAACCCCATCCACATCGTCGGCGAACTGGGCGGCCACGCCGCGCTGCCGCCGTGCAAGATCGGCCGCATGGACCTGGCCGACGGCCTGGTGATCTACGTGCTGATCTGCCCCGAGCTGTACCAGCGTGATGGCACCCCCTACGGCGCCAACAACGGCCGCGACTGGCCCGACAACCACATCCGCTTCGCCCGCCTGGGCCTGGCCGCGGCCGAGATTGCCGCCGGCGAAGGCATGGCCCACTGGCGCCCCGACCTGGTGCACGCCCACGACTGGCCAGCGGGCCTGGCCCCGGCCTACATGCACTGGCGCGGCTTGAGCACCCCGACCCTGTTCACCATCCACAACCTGGCCTACCAGGGCGTGTATGGCCGTGGCTGCAGCCCGGAGCTGGCAATCCCCGAACATGCCATGCAGCAAGAGGGCATGGAGTTCTACGGCAAGCTGTCGTTCCTCAAGGCCGGCCTTGCCTACGCCAGCCACATCACCACGGTAAGCGCCACCTACGCCCGCGAAATCACCACCCCGGAGTTTGGCTGCGGCCTGGACGGCTTCCTGGCCAGCAAGGCCCAGCAAGGGCTGCTGGGCGGCATCCCCAACGGCATCGACGAAAGCTGGGACTCGGCCACCGACCAGCACCTGCACCACACCTTCAGCATCAATGACTGGGACGGCAAGGCGCGCAACACCCAGCAGGTGCGCGAACTGTTCGGCCTGCTGCCGAGCCAGGGGCCGCTGTTTGCCGTGGTGTCGCGCCTGGTGTACCAGAAAGGCCTGGACCTGACGCTTGGGGTGGCCGACTACATCGTCGAGCAAGGCGGCCAGATTGCCATTATCGGCCGTGGCGAGCCTGAAGAAGAGCAAGCCATGCGCGAACTGGCACTGCGCCACCCGGGGCGCATCGGTGTGCGCATCGGCTTCAACGAAACCGATGCCCGGCGCATGTTCGCCGGCTCCGACTTTTTGCTGATGCCCTCGCGCTACGAGCCCTGCGGCCTGAGCCAGATGTACGCCCAGCGCTTCGGCTCGCTGCCGGTGGCGCGCAACACCGGTGGGCTGGCCGACACCATCGAGAACGGCGTGACCGGCTTCTTGTTCGACGACTCCACCGTCGAAAGCTACCGCGAAGCCTTGAGCCGGGCCTTCTACACCTACAGCAAGAAAGACCTGCTCAACGCCATGCGCTGCCTGTCGATGACCCAGCCGTTCAACTGGTGCCAGGCGGTGGAGCCCTACGCACGCCTGTACGAGGACCTGGTCAGGCAGACCCAGCAAGCCCACCTTTAAGCGGAGCGTGACGATGCACAGGCATGGCGCACAGCTACTGGACGCCACCTCGGCGCGCTTCGCCCTGTGGGCACCGGATGCGCGCCGCGTGAGCGTGGAAATTGCCGGGCAGCCAGCCATCGAGCTGCTGCCCGACGATGGCTGGTACACCGGCGTCGCCCCCTGCCAGGCGGGCGACCTTTACCACTTTTGCATCGACGATGAGCTGCAGGTGGCCGACCCGGCCTCGCGCTACCAGCCCGAGGGTGTGCAAGGCCCCAGCCAGTTGGTCGACCCCGACGCCTACACCTGGCGCCACCCGTGGCAGGGCCGGCCCTGGCACGAGGCGGTGATCCAGGAGCTGCACGTGGGCCTGCTGGACGGTTACGCAGGTGTGGCCCAGGTGCTGCCGCGCCTGGCGCAGCTGGGGGTCAGCGCCATCGAGCTGATGCCCCTGGCGCAGTTCCCCGGCGAGCGCAACTGGGGCTACGACGGCGTGCTGCCGTTCGCCCCGCAGCACAGTTACGGCACCCCGCAGGCCTTGTGCCGGCTGGTGGACGAAGCCCACGGCAATGGCCTGATGGTGCTGGTGGATGTGGTCTACAACCACTTCGGCCCCGACGGCAACTACCTGCACCAGTACGCAAGCCCGTTCTTTCGCGATGACCGCCAGACCCCCTGGGGCGCGGCCATCGACTTTCGCCGCGCCGAGGTGCGCGAATACTTCATTCAGAACGCGCTGATGTGGCTGTGCGACTACCGCTGCGACGGCCTGCGCCTGGACGCCGTGCACGCCATCGACCAGCCGGATTTCTTGCGCGAACTGGCGCAACGGGTGCGCGCGGGGGTGGAGCCAGGCCGCCAGGTGTGGCTGGTGCTGGAAAACGAACACAACCAGGCCGGCCTGCTCGAGCAAGGCTTCGACGCCCAGTGGAACGACGACGGCCACAACGCCCTGCACGTGCTGCTGACCGGCGAAACCGAGGGTTACTACGCCGACTACAAGGCGCGGCCCATCGACCAGCTGGCACGCTGCCTGGCCGAGGGTTTCGTGTTCCAGGGCCAACCCAACCGCCACGGCACGCCCCGCGGCGAGCCCAGCGGGCACCTGCCGCCCAGCGCGTTCGTGTTGTTTTTGCAAAACCACGACCAGGTCGGCAACCGCGCCCTGGGCGAGCGCCTGACCCGCCTGTGCCCGCCGCCGGCCCTGCGCGCGGCCACCACCCTGTTGCTGCTGGCGCCGATGATCCCGCTGTTGTTCATGGGCGACGACGACGGCAGCCGCGACCCGTTCTTGTTCTTCACCGACTTTCACGACGAGCTGGCCGATGCCGTGCGCGAAGGGCGGCGCGGCGAGTTCGCCCACTTCGCCGCCTTTGCCGACCCGCGGCAGCGCGAACGCATCCCCGACCCCAATGCCGCCACCACCTTCGAAGCCTCGCGGCCCGGGCACAAGGACGTGCTGGCCGGCTGGCACGGCCTGTACCAGCAACTGCTGACCCTGCGCCGCCAACACGTTACCCCGCACCTGCCCGGGGCCCGCGCCTTGGGTAGCGAAGTGCTCGGCGACAAGGCACTGAGCGCCCGCTGGCAGCTGGGCAATGGCCAGCAACTGCGCATCGACCTGAACCTCGCCAGCCAACCCCAGCCTGCGCAACTGCCGGCCCTGGAACAACGCCTGTACGACAGCAGCGACAACGCCCACCCCGACTCGACGCTGGCCGCGCACAGTTGCGTGGTCAGCCTGCTGCCCCCCGCACAGGAGACGCCATGAGCGAACACCCCTTGCACCGCCTGGCCGCCAAGGCGGGCCTGGCGCGCGACTGGATCGACGCCAACAACCGCCCGCAGCAGGTCAGCGACCAGGTACTGCGCAACGTACTGGCCGGCCTCGGCCACCCGGCAGGCGACGACCAGGCCATCGCTGCCAGCCTGCAGGCGGTCGAACAAGCGACCGACAGCGAGCACCTGCCACCGCTGCTGACCGCCGACCAGGGCCAACCCCTCGACCTGCAGCGCTATTTCAATGCTGGCAGCGCGGTGCTGTGCGCCCTGGAAGACGGCGCCGAGCGTGCCTTGCAGCTGGATGCCCAGGCCCGCCTGCCCGGCGAACTGCCGGTCGGCTACCACCAGCTGACCATCGACGCTCGCGCCTTCACCCTGGCCGTGGCGCCGCCGCGCTGCCACGCCCTGCAAGACCGCGTCGAGCAACCGCCACCGCGTTGCTGGGGCTTGTCGGTACAGCTGTACAGCCTGCGCCGCCCGGGCGACGGCGGCTACGGCGACTGCCTGGCCCTGGAACAACTGGCCCGCAGCGCCGCCGAACGCGGCGCCGATGCCTTGGCCATCAGCCCGCTGCATACCCTGTCGGCGTTCGGCCAGCACCACTTCAGCCCCTACTCGCCCTCCAGCCGGCTGTTGCTCAATGTGCTGTACGCCAGCCCCACGGTACTGTTCGGCGAGCGCGAGGTGCGCATGGCCATCGAGGCCGCCGGCCTTGAGCAAACCCTGGAAGCCCTGGAGCAACAGCCGCTGGTGGACTGGCCGCTGGCCGCCGATGCCCGCCTGCGCCTGCTCGAGGCGCTGTACCAGCAGTTCAGCCAGGCCGACCACCCGCTGCGCAAGGACTTCGACAGCTTTCGCGCGGCCGGCGGCGAGCGCCTGGAGCACCACTGCCGCTTCGAGGTGTTGCAGGCAGAAGCCGTGGCCAGCGGCCTTGGCGCCGACTGGCGCAACTGGCCCGCCGCCTGGCACGACCCTTACCACCCCGAGGTGGAGGCCTTCGCCAATGCCTACCCGGCCCGGGTGGAGTTCCACGCCTTCTGCCAGTGGCTGGCCGAGCGCAGCCTGCAACGGGCCCAGGACGCCGCCCGCGGCAACGGCATGAGCGTGGGCCTGATCGCCGACCTGGCGGTGGGCGCCGACGGCGCCGGCAGCCAGGCCTGGAGCCGTCAGGACGAGCTGCTGGCCGACCTCAAGGTGGGCGCACCGCCCGATATCCTCAACCGCGCAGGCCAGGACTGGGGCATCTGCGCCTTCAGCCCCGAAGGCCTCAAGCGCAACGGCTACCGCGCCTTCATCGAGATGCTGCGGGCCAACCTGGCCCATGCCGGGGGCCTGCGCATCGACCATGTGATGGGCCTGCGCCGGCTGTGGCTGATCCCGCGCGGGGCCAAGGCGGGCGACGGCGCCTACCTGAACTACCCGCTGGACGACCTGCTGCGCCTGCTGGCGCTGGAGTCGGCGCGCCATGGCGCGATCATTCTTGGCGAAGACCTGGGCACGGTGCCCGAGGGCCTGCGCGAGCGCCTGGCCGACAAGGCCGTGCTGGGCATGCGCGTGCTGCCCTTCGAGCAGGCCGCACCTGGGCAGTTCAAGGCGATCCTCGACTGGCCCGACAACGCCCTGGCCACCACCGGCACCCACGACCTGGCGCCGCTGGCAGGCTGGCTGGCTGGGCGCGATATCGACTGGAACCACCGCCTGCAACTGATCGACGCCGCCACCGAGCTGCATTGGCGCCATGAACGGGCGCTGGAACGCGATGGCCTGCGCCGCATCCTGGAGGCCAACTACGGCCCCCAGGCCGATGACGCTGCCTTGATCGACGCGGCCATTCGCTACATCGGCCACACCCGCGCGCCGCTGGTGCTGGTACCGCTGGAAGACCTGCTGGGCAACGACGAGCAGCCCAACCTGCCCGGTACCACCGACGGCCACCCCAACTGGCGCCGGCGCTTTGCCGCCCCGGTGCGCCAGTTGCTGGACGACGAGCACGCGGCGCGGCGCCTGGAGCTGCTGGCCCAGGCCCGCGAACAAGCCTGGGAGCGCGACCGATGAAGCCGTTGACCGCCACCGTGCGCCTGCAACTGCACAGCGACTTCAGCCTGGACGACGCGGTGCCGCTGGTGCCTTACTTCGCCCAGCTGGGCATCAGCCATGTGTATGCCTCGCCGATACTCACCGCCCGCGCAGGCTCGCGCCACGGCTACGACGTGGTCGACCCGACCCGGGTCAACCCCGAGCTGGGTGGTGAAGCGGCGCTGCTGCGGCTGGTGGCCGCGCTGCGCCAACATGGCATGGGGCTGGTCCTCGACACGGTGTCCAACCACATGGCCGTGGGCGGCGCCGACAACCCCTGGTGGCAGAGCCTGCTGGCCTGGGGGCGGCGCAGCCCGTATGCCGAGTTCTTCGACATTCAGTGGCACTCCAGCGACCCGCTGCTGGCCGGGCAACTGCTGCTGCCGTTTCTGGGTAGCGACTATGGCGTGGCCTTGCAGCAGGGGCAGATCCCGCTGACCTTCGACGCCGCCCACGGCCTGCTCGAGGTGGCTCACTACGAGCACCGCTTCCCGATTTGCCCGCTGGACTACGGGCGCATCCTCGGCCAGGCCGACGATGCGCGCCTGCAAGCGCTGGCCCAGCACTTCAGTGCACTGCACGAAGCCGCCGACCCGCTGCCCGACACCGCGCCCCTGCACCTCGAACTGGCGCGCCTGGCGGCCAGCGGCGCCAGCCTGGCCGGCGCCCTGGCCGCCTTCGACAGCACCACGCTGGATGGCTTCAAGCGCCTGCACCTGCTGCTGGAGCGCCAGGTCTACCGCCTGGCCAGCTGGCGCACCGCTGCCGACGACATCAACTGGCGGCGCTTTTTCGACATCAACGAACTGGGCGGCCTGCGGGTGGAGCGCGCAGCGGTGTTCGAAGCCACCCACGCCAAGCTGTTCGAGCTGATCGAACGCGGCCTGGTGGACGGCCTGCGCATCGATCATATCGACGGCCTGGCCGACCCGCGGCGCTACTGCCGCAACCTGCGCCGGCGGGTTGACGGGTTGCTGGCAAAGCGGCCGCTACAGGCCGCCGTCGAGCATTTTCCGATCTACGTCGAGAAGATCCTCGGTGCCGGCGAGCACCTGCACCGCGACTGGCTCACCGACGGCACCACCGGCTACGAGTTCATGAACGAGGTGTCGCTGCTGCAGCACGACCCGGCCGGCGAAGCCCCGCTTACCGAGCTGTGGCAAAGCGTCAGCGAGCGCCCGGAGTTTGCCGAGGAAGTGCGCACGGCCCGCCAGCTGGTGCTCAACGCAAGCCTGGCCGGTGACTGCGAGTCGGTGGCCCAGGCCCTGCTGCAGGTGGCCCGCGACGACCTGATGACCCGCGACCTGACCCTCGGTGCCATCCGCCGGGCGTTGCAGGCGCTGGTGGCGCACTACCCGGTGTACCGCACCTACATCAACGCCTGCGGCCGCCCGGGCGAGGACGAAGGGTTCTTCCAGCAGGCCATGAACGATGCCCGGCAATCCCTGGGCGAGGCCGACTGGCCGCTGCTGGGGCACCTGGAGCGTTGGCTCGGCGGCCAACCCTGGCGCCAACTGCCGCCGGGGCGGCCACGCAAGCACCTGCGCCACGCCTGCGTGCGTTTTCAGCAGTTGACCGCCCCCAGCGCCGCCAAGGCCGTGGAAGACACCGCGTTCTACCGCTCGGGGCGGCTGCTGTCGCGCAATGACGTGGGCTTTGCCGCCGAGCGCTTCAGCGCCGATGCGCCGTGGTTCCACAACGAGGCCCAGCGCCGCCTGCGCGACTTCCCCGACAACCTGCTGGCCACCGCCACCCACGACCACAAGCGCGGTGAGGACTGCCGTGCGCGCCTGGCCGTGCTCAGCGAACGTGCCCCCTGGCTGGCCAGCCGCGTGGCGCACTGGCTGGAGCTGGCGGCGCCGCTGCGCCAAGCCCTGGAAGATGGCCCGGCACCGAGCCCGGGCGATGAGCTGTTGCTGTTGCAGACCCTGCTCGGCAGTTGGCCGCTGACGCTCGGGCTGCACGACCACGACGCCTTGCAGCACTACGCCGGGCGCATCCGCCAGTGGCAGCAAAAAGCCCTGCGCGAGGCCAAGTTGCGCAGCAGCTGGGCGGCGCCCAACGAGGGTTACGAGCAGGCCTGCGCGGCCTATGTCGATGGCCTGTTGCTGGATGAGCAGAGCCAGCAGTTGCGCCAGTCGCTGCACCAGGCGGCGCGCCAGCTCGACTGCCCCGGCGCGCTGAACGGCCTGGCCCAGTGCCTGCTGCGCATGACCACCCCGGGGGTGCCCGACCTGTACCAGGGCAACGAGTACTGGGACCTGAGCCTGGTCGACCCGGACAACCGCCGCCCGGTGGACTACGCTGCGAGGCGGGCCAGCCTGGCCGACAGCGCAGCCTTGCCGGCGCTGCTCGAACACTGGCGCGATGGCCGTATCAAGCAGGTGCTGGTGGCCCGCGTGCTGGACTGCCGCCAGGCCCACCCCGAACTGTTCCAGCGTGGCGCCTACCTGCCGCTTGCCGTGCAAGGCCGCCACGCCGACAAGGTGCTGGCCTTCGCCCGCCTGGGCGACGGCGTACGCGCCATCATCGTTGTACCGCGGCTGGCCAGCGCACTGCTGGGCCCGGCCACTACCCCACAGATCCCGGCGCAGAACTGGGACGATACCCGGCTGGTATTGCCGTTTGCCTTGTCGCCTGCCAACTGCTCGGGACTTTTCGGTGGTGCTGCGGTCAGCCCTTCAAGGGAGCTGAACTTGAGCACCGTGCTTGCGGAGTTTCCGGTCAATGTGTTGATTGATCATGCCTAATTGCATTCAGGAGCGTCGTGATGAGTGTCGATGAAAAGCGTATTCGCGAATTCGCGTATCAGATCTGGGAGTCGGAAGGTAAGCCCGAGGGGCGCGAGGAGGAGCACTGGGACAAGGCGCGCAAGCTGGCCGAGGCCGAGGCTCTGGCGCCCAAGGCCCCGCCACGCAAGAAGGCGGTGGCCAAGCCCAAGGCGCCGGTAGAGCCCAAGGTGGCGGCGTTGCCTGCGGCGACCAAAAAGCCCAGGGCGGCGAAGAAGCCAGCGGCTGGTTGAGCCTTTTGTAAGCCTGTACCGGCCTCATCGCGGGGCAAGCCCGCTCCCACGCCATTGCACTGGTTTATGCGTGGGAGCGGGCTTGCCCCGCGATGGCCCCTCCCCCCCGCCCCACGAGGACTGCCATGAGCCCCCGCACCCCGAAGAAAACCCGCTCCGTCGCCCCGTCGCGCATCCGCGAAGGCCTGCCCTTCCCGCTGGGCGCCACCTGGGACGGCCTGGGGGTCAACTTCGCCCTGTTCTCGGCCAACGCCACCAAGGTCGAACTGTGCCTGTTCGACTCAAGCGGCGAACACGAGCTCGAGCGCATCGAGCTGCCCGAGTACACCGACGAGATCTACCACGGCTACCTGCCCGACGCGCATCCCGGGCTGGTCTATGGCTACCGGGTATACGGCCCGTACGAGCCGCAGAACGGCCACCGCTTCAACCCCAACAAGCTGCTGATCGACCCCTACGCCAAGCAGCTGGTGGGCAGCCTGAAATGGTCCGAGGCGCTGTTTGGCTACACCATCGGCCACCCCGATGGCGACCTGTCGTTCGATGAGCGCGACAGCGCGCCGTTCGTGCCCAAGTGCAAGGTCATCGACCCGGCGTTCACCTGGGGGCGCGACCAGCGTGTGTCTGTTCCGTGGGAACGCACGATCATCTACGAGGCCCACACCCGCGGCATCAGCATGCGCCACCCCGGCGTGCCGGAGCACCTGCGCGGCACTTTCGCAGGGCTGGCCAACGACGAGCTGCTGGGGCATATCAAGGAGCTGGGGGTTTCGAGCATCGAGCTGCTGCCGATCCATGCCTTCGTCAACGACCAGCACCTGCTGGACAAGGGCCTGAACAACTACTGGGGCTACAACAGCATCGCGTTCTTTGCCCCGCACCCGCGCTACCTGGCCAGCGGCAAGATCGCCGAGTTCAAGGAGATGGTCGCGCACCTGCATGACGCGGGCCTGGAGGTGATCCTGGATGTGGTCTACAACCACACCGCCGAAGGCAACGAGCGCGGCCCGACCCTGTCGATGCGCGGCATCGACAACGCCTCGTACTACCGGCTGATGCCCGAAGACAAACGCTACTACATCAACGACTCGGGCACCGGCAACACCTTGGACCTGAGCCACCCCTGCGTGCTGCAACTGGTCACCGACTCGCTGCGCTACTGGGCCGGCGAAATGCACGTGGACGGTTTTCGCTTCGACCTGGCGACCATCCTTGGCCGCTACCACGACGGCTACAGCGAACGGCACGGCTTTCTCGTAGCCTGCCGCCAGGACCCGATGCTCAGCCAGGTCAAATTGATCGCCGAGCCCTGGGACTGTGGCCCGGGCGGCTACCAGGTGGGCAACTTCGCCCCCGGCTGGGCGGAGTGGAATGATCGCTTCCGCGACACCGTGCGCAGCTTCTGGAAGGGCGATGAAGGCATGCTCGCCGACTTTGCCGCGCGCATCACAGCCTCCGGCGACTTGTTCAACAACCGTGGCCGGCGCCCGTACAGCTCGATCAACTTCGTCACCGCCCACGACGGCTTCACCCTGCGCGACCTGGTGTCGTACAACGACAAGCACAACGAGGACAACGACGAGAACAACCAGGACGGCACCCACAACAACCTGTCGTGGAACTGCGGCGTCGAAGGCCCCACCGACGACCCGGCGATCAACGCCCTGCGCATGCGCCAGATGCGCAACTACTTCGCCACCCTGCTGCTGGCCCAGGGCACGCCGATGATCGTTGCCGGCGACGAGTTCAGCCGCACCCAGCACGGCAACAACAACGCCTACTGCCAGGACAGCGAGATCGGCTGGGTGAACTGGGACCTGGACCAGGACGGCACCGAACTGATGGCCTTCGTCAAGCGCCTGACCCGGCTGCGCCTGGCCTACCCGATTCTGCGCCGCTCGCGCTTTCTGGTGGGCGACTACAACGAGGCCATCGGCGTGAAGGACGTCACCTGGCTGGCCCCGGACGGCAGCGAGATGAGCGTCGAGCAGTGGGAAGACCCGCACGGGCGCTGCCTGGGCATGCTGATGGACGGCCGCGCCCAGGAAAGCGGCATCGCCCGGCCCGGCGCCGAGGCGACCATGCTGTTGATCGTCAACGCCTACCACGACGTGGTGCCGTTCAAGCTGCCGGCCGTGCCTGAAGGTGACTACTGGAGCCTGCTGGTGGACACCGACCGGCCGCAACTGCGCAAGGCCCAGCACCTGGCATTCGACAGCCTGTTCGAGGTACAGGGGCGCGCGCTGCTGTTGCTGGTGTTGCAGCGGGAAGAGGAATGAACCTGCAAGGCGCCGGTGGGTCGTAAGCAGTACCGGCCCTATCGCCGGCAAGCCGGCTCCTGTAGGAGCCGGCTTGCCGGCGATAGGGCCGCTACAGGTTCCCCAAGACAGGAGCAGCCGTGAACCTCGAAGCCGGCAGTCCAGGTTTCGCCAGCGTCAGCCAGGCCCCGCCCGTGCACCGGGTGAAGGTGCTGACGGTCAATACCCACAAAGGCTTCACCGCCTTCAACCGGCGCTTCATCCTGCCGGAGCTGCGCGAGGCGGTGCGCAGCACCGAGGCCGATATCGTGTTCCTGCAGGAAGTGCTCGGCAGCCATGACCGGCACGCCACGCGCTACCCCGGCTGGCCGCAGACCTCGCAGTACGAGTTTCTGGCCGACAGCATGTGGAGCGATTTTGCCTACGGGCGTAACGCGGTGTACCCCGACGGCCACCACGGCAATGCGTTGCTGTCCAAATACCCGATCATCGAGCACCGCAACCTCGACGTGTCGATCACTGGCCCCGAGCGGCGCGGGCTGCTGCACTGCGTACTGGACGTACCGGGCGGGCGCCAGGTGCACGCCATCTGCGTGCACCTGTCGTTGCTCGAAAGCCACCGGCAACAGCAGTTGCAGTTGCTGCGCAAACTGCTCGACGCCCTGCCCGCCGATGCGCCAGTGATCATTGCCGGCGACTTCAACGACTGGCAGTTGCGCGGCAACCGTACCCTAAGGCTGGAACAGGGCCTGCACGAGGCCTTCGAGCGCCACCATGGGCTGCTGGCGCGCACCTACCCTGCACGCCTGCCGCTGCTGCGCCTGGACCGCATCTACCTGCGCAATGCCGAAAGCCACAGGCCGCGGATTCTCGGGCACAAGCCGTGGACGCATTTGTCTGACCACCTGCCGCTGGCGGTGGAAGTGCGGTTGTAGGCGCCGGGTCAATCGTCATCGGGCCCGATACACACTGCGGCGCGAACCATCTGGTGGTCGGAGAGCCGCTGGCGAAAAGCCTGCGCGCTCATGCCCGCTACCCAATCGCCCGGCGTCACCACCTTGAAAGCCAGCGCGGGGTCACCGCCCTCCCGGCACGTGGCCTGGGTTTCCGGCTGGTCGCGCATGACGAAGATGCGGTCGAACGGGGCATCCGGGTAGGCAGGGTCGGTACTCAGCCAGGTGGCCTGGTCAAGCTGGTTGCAATCGCGCAGGCCGTTGGCGCCAAGCAGTTTGGCAGCAGGCTCGCCGGCATCGAGCATATTGGCATCACCGAGCAGCACCACATCCTGTTCACCGGTTTGCGCGCGCAGCGCCTCCACCCCCTTGAGGATCAGGTGCACCTCAAGCTCACGTTGCGCCTGGGTGGGTTTGCCGCTGTTGGCCTTCAGGTGCAACGGCACGAACAGAAAATCGCTTCGGCCCTCGCCGGCCGACAGCTTCACCGCATACGGTGTGCGGTTGAGCACCACCTCCCCGGACTTGGCGCCCAACAACTCGATGCGCCGCTGCTCATCCACCCCTGCCACATTCCAGGGGCCACCGGTCAGTTGCACCTTGTGGGTGTTCCAGGCCAATCCCGTCCATTGATCATTGGGCTTTGCGGCCATGGGGTGCTTATCGAACAAACGGTATTGCCAGGCGGCGCCCTGGCTGTCGAGCAACGCCAGAGCCTGCTCCAACTGCAGGTTGATTGCCTTGCCGCTGGCATTGCGGGTGACCGAGATCTCCGTCAACGCCAACACATCGACCTTGGCAGCGCTGATGTAGCCGGCGATGTCCGCAGGCGCCTGATGGCCGATAGCATCTCGCTGTGCAGCGCCTAGCCATTCGATATTCCACGCGCCAATACCCAGCGGTGAATCGCAACGGGCTGCCACTGCAGCAGGCAGCTTGGCCAGAACGCTCATGGCCAGGATCAGCAACAACGCTTTTCTCATGGGACTCTCCACACACAGATCAAAGGGTTACCCCTTGGATGCTGCATGCCCGAAAGCAAGCTGAGCAGAGGGAAAACGAGGCTACTTGCGGCCGACCTCGCCGCGCGATGCAACGATTCGGCATAGCGCCTGCCCGAGAAATAGCGAAGTCGGCTATTGGGCATAAAATTGCTCCAATAATCAGATACTTAGTAAAAAACACAGCCTATGAACGGGCTTTTCACGATTTCTTGACGCAAGCGCCGCAGTCTCCTTAGCTGAACAGAACCACCTGTAGTAAAAATTCGTGCCGGGCCTCTAGCTCGCGCCTTCGTGCGCGTTCGCAAAGGCTGGCGCGCTGGTTTGTGTCGCCCCTGTTTTGCCGTCAGCACGTGACATCACACCAGGTGGTGGGTTGTTCAACTTGCTGCTTACCGATGACAAAACAGGAGATCCGCCATGAAAAGCACTTCGAACACCTCGCGTTTCGACGCCATTTTCTGCGCGGTTTCCACGTCGCTGCTCCTCGCAACCCCTGTGGAAACCTTCGCCTTCGAACCCCAGGAGGGCGAGCCCTTCGCGCGCTTTCTGGAAACACCCGCGGTAGCGCAGCTATCCCTCGACCCGCTGAGCGCCAGCGGCCTGAACCAGGGCATGCTGGCGGCGTTCAGCGAGCACATGGCCGAGCGCCACGGCCAGGCCGCCCCGGACCTGATCGCCAGCCAGTGGGCGCAGTTCTTCCCAGGCGCGCCACGCCCGGGTGGCCGGGAGCCGGCGCAACTGGAGGCGCCCAGCCAGCAGATGATGGTCGGACCGGACCTGTTCGTGCGGGAAACCGCTGGCGGCAACGTGCACCGCGCGGGGATCTTCGTTGGCCACAACAACCTGCAGAGCAGCTTCAACGGCATGCGCCCGCTGCTGGGCGACAAGCAGCGCAACGCAGTGAACCTGAGTGGCGAGAGCCTGGGGGTGTACTGGAGCATGACCCATGAGCAGGGCTGGCATGTGGACGCCGTGGCCATGGGCACGCGCATCGACGTGAACGGCCGCAGCGAGAGCGGCCAGCGGGTGGACGACAGCGGCCACGCCATGACCTTTTCGGTCGAAGGCGGCTTCCCCATCGGCCTGGGCGGCAGCTGGGTGATCGAGCCCCAGGCACAGTTGATCAACCAGCAGTTCTTCCCCGGCAACCAGGCCCAGGAACAGACCCTGCAGGCGTTCGACAGCCAGCCTAGCTGGAGCGGCCGGGTGGGGGCGAAACTGTCCGGGCGCTACGAAGTGCGCGGCATGCCCATCGAACCTTACGTGCGCACCAACGTGTGGTACGACTTCAGCAACTACGACACGGTGAAGCTCGACCAGGTGGACAAGATCTCCAGCTCGCGCAGTTCAGCCACGGTGGAATTGGGCTTGGGGTTGGTGGCGCGGGTTACGCCCAATGTGGCGCTGTTCGTCAGCGCCGATTACAGCAGTGACGTGGATGACAATGACCTGAACGGGTTGATTGGCAGTTTGGGGGTGCGGATGCGCTGGTAGGCAGGCCCGGCCCCATCGCTGCCAGCGATGAGGCCGGCAGCTATGGCATCAGGCCGGCTTCATCACCAACACTCCCAACGGCGGCAGGTTCAGCGCCAGCGACAGCGGCTGGCCGTGGCTGGCGATGGCCTCACTGGCCACAGCGCCGAGGTTGCCGACGTTGGAGCCGGCATACAGCTCGGCGTCGCTGTTGAGCAGCTCCTGCCACTGCTCGCCGAACGGCACGCCGATGCGGTAACCCTCGCGCGGCACCGGGGTGAAGTTGGCCACCACCAGCAGCGGCTCGCCCTGGCTGCTCCAGCGCAACCAGGCGTACACGCTGTTTTGCGCATCATCGCCAATCAGCCACTGGAAGCCCTGGGGCAGGCAGTCCTGCTCGTGCAGCGCCGGCAGCGCGCGGTACAGGCGGTTGAGGTCGCCCACCAGCTTTTGCACGCCCTGGTGCTCGGAGTACTGCAGCAGGTACCAGTCCAGTTGCTGGTCGTGGTTCCACTCGCGCCACTGGCCGAACTCGCAGCCCATGAACAACAGCTTCTTGCCCGGGTGGGTCCACATGAAGGTGAGGTAGGCGCGCAGGTTGGCGAACTTCTGCCAGCGGTCGCCGGGCATCTTGTCGATCAGCGAGTGCTTGCCGTGCACCACCTCGTCGTGGGAGATGGGCAGGATGAAGTGCTCGGAATAGGCGTAGATCAGCCCGAAGCTCATCTCGTTGTGGTGGTAGGTGCGGTGGATCGGGTCGTTCTGGATGTAGTGCAGGGTGTCGTGCATCCAGCCCATGTTCCACTTGTAGGCAAAGCCCAGCCCGCCCTGCTGCACCGGCTGGCTGACCCCGGGCCAGGCGGTGGACTCCTCGGCGATGATCAGTGCGCCGGGCGCTTCATGGGCGGCCACGCTGTTGAGGTGGCGGATGAAGTCGATGGCTTCGAGGTTCTCGCGCCCGCCGTGGCGGTTGGGCACCCATTCGCCGGCCTTGCGCGAGTAGTCGCGGTACAGCATCGAGGCCACCGCATCGACCCGCAGGCCGTCGATGTGGAAATGCTTGAGCCAGTGCAGCGCCGAGGCCAGCATGAAGCCACGCACCTCGTTGCGCCCCAGGTTGTAGATGAGCGTGTTCCAGTCCTGGTGAAAGCCCTCCAGCGGGTTGTCGTATTCGTACAGCGCGGTGCCGTCGAAACGCGCCAGGCCATGCTCGTCGGTGGGGAAATGCGCCGGTACCCAGTCAAGCAACACGCCAATGCCGCCCTGGTGGCAGGCGTCGACGAAGAAGGCGAAGTCCTCGGCGCTGCCGTAGCGTGAGGTGGGGGCGAACAGCGACAGTGGCTGGTAGCCCCAGGAGCCGCCGAACGGGTGCTCCATGATCGGCATCAGCTCGATGTGGGTAAAACCCAGCTCCTGCACGTAGGGCACCAGGCGCTCGGCCAGTTCGCGCCAGTTGTAGTAGCGCGTCACTTCGCCGGCATCGTCCAGCTCGCAGCGCCAGGAGCCGGCGTGCAGTTCGTAGATCGACAGCGGCGCGCTGTAGGCGTGGCGCTGGGCGCGCTGGGCCATCCAGTCGTGGTCCTGCCAGCCGTGGGCCAGCTCGCCGGCCACCTTCGAGGCGGTGCTCGGCGGCAGCTCGGTGGCGCGGGCCAGCGGGTCGGCCTTGAGCGGCAGCACGCCGCCCTGGCCGAGCACTTCGTACTTGTAGGTTTCGCCCACCCCCAGCCTGGGTATGAACAGCTCCCACACCCCGGCGCTGTGGCGCAGGCGCATGGGGTGGCGGCGACCGTCCCAGTTGTTGAAGTCGCCCACCACCGATACCCGCCGGGCGTTGGGCGCCCACACCGAGAAGCACACGCCGTTGACGCCATCGACCTGGGTGGGCTGGGCACCGAAGCGCCCGGACAGGTCGCGGTGGTTGCCCTCGGCGAACAGGTACATGTCCATGTCGCCCAGTTGCGGGCCGAAGCTGTACGGGTCTTCGGTGACCTGCTCGCCGCCGGCCCAGCCGATCTGCAACAGGTACGGGTGGGCCTCAGTCAGGCGCGCGCTGAACAGCCCGGGCAGGCTGGCCTGCTGCATTTCGGCGAGGATGCGCCCATCGTGGCGGGCCAGCACCTTCACGTTGAGGGCGTTGGGCAGGTAGGCGCGTATGGTCTGCCCACCTGCACCATCGGGGTGCGGGCCGAGCACCGCGAACGGGTCGGCGTGCTCGGCGCTGGCCAGGGCATCGAGGTCCCGTTGCCGAAGGCCACCGGTGTCACGCGTGGTTGCATTCATCTTGCTGCCCCTTTCCATGTGTTTTTCACATTCGTTTTTTGGGGCTGCTTTGCAGCCCATCGCGGCACAAGGCCGCTCCCACAGGAGATCGCGTACCCCTGTGGGAGCGGCCTTGTGTCGCGATGGGCCGCATAGCGGCCCCCTGTTCGTTAAGGCTCACCCCTCCCCCCAGGCACTGACCAGCCCGTGCAGACCATGCAAGGGCACGGCCAGCCAGGCCGGGCGGTTTTCCGCTTCGTAGCTGATTTCGTAGGCGGCCTTCTCCAGGCAGAACAGCTCCAGCGCCGCACGCTCGCCCTCGGCCTGCTGCCAGGCATGGGGTATGGCGGCGGTGGCCAGGCCATAGGCTTCGACGAAGGCGTGACGCGACTGATGCAGGTACTGCCGGGCGACCCGTTGGCGGGCCTGACGCGCAGCCTCCGAAAGGTCTACCGCCGAGGCGCTGCGCAGAATCATCGCAGCAGCATAGTCGAAGGAACGCAGTACGCCGCTGACATCCTTGTATGGGCTGTGTTTGGCCCGGCGCTCCTCCAGCGGGCGCGCCGGCTCGCCCTCGAAGTCGATCAGGTAGGCATCGCCCTGCACCACCAGCACCTGGCCCAGGTGCAGGTCGCCGTGCACCCGCATCAACAGGCCACCTTCGGCCTGACGGGCCAGCTGGGCGACATGCTGCTGCAGGCCCTGGCGCTGTTGCTGCAGGTCGTCGACCAGGGCCTGGCTGTCGGGGTCGAGGCTGGCGCGGTGCTGGGCCAGCAGGTCGAGGGCATGGCCCAGCTCGGCGCTGATCTGCCGCGCCCAGTGGTCGCTGTCCTGGCGATTGCTGACCCGCGGCTGGAATGCCGCATCATTGCTTGGCGCAGCCAGCAGCAGGTGCATCTCGCCCAGGCGCTGGCCGAGCAAGGCGGCAAACCCGCTGAGCTCGGCCAGGGCATCGGTGTGCGCTTCCTGCTCGAGGCTGTTGGGCTCCATTTCGTCGCGGATGGCCCGCTCCAGGGTGTTCTGGGTCCAGTCCCAGGCATCGCCCTGGTTGCTCAGGTAACCCTGGGCGATCATCAGCAGGTTGGGCTGCCCGCCTTCGTCGACGCGGCTGGCCCAGGCCAGCAACGGCGAGATATTGGCAAAGCCGGCGGCGGTCAGGTAGGCGCTCATCTCAAGCTCCGGGTGCACCCCGGGGTTGACCCGGCGAATCAGCTTGAGCACCACACTGGCGCCCACCACCACCGAGCTGTTGGACTGTTCGGCGCCGAGGTAGCGCACTTCGCTGTCATCGTTCAGCGCCAGGCTGGCCAGTTGCGGGTTGCTGTGGAACTGCAGCTCGCCCAGGCCATCGCCGCACGGCAGTTGCAGGCCGTCCTGGCAGGCGCGCAATACGGCGCGCACGAACGGCTCGAGCACGAAGGCATCGGTGATCAGCCCGACCTGGCGGCCACGGCGCACCCGCGACAGCGCCAGTTGCTGGGGCAATGCGGCGTTGATCTGCTCTTCGGGCAGCAGGCCGAACGGCAACTGGTAGTGGCTGACCGCACCGTCGCTGTGCACCTCGATTTCGGCCAGCAGCACCGGCAACGCCGAGGTGCCCAGGCGCACGCCGTAGCGCAGGCGAACCTGGTCGATCGGCGCCTCTTTGCCGGCGAACCAGCGCCGCTTGGGCAGGTACTGGGGCAGGATGGTGCCTTGCAGGGTGTCGCTGGACGGCGCTTCGAGCAGCTCTTCGAGGCGCTTGCGCAGCACCAGGGTGGTGAGCTCTGGCAGGCCCTCGGTGGCCTGGATGTGCCAGCTGGGCATGCGGTCGTGGGAGGCCAACAGGAACCAGTAGAAACCGTAGGGCGCCAGGGTGAGCAGGAACGGCAACTGGCCGATGGGCGGGAACGCGCTGCCGCCGAGCATTTCCACCGGCACCCTGTCTGCGTATTGCGAAAGCTCCAGCTCCGCCGCCTGCGCCGCGCGCGAGACGTTGGCCACGCACAGCACGATCTCGGTGTGGCCATCGACGCCTGTGTACTCGCGAAGGTAGGCGAGGATGCGCCGGTTGCTGGGGGTGAGCATTTTCAGGGTGCCGCGGCCGAAGGCCTTTTGCTGCTTGCGCACCGCCAGCAGGCGGCGGTTCCAGTTCAGCAGCGAATGCGGATCGTGGGCCTGGGCTTCGACGTTGATGGTCTGGTAGCCGTACAGCGGGTCCATGATCGGCGGCAGCACCAGGCGCTGCGGGTCGGCCTTGGAAAAACCGCCGTTGCGGTCGGGCGACCACTGCATGGGGGTGCGCACGCCATCGCGGTCACCGAGGTAGATGTTATCGCCCATGCCCAGCTCGTCGCCGTAGTACAGCGTGGGGGTGCCGGGCATCGACAGCAGCAGGCTGGTGAGCAGCTCGATGCGCCGCCGGTCGCGCTGCAGCAAGGGTGCCAGGCGCCGGCGGATGCCTAAGTTGATGCGCGCGCGGCGGTCTTCGGCGTAGTAGTTCCACAGGTAGTCGCGCTCGCGGTCGGTGACCATCTCCAGGGTCAGCTCATCGTGGTTGCGCAAGAAGATCGCCCACTGGCAGTTGGCCGGGATTTCCGGGGTCTGGCGCAGGATGTCGGTGATCGGGAAGCGGTCTTCCATGGCCAGGGCCATGTACATGCGCGGCATCAGCGGGAAGTGGAAGGCCATGTGGCACTCGTCGCCGTCACCCTCGCCGAAGTACGGGCGGGTATCTTCGGGCCACTGGTTGGCTTCGGCCAGCAGCATACGGTCGGGGTAGTTGGCGTCGATCTCGGCGCGGATGGCCTTGAGCACCGCGTGGGTTTCGGGGAGGTTTTCGTTGTTGGTGCCGTCGCGCTCGATCAGGTAGGGGATGGCGTCCAGGCGCAGGCCATCGACACCGATGTCGAGCCAGAAGCGCATCACGTCGATCACCGCCTTCATCACCTGCGGGTTGTCGAAGTTGAGGTCGGGCTGGTGCGAGTAGAAGCGGTGCCAGAAGTACTGGCCGGCCACCGGGTCCCAGGTCCAGTTGGACTTTTCGGTGTCGAGGAAAATGATGCGGGTGCCGTCGTATTTCTGGTCGTCGTCCGACCACACGTAGAAGTCCCGGGCCTTGCTGCCGCGCTTGGCGTGGCGGGCACGCTGGAACCAGGGGTGCTGGTCGGAGGTGTGGTTGATGACCAGCTCGGTGATGACCCGCAGGTTGCGCTTGTGCGCCTCGGCAATGAAGCGCCGGGCGTCAGCCATGCTGCCGTAGTCGGGGTGCACGGCCTTGTACTCGCCGATATCGTAGCCGTCGTCGCGCCGTGGCGAGGGGTAGAACGGCAGCAGCCACAGGGTGTTGACGCCCAGTTCGGCGATGTAGTCGAGCTTGCTGATCAAGCCGGCGAAATCGCCGATGCCGTCGTTGTTCGAATCGAAGAACGACTTGATGTGCAGCTGGTAGATCACCGCGTCCTTGTACCACAGCGGGTCATCGATGAAGGCTGCCGGGCGGGAACGCTTGGCCATGTTCGACTCCTTTCAGTGCAGGTTTGAGCTTGAGGGCCATCGCGGGGCAAGCCCGCTCCCACGCTCGTGGGAGCGGGCTTGCCCCGCGATGGCTTCAGCGCATTTTCTCGATTCGCCAGATCCCGAACGGCTGGTGCCAGGGCTCGATGCGCATCCACTGGACCTTGCCGTGCCAGGTCCAGCGGTGGCCGGTCATCAGGTCCTCGCCCTGGGTGTCGGCGTGGTCGTCCAGCC
Source organism: Pseudomonas fakonensis (assembly GCF_019139895.1). GTDB lineage: Bacteria > Pseudomonadota > Gammaproteobacteria > Pseudomonadales > Pseudomonadaceae > Aquipseudomonas > Aquipseudomonas fakonensis. Next base: position 2,165,402 of record NZ_CP077076.1, on the reverse strand, counting down.
CCAGCTCCCACAGCGGCAGCTCGAAACTGGCCTCCTGGGCGTTGTACGGGTCCAGGCTGATGGCCACCAGGATGATGTTGTCGCGCTCGGGGGTGCGCTTGGCGAAGTACAGGATCTGCTCGTTCCAGCAGTTCAAAAACAGCACCCCCAGGTGCGTCTGCAAGGCGCGGTTTTCGCGGCGGATGTGGTTGAGCCGGGCGATCTCGGCGACGATGTTGCCGGGGGCGGTGTAGTCGCGCGGGCGGATCTCGTACTTCTCCGAATCGAGGTACTCCTCCTTGCCCGGCAGCGGCGTGCCTTCGCACAGTTCAAAGCCCGAGTACATGCCCCACAGCCCCGAACCCATGGTGGCCAGCGCTGCGCGGATGAGAAACCCCGGGCGCCCGGAGGTCTGCAGGAAATACGGGTTGATGTCGGGGGTGTTGACGAAGAAATTGGGGCGGTAGCACAGGCTCAGCGGCGGGCGGTTGAGCTCCTCGAAGTATTCGCGCAGCTCTTGCTTGCTGTTGCGCCAGGTGAAGTAGGTGTAGCTCTGGGCGTAACCCACCTTGCCCAGGCGCGCCATCATCGCCGGGCGGGTGAAGGCTTCGGCGAGGAACACCACCTCGGGGTGCTGGCTGCGCACATTGGCGATCAGCCATTGCCAGAACGGCAGCGGCTTGGTGTGCGGGTTGTCGACGCGGAAGGTCTTCACGCCCTCCTCCACCCAGCCCACCACCACGTCGCGCAGGGCCAGCCACAGGCCGGGCACGGCGTCGGGGGCGTAGAAGTCGACGTTGACGATGTCCTGGTACTTCTTCGGCGGGTTCTCGGCATAGCGAATGGTGCCGTCGGGGCGCCAGCTGAACCAGCCGGGATGGTCCTTGAGCCAGGGGTGGTCCTGGGAGCACTGGATGGCGAAGTCCAGGGCGATTTCCAGGCCGTGCCCGGCGGCGGCGGCCACCAGCCGGCGGAAGTCCTCGCGGCTGCCCAGTTGCGGGTGAATGGCGTCGTGGCCGCCCTCGGCGCTGCCGATGGCGTAGGGGCTGCCAGGGTCGTCGGGCTGGGCCTTGAGGGCGTTGTTGCGGCCCTTGCGGTGCTGCTGGCCGATTGGGTGGATGGGCGGGAAGTACAGCACGTCAAAGCCCATGTCGCGGATCATCGGCAGGCGCTGGTGCACGTCGTTGAAGGTGCCGTGGCGCTCGGGGCTGTCGGTGCACGAACGCGGGAACAGCTCGTACCAGCTGGCGAACTGCGCCGCCTCGCGGTCCACATCCAGCCCGAATTCGCGGCTGCGGGTGAGGTAGCTGCGGTGTTCGGCCTCGCTCATCAGGCGCTGGGTGTCGGGGTTCAACAGCTGCGCCACCTGGTCGTCCACTGCCAGGCTTGGCAGACGCTGCTGCAATTCGAGCAATTGTTCGCCGAGCAACCCCTCGCTGCGCTCGATGCCCTTGCCGAGCATCAGCCGGCCCTCTTCGAGCTCCAGCTCGACGTTTTGGCCGGCGCCGTACTTTTTCTCGAGGTCGTGGCAGTAGGTGGCGAACGGGTCGACCCAGGCCTCGATGCTGAACAGGTGCAGGCCAAGCTCTGTTGGGGTGAACTCGGCCAGCCACAGGTCGTTGCCCGGCGAGTGCATGGCCACGGTATGCCAGCGCCGGCTGTGGGCCTGGCGCCAGTACAGCATCACCGCCAGGCGGTCGTGGCCGTCGCTGTAGACCTTGGCGCTGGCCTGGACCTGCTGCCCGCGCACTGCCTTGCTGGCAAAGCTGCCGCCGTCCAGCGCGGGGCCCACATCCTCGATCACGATGCGCGGCGCCAGCAGCGCCTGGGAGAGGCTGATGGCCTGGTCCGGGTGGTCGCCGGCCATCGGCACGCTTTCGAAGGGCTCGTTACCTGACATCGCACTCGCTCCATAGAGTTGTGACGGTAAGGGTTCAGAACCGTGATCGGGCGTGGGGGTTCAAAAAAACTGAGCGAATGGCGCGGGGCGTGAGTCCAAGCCTGCAACACCGCTTCATTCACCACGCGAGGTCAGGCCCATGAGCATTCCCATTCCACCGGAAACTCCCGACCCGAACATCGACGACCCGACGCTACCGCCGCCGGTGCCCGAAGAAGAGCCGGACGAGCTGCCGATCAAGCCGAGCGTGCCGCCCACCGTGGGCGACCCGCCGAGCGAGGAGCCGCCGGTGAGAGGTAGAGGATAGACAAGCCTGGGGGCCTGGTTGGGTTCGAGGGCCCTATCGCCGGCAAGCCGGCTCCTACGCTGGGCATGCAATACCTGTAGGAGCCGGCTTGCCGGCGATGTCACCCAACACAGTTTTCTGCCAGGCGCACCTGACATTTCTACCAGTAGCGCCCAATCGGCTGGCCGGGTAAACAACCTGGTCTTCCTCTACCGGCAATACACCCCATGCGCTCCCATCGCTACACCGACGCCTGCCCGCTGTGGATCGTCAGCAGCTTCCTCGAGCAAAGCCCGGCGATGGTCCGTTCGGACCGGTTGATGGACGAGCTGGGTGCCGACAGCTTCGACATGGGCGAGTTGCAGGCGTTGGTGGAGGAAGCCTTCGGCATTCAGGTACCTCGCCAGTTGCCCACCTACATCACCTGCGACGAACTGCTCACGCTGGTGCTCAGGAGCGGTGCAGCGCTGCGCTGCTGATTTGGCCCACTCAGCAACTGACATTTTTACCAGTTTCGCAAAATGCCTGTGAGCGTTACACCACAGAGGTCATAACCCCAATGATCTGGAGACGGTCATGAGCACAGAAGATGATATTGAAACAAGTGTGAAAAAAATCATTTCCGAGAAACTGGACATATCGTTCCCCGACATCACAAACGCGGCTTCTTTCACCGACGATCTGGGTGCGGACTCGCTCGACACAGTCGAGTTGATCATGGATCTTGAAGACACGTTCGACGTGCAAATAAAGGAAGAAGACGCAGAAAAACTCACCACCGTTCAACAGGTCGTGGACTACATCAAAAAGAACGCAAAAGGCAGCTGATGGCACTCACCCACGCAGGTACTGACCATGGACATGAACAAGCTGGTCATCAGAAGCCTTCAGAACATTCTTTTGAAGAACCACCGGGATAACATCAAAGTGACGGGTGACCTGATCTTGAGGGAAGCGCTCAGCGAGAAAACACTGCGCCGCTACCTGAAGGCCGTAGGCTTCGCCACACAGGTGCACATCGACTTCGCCGAGCCGATGACAGTAGACGAACTTATCGGGATTTTGCGAAAGCCATGAGTTTGAGGAGAAACAGGCCGCCCGCTCTAATGCCTGTCAGTTAGCGTTTCCAATGGGGCTGCTTTGCAGCCCTTCGCGAGCAGCCCGCTCCTACAGGTAAAGCGCCAGCTTGAGGCTTTGCGCGCACCGCGGCCCCAATTTCGTTGACTGACTGGCATTAACGCACGCCCGACCGGTTTGCGCGCAGGCTATTGCCCCGACATCAGCTCCACACTGATCTCGCGCATCCTGAACTTCTGCACCTTGCCCGTCACCGTCATAGGGAACTCATCGACGAAGCGAAAATGCCGTGGCGCCTTGAAGTGCGCCAGCCGCGCCTTGCACCACTGCTGCAGTTCATCCGCCGTGGCGTTGTGCCCCGGGTGCAGGCGGATCCACGCCACCACTTCCTCGCCATACCGGCTGCACGGAATGCCCACCACCTGCGCCTCGGCCACCGCCGGGTGGGTGTGGAGAAACTCCTCCAGCTCGCGCGGGTATATGTTCTCGCCGCCCCTGATGATCATGTCCTTGTTGCGCCCGACGATGCGCACGTAACCGTCGTCATCCATCACCGCCAGGTCGCCGGTGTGCATCCAGCCGGCGGGGTCGATGGCCTCGGCGGAAGCCTCGGGGTTACCCCAGTAACCGAGCATCACGCTGTAGCCGCGGGTGCACAGCTCGCCGATTTCGCCGCGCGTAACGATACCGCCATCGGCGTCCACCAGCTTGGTTTCCAACTGCGGCTGGGTGCGGCCCACCGTGGTTACCCGCAGTTCAAGGCCGTCGTCGGGGCCGGTCTGCAGCGACACCGGGCTGGTTTCGGTCATGCCGTAGGCGATCTGCACCTGGGCCATGTGCAACTGGTCGATGACCTTGCGCATCACCTCGATCGGGCAGGTGGCGCCGGCCATGATGCCGCTGCGCAGGGTGGTGAGGTCCAGTTGCGGGCGCAGCGGGTGGTCGAGCATGGCGATGAACATGGTCGGCACGCCATAAAGAATGCTGGCGCGCTCATCACTCACGGCGCGCAGGGTGAGTTCGGCGTCGAAGGCGTCGTTGGGGTAGACCATGGTGCTGCCATGGGTGATGCAGCCAAGGTTGGCCATGACCATGCCGAAGCAATGGTACAGCGGTACCGGGATCACCATGCGGTCATGCTCGGTCAGGCCCAGGCTTTCGCCGACCATGTAGCCGTTGTTGAGGATGTTGTAGTGGCTCAGGGTGGCGCCCTTGGGCGCGCCGGTGGTGCCGGAGGTGTACTGGATGTTCACCGGCTGGTCGAACTGCAGGCTGTTCTGGCGCTGCTCGAATATGGCGGGGCCGACTGCCTCTGCCCGCCCCGCCAGCGCCACCCAGGGCAAAAAACCTGGCGGCGGTTCGGCGGCCAGGCTGACCACGCCGCGCAGCTCGGGCAGGCGTTCGCTGTGCAACTGGCCAATCGCCTGGCTGGCCAGCTCCGGCACCAGCTCTTGCAGCATGGCGTGGTAGTCGCAGGTTTTGAACGCACCGGCGCACACCAGCCAGCGGCAGCCGGACTGGCGCAGCACGTATTCCAGCTCGCCCGTGCGATACGCCGGGTTGATGTTGACCAGGATCGCGCCGACTTTGGCTGCGGCCAGTTGCAGGATGCACCACTGGGCGCAGTTGGGCGCCCAGATGCCTACGCGCTCGCCCACCACCATGCCCAGCGCCATCAGCGCCCGGGCGTGGGCGTCGACGTGTTCGGCCAGTTGCCGCCAGCTGTAGCGCAAGCCTTGGTGGCGTACCACCAACGCCTCGCGTTCGGGGTGGCGGGCCACGGTGGCATCGAAGGCCTGGCCGATGGTGAGGGTGAGCAGCGGTTTGTCCTGGCGGCCGCGGGTATAGCTGGTTTGAGGCATGGGCATCCCTTCTTGTGATTGTTCTGGGCATGACTGAAGCAGGCGGCGTTAACTGTGGATCATGTTGACGTTTACGTAAAGGTGACTAGACAAGGGACATGTCGAGGTTTACGTTAACGTAAAGGTGATAACGGAAATACGACGTGGGAGCGGGCTTGCCCCGCGATTGCTATGGTGAAGCCACAGCCGCTATCGCGGGGCAAGCCCGCTCCCACGCTTGCCCATGCAAGTACCCCATTTCAAGAACAACAAGGTGCCCCGTCATGCATTACCCGACCCTGAACTTCGCCCTGGGCGAGACCATCGACATGCTGCGTGACCAGGTGCGCACCTTCGTCGCCGCAGAGCTGGCCCCGCGCGCCGCGCAGATCGACCACGACAACCTGTTCCCCGCCGACATGTGGCGCAAGTTCGGCGATATGGGCCTGCTGGGCATCACCGTTGCCGAAGAGTACGGCGGCGCCGGCCTGGGCTACCTGGCCCACGTGGTGAGCATGGAAGAGATCAGCCGCGGCTCGGCCTCGGTGGCCCTTTCGTATGGCGCCCACTCCAACCTGTGCGTCAACCAGATCAACCGCAACGGCAGCCACGAACAGAAACTCAAATACCTGCCCAAGCTGATCAGCGGCGAACACATCGGCGCCCTGGCCATGAGCGAACCCAATGCCGGCTCCGACGTTGTATCGATGAAGCTGCGCGCCGAAAAACGCGGCGACCGCTATGTGCTCAACGGCAGCAAGACCTGGATCACCAACGGCCCCGACGCCAACACCTACGTGATCTACGCCAAGACCGAGCTGGACAAGGGCGCCCACGGCATCACCGCGTTCATCGTCGAGCGCGACTGGAAGGGGTTCTCCCGCAGCAACAAGTTCGACAAGCTCGGCATGCGCGGCTCCAACACCTGCGAGCTGTTCTTCGATGACGTCGAGGTGCCTGAGCAGAACATCCTTGGCCAGCTCAACGGCGGCGTGCGGGTGCTGATGAGCGGCCTGGACTACGAGCGCGTGGTGCTGTCCGGCGGGCCGACCGGCATCATGCAAAGCTGCATGGACCTGGTGGTGCCGTACATCCACGACCGCAAGCAGTTCGGCCAGAGCATCGGCGAGTTCCAGCTGATCCAGGGCAAGATCGCCGACATGTACACCCAGCTCAACGCCAGCCGCGCCTACCTGTATGCCGTGGCCCAGGCCTGCGACCGCGGCGAGACCACCCGCAAGGACGCCGCCGGGGTGATCCTGTACACCGCCGAGCGCGCCACGCAGATGGCCCTGGAAGCGATCCAGATTCTCGGTGGCAACGGCTACATCAACGAATTCCCGGCCGGGCGCCTGCTGCGCGACGCCAAGCTGTACGAGATCGGCGCCGGCACCAGCGAGATCCGCCGGATGCTGATCGGCCGCGAACTGTTCAACGAAACCCGCTGAGCACAAGGAACTGGCGTTCATGGCTACCCTGCACACCCAGCTCAACCCGCGCTCGGCAGAATTTGCCGCCAACAGCGCGGCCATGCGCGAACAGGTCGGCGCCCTGCGCGGCCTGCTCGCCCGCATCGCCCAGGGCGGCGGGCCCAAGGCCCAGCAGCGGCACACCTCGCGCGGCAAGCTGCTGCCGCGCGAACGCATCGACCGCCTGCTGGATGCCGGCTCGGCATTCCTGGAAATCGGCCAACTGGCCGCCCATGAGGTGTACGGCGAAGACGTGCCCGCCGCCGGGGTGATCGCCGGCATTGGCCGGGTCGAAGGCGTCGAATGCATGATCGTGGCCAACGACGCCACGGTCAAAGGCGGCTCATACTACCCGCTGACAGTAAAAAAGCACCTGCGCGCGCAGACCATCGCCCTGCAGAACCGCCTGCCGTGCATCTACCTGGTGGACTCCGGCGGCGCCAACCTGCCGCGCCAGGATGAGGTGTTCCCCGACCGCGAGCACTTCGGGCGGATCTTCTTCAACCAGGCCAACATGAGCGCACTGGGCATCCCGCAAATCGCCGTGGTGATGGGCTCGTGCACCGCCGGTGGCGCCTATGTGCCGGCGATGGCCGACGAGGCGATCATGGTGCGCCAGCAGGCGACCATCTTCCTCGCCGGCCCCCCTTTGGTGAAGGCGGCCACCGGCGAAGTGGTCAGCGCCGAAGACTTAGGCGGCGCCGACGTGCACTGCCGCACCAGCGGCGTGGCCGACCACTATGCCGACAACGACGAACATGCCCTGGCCATCGCCAGGCGCAGCGTGGCCAACCTCAACTGGCACAAGCAGGGCAAGCTGCAGTGCCAGGCACCGATTGCGCCCTTGTACGACGCCGAGGAGCTTTACGGCGTGGTACCGGCCGATGCCAAGCAGCCCTTCGATGTGCGCGAGGTGATCGCGCGGCTGGTGGACGGCTCGCAGTTCGACGAGTTCAAGGCGCTGTTCGGCACCACCCTGGTGTGCGGCTTCGCCCACCTGCACGGCTACCCGGTAGCCATTTTGGCCAACAACGGCATCCTCTTCGCCGAGGCCGCGCAAAAAGGCGCGCACTTCATCGAGCTGGCCTGCCAGCGCGGCATCCCGCTGCTGTTTTTGCAGAACATCACAGGCTTCATGGTCGGCAAAAAGTATGAAGAAGGCGGCATCGCCAAGCACGGCGCCAAGCTGGTGACCGCCGTGGCCTGCGCCCAGGTGCCGAAGTTCACGGTGATCATCGGCGGCAGCTTTGGCGCCGGCAACTACGGCATGTGTGGCCGCGCCTACGACCCGCGCTTTTTGTGGATGTGGCCCAACGCGCGCATCGGCGTGATGGGCGCCGAGCAGGCCGCAGGCGTGCTGGCGCAGGTCAAGCGCGAGCAGAGCGAGCGCAGTGGCGAGGTGTTCAGCGCCGAGGACGAGCATGCCCTCAAGCAGCCGATCCTCGACCAGTACGAGCGCCAGGGCCACCCCTACTACTCAAGCGCCAGGCTGTGGGACGACGGCGTCATCGACCCGGCGCAGACCCGCGATGTACTGGGTCTGGCGTTGTCCGCCGCGCTGAACGCGCCGATCGAACAGAGCCGCTTCGGCATTTTCCGGATGTGACCCATGACCGACTTCGACACCCTCGAACTGGAAAAAGACCCACGCGGCTTCGCCACCCTGTGGCTCAGCCGGGCGGATAAAAACAACGCCTTCAACGCGCAGATGATTCGCGAACTGATCGTCGCCCTCGACCACCTGGCCGACGACACCAGCCTGCGCTTCGTGCTGCTGCGCGGGCGTGGCCGGCACTTCAGCGCCGGGGCCGACCTTGCCTGGATGCAGCAGTCGGCACAACTGGACTTCAACACCAACCTGGACGACGCCCGCGAGCTGGGCGAGCTGATGTACGCCCTGCACAGGCTCAAGGTGCCTACCCTGGCCGTGGTACAGGGCGCAGCCTTTGGCGGTGCGCTGGGGCTGATCAGTTGCTGCGACATGGCCATCGGTACCATCGATGCGCAACTGTGCCTGTCAGAGGTACGCATCGGCCTGGCCCCGGCGGTGATCAGCCCGTTCGTGGTCAAGGCCATCGGCGAGCGTGCCACCCGCCGCTACGCCCTTACGGCCGAGCGTTTCAGCGGCGAGCGCGCCCGTGAGCTGGGGCTGCTGGCCGAGGTGTACCCGGCCGCCGAACTGGATACGCAGGTTGCAGCCTGGGTCGATAACCTGCTGCACAATAGCCCGCAGGCCTTGCGCGCCACCAAGGACCTGCTGCGCGAGGTGGACGACGGTGAACTGAGCCCGGCCCTGCGCCGCTACTGCGAGAACACCATCGCCCGCATTCGCGTCAGTGCAGAAGGCCAGGAGGGCCTGCGCGCCTTCCTCGAAAAGCGCCGCCCCGCCTGGCAAGCCGAATACAACAAGGAGCCGCGCCCATGAGCCGCCCTACCCTGACCACCCTGCTGGTGGCCAACCGCGGCGAGATCGCCTGCCGCGTGATGCGCACCGCCAAGGCCATGGGCCTGACCACCGTGGCGGTGCACAGCGCCACCGACCGCGACGCGCGCCACAGCCGCGAAGCCGACATTCGCGTCGATCTGGGCGGCAGCAAGGCCGCCGACAGCTACCTGGTGGTCGACAAACTGATTGCCGCCGCCCGCGCCAGCGGCGCCCAGGCCATCCACCCGGGCTATGGCTTTTTGTCAGAAAACGCGGGCTTTGCCCGCGCCATCGAACAGGCCGGGCTGATCTTCCTTGGCCCGCCGGCCAGCGCCATCGACGCCATGGGCAGCAAATCGGCGGCCAAGGCGCTGATGGAGGCGGCCGGGGTGCCGCTGGTGCCCGGTTACCACGGTGAGGCCCAGGACCTCGATACCTTCCGCGCCGCCGCCCAGCGCATCGGCTACCCGGTGCTGCTCAAAGCCAGCGCTGGTGGCGGCGGCAAGGGCATGAAGGTGGTGGAGCAGGAAAGCCAGCTGGCCGATGCCCTGGCCTCGGCGCAACGCGAAGCGCAGGCTTCGTTCGGCGATGCGCGCATGCTGGTGGAAAAGTACGTGCTCAAGCCGCGCCATGTAGAGATCCAGGTGTTCGCCGACCAGCACGGCCACTGCCTGTACCTCAACGAGCGCGACTGCTCGATCCAGCGTCGCCACCAGAAGGTAGTGGAAGAAGCGCCCGCGCCGGGGCTGTCGCCCGAGCTGCGCCAGGCCATGGGCGAGGCCGCGGTGCGCGCGGCCCAGGCCATCGGCTACGTAGGTGCCGGCACCGTGGAGTTTTTGCTCGATGCCCGCGGCGAGTTCTTTTTCATGGAAATGAACACGCGCCTGCAGGTGGAGCACCCGGTCACCGAAGCCATCACCGGGCTGGACCTGGTGGCCTGGCAAATTCGCGTGGCTTGCGGCGAGGCGCTGCCGATCACCCAGGAGCAGGTACCGCTGCGCGGCCACGCCATCGAGGTGCGGCTTTACGCCGAAGACCCGGCCAATGAATTCTTGCCGGCCACCGGTACGCTTGCGCTGTACCGCGAATCGGCACCGGGTGAGGGGCGCCGAGTGGACAGCGGGGTCAGCGAGGGTGACGTGGTGTCGCCGTTCTACGACCCGATGCTGGGCAAGCTCATCGCCTGGGGCCAGGACCGTGAGCAGGCACGCCTGCGCCTGCTGGCGATGCTCGATGAATTCGCCATTGGCGGGCTGAAAACCAACATCGCCTTCCTGCGGCGCATCCTCGCGCACCCGGCGTTTGGCGCTGCCGAGCTGGACACCGGCTTCATCCCGCGTCACCAGCAGGTGCTGCTGCCCGACGTTGAGCCGTTGCCTGCCACGTTCTGGGAGGCAGCGGCCGAAGCCTGGCTGCAGAGCGCGCCCGCACGCCTGCGGGCAGACGACCCCAGCTCGCCATGGCATGTCCGTGACGGCCTGCGTCTGGGCCTGCCAGCGCGCAGCAGCCTGCACCTGCAATGCGAGGTCTACGAGCAGGCCGTTGCCCTGGAACGCAGCGCGCCGTCCACCTGGACGCTGGATGGCGAACAGCTGTACCACGACCAGGACGGCGTGCGTCGCCGCTACCTGGCAGTGCGTCGTGGCGACACCTTGTACCTTCAGTGGCAAGGCGAATTGCATATCGTCACCCGCCATGACCCAATCGCCGCCGCCGAGGCCAGCCACGGCCATCAGGGCGGCCTGGCTGCGCCCATGAACGGCAGTATCGTACGGGTGCTGGTGGAGCCGGGCCAGGCCGTGGCGGCCGGTACCGCGCTGGTGGTGCTGGAGGCGATGAAGATGGAGCACAGCATCCGCGCGCCGCAGGATGGCGTGGTCAAGGCGGTGATGTGCCAGGAGGGGGAAATGGTCAGCGAGGGGGCGGTGCTGGTGGATATGCAGGCCTGAGCGTCAAGCCGGCCGGCTTGCCCTGTGGGCTGCGCTACCGCGCAGAGAACTGGTCTGACAGATGCGCCACGGCTCCTGTGGGAGCAACTGCCTTGTGCTGCCTGAGCCGGCCTCATCGCCGGCAAGCCGGCTCCTACAGGTACAGCACAGGCCTGAAGCAAGCGCCGTACCTGTGGGAGCAACTGTCTTGTTCAATTTCTAAAATCTAGCGCGCCCCCAGTGGGAGCCGGCTTGCCGGCGATGAGGCCGGTACAGGCTACAACGCCGCGTGCATCTTCACCACGACGCCGAGAAACTCACACCCCTCCTCGCACACCAGGGTCGGGTAAGCGTTGTTCAGGGCCTTGAGGTACAACTGCCCGCCCTCCTCGGCCAGTTGCCTGAAGATCGCCGACTTGCCAGGCAACCGGGCGATCACCAGCTTGCCAGGCTCTGCCGCCACGCCGTCGTCGACCAGAATGCGCGCGCCTTCAGGCACGCTCTTGCCGCTGGCGGCGCTCATGGTGTCGTTTTCCACCGTCAGCCAGAACGCCTTGCCCCGGGCCATGTAGTCGGTCTGCTCGAACGCGTCTGGCGGCTCGGCTTGCGCCTGCCCCAAAGCCACCCACTGGCGCAGCGGGTAGCGGAAGCACACGAAGTACCTGGCCTGGCCGCCATCGTCATCATCGTCGTCTTCCAGTGCATAGCGGCCGGGCTGCTCGCCCACCTGGCCGAGCACGCGCAGTTGCATGCTCACCTGGTAGTGGGGCATGCCCAACTCGACGAACACCCGGTTCATCGAATCGACCCGCGGTTGCCGGCGTTTGCGCAGCCAATGGCCGACGCTGCCCTGGGAAACCCCGACACGTTCTGCCAGGTACTCCTGGGAGATATCCAGCTCCTCGATCCGGTCCCGGACGAGGGCAATCCATTTGTCCATGTTCATCGCAGGCACGATACGGACTGCCCCTCAGCGCTCAATACACATCAAGTATTATTTATTGAATCACGGAAAAATACTTCAAGTATTAATATCGACTGACACCCTTACCCGATTGGCATTTGCAGGTACATCAGGATGAGCAGTTCGAAAAAAACGGATACAGAACTCGACACCGAAGCCGCCCGTCGCGCCCTCGACTTCTACCTCAACCCCACCCCCAGCGCACCCGACCTGGAGCGCACGTTGTGGACGCTGCGCGAAGGCGTCACCCGCCAACAGGCCAGCGACCACGCTTCGGAGCTGCTGCGATGCGCGGCCGCCACGGCGCACGAAACCGCCAGCCACCTGCAGGGCACGACGCGGGAAGTAGTATTTGCGCTGATGCACATGATCAACATGTCCCGCGCCCTGCTGGAGCAGCGCGAAGCCATGGAACAGGAGTGAAAAAAGCACGGGAGACGTGACGGCCGCACAGCGGCAGAACGCCGCGTGGCGGGAATGAGGCGTGCGCCAGCAAAGTTTTTTACCGGATACGGCAAAAAACAATTGACTGGCAAATGATAACGATTATTATTGCACTCAGCTGGTCGCGAGACCCGCTGGATAACCTGCAAAGTCCTCAGGTCGGACTCTCAGATTATCTCCTCATCAGGCTAATCACGGTTTTTGACCCGGCTTTTTGCCGGGTCATTTTTTTTGGCTCTTCAGGCTAATGAAGATCGTTGATGGCGGCGATGATAGCAAAAATGTTTCAGAGCGTGAACGCTCATTACAAATCTTTGCCGAATCAGCACTTGAGAATCAATCTCGTTAAGACTAAGCTGGTTTCGCGTCACGGAAGATGCCCCCTCCCCCTTCTATAATGCTGAGCAAGGAGCTGCCCATGAGCCGTTTGCTGCTGCCCCTCGAGCACGACCCGCGCACCGCCGAACAGCACGCTGAAGACACCCTGCTGCATGCGCTCAAGCGCCTGCCGCGGCGGGTACAGCAGGTGTTTCTGCTGGGCCGCCTCGACCAGCTGGGCTTCGCCGCCATTGCCGAGCGCCTGTCGCTGCCGCTGCTCAGCATCGAACGCCACATGAACCAGGCCTTGCAAACCACCCGCGAGCCGGGCGATGCCCTGGCCAGTGTCGCCATCCAGTGGTACGTGCGCCTGCAGAGCCCGCAGGCCACCGCTTGTGAGCGCATTGATTTTCGCCGCTGGCTGGACGCCGCCCCCGAACACCTGCACGCCTTCCACCAGACCGAACTGCGCTGGCGCAGCCTGCTGGCCCCGGCACGCCAGCTTGGCCATGACGGCTGGTACCGCCAGGGCCGTGCTGCGTTGTCGCTGGGTGGTTGCTCGATTGCCATCGGGCTCGGGGCCGCCGCGCTGCTGGCGCTGGGCCTGCTGGCCTGAGACCCGCTTCACAAACGCCACATCTCCCTGTAGGGGCGCCCTTTCGCGACACAAGGCCGCTCCTGCAAGAAGTCCCCACCCGGCCCATGCCAAGCGCATGACACCCCCACCGCCAAGCGGTGTACAGTTAGCGTCACAACAACGCCAAGACAGGAGCCTGGCAATGACCGTGACGCTGTCCCCGCTGCACATCGACTGCGACTTCGATTCCGGCAACATTCAGGTGCTGGACGCCAGCAACCCCGCGCAGGTGCACCTGAACATCCGCCCCGACACCCACAGCGGCCACTTCCAGTGGTTCCACTTCAAGGTCAGCGGCCTCACCCCCGGCCAGGTCCATCGCTTCAGCCTGGACAACGCCCACCAGTCCGCCTACAAGAACGCCTGGAGCGGCTACAACGCGGTGGCCTCCTACGACCAGCAAAGCTGGTTCCGCGTGCCCAGCCAGTTCGATGGCCAGGCCCTGAGCTTCGAGGTGCAGGCCGAGCAGGAGCAGATCTGGTTCGCCTACTTCGAGCCCTACCCCCGTGCCCGCCACAACCAGCTGATCGAGCGTGCCCGTGGCATCCCCGGCGTCGAGCTGCTGGCCAGCGGACGCAGCGTGCAGGGCCGCGATATCCCGCTGCTGCGCGCCGGCACCGGTGAAGCGAACAAGCGCAAGCTGTGGATCATCGCTCAGCAACACCCCGGCGAGCACATGGCCGAGTGGTTCATGGAGGGTGTGATCGACCGCCTCGAAGCCAACGATGCCAGCATCCAGCAACTGCTGGCCAAGGCCGACCTGTACCTGATCCCCAACATGAACCCCGACGGCGCCTTCCTCGGCCACCTGCGCACCAACTTCAAGGGCAAGGACCTCAACCGCGCCTGGCAGGACGCCAGCGTCGAGCATAGCCCCGAGGTGTTCTTCGCCCAGAGCCAGATGAAGCTGTACGGCGTGGACGCCTTCGTCGATGCCCATGGCGATGAAGAAATCCCCCATGTGTTCACCGCTGCCTGCGAAGGCAACCCGGGCTACACCCCGCGCATCGCGAAGCTTGAGGAGCAGTTCCGCAGCACCCTGTGCAGCCTGAGCGCGGACTTCCAGACGAAGTACGGCTACACCCGCGACGAACCCGGCCAGGCCAACATGACCCTGGCGTGCAATGCGGTGGGGCAGACTTACGACTGCCTGTCGCTGACCCTGGAAATGCCGTTCAAGGACCACAACGATGCGCCGGAGCCTGTGGCCGAGTGGTCGGGCGCACGCTCGAAGAAGCTGGCCGGGGCAGTACTGGAGACGCTGTTGAAGATGGTCGACGATTTGCGTTGAAAGGCGCACGCCCCCTGTAGGAGCGGCCTTGTGTCGCGATGGGCTGCGCACGTCAGGTGGTAGGACTGCTCAAAACGCCACATCCAGAATCACATTATCCAGGTAACTCCCCGCCGGCGGCGTGGCCTGGTCGGTGTACACCTTGGCGTTGTAGTTGAACACCTGGCTGCCGGTACCGGTGCCGTTGCCGGGGTTCACGTTGGCATCGCTGCTCGAACGCCGCGCCGCGCCCACCGAGCCCCAGCGGGTGGTGCCGGCGCTCTTGAAGATGTCGTAGGCCAGGTAGTTGCTGGTGCCGGACTTCATCCGCCGGCGCCCACCCGAAACGTTCTGGCCATCATCCAGCCCCACCGTGTAGGCACTGCCCTTGGTGCACGACAGGCTGACACTCTGGTTCACCGTAGCGAACCCGGCCACCACCGGCGCACTGCCGAAGCTGATGTTGGGGGTGGTGATCTGGCAGTCGTTGGTCACCGTCAGGGTGACCGTGACGGTCTGGTTGCCAGCGCCGTTATCGCGCCCCAGGCAGATATTGCCCAGGCCGATTCCCGCGCAGTAGTTCCAGGCCCAGGCAATGTTCAGTGTTTCGGTATAGGTCCCGGCGGCAACATTGGCCCCTACTACGGTGCGCATGAACAGCGGAACGGTCTTGGGTGTGTTGCCATTGAGCAGCCCGAGGGCGTCGACCAGGTTGTTGCGGGCAAAATCGAACTGGGTGCCGCGGGTGATCGGGTAGCTGGTCGTGTTGTTGGCGTAGAGGGTGTAGGGGATCACATCGCCGGTCGGCCCTACCAGCCCGCCGGTACTGGCGGTGATCGTGGCATAGATATGGTCGGTACTCACCAGCAACGACAACAGCGAACCGGTGCACTGCAACCCGGCATTGGTGGTCGAGGCGTTTTGCACGGTGGTGCGCACCAGGGTCGAGTTGATCGAGCCGAACGCCGCCGGCGCGGTGGCCACCACCCCGCACAACGCCCAGGCCGTGCCAGGCAGCAGTGCTGCCAGCAGCAACACCCCATGATGCAACCTCACTGGCACACCAGCGGGCCGATCAGCGGGATCGGCCCCTCCCCTTCGGGCAGCGCGAATTCGACCAGGCACTGCCCGCCATCGGCCTTCTCCACCTGCAGGTGATTGCTCGGTGAGAGGTTCTCCAGGTACACCAGGCCATCCCAGCCCACCACCGCCTCTGTGCCACTCTCCTGGTGCAGCACGCGGCTGCCCAGCTTGAGGTCCTGCTGCTTGCCGTCCACCAGCACCAGGCTGGCCGCCAGCACCCGGCGCAGCGGGAACTCCAGCAGGTAGCCGCTGTTGCGGCGCACCGCCACACGCTGCTCCACCTGCGGTGCCAGCACATCGGCCGGCAGCTCCATGGGGTCGATCTCGTACTTGCCGCGGTAGTAGCCACTGCTGTAGGGCACCAGCAAGTGACCGTTACGGTCGGTGCGGCCCACCAGCTGGTTTTCGTAGCGCACCGGCACATTGCCGTAGCCACTGGTGCTGACCACCACAAAGGCATCATCGATGCGGTTGGCGGCAAACAGCCCGGCATCCATCAACACCACCGAGCCGCTGGCATCGGCCCAGCGGGTCATCTGTTCGCTGCTGCCGTACATCCCCGCCTGCAACTGCACCGATTGCAGGCGCCAGGTCAGGTCGGCCTGGCGGTAGTCACCGGTGGTGCCGCCGGTGGCGTAGCCCAGGTTGTAACCCACGCCGCCGCCCACCGGCACCGCACGGCTGTAGTTGACCCGCTGCAGGTCCTGACCGTCCTTGCTGCGCTCGGCGCTAAGGGCCAGGGTGCCGTGCAGGTCGAAGGGGATCACCAACTGCGCCTGCACCGCCCAGTGGCTGTCGCCAATGTCGCGGTTGGCCGACAGGTACAGGCTGCTGTTGCCCCATAGCGGCTTGCTCCAGCTGAGGTTGAGCAGCCGCGTACGCGAGCCGTCACCGGCGCGGATGTCGAAGTAGCCGGCGCCCAGGCTGCCGTAGCTGTCCAGGTTCAGGCTCACGGTGGCCTGCTCGCTGCGCCGGCTCAGGCGGGTGTAGGGGCTGTCGACCAGCGATAGGTCGGCGTACTCGCCGTGGCGCTCGATGCGCTGGTAGTTGAAGCCGAGGCGCCGGCTGTTGTACTGGTAACCCAGCGCCACCTGCTGGCCGCTGTCGCCGTCGAAGCGGCTCTGCGCCACGGCGGCGTTGAGCACACCGAAGGTACCCACCCGCAGGTTGCCGCCCAGGCCGCCAAGCATCAGCGACTCGGACGTCTCGGCGTGGGTCTCCAGGGTGAAGAAGTCCGACAGCCCGTGGCGCAGGCTGGCCGAGGCCACCCCGGGGCCATAGGCGAAGTCGCGCACGGCGTAGTCGCGGCGCAGGCTGCCGGCCGCCAGCGAGAAGTCCGACAGCCCCTTGGCCAAGAGGCTGCTGGTGACGTAGAACGGCAGCGTGGTGGACACCTGGCGGCCCAGGGCGTCGGTGGTCACCACCACCGCCTCGCCGGCGCCGTTGATGAACGGCACGTTGGTCAGGGTGTAGGGGCCTGGCTGCAGGTCGGTGCTGCTGGTCTTGTAGCCATTGATGAACAGGTCCAGCGAAGTGGGCACTGCGGCCTCACCGGCAAACGCCGGCAGTGGGTAGGTGACCAGGTCCGGGCGGGCGCCGAAGTCCCGCGACAGCTGCAGCCCGCCGACCCGCACCGAGGTGGTCCAGGGTAAGGCGCCGGTCACCAGGTCGCCCACCTCGTAGCTGAGCAGGCGCTGCTCGTCGATGTAGCGGAAGGTGGTGTCGTAGCGCAAAAAGCCCTGGCGCGTGTCGCTTTGCGCGCCGTTGAACGACTGGCGCCACTGCCCGGTGGTGGAGAAGCTGCCCCAGGTATCGAACAGGCGCAGCTCGTTCCAGGCGGCCAGGTAGGTGCCGCCGTCGTCGGTGTCGTTGAGGTAGGCATCGTAGTTGAGCAACGCGCCGAAGCTGGTGCGGGTATCGCTGGCCGGGTACAGGCCGCGGTCACCCACCTGCTGGTCAGGCAGCCAGGCAGGCGGTACTTGCAGCAGCAGGCGCTGGTTCTGGCTGTCGTAGTCGCTGTGCAGGCCGGGAATGTCGTCCAGCGCCACCTCGCCCTGGGGGTTGCCCGGCAGCGTGATGCCGGCGTCACGCAGCACCTCGCTTGGCAGGTACAGGCGCCCTGCCCGCTGCTGCACCGGCACCAGCTCAGCCTTGCCCACCTGGTTCACCAGCAGGTCGAGGTAGAGCGTGGCATCGGCTATGGCCGCACTTTCGGTCGGCGGCGGCGGCAGCTCGTCGGCCACCGCCTGGCCGAGCCCTAGCACGGCCAGGCCCAGCCACAACCGATGCGTTACCGCTCGCCCCCAAATCACACACGATTTCCAACCATTGCCGGGTCCTCCCTGGGCCCTGACGTTCACCGGTTCTTGTCACTACAGGCCTTGCTTGATCGCCTGTGCCGTATCCTGGCCGTTGACCCGCCCCTTGAGCACACTGGCCGCGCCGGGCGCGGACGGGGCCGGCCAGCGCATGCTGGCGCCGGGCAGCACATAGCCCAACAACCCCTCCACCAACGGCCGCTCCTGGCCGCCCTGCTGCAGCACCACGTCGGTCAGCCGCGCATGCACCGGGCCACTGTTGCGCAGCTCTACATAGGGCTTGCCCTGCACCGACACCGCCCGCCAGCTCAACTGCGGCTTGCCGACGCCGTCGGCGCTGCGTTTGCCTTCCGGGTCGGCCTTGCCCCACAGCCCCTCGCCGTAGACGAACAGCGGCACCGAGTAGCGCATCTGCAGGCGAATGGCGGCTTTCGGCCCTTCGCTGGCCGGGTCGCTGGGCAGCGGTGAAGGGATCTCGTCGATGATGATGCGGTAGGCCTGCTCCTGCCCGGCCGGCGAGCTGCCGGTGCGGGTCAGGCGGATCAGTTGCTTCTGCCCCGGCGGGATGTTGGCCACCGGCGGGCTGCCGATGATCTCGCGCTGAGCCTGGAACTGCTCCTGGTACTCGCCCTGGCGCCAGGCGAACACCCGCACCTGCAGGCTGGTGGGCGTACTGCCGCGGTTTTCCAGCCACAACGCGCCGGCCTTCTGGTCGGCCTCCAGCACTGGGTCGATCGGCCAGATCAGCACCGAGGTGGCGGCGAAGGCCGGCAGGCTTGCCAGCCACATCAGCCCGATGATTCCCTGCGCCAGTTTCGCGCCTGCCCGCATGCCCCTCTCCTTCTTCTGGTTTTGCGGCGCCTGGGCTTACCAGGTCACCGTCACTTGCACGACATCGGTGTAGGTTCCGGCCGGCAGGTTGCCGGGCAAGGTGGTGCGCCCGTACACCGGCAACTTGATGGCGTTCGGGTCGCTGTAGCTCACCGTGACGCTGCTGCCAATGCCCAGCGCCTGGCTGTAGGCGGCGTCGCTGTAAAGCTGATAGGCGAGCAACTGGGTGCCGCCGCTGCGCTTGAGGTTGCGCGTACCGCTGGCGCTGTTTTGCCCGCCATCCAGGCTCATGCTCAGGCCCACGCCCGGGGTGCACTGGAAGGTCACCGTGGTGCCGCCCAGCGAGGTGCCGACCACCCCGGTAGCCAGCGCCGAGCGGGTGCCGAAGTCAAGCACGCCATAAGCCGTCACACCGCCCACCACCAGGCAGCCGGCGGCAATGGTCGCCGACACCTGGAAGGTGCTGGTGGTGACCGCCTGCACCGGTGGCGCCAGCGCCAGCGCAAGGCCCAGGCCAAGCAACCGCCACGCGCCGGGCATGGCTCAGAAGCTCAGCTCGACCGCCACCGTGTCGGTGTACACCCCGGCCGGCAGGCCCGCCTTGCCGCGCGCCTGGCCATACAGGTTGACGGTCTGGGCAACCCCCGTGCTGGTGGGCAAGGTAATGGTGCCGTCGATGGCCAGCAGCTGGGTGCGCCCGGAGTCGGTGTAGAAGTCGTAGGGCACGAAGTTGCCGGCACCGTCGGCCAGCGCACGGGTGCCGCCAGTGGACTGGCCGTCATGGCTGCCGGCGCGCACGCGTACCGCCGGCACCGTGCCCGACGAACAGAGGATGCTCATGGCACCGCCGCCAGGGCCCAGCACCTGGGCATTGGCAGTGGTGAACAGGGCGTCCTGGGTGCCGAAGTTCAAAGTACCGAAGTTCAGCCCCGAGGTACCGGTACCGCCGTTGACCTGGCAGGCGGCGGTCAGGGTCAGGGTCGAGTTGATGGTACCGGTCACGGTAGCTGCCTGGGCCTGTGACGCCAGGGCCAGGCCAAGGCCTGCGAGCAGGCAGCGGGTGTAGTGCTTGGGCATCGGGATCTCCTTGGGTGTTACCAGTCCAGGGTCACTCTGAGGGTGTCGCGGTACAGCCCGGCCGGCAGTGCTCGCGGCTGCGCGACCACCACGCCGTAAATGGGCACGGGCACCTGCTGGGTGCCCCTGATGCTGAAGTTGCGGGCCTGGCCGATGGCATAACGGCTGTTGCCAGCAGGGTCGATGGCCAGCTGATAGGGGATGGTTTCGCGGCCGTTGCTCAGGCGACGCACACCGTCGCTGCCGTTGAGCCCTTCGTTGATGCGCACGCTGAACGCGCGCACCTGCGGCGAGCAACTGATCTGCAGGCTGCCTTCACCGCCGGCTTCGTCCACGCGGGTGGCCAGCGGTTGATCCCAGGTCGGGCCCTGGGCACCGAAGTCGATCAGCCCGGGGTTGCCGAGGGTCGCCGGTTGCTGCGGGTTGCTGTTGACCTGGCAGGCGGCGCTGATCACCAGCCGTGCCTGAATGAAGCCGGTGCTGCTGCCATGGGCCAGGCCACCCGGCAGCAGGATCGGGCCTAGCGTCAGCAATAGCAGGGAAGTACGTTGCAGCGCGTCCTTGGCCATGCGGGCTCCTTACCAGGTGACGGTGACTTTGAGCAGGTCGGCGTACAGCCCGGCCCGTGGCACCCAGGCCAGTTTGTCGATACGCGCGTACAGGGGCAGCTCCACCGAGCCGCTGTCCGGCACCCGCGCCGATTGCGCCACGCCGACTTCCAGCGGTTCACGCCAGGCGGCATCGCGATACAGGCGGTAAGGGATCGGGCGGGCACGCTCATCGGCATTGGCCAGGTAGCGCACCTGGCCGACGCCACCGTGTTGGCCGCCATCGACGCGCACCTGGTAGGTGGTATCGGGGTTGCACTCAAGGCGCGGCGGGCGCGGGCTGTACAGCACGCCGCTCAAGGGCGCACCTGGGCCGTCCAGACGTGCCGCACTGCCCAGGTCGATCACACCCAGGGCCTGGGCACCGGCGTCACGTTGCTGGCTGACCAGCATGCAGCCGCGCTGCACAAGCACCTGCACGTCGACCAGAAAGTCCGCCGCCACGGCACTGCCGCTCAACCACAGGCCCAACCATCCGGCCAAAAAGCGCTCCGTCACCTGTCGATCCTTGTCTGAAGAGGTTGAGGTTGAGCGTAGCAGTGGGAAATGCTCGTGGCGGGTGAGGGATATCTCTCTTTGGCATTAGTAAAAAGGGAGTGAACAGCGTGGGGCTTCCCCCCGTGCACCGATGAGACATTTACCGTGATTGTGACGAAACCCTTGAACTTCCTGCCCCTCAAAAGGCCATATGCCGGCAAAGCGGGCCTGCTTCTGGTACCGTGCAAGCCAGATACGCAAGGCCCCTTCAGGAGACTCACTTGAGCACTGCCCCGACTCCGCTCGACCAGGCCATCGAACGCTGCGCCGAAGAACCGATCCAGATCCCGGGCAGCATTCAGCCGCAAGGCTTCCTGTTGGTGCTGGACGAGCAGACGCTACGCATTCTCCAGGCCAGCGAGAACAGCCAGCGCTGGCTGGGCCTGCCGGCCAGCGAACTGCTCGGCCGAGCGCTGCCCGAACTGCTGGCCCCGGGGGTCGACCTGCGCGGCCAACTCACCGCCGTGCCTGACGAAGAGATCTTCCCGTTTCACATCGGTGACCTGCGCCTGCACCCTGAAGCCCCGTGCCAGGGCCTGCTGCGGGTACTCGCCCACCGCCATGACCAGGTGCTGATCCTCGAGCTTGAGGACAACCACCTGGATAGCCCGCAGGGCGACTACTACCCCTTGGTACGCGCCTTCGTCAGCACCCTGCACCAGGCCACCAGCATCGACGAACTGCTGCGCCAGTCGGTGCAACAGATCAAGCAGATCACCGGTTTCGGCCGGGTCAAGGCCTACCGCTTCGACCAGGCAGGCGTGGGCAAGGTACTGAGCGAAGAAGCCGACCCCGGCTACCCACGCTTTCTCGGCCATTGCTTCCCGGCCTCGGACATCCCGCAGCAGGCCCGCGAGCTGTACCGCAGAAACCGCATCCGGGTGATCGAAGATGCCGACTATCAGCCCTCGATGCTGGTACCGGCCACCAACCCGCGTACCGGCAAGGCGTTGGACATGAGCTTCGCCTCGCTGCGCAGCGTGTCGCCGGTACACCTGCAGTACATGCGCAACATGGGCACTTTGGCCTCGATGTCGCTGTCGATCGTGGTCGACGGCAAGCTCTGGGGCCTGGTGTCGTGCCACCACACCACGCCGCGCCGTGTAGACTTTCGCACCCGCACCGCCTGCGAGCTGCTGGCCAGCGTGCTGTCGCTGCAGATCGAGGCGCACGAGTCGCACAACAGCACGCGCCAATTGCTCGACCTGCGCCAGCGCATCGTGCGCATGCTCGCCGCCATGGCCGACCATGACAGCGTCAGCCAAGGCTTGCTGGCCCTGCCCGAAGTGATGCTGCAATTCGCCGATGCCAGCGGCGCCGCGATCATCAGCGCCGACCGCTGCGACCTGATCGGCAGCACGCCGCCGCAGGCCCAGGTCAACGCCCTGGTGCACTGGCTGGGGCAACGTGATGGGGACGGGCTGTTTCTAAGCGATAACGTGCGTCGCGACATCGACCTGCTGCCGGAGCTGGCCGAACATGTCGGGGGCGTGCTGGCAGTGGCCATCTCGCAGATCCACTCGCACTACCTGCTGTGGTTCCGCCCCGAACAGCGGCATACGGTGAACTGGGCCGGGCGCCCGGAAAAGCTGCCCGACATGCAAGGCAACCTGCACCCGCGGCACAGCTTCGATCGCTGGCAGGAAGAGGTGCGCGGCTTCAGCGCGACCTGGAGCCCGCTGATCATCGAAAGCGTACTGGAGCTGCGCAGCGCGGTACTGGGCATCGTGCTGCGCAAGGCCGAAGAGCTGGCCGAACTGGCCGGCGAGCTGAAGCGCTCGAACAAGGAGCTCGAGGCATTCTCCTACAGTGTGTCCCACGACCTGCGCGCACCGCTGCGGCACATTGCCGGTTACAGCGAGCTGCTCGGCGAAATCGAGGGCGAGCACCTGTCCGAGCGCGGCCGGCGCTTCTTGTCGCATATCGAGGAGGCGGCAGCCTTTGCCGGCACCCTGGTCGACAACCTGCTCAACTTCTCGCAGATGGGCCGCTCGGCGCTACGCTTGTCGGATGTGGACCTCAACACGCTGGTCGAGGCCATCCGCAACGAAACGGCCCCCGACTATGCCGGGCGCCAGGTGCACTGGCAGGTCGCCGAGCTGCCCAAGGTCCACGCCGACCCGGCCTTTCTCAACATGGCGCTGACCAATTTGATCGGCAACGCCCTCAAGTACACCCGCGGGCGCGATGTTGCACGTATCGAAGTGGGCAGCGTGCAACACGCCCACGAGACCGAAGTGTACGTGCGCGATAACGGCGTGGGCTTTGACATGGCCTATGCCGGCAAGCTGTTCGGCGTGTTCCAGCGCCTGCACCGCATGGAAGAGTTCGAAGGCACCGGCATTGGCCTTGCCAGTGTGCGGCGCATCATCGAGCGCCACGATGGCCGGGTCTGGGCCGAAGGCCAGCCAGGCCAGGGCGCCAGTTTTCATTTCACCCTGCCCCGCCCTGCGGCGGCACACTGAGGCACCACGCACATCATGCTCAAGCCCATCCTGCTGGTCGAAGACAACCCCAGGGACCTGGAGTTGACCCTCCTTGCGCTGGAGCGCAGCCAGTTGGCCAACGAAGTCATCGTGCTGCGCGATGGCGCCGAAGCCCTCGATTACCTGCTGCGGCGCAACACCTACGCCGAACGTGACGACGGCAATCCGGCAGTGATGCTGCTGGACCTCAAGCTGCCCAAGGTCGATGGCCTGGAGGTGCTCAAGGTGGTGCGTGGCACCGCCGAGCTGCGCAGCATCCCCACCGTCATGCTGACCTCCTCGCGCGAGGAGCCGGACCTGCTGCGCGCCTACGAGCTGGGCGTCAATGCCTACGTGGTCAAGCCGGTGGAATTCAAGGAATTCGTCGCCGCCATCTCGGACCTGGGGGTGTTCTGGGCGGTGCTCAACGAACCGCCACCCGGCTCGCTGCGCCTGAACCGCCGTACCGGCAACTGAGGGCAAAGGATGCAGCACGCGCCACTCAACCTGCTGATGGTCGAAGACAGCAGCCTGGACGCCGAGCTTACCCTGGCCAGCCTTGAGCGCAGCGGCCTGCAGGTTCGTTCGCGGCTGGTGTTCGACCACACCGGCGTCGAGCATGCCCTGGCCGATGGCCGCTTCGACCTGATCCTCTGCGATTGCGTGCTGCCGGGCTCGTCCGGCACCGAGGTGCTGGCCATCGCCCAGCGCCTGGCGCCGGATGTACCGTTCATCTTCCTCTCGGGCATTTATGGTGAGGAGCACGCGGTGGAGATGATCCGCCTCGGCGCCACCGATTATGTGCTGAAGAAGAACCTGCCACTGCTGCCCAAGGCTGTGCGCCGGGCCCTGACCGAAGTGCAGGAACGCCAGCGCCGACGCCGCGCCGAAGAAGCCCTGGCCAATGTCGAAGCCCGCGCGCGCATTGCCATCGACGCCGCCGGCATGGGCACCTGGGACTTTCGCCCCGGGCAAGGCGAGCTGCTTTGGGACGACCGCTGCAAGGCGCTGTTCGGCGTGCCAGCCGACACCGAGATGACCCTTGAAGTGTTTTACCAAGGCGTCTACCCGGATGACCGCGCCCTGGTGCAGGGCGCCGTCGAACAGGCCATGCGCCCGGACAGCGACGGCCATTACCGGGTGGAGTTTCGCATCGCCCAGCCCAACGGCCTGGAGCCGCGCTGGCTGCTGTCCAGCGGCCAGACCCAGTTCGTCGATGGCCACTGCGTGCGCTTTTCCGGTGTGCTGCAGGATATCCACCAGCAACGCCAGGCCACACGCGCCCTGGAGCAGCTCAACGCAATGCTCGGCGAACGCGTGGAACGCCGCACCCGCGAGCGCGACCGCGCCTGGGAGCTGTCCCAGGACTTGCTGGCGGTGCTGAACAAAGACCTCACGCCCGTTGCCCTGAACCCGGCCTGGGAAGCCAGCCTGGGCTTTACCCGAGAGCGCCTCGGGCAAGTTTCACTGCTGCAGTTGCTGCCGGAGGTCGACCAGGACGCCTTGCTGGCCGAGCTGGCCGCGCTGTCGCTGGGGCGCACCAGCGCACGTTTCGTCGGGCGCATCCTGCATGCCAGCGGCCAGCAACGCTGGCTGTCGTGGGTAGTGGTGCCCGATGACACCTTGCTGCACGTGGTCGCCCGCGACATCACCAGCGAACGCGAGGCCGCCCTGGACCTGGCCGAAGCCAACAACCGGCTGCGCGAACAGATCGCCGAGCGCGAACGTGTCGAAGCTGCGCTGCAACAGATGCAGCGCCTGGAAGCGGTGGGCCAGCTCACTGCCGGCGTGGCCCACGACTTCAACAACCTGCTGACGGTGATCCTCACCGGCGCCAGCTTTCTGCAGCGCGACCTGGAAAAGGGCCAGCTGGACAAGGCCGACAAGCGCCTGCAACACATCCGCGAAGCGGGCGAGCGTGGCGCCAAGCTCACCGCGCAGTTGCTGGCCTTTTCGCGCAAACAGCGCCTGGAGCCGGTGCCGCTAAACCTCAACCACACCCTCTCGGGGCTGGAAGAACTGCTCAGCCGCACCCTCGGCGGGCGCATCGCCGTGCGCCTGGACCTGGCCCGCGACCTGTGGCATGCGCTGACCGACCCGACCCAGACCGAGATGATCATCCTCAACCTGGCGATCAACGCCCGCGATGCCATGCCCAGCGGCGGCCAGCTGACCCTGGCCACCCGCAACACCCGAGTCAGCGCCCGCCCGCGTCGCCCGGAAGACCCCGAGCCTGGGGAATACGTGGTGCTGAGCATTGGCGACACCGGCTGCGGCATGAGCGAAGAGGTGCTGGCCAAGGTGTTCGAACCCTTCTTCACCACCAAGGATATCGGCAAGGGTTCGGGCCTGGGCCTGGCCCAGGTATTCGGCTTTGCCAAGCAGTCTGGCGGCGGCGTACGCATCGACACCCGCCCCGGGCGCGGCACCGAAGTCAGCGTGTACCTGCCGTCAGTACGCACGGCGCAAACCGCTCCGCTCGCCGAACAAACCAAAGCCCGCAACCTGCCGGCCAGCGGCGCCGGGCAGCGCATTCTGCTGGTGGACGACGACCACCTGGTACGCGAAATGATCGGTGATGTGCTGCGCCGCCTGGGCTACCAGGTACGCCAGGCCGATAACGGCCAGCAGGCACTGGCGCTGCTGGACGACAGCATCAACCTGCTGCTGACCGATTTCGCCATGCCAGGGCTCAACGGCGAACAACTGGCCCTGGCCGCCCGCCAGCGCTTCGCGCAGTTGCCGGTGGTGTTTTTGACAGGCTACGCCGAGCTGGAAGAGTTTGCCCTGGAGCGCAGCCTGGTCATACAGAAACCGGTGCACGAGCAGGCGCTGGCCCTGGCATTGGCCGAGCTGCTGGAAAAGCGAAAGGCAGAATGAAAAAAATCGCCAGAAGGCGATTGGGGAGATATGCAACTGCTGAGAGAGTAATGGCAGGGGCGGCTGGATTCGAACCAACGCATGGCAGGATCAAAACCTGCTGCCTTACCGCTTGGCGACGCCCCTGTATCGGATAGGACGGCTGGCTGATGCAACCGTCGATCTGACTATTCACTGCCCGTAGCGTGTGCCGCTGTGCAGGAATGGCCGGCACTTTACCAGCGAAGTTTTCGGTTGAAAAGCTTTTTTTGAAAAAAAACGCTGGAAAACAGCAAGTTACTCCAACCCACCTATTTCCCTCTGGTGTTTGCCTGATAACCGGCCAACCCCGCCATGGGCCTCGCGGCAACCATCCGTCGTTTTTCTTCCGCTTCGCTTCAACACAATCGTGATCGACCCTTCCAATCAGGTAGAGCTTACCCGCGCAGACACAAGGAGGGCGCCATGCCAGTTTCCCACGACCTGTACCAGGACCTGCACTACCCCCGCGAAATCGTTCAGCAACGCCGCCAACACGACCAGGTGCTCGATCGGCTGCTGGATGAATATGTCGATATCGACAACCAGGTGCTGGCAGCCGAGGCCATTTCGGCGGGCAACTTCGTCGACGAGGATTTACGCCACCTGAAGGAGAAACGCCTGGCGGTGAAGTACATGATCGAGCGGCAGCTGGAGCGCAAGGGCTGATTCCATGGGTGCAGGCGACGCAGTGCCTGGCACCGGCTAAGCAGGTGTTCGCGGCTAAAGCCGCTCCTCCAGGGGCCGCATGACCTTCAGGCGGGTGCGGTCCCTGTAGGAGCCGGCTTGCCGGCGATGAGGCCGGCACAGGACGGTTTCTGACCCTGCCCCCGACACTTGCCCACCGGCCTGCCTATTGGTCAAAATCCAGGCCCCAAGCACGCCGCGCCCTGCCCTCGCCTAGGAGCCACCCGTTGTCCACCTGGATCCCCGCCCCCCTGCGCCGCCAACGCCCCGCCGCCGCGCAGCAATGCACGTTGATGACGCACTTCCAGGCCAAGGCCACCGAGCGCGGCTACACCCTGAGCGAGGGCCAGTGCCGGGTGATCGAGGCCATGGCCGCGCAACTGGCCGCCCTTGACCAGGGCCAACCCAGCAGCCTGTACCTGTACGGTTCGGTGGGCCGCGGCAAGAGCTGGTTGCTCGATAACTTCTTCGCGGCGGTACCGATACCGGAAAAGCGCCGCCTGCACTTTCACGACTTCTTTGCCCGCCTGCACCAGGGCATGCACCGCCACCGCGCACTGCCCGATGCCCTCGGCGCCACTCTCGACGAGCTGCTGGGTGAGGTTCAGGTGCTGTGCTTCGACGAATTCCACGTACATGACATCGGCGACGCGATGCTGCTGACCCGGCTGTTCAACGCCCTGTTCGAGCGCGGCATCCTGCTGTTGGTGACCTCCAACTACGCCCCTGAGGGCCTGCTGCCCAACCCGCTTTACCACGAACGCTTCCTGCCGGTGATCCGCCTGATCCATGGCCGCATGCAGGTGCTGGAAGTCGGTGGTGACACGGATTTTCGCAGCCTGCCGGCCAACCGCGCGCACCAACGGTTCACCCAGGGGCACTATGTGTGGCCGGGAGATGCGGCGCAGCGCGCAACCTTGCAACTGCCTGCGCCGCAACCGCAGGTGCTGGAAGTCAACAAGCGCCCGCTGCGGGTGCTGGCCGAGGACGGCCAACGGGTGATGTTCGCCTTCACCGACCTGTGCGAGCAGGCCACTGCGGTGATCGATTACCTGGTGCTCGCCGAGCGCTACGAACACTGGATCATCGATGGCCTGGACGACCTGGCCGAATGTTCGCTGGCGGCGCAGCAGCGCTTCGTCAACCTGGTGGACGTGCTGTACGACCAGGACCGGCAGGTGACTGTGATTGGCCAGCGGCCACTGGCCGACAGCCTGGACGGGCCGCTGGCCGACCTGATGCGTACCCGCAGCCGATTGGGGCAGTTGCATCAGGTGGGGCCGCAGGATGGGTTAACCTGAACCGGCCTCATCGCCAGCACGCCGGCTCCTACAGGGGCATGCGATCTCATGTAGGAGCCGGCTTGCCGGCGATGAGGCCAGTACGGCCAATGCATCAGCCCGCCCTGGGCAGGTCCGCCAGCACTCCTTCGATTTCCCCCAGCACCGCCGGGTCATCCAGGGTCGATGGCGGCACATAGGCCTGCCCGTCGGCGATCTTGCGCAGCACCGCTCGCAAAATCTTGCCCGAGCGGGTTTTGGGCAGGCGCTTGACCAGCCGCACACGGTTGAAGCAGGCCAACGCACCAATGTGCTCGCGCACGCTGGTCACCAACTCGCCCTGTAACTGCACCTCGCCAATGCCCTGCCCGTCCTTGAGCACCACCAGTGCCAGTGGCACCTGGCCCTTGATCTCGTCATGCACGCCAATTACCGCGCATTCGGCCACTGCCGGGTGGCGGGCGACCAGGTCTTCCATTTCGCCA
This sequence comes from Pseudomonas fakonensis, assembly GCF_019139895.1. GTDB lineage: Bacteria > Pseudomonadota > Gammaproteobacteria > Pseudomonadales > Pseudomonadaceae > Aquipseudomonas > Aquipseudomonas fakonensis. Next base: position 2,136,595 of record NZ_CP077076.1, on the reverse strand, counting down.
GTGGACAGCCGGTGGCCGGACACGTTTATCACGTCATCGGTGCGGCCCATGATGTAGACGAAACCATCATCGTCCAGGTAGCCGCCGTCGCCGGTATGGTAGTAGCCGGGGTAGCTGTGCAGGTAGGCCTCCAGATAGCGCGGGTGGTCGCCCCACAGGGTCTGGCTGCAGCCCGGCGGCAATGGCAGGGCAATGACGATGGCGCCCTGCTGGTTCGGCCCCAGCGGCTTGCCGTCGTCGTCCAGCACCTGCACGTGGTAGCCCGGCACCGCGCGGTTGCTCGACCCTGGTCGTGCCGCGCTGCCTTCAAGGCCAACGCAGGGTGCGGTGACCGGCCAGCCGGTCTCGGTCTGCCACCAGTGGTCGTGCACCGGCTTGCCGCTGACCCGCTCCAGCCATTCGTGGGTGCTGGAGTCGAGCTTTTCGCCGGCCAGGAACAGCTGGCGCAGCGAGCCGAGGTCGTGGCGGCGAATCAGCTCGCCCTCGGGGTCTTCCTTGCGGATCGCGCGCATGGCGGTGGGCGCGCAGAACAGCGCATTGACCTTGTACTGCTGCACTACCCGCCAGTAGGCCGAGGCATCCGGGGTGCGGATCGGCTTGCCCTCGTAGAACACCGTGGTGCAGCCGCTCATCAGCGGCCCGTAGACGATCAGCGAATGGCCCACCACCCAACCGACGTCGGAAATCCCCCACCACACATCACCCGCCTGCATGCCGTAGACGTGGCGCATGGCGTAGCACAGGGCCACGGCGTTGCCACCGTTTTCGCGCACGATGCCCTTGGGTTTGCCGGTGGTGCCGGAGGTATACATGATGTACAGCGGGTCGCCTGCGGCCAGTTCCACCGGGTCTACCGTCTGGGCGCCGGCCAGCGCCTGCTGCCAGTCCAGATCCCTTTCAGGTTGCAACTCGGCGGTGGCCTGGGGGCGTTGCAGCACCAGCACATGCCCGGGCTGATGGCGGGCCAGTTGCAGGGCGCGGTCGACCAGTGGCTTGTATTCGATCACCCGGTCGAACTCCAGCCCGCAGGAGGCGGTGAGCAGCAGCTTGGGCCGGGCATCGTCGATGCGCAGGGCCAGCTCATTGGCGGCAAAACCGCCGAACACCACCGAGTGCACGGCACCGATGCGCGCGCAGGCGAGCATGGCCATGGCGGCCTGGGGCACCATGGGCATGTAGATGATCACCCCGTCGCCCTTGCCCACGCCCAGCGAGCGCAGCAGGCCGGCCAGACGCGCCACCTCGTCGCGTAGCTGGTGGTAGGTGAAGCTTTGCTGGGTGCCGGTGACGGGTGAGTCGTAGATCAGCGCCAGTTGCTCGCCACGGCCTTGCTGGATCTGGTGGTCGAGGGCCAGGTGGCAGGTGTTCAGGCGGCCGTCTTCGAACCAGCGGTGGGTGCCGTCGGGGTTTTGTTGCAGGGTGAGGGTTGGCTTGCGGTGCCAGGCCAGCTGTTCGGCCTGGGCCTGCCAGAAGGCCGCAGGGTCGGCGATGGAATGGGCGTAGCTGTGCTGATAGGTCATTGGTTCGCTACCCGGTACTTGTTGTTATTGAAGGGCGAACGGTGAGTATGGCTGGCGGGGGTGGGGCTGCCATGGGACTTATGTCTTAAGGGTTGTGCAGATTTGCGCTGGGGGGGTTCGGGTTCGGGTTCGGGTTCGGGTTCGGGTTCGAAGTTTATGGTGATTGCTTTTGGAGATGTATGCGCATTCATTGACGATGGCGGCTTTTTGTCACCTTTCCGCCCTTACGGCGGGTTACTTTGGGCGGCCAAAGTAACCAAAGCCGCCTGCTCCCATCATCCGGCCCCCTACGCTGCGCTTCGGGGGTTCCCTCGCTCCGGGCTTGCTCCGGAGGTACGCGCCGACGGGCCGTCCCTGGCCCGATCGGCGCTCGACCGGCATCCATGCCGGTCGCCCTCCTACGCAATCCCTACGCTCGGCCTCCTGAAGTCGCGATTTGTGTTGCCTGGGCTATCGCGCACTTAGAAGCAAGATCAAGAGCCAGATCAAGAGCCAGATCAAGAGCTGGGATGTTGGTTTTATTGTTATTGATGTGTTGTTTGTTCGGACCCTATCGCCGGCTTTGCCGGCGATTGCAATCCTGAGGTCCCACAAATGCAACTAGCGGTTAGCTGCGCCAGTGCAGGCGCCGCCCCTAACTTCGCGACTTCAGGAGGCCGAACGCAGGGATTGCGTAGGGGGGCGACCGGCATGGATGCCGGTCGAGCGCCGATCGGGCCAGGGACGGCCCGTCGGCGCGTACCCCCGGAGCAAGCCCGGAGTGAGGGAACCCCGGAGCGAAGCGCAGGGGCCGGATGAATGGAGCGAGGATTTTTTGCTTACTTTTTGATCCCTCAAAAAGTGAGCCGCCGTAAGGGCGGAAAGGTGAATAAGCGTCAATACAAATAATGAATGGGGACTGTCAGATTTTTTGTGTGCGGGCCGGTAACGGCCTGCCGTCAGGCAGGCCCTGATTCTCACCAGGTCGGCCTGATGAACCGATCTCCATACAGAATCGCAAATTGATTCATCGCGCTTTTCCAGTCATGGGCCGGCTTTCCCCAATTGGCTGTTATGTTGCGCAATCCCAGCCAGATCAGTTTGGTCGCTGCGTCATCATTCGGGAAATGCCCACGAGTCTTGATGACCTTGCGTAGCTGGGCGTTGATGCTCTCGATGGCGTTGGTGGTATAGATCACCTTCCGGATGGCGGGCGGGAAAACAAAGAATGGAATCACGCGATCCCAAGCCCGTCTCCAAGCAGCCACCACCGTTGGATATTTCTCGCCCCACGGCCCGTTCTCAAACTCATCGAGTGCTTGCTCAGCCGCTTCAGCATTGATGGCTTGGTAAATCGGCTTCAGCTCCTTGGCCAGAGCTCGCCGCTTGTCCCAGGCCGCGAAGTCGAGGCTGTTGCGGATCAGGTGTACGATGCACGTTTGCAACGTCGTCTCTGGAAACACGGCACTGAGAGCCTCTGGCATACCTTTGAGGCCATCGGTCACGGCAATCAGCACATCTTCGACACCGCGCGTCTTGAGATCGTTAAAGACCTTCATCCAAAACTTCGCACCCTCGGTGTTCTCGATCCAGATGCCCAGGATATCTCGCGTTCCGTCGGGAAGAACGCCCAGGGCCAAGTAAATGGCCTTGTTGCGCACCAGGCCCTCTTCGCGGATCTTCACCCGCAGCGCATCGAAGAAAATGACCGGGTACATCGGCTCCAGTGGCCGCTGTTGCCACGCGCCAATCTCGTCCATGACCTCGTCTGTCACAGAGCTGATGAAGTCGGGTGAGACCTCTGTTCCATACTGCTCGGACAGAAAGGCTCGGATCTCTCTGACCGTCATTCCACGGGCGTACATGGCGATGATCTTGTCATCGAAACCGGTGTAACGCCGCTCATGCTTGGGGATCAGAATGGGCGCAAAACTACCGTCGCGATCACGAGGGATTTCCAGCCGTAGCGGGCCATCACCGGTCAAAACCGTCTTGCTACTCTTGCCGTTACGCTGATTGGTTTCATCCTCCGGGCGCTGCGCGCCCGGAGGATAGCCCAGGTGGTGACCGAGCTCGGCACTCAAGGCGCGCTCGATCAGGGCCTTCTTGAACGCCGCAGAGGCATCCTCAATAGCTTCTGCGGACATCAGGCCCTCACCGAACTGCTCCAGCAGCTCTTTGGGGATTTTGGGCAGGTCACGCAAGGGTTTCTTCTTGGTTGGCATACATGCACCTCTTACTCATGTTATGCCCGAACACAAAATTTCTGACACCCTCAATGAATGCGCATAAAATTATCAAAACCAACCAATACAAATACCAACAGATCAAACAGATCAAACAGATCAAACAGATCAAACAGATCAAACAGATCAAACAGATCAAACAGATCAAACAACTTACACCGCAAGATGTAAAACGCCCACACCAACGCCATCGCCACCAAGCCGTACCCTACCCCCTCAGGGCAACCCAAAGCCCCATTTCGGTGCAAACCGCTCTAGAATACCCAACCCCCACCACAGAGCAGCCCAATGGACATCGACCAGGCCCGAACCTTCTTGGAAATCGTCCGCTGCGGCAGCCTGGCCGCCGCGGCCGAACGCCTGTTCGTCTCCCAGACCGCCATCAGCGCCCGCGTCCAGCGCCTGGAACAGCAACTGGGCTGCCAACTGTTCATCCGCAACCACAACGGCGCCAGCCTGACCAGCGACGGCGAGGCCTTCGTCACCTACGCCAACCAGCTGGTGCAAACCTGGGAAGCCGCCCGCCGCGACCTGCCCCTGCCCCAGGGCTGCCAGCAGGTGCTGCACATCGGTGGCGAGGTGAGCCTGGGCAACCCCATGATGCTCGACTGGGTCAGCGCCCTGCACATCGAGCTGCCCAGCCACGCCATCCGCAGCGAAGTCAGTGACGGCGAATCACTGCTGCGCAAAGTGGAAATGGGCCTGCTGGACGCCGCACTGGTATACCAGCCCACCTACGGCCCGGGGCTGCAGGTGGAGCAGTTGATGGAAGAAAAGCTGATCCGCGTGCGCCGGGTGGATGTCCCGGAGCCTTACATTTACATCGACTGGGGCGAGGCGTTCCGCCGTCAGCACGACGCCGCCCTGCCCGACCTGTCGCGCCCGGCGCTGAGCTTCAACCTCGGGCCACTGGCCTTGCAGTTCATCCTCGACCGCGGCGGCAGCGGCTACTTCCGCACACGGGTGGTGCAAGCCTATCTGCAAAGCGGGGTGTTCGAGCGGGTGCCGCAGGCGCCGGAGTTCACCTACCCGACCTTCCTCGTGTACGCCCGCAAGCGCGACAGCGAGGCCCTGCAACAGGCCTTCAGCGTGCTGCGCCAGCTGGTGGCCGGCGACATGAGCGACTGGTCACAGCGCTGGGACCCGCTTATCTGAGGCCAACGCTGCGGCATTGAGCAGGTGGCGCTTCAGGCCGGCGATCAGGTCGGTCTGGGTGATCACCCCTACCAAACGCCCATCATCCAGCACCGGCAGGCAATGCAGGCCCTGCTCGCTGAGCAGCGGCAGCAGGCGCTCCAGCGGGTGGGCGCTGCCGACACTGACCACCCTCCGGCTCATCACCTGCTCCAGGCGCACAGTCTGGCGGCGCAGCAACCCGCGCCAGCTGAAACGGCTGCGGGCCATGGCCGGGCCAACCAGGTCACTGAGGCTGACGATGCCCACCAGGCGCCCGTTTTCCACCACCGGCAGGGTCTTCAGGTGATGCCCATCGAGCATCTTCCAGGCCTGCTCCAGGGTGGTGCCGGGGTTGGCCGACTGCACGTCGCGGGACATCACGGCGCCAGCGGTGATGCCGCCCAGGCTGCGCTGCAGGGCGTGCTGCTCGGTAGCCAGGATGATCCGTTCCAGCTCGTCGCGGGTCACGTCGACGAACTCGCCGATCTCTTCCAGGGCCTGGTCCAGGTCGTCTGCGCTGATGCCTACGCGCTCGCCGGGCAGCGGGTCGTGGGTGTGGTGCAGGTCCTTGCGCGGAGCCGCGCCCTTTGGGTAGCGCACACCGGTCAAGCGGTTGTAGAGCACCGCCACCGCCACCAGGATCAACGCATTGAGCAGCACCGGCTCGAGCAGGTGATCACCCATGGCAACCAGCCCCGGGTCGGCCAGCACCGCGCTTGCCGCCACACCGCCACCCGGCGGGTGCAGGCAGCGCAGCAGGCACATCAGCACCAGGGCGATACCCAGCGCAGCGGCAGCCACCCACAGGCCGTCACCGAAGTTGTGGCGCATGGCCAGGCCAACTGCGCCGGCCAACGCATAGCTGCCCAGTACCGGCCACGGCTGGGCCAAGGGGCCGGAATGCACGGCGAACACCAGCACCGCCGAAGCTGCCAGCGGTCCAAGTAGATGCAGGGCGACGGACGGGCCATAGGCCAGGCTGCACAGGTAGCCGGCGAGGAACAGGCCAAGCAGCCCGCCAAGGCCTGCGCGCAACCATTCTTTGGGGGGGATGTTCAGGGGCGCCGGTAGCAGGCGCTGCAGACGACTTTCAGGACGCGTGGCAGACATCGAAGTAATGGGGTCGTATTTTTTATGGTGGAAAAGAAAGCCCAGCGCAACCGGCCTGGGCCCTGTATTGCAAATGCAATAACGCAAGGGGCTCCGTCCATGGAGAGATGGAAACCGCAGGGGTTTCGTGAGGAGGGATTGTGCCGGGCGCACCGTTTTGGGGCTAATTCAAAAAAGTGCGCTAGAAGTGCAATATTTTTGCAGGCCTGGCCTCATCGCCGGCAAGCCGGCTCCTACAGGGATCGCAAGCGCCTGTAGCAGCCTGCGATGAGGCCACATGCAGATCAACGATGCTTGCGCGGCAACTCGATGCTCACCCGCAACCCGCCCAGGGTGCTGTCGAGCAAGGCCATGCGCCCGCCCCAGGCCTCGACGATATCGCGCACTATGCCCAGCCCCAGGCCATGGCCGTCGACCTGCTCGTCCAGCCGCGAACCGCGCTCCAGCACCTGCAGGCGCTGGCTCTCGGGAATGCCGGGGCCGTCATCGTCAACCCACAACTGGTAACCCTCGGTGCTCGGCGCAATGCCCAGATGCACCTCGCTGTCAGCCCATTTGCAGGCGTTATCCAGCAGGTTGCCGAGCAGCTCCAGCAAGTCCTCACGGTCCCAGGGCAACAGCAGCCCGGGCGGCACGTCGCGCACCAGCAACAGCCCTTCGCCGTGGATCATCCCAAGCGTGGACAGCAACCCCGGCAACTCGGCATCGCAGTCGAACTGCGCGCCGGGCAGCGCATCGCCGGCCAGGCGCGCGCGGTTCAGTTCGCGGGCCAGGCGCTGCTGAATCTGCTCCAGCTGCTCGCGCAACTGCGCCTGCACCTCGGGCAAGTCTTGCAGGCGCTCGCTGGCGGCCAGGCTCAGCAGTACCGCCAACGGCGTTTTCAAGGCATGGCCGAGGTTACCCAGCGCATTGCGCGAGCGCCGCAGGCTGTCTTCGGTATGGGCCAGCAGGTGGTTGATCTGGTCCACCAGCGGCTGCAACTCGCTGGGCACCTCGGCGTCCAGCTGCGAACGCTGACCCTGCTGCAACTGGGCGATCTGCCGGCGGGCGCGTTCCAATGGGCGCAGCGAGCGGGTCACGGTGATGCGCTGCAACACCAGCACCAGCACCAGCGCCACCAGGCCGATGCCCAGGCCGATCTGCTGCATGCGCCGAAAGCCCTCACGCACCGGCGAATAGTCCTGGGCTACGCTGATCGAAATGTCCTGGCCCAGGCGCCGGTAGTCGCCACGGTAGGCCAGCAGTTGCTGGCCTTCGGGGCCCAGTTCATGGCCGTCGTCCAAGCCAGGCTTGGCCGGCTTGGGCATGTCCAGGTCCCACAGCGAACGCGAACGCCAGGTGCCCTGGTCGAAGTCGATGCGAAAGTAATAGCCAGAAAATGGCCGCTGATAGGCCGAGGAAATCCGCCGCTCGTCCAGCTGCAAGCCGTTCGGCCCGCGCACCAGCGCCACCAGCAGGTTCTCGCTCTCCTTGCGCAGGCCGGTTTCCAGGTAGCGCTGCAAGCCGGCCTCGAACAGCCACAGCGTCAGTTGCGCCACGCCCAGGCCCACCACCACCAGTACCGCCACCAGGCCCAGGCTCAGGCGCGCCTGGATCGACTTCACGCGGCGCTCCCGGCGTACACGTAACCCTGGCCGCGGCGGGTCTCGATCACCGCGCGACCAAGCTTGCGCCGCAAGTGGTTGACGTGCACCTCGAGCACGTTGGAATCGCGCTCGGTCTCGCCGTCATACAGGTGCTCGGCCAGGTGACTTTTGGAAAGCACTTGGCCCGGGTGCAGCATGAAGTAACGCAGCAGGCGAAACTCGGCAGCGGTGAGCTGGATGTCGACGCCTTCGCGGCTGACGCATTGGCGCGATTCGTCCAGGTGCAGGCCGGCAGCTTCCAGGCGTGGCTGGTTGGCCAACCCCTTGGCCCGGCGCAGCAGGGCCTGGATGCGCAGTTGCAGCTCTTCGGGGTGGAAGGGTTTGGTCAGGTAGTCGTCGGCACCGGCCTTGAGCCCTTCGATGCGCTCGGCCCATGAACCGCGGGCGGTCAGAATGAGCACCGGGGCGGCCAGCTTCGCCGCGCGCCACTGCGCCAGCACCTCGAGCCCTGGCAGGCCGGGCAGGCCCAGGTCGAGGATGATCAGGTCATAGGGTTCGCTCTGACCCTGGTACACCGCATCGCGGCCATCGGCCAGCCAGTCCACGGCGTACCCCTGGCGTTGCAGGGCGGTGGTCAGTTCGTCGGCCAGAGGCACATTGTCTTCGACCAGCAGCAGGCGCATTCAGTCGTCTTCCTCGTCTTTGAGCAGCGCACCGGTGCGGGCGTCGAGCTTGATCTCGCGCACCACGCCCTGGGGGGTCAGCAGCTCGACTTCATATTCGTAGCGCTTGTGCTTTTCTTCAAGCTCCGCCTCCAGCAGGCGCGCCCCGGGGTAACGCCCCAGGGCGGTTTCGAGCAGTTGTTCCAGCGGCAGGATGATGCCCTGCTTGCGCAGCTCCAGGGCTTCATCCTGGTCCAGGTCGCGGGCGGCGGCCAGCGAACAGGCGGCCAGCAGGGCCAGGGCCAGGTAGCGCGCCGTTCGCGGTAACTCGCTCATCAGTTGTCTCGCTCGTCCTTCAGCACTTCGCCGGTCTTGGCATCGAGGTCGACGTCCCATTCGACGTTCTGCGCGTCGCGCAGATCGACCTTGTAGATGTAGCGGCCGTATTCGTTCTCGAGCTCCGAGTCAGTCACGGTGGCGCCGGGGTGTTTGGCCACGGCAGTGGCTTTGAGTTCATCCAGCGACTTGATGGTCTTGGCGTTGACCAGCTTGACCACTTCGTCGGGCTGCACATCCTTGGCGAAGGCGGCGTTGGCACCGAATGCGAGGGCGGCGGCGGTGAACAGGGCAGTCAAAGTTTTCATGGGGTCTCTCCTTGGAGATGTATGCGTTGTCTACGTGAACAAGACTAACCGCAGGTCCTTAATTCAACCTGAAAACAGCTGGCCGCATGATAGCGCAGCTGGTGCGCGGCCTGTAGGAGCGGGCTTGCCCGCGATAGGTCCATCTGCCTTTATACTGCCTGACCCGCCCCGCACGGACCGCGCCATGACCGCCATCCACATCAAGTACCCCGCCCTGACCTTCAAGGCCGGCCAACGCGCCCTGCAGCAGATCCGCGAACGCGGCCTGCTGGCGGCCGATGTGGGCGTGCTGCCCGGCGCCGCCGGCGGCCCCAAGCCGCTGGGCATCCAGGGCCTGGACCTGGCGCTGTTCGGTGAATGGCTGCCCTCGGCGCCCCGTCAACGCGCGCTGATCGGCGCCTCGATCGGCTCCTGGCGCTTCGCCAGCGCCTGCCTGGACGACCCGGTCGAGGGCATCCGCCGCCTGGGCGAGCTGTACACCGAGCAGGACTTCGCCAAGGGCGTGACGCCGCGGCAGATCAGCCAGAGTTGCCAGCGCATGCTCGACGACCTGCTGCAAGGCCGCGACGGGCAGATCCTCGCCAGCCCCCACTACCGGCTGAACATCCTGGTGGTGAAAAGCCACGGCCAACTGGCCCACGACCACCGCGGGCGCCTCGGCATGGGCCTGGGCTCGGTGCTGGCCAGCAACCTGCTGGGCCGCGCCAACCTGGGCCGGCACTTCGAGCGGGTGATCCTGCACGACCAGCGCAGCGCGCCGCCGCTGGGCCCGCTGACCGACTTCCCCTCGCGCTGCCTGCCGCTGGACCTGGCCAACCTGCGCCACGCCTTGCTGGCCTCGGGCTCGATACCGATGGTAATGGAAGGTGTACGCGACATCCCCGGCGCCGGGGCCGGCACCTACCGCGACGGCGGCCTGTTGGACTACCACCTCGACCTGCCGTACCAGGGCGACGACCTGGTGCTGTACCCGCACTTCACCGACAAGGTGGTGCCTGGCTGGTTCGACAAGGCACTACCCTGGCGCCGGGGCGACGCCACGCGCCTGCAGAACGTGCTACTGATGACGCCATCGGCGCAGTACCTGGCCGCCCTGCCCTACGGCAAGCTGCCCGACCGCAACGACTTCAAGCGTTTCATGGGTGATGCGCCGGGCCGCAAGCGTTACTGGTACAAGGCGATTGCCGAAAGCCAGCGGCTGGGTGACGAGTTGCTCGAGCTAATCGCCACCGGGCAGTTGGCTGATCGGCTGCAAGCCTTGTAGCGGGCATGCTGGTAGACTGCGCGCAATCTTCGTTACACACAGAGTTCAGACAGCGTGGAAATCTTCAAGGAATTTACTTTCGAATCGGCCCACCGCCTGCCCAACGTCCCCGCCGGGCACAAGTGCGGCCGCCTGCATGGCCATTCGTTCAAGGTGGCCCTGCACCTGACCGGCCCGCTCGACCCGCACACTGGCTGGATCCGCGACTTCTCCGAAATCAAGGCGATCTTCAAGCCGATCTACGAGCAGTTGGACCACAACTACCTGAACGACATCCCGGGCCTGGAAAACCCCACCAGCGAAGTGATCGCCAAGTGGATCTGGGAACAGGTCAAGCCGCTGCTGCCGGAGCTGTCGAAAGTGCGTATTCACGAGACCTGCACCAGCGGTTGTGAATATACCGGCGACTAGGCCGATGACCGCGTGAGATTCATCGCCGGCAAGCCGGCTCCTACAGGTTTGCGCAGGGCCTGAATCATGCGCTGTACCTGCAGGAGCAGCCTTGTGCCGCGAAAGGGCTGCGCAGCAGCCCCAGCAATCTTGCATGAGGCAGAGATCCCGGGGCCCCATCGCGACACAAGGCCGCTGCTACAGGGATCGCATGGCCGTCAGCCTTGCCCCATGGCATCGCGCAAGAAACTCGGGGCGATGTAGCGCTGGTAATGCGCCTCTGAAAGCAAAAAGAACTCGCGGTCGATGGCATCGCGCAGTTGCGGCAGGTCCCAGTCGCGAAACTCCGGCAGCAACACCATCCCGTAGGCTTCCAGCTCGCGGATCATCCGCGCACCGCGGGCGATCAGCTGGTACGCCCAGCAGTATTCCGACTGATGCGCGACAAAGCGGATCGAGCGGTTCTCCAGCTGCTGGCGCAGCAGTTCTTTGTCGAACACCTCGAGCTTGGCCATCATCACCTGCACCAGCAACTGCTCCAGGCGCAGCCACACGGCGCGTTTCTGCTCGTCGTCGTAGCCGTTCCAGTGGATCACTTCGTGGTGGAAGCGCTTGCAGCCACGGCACACCAGGTCACCGTAGACGGTGGAGCAAAGGCCGACGCAAGGGGTCTTGATGGACTGGTTGGACATGGAAAAACAACGGCTTGGCGGTGGAACACGGGTTCATGTTAGCCCTTTGTCTAACCAGGGTCACCCGTTAAAGTCATCTTCTGCGCCTTACCATCGGGCATTTTTTGCCGTAGAATCGATCCGCCTTTTCAAGGCAACAATGTCCGTTGGAAGCTGTTTTCAAAGCGTCACGAGCACAGTTCATCCGGTAGAACGGCGTTGGTTCGGGCCAGGCACCTGGCGTGTCCCGCACCAACCCCTCATCAGCCTTCCGTTCTACAGGCGTAAAACTTTGAAAACAGCTTCTGTAAGGATTCTCTGCGACCCTGGCAGCGCGGCTCAAAAAGCCGTCATTGCGCATGGGTGCAAGGAATGCTGGATAAGCGTCCCGGACCCCCTTTAGGGACCACTGATGAGGGTAATAACTGTGCTTGAAGCCTACCGCAAACACATCGAAGAGCGTGCCGCTCTGGGTATCGTGCCCCAGCCGCTGAACGCCGAACAAACTGCAGGCCTGGTCGAGCTGCTGAAAAACCCGCCGGCCGGCGAAGAAGCCTTCCTCGTAGACCTGATCACCAACCGCGTACCGCCAGGGGTGGACGAAGCTGCCTACGTCAAGGCCGCGTTCCTCTCCGCCGTCGCCAAGGGCGAGGCAAAATCGCCGCTGATCGACCGCAAGCACGCCACCGAGCTGCTGGGCACCATGCAGGGCGGCTACAACATCGAAACGCTGGTAACGCTGCTGGATGACGCCGAACTGGGCGCCGTCGCGGCCGAACAGCTCAAGCACACCCTGCTGATGTTCGATGCCTTCCACGACGTGGCCGAAAAAGCCAAGGCGGGCAACGCCCACGCCAAGGCCGTACTCGACTCGTGGGCTGCCGGCGAGTGGTTCACCAGCCGCCCGGCCATCGCCGACAAGTACACCCTGACCGTGTTCAAGGTGCCTGGCGAAACCAACACCGACGACCTGTCCCCTGCCCCGGACGCCTGGTCGCGCCCTGACATCCCGCTGCACGCCCTGGCCATGCTGAAAATGGCCCGCGACGGCATCGAGCCTTCGCAGCCAGGTTCGGTCGGCCCGCTGGCACAGATCGAAGCAGTCAAGGCCAAGGGCCACCCGGTCGCCTACGTCGGTGACGTGGTCGGTACCGGTTCTTCGCGTAAATCCGCCACCAACTCGGTGCTGTGGTTCTTCGGCGACGACATCCCGAACGTGCCGAACAAGCGCGCCGGTGGTTTCTGCTTCGGCACCAAGATCGCCCCGATCTTCTACAACACCATGGAAGACGCCGGCGCCCTGCCGATCGAATTCGACTGCACCAACCTGGCCATGGGCGACGTCATCGACGTTTACCCGTTCAAAGGTGAAGTTAAGCGTCACGACAGCGGCGAGCTGGTCACCACCTTCGAGCTGAAAACCGAAGTGCTGCTCGATGAAGTCCGCGCCGGCGGCCGTATCCCGCTGATCGTCGGCCGTGGCCTGACCGAAAAAGCCCGCGCCGAGCTGGGCCTGGGTGCCTCCGACCTGTTCAAGAAGCCAGAGCAGCCTGCCGACACCGGCAAGGGCTTCACCCTGGCGCAGAAGATGGTCGGCCGCGCCTGTGGCCTGCCAGAAGGCCAGGGCGTGCGCCCAGGTGCCTACTGCGAGCCGAAGATGACCACCGTCGGCTCCCAGGACACCACCGGCCCGATGACCCGCGACGAGCTCAAAGACCTCGCCTGCCTGGGCTTCTCGGCCGACCTGGTCATGCAGTCGTTCTGCCACACCGCGGCCTATCCGAAGCCGATCGACGTCACCACCCACCACACCCTGCCAGACTTCATCCGCACCCGTGGCGGTGTGTCGCTGCGCCCGGGCGACGGCATCATCCACAGCTGGCTGAACCGCATGCTGATGCCGGACACCGTGGGTACCGGTGGCGACTCGCACACCCGCTTCCCGATCGGCATCTCGTTCCCGGCCGGTTCCGGCCTGGTGGCCTTTGCCGCCGCCACCGGCGTGATGCCGCTGGACATGCCAGAGTCGATCCTGGTGCGCTTCAAGGGCAAGATGCAGCCAGGCATCACCCTGCGTGACCTGGTCCACGCCATCCCTTACTACGCCATCCAGAAGGGCCTGCTGACCGTCGAGAAGAAAGGCAAGAAAAACGCCTTCTCCGGCCGCATCCTGGAAATCGAAGGCCTGGACGAACTGACCGTCGAGCAAGCCTTCGAGCTGTCCGACGCCTCGGCCGAGCGTTCCGCAGCCGGTTGCACCATCAAGCTGCCAGAGAAGGCCATCGCCGAGTACCTGCAGTCCAACATCACCCTGCTGCGCTGGATGATCGGCGAAGGCTACGGCGACCCACGCACCCTGGAGCGTCGCGCCCAGGCCATGGAAGCCTGGCTGGCCAAGCCTGAGCTGCTGTCGGCCGACGCCGATGCCGAATACGCCGAAATCATCGAAATCGACCTGGCCGACGTCAAAGAGCCTGTGCTCTGCGCGCCGAACGACCCGGACGATGCCCGCCTGCTGTCTTCGGTACAGGGCGAGAAGATCGACGAAGTGTTCATCGGTTCGTGCATGACCAACATCGGCCACTTCCGCGCTGCCGGCAAGCTGCTGGACAAGGTCAAGGGCGGTATCCCTACCCGTCTGTGGCTGGCCCCGCCAACCAAGATGGACGCCCACCAGTTGACCGAAGAAGGCTACTACGGCATCTACGGCAAGGCCGGTGCGCGCATGGAAATGCCAGGCTGCTCGCTGTGCATGGGTAACCAGGCACGTGTGCAGACCGGTTCCACCGTGGTCTCCACCTCGACCCGTAACTTCCCGAACCGCCTGGGCGACGCCACCAACGTGTACCTGGCCTCGGCCGAGCTGGCTGCGGTCGCTTCGATCATCGGCAAGCTGCCGACCGTCGAGGAGTACATGCAGTACGCGAAAGACATCGACAGCATGGCTGCCGACGTCTACCGCTACCTGAGCTTCGACCAGATCGCCGAGTTCCGCGAGGCGGCAGCCAACGCCAAGATCCCGGTGGTTCAGGCGTAAGCTGAGCAGCAAGTTGTAAGTGACAAGCTGCAAGAAAAAGCCCCGGTGTGAGCCGGGGCTTTTTTTATGCCTTCGAGATTGCCGGGAGGGCTGCGCCCTCCAATCGCGACACAAGGCCGCTTCCCACAGGGATCGCACCAGCTCTTAGAAATTGAGCAAGACAGTTGCTCCTGCAGGTAAAGCGTCTGATCCAGACTCTGCGCGATCCTGTGGGAAGCGGCCTTGCCGGGGCGCCGTCCGGTCGAGATGGGCTGCAGAGCAGCCCCGGCGTTCTTGAGCCAGACCTAGAAGCAGCCGCCCGGCACTCGCACCCAGCCTTCCATCAGCACCCGCGCACTGCGGCTCATGATGGCCTTGGTCACGGCCCACTGCCCATCCACCTGCCGCGCCTCGGCGCCCACCCGCAAGGTCCCGGACGGGTGGCCGAAACGCACTGCGCTGCGCTCGCCACCACCGGCAGCCAGGTTCACCAGGGTGCCCGGAATAGCTGCTGCCGTGCCAATGGCCACCGCAGCGGTACCCATCATGGCGTGGTGCAGCTTGCCCATGGACAACGCACGCACCAGCAGGTCGACGTCCTCGGCCTTGACCGCCTTGCCGCTGGAGGCGGTGTAGCCAGCGGGCGCGGCAACGAAGGCCACCTTCGGCGTGTGCTGGCGGCCGGCGGCCTGTTCGATGCGCTCGATCAGCCCCATGCGCACGGCGCCGTAAGCACGAATGGTCTCGAAACGGGCCAGTTGCGCAGGGTCACCATTGATGGCGTCCTGCAATTCAGTGCCGGTGTAACCAATGTCGGCGGCATTGACGAAGATGGTCGGAATGCCGGCGTTGATCAGAGTGGCCTTGAAGGTACCAATGCCCGGCACCTCGAGGTCATCCACCAGGTTGCCGGTGGGGAACATCGCCCCGCCGTCGCCATCCTCGTCGGCGGCCGGGTCGAGGAATTCCAGCTGCACCTCGGCGGCCGGGAAGGTTACGCCGTCCAGTTCGAAGTCACCGGTTTCCTGCACTTCACCGTTGCTGATGGGTACATGGGCGATGATGGTCTTGCCGATATTGGCCTGCCAGATGCGCACCGTGGCAGTGCCATCGTGCGGAACCCGTGCAGGGTCGACCAGGCCGTTGGCGATGGCGAACGAACCCACCGCCGCCGAGAGGTTGCCGCAGTTGCCGCTCCAGTCGACGAAGGCGCTGTCGATGGACACCTGGCCAAACAGGTAGTCGACGTCGTGGCCGGGCTTGGTGGCGGGCGCGACGATCACCGTCTTGCTGGTACTGGAGGTGGCGCCGCCCATGCCGTCGATCTGCTTGGCGTAGGGGTCGGGGCTACCGATTACCCGCAGCAGCAGCGCATCGCGGGCGGGGCCTGGGGTTTGTGCGGGTTCGGGCAGGTCTTGCAGGCGGAAGAACACGCCCTTGCTGGTGCCGCCGCGCAGGTAGGTGGCGGGAATGCGGATTTGTGCTGCGTGTGACATGGTCGTGATGTCCTGCTTGTCTGGTGAATGGGGCTGCTTTGCAGCCCATCGCCGGCAAGCCGGCTCCTGCAAGGGGCCGCGCCACCTGCAGGAGCCGGCTTGCCGGCGATGAGGCCCTCAGGCAGAAGAACCTTCGAGGAAATCCTGGGCAAAGCGCTGCAGCACCCCGCCGGCCTCGTAGATCGACACCTCTTCGGCGGTATCCAGGCGGCAGGTCACCGGCACCTCGACCCGCTCGCCATTGCGGCGGGTAACCACCAGAGTCAGGGTTGCTCGCGGCGTGCGCTGCCCCACCACATCGTAGGTTTCGCTGCCGTCCAGGCCCAGGGTGTTGCGGTCGGTACCGGGCTTGAACTCCAGCGGCAACACGCCCATGCCCACCAGGTTGGTGCGGTGGATGCGCTCGAAGCCTTCGGCGACGATCGCCTCGACCCCGGCCAGGCGCACGCCCTTGGCCGCCCAGTCCCGGGACGAGCCCTGGCCGTAGTCGGCACCGGCAACGATGATCAGCGGCTGCTTGCGCTGCATGTAGGTTTCGATGGCCTCCCACATGCGGGTCACCTTGCCCTCCGGCTCAAGGCGCGCCAGCGAGCCCTGCTTCACGCTGCCGTCGTCCTCGCGCACCATTTCGTTGAACAGCTTGGGGTTTGCAAAGGTGGCGCGCTGGGCGGTCAGGTGGTCACCGCGGTGGGTGGCGTAGGAGTTGAAGTCCTCCTCGGGCAGGCCCATTTTCGCCAGGTACTCACCGGCGGCGCTGTCCAGCAGGATGGCGTTGGAAGGCGACAGGTGGTCGGTGGTGATGTTGTCCGGCAGCACCGCCAGCGGGCGCATGCCACGCAAGGTGCGCTCACCGGCCAGGGCGCCTTCCCAGTATGGCGGGCGGCGAATATAGGTGCTCATCGGGCGCCAGTCGTACAGCGGCGCCACTTTCGGGCCCTTGTCCTCCTCGATGGTGAACATCGGGATATACACCTGGCGGAACTGCTCGGGCTTGACCGAGGCACGCACCACGGCGTCGATCTCGGCATCGCTTGGCCAGATATCCTTGAGGCGGATTTCCTTGCCGTCGACCACCCCCAGCACATCTTTTTCGATATCAAAACGGATGGTGCCGGCGATGGCATAGGCCACCACCAACGGCGGCGAGGCCAGGAACGCCTGCTTGGCGTAGGGGTGGATGCGCCCGTCGAAGTTGCGGTTGCCCGACAGCACGGCGGTGGCGTACAGGTCGCGGTCGATGATTTCCTGCTGGATCACCGGGTCCAGCGCGCCAGACATGCCGTTGCAGGTGGTGCAGGCAAAAGCGACGATGCCAAAGCCCAGTTGCTCCAGCTCCTGCTCGAGCCCCGCCTCTTTCAGATAAAGCTGCACAGCCTTGGAACCCGGCGCCAGGGACGACTTGACCCAGGGCTTGCGAGCAAGGCCAAGCTTGTTGGCATTGCGCGCAATCAGGCCGGCGGCAATCACGTTGCGCGGGTTGCTGGTGTTGGTGCAACTGGTGATGGCGGCGATGATCACTGCGCCGTCAGGCATCTGCCCGGGCACTTCCTGCCACTGCCCGGCGATGCCCTTGGCCGCCAGCTCGCTGGTGGCCACCCGGGCATGCGGGTTGGACGGGCCGGCCATGTTGCGCACCACGCTCGACAGGTCGAAGCAGAGGGTGCGTTCGTACTCGGCCTTGACCAGGCTGTCGGCCCACAGGCCGGTGGCCTTGGCGTAGGTTTCAACCAGCTGCACCTGATGGTCGTCACGCCCGGTCAGGGTGAGGTAGTCCAGCGTCTGCTGGTCGATGGCGAACATCGCCGCGGTGGCGCCGTATTCCGGTGCCATGTTGGAGATGGTGGCGCGGTCGCCCAGGGTCAGTGCACTGGCACCTGCACCGTGGAACTCAAGGTACGCACCCACCACCTTCTGCTTACGCAGAAATTCGGTCAGCGCCAGCACCAGGTCGGTGGCTGTGATGTTCGGGGCCAGGCGGCCGGTCAGCTCGACGCCGACGATTTCCGGCAGACGCATCCACGAGGCACGGCCTAGCATCACGTTCTCGGCTTCCAGGCCACCGACGCCGATGGCGATCACCCCAAGTGCATCCACATGCGGGGTGTGGCTGTCGGTGCCGACGCAGGTGTCCGGGTAGGCCACGCCGTGGTCGCTGTGGATCACCGGCGACATCTTCTCCAGGTTGATCTGGTGCATGATGCCGTTGCCCGGCTGGATCACGTCGACGTTCTTGAATGCCTGCTTGGTCCAGTTGATGAAGTGGAAGCGGTCTTCGTTGCGGCGGTCTTCGATGGCGCGGTTCTTGGTGAAGGCGTCGGGGTCGAAACCGCCGCATTCCACGGCCAGGGAGTGGTCGACGATCAACTGCACCGGCACCACCGGGTTGACCTGGGCCGGGTCACCGCCCTTGTCGGCGATGGCGTCGCGCAGGCCGGCCAGGTCCACCAGCGCGGTCTGGCCGAGGATGTCGTGGCACACCACCCGGGCCGGGAACCAGGGGAAGTCGAGGTCGCGCTTGCGCTCGATCAATTGGCTCAGCGAAGCATCCAGGGTGGCCGGGTCGCAGCGGCGTACCAGGTTTTCGGCCAGTACCCGGGAGGTGTAAGGCAGGCCGTCGTAAGCGCCGGGCTTGATCGCCTCGACCGCGGCGCGGGCGTCGAAATAGTCCAGGGCAGTGCCTGGCAGGGGCTTGCGGTATGCAGTGTTCATATCGTTATCAGGCTCGGTCACGGTATTCGGTGGGCAGGTCTGGCCAATGGGGGCGCTGCGCGCCCCTTTCGCGACACAAGGCCGCTCCTACAGGGATAGTGCCGCACCTGTAGGAGCGGCCTTGTGTCGCGAAAGGGCTGCGCAGCAGCCCCGGCGACCTTTGCCTTAACGCTGCTCGATCGGCACGAACTTGCGCTGCTCGACGCCGGTGTACTCGGCGCTCGGGCGTATGATGCGGTTGTTGGCGCGCTGCTCGAACACGTGGGCGGCCCAGCCGGCCAGGCGCGAGCAGACGAAAATCGGCGTGAACAGCTTGGTCGGGATGCCCATGAAGTGGTACGCCGAGGCATGGTAGAAGTCGGCGTTGGGGAACAGGCGCTTCTGCTCCCACATGGTCTTGTCGATGGCCTCGGACACCGGGTACAGCACGCGGTCACCGACCTCGTCGGCGAGCTGCTTGGCCCAGCCCTTGATCACCTCGTTACGCGGGTCGGACTCTTTATAGATGGCATGGCCGAAGCCCATGATCTTGTCCTTGCGCTCGAGCATGCGCAGCAGCTCGGCGGTGGCGTCCTGCGGGCTCTGGAAGCGTTCGATCAGCTCCATGGCCGCCTCGTTGGCGCCGCCGTGCAGCGGGCCGCGCAGCGAGCCGATGGCAGCGGTGATGCAGGAATACAGGTCGGACAGGGTCGAGGCGCACA
Source organism: Pseudomonas fakonensis (assembly GCF_019139895.1). Taxonomy (GTDB): domain Bacteria; phylum Pseudomonadota; class Gammaproteobacteria; order Pseudomonadales; family Pseudomonadaceae; genus Aquipseudomonas; species Aquipseudomonas fakonensis. The sequence goes on along the minus strand of NZ_CP077076.1, from coordinate 2,117,425 downwards.
CCCGCGCGGTGAAGGTCGAGGCGTTGAATTCGTGCTCGGCGTACAGAATCAGCGAGACGTTCATCACCTTCACATGCAGCGCGCTCGGCTTCTTGCCGTGCAGCAGGTGCAGGAAGTGGCCACCCAAGGTGTCTTCGTCGCTGCTGCAGTCGATGCGCACGCCGTGGTGGGTGAAGCGGTACCAGTAGCACATCACTGCCGGGAACAGCGCCAGCAGGCGGTCGGTCTTGTCGCGCTGGGCCTCGAAGGTGAGCTCGGGCTCCAGGGTGCCGAGCACCGAGCAACCGGTACGCATGACGTCCATCGGGTGGGCGTCGCGCGGGATGCGCTCGAGCACTTCCTTCAGCGCCTGGGGCAGCTCGCGCAGGCCCTTGAGCTTGTGCTTGTAATCGGCAAGCTCGGCCTGGCTGGGCAGCTCGCCGTACAGCAGCAGGTAGGCGACTTCCTCGAACTCGGCGCCGGCGGCCAGGTCACGCACGTCGTAGCCGCGGTAGGTCAGGCCGGCACCGGCCTGGCCGACGGTGGAAAGCGCCGTCTGCCCGGCCACCTGGCCACGCAGGCCTGCGCCACTGAGTACTTTTGCTTCGGCCATGGGGTTTCTCCTTTCTTGAACTTGTTATGGAATTCTTCTGGCTAATCGTGTGTGGCTGTACCGGCCCTAGCGCCGCCAAGCCGGCCCCTACAAGGGGTAGGTGTTACCTGTAGGAGCCGGCTTGCCGGCGATGGGGCCCTCAAAATTCACCCTTTCTTCTGCGCGAACAACGCATCCAGGCTCTGCTCGAAGGCGTGGTAGCCGATGGCGTCGTACAGCTCCATGCGGGTCTGCATGGTGTCGATCACGTTCTTTTGCGTGCCATCGCGGCGCAGGGCGGCATAGACGTTCTCGGCAGCCTTGTTCATGGCGCGGAAGGCCGACAGCGGGTACAGCACCAGCGACACGTCCACCGAGGCGAGTTCTTCGGTGGTGTACAGCGGCGTGGCCCCGAATTCGGTGATGTTGGCCAGGATCGGCGCCTTTACCCGGTCGGCGAAGGTCTTGTACATCGAAAGCTCGGTGATGGCTTCGGGGAAGATCATGTCGGCGCCGGCCTCGATGCAGGCGGCGGCGCGGTCCAACGCGGCGTTCAGGCCTTCTACCGCCAGCGCGTCGGTGCGCGCCATGATCACGAAACTGTCGTCGCTGCGGGCATCCACCGCCGCCTTGATGCGGTCGACCATTTCCTGCTGGGTGACGATCTCTTTATTCGGGCGGTGGCCGCAGCGCTTGGCACCCACCTGGTCCTCGATGTGGATGGCCGCAGCGCCGAACTTGCTCATCGACTTCACGGTACGGGCGACGTTGAACGCCGAGGCGCCGAAGCCGGTGTCGACATCTACCAGCAGCGGCAGGTCGCACACATCGGTGATGCGGCGCACATCGGTGAGCACGTCGTCCAGGCCGCTGATACCCAGGTCCGGCAGGCCGAGGGAGCCGGCGGCCACACCGCCGCCGGACAGGTAGATGGCCTTGAACCCGGCGCGCTTGGCCAGCAGCGCATGGTTGGCGTTGATCGCCCCGACTACCTGCAACGGGTGTTCGGCGGCGACCGCGTCGCGGAAACGTTGGCCGGGCGTGCTCTTGACTGTCATGACTCACCTCGTGGGCTATTGTTGTCTGCGCCTTGGTAGTGGCGCTCGATATTGCGTTTGGATGCACCGATATGCCGGCGCATCAGCAGTTCTGCCAGTTCGCCGTCACGGCTTTCGATGGCATCGAGAATGCGGTGGTGCTCGGCGAAGGCCTGGCGCGGGCGGTTGGGGGTGGTGGAGAACTGGATGCGGTACATGCGCACCAGCTGGTACAGCTCGCCGCAGAGCATCTTGTACAGGGTCTGGTTGCCGCTGCCCTGGATGATCCGGTAGTGGAAGTCGTAGTCGCCTTCCTGCTGGTAGTAGCCCTGCCCGGCCTGGAATGCGGCGTCACGCTCATGGGTGTCGAGCACATGGCGCAGCTCGTCGATGGCAGCCTGGCTCATGCGCTCGGCGGCCAGGCGGCAGGCCATGCCTTCGAGCGACTCGCGGATTTCGTACAGCTCGATCAGTTCGGCATGGCTCAGCGACACCACCCGCGCGCCGACGTGGGGCACGCGCACCAGCAGGCGCTGGCCTTCGAGGCGGTGGATGGCCTCGCGCAGCGGGCCGCGGCTGATGCCGTAGGTGCGCGCAAGCTCTGGCTCGGAGATTTTGCTGCCGGGGGCGATCTCGCCCTTGACGATGGCCGCCTGGATGCGGCGGAAGACGTTCTCCGAGAGCGTCTCGGTTTCGTCCTGGCTGTTGGCGGGTGCTTGCACGGCATCCAGCATGATTGTCGACACCTTTGAAAACCATGCCAGCAAAACTAGCCAAACAGAGGCGGAGAGTCAAAGACAAAAAGCATATTGTCGACAATCGTCTAAGAACGAACTTACCCGGCCCCGCCACGGTCTGATCGCGGGCGCGCTGGCGTCAACACATCGGCGTGATAGAATGCCGCGCTCCTTTCGGAGCACGGATAGCGTGCCTGTCATCATTTCATGCTTTTGACAGGCTTATTAAGGATGCTTGGCCCGTCGCCTTGCCCAGAACCCCGCACAGCACCGCGCCAGGACTATGAAACCGATACTCGCTGCATTGCTGCTCTGCCTGACTGTGCTGCCGGCCCTAGCGCCCGCGGCGCAGAAGACCGTGTACGGCCTGAACGAATACGCCCGGCTGGGCGACCTCGACCTGGAAGTGGCAGCCAAACTGGATACCGGGGCCAAGACCGCCTCGCTCAGCGCCCGTGACATCAAGCGCTTCAAGCGCAACGGCGAAAGCTGGGTGCGCTTCTACCTGGCCATCGACGCCGCCCACGAACACCCCATCGAACGCCCCCTGGCCCGGGTCAGCAAGATCAAGCGCCGCGCCGGGGACTATGACGCCGAATCGGGCAAGGCCTACACCGCCCGCCCGGTCATCGAACTCGATATCTGCATGGGCCAGACCCTGCGCACCATCGAGGTCAACCTCACCGACCGCAGCGCGTTCCAGTTCCCGCTGCTGATCGGCTCCGAGGCCCTCAAGCACATGGATGCACTGGTCGACCCAAGCCTTAAATACGCGGCCGGCAAACCTGCCTGCGCCACCGAAGCTCCCAAAGCAGAGTAATCCCGATGCGCTCTCTTACCCTCCACCTGAAAGTCCTGATCACCGTGCTGGTGCTGCTGGGCGTTGCCGTCACGGCCTACCAGATCTTCGCCCTGGGCATCCCGGTGACCGAAGACGAAACCGACGACCTGTGGAACATCGACGCCAAGGTCGAGTTCGTCGCCAGCGCCAAGGACCCGGTCAAGGTGCAGATGTTCGTGCCGCCGCTCAACCGTGACTACGTGAGCCTCAACGAGAGCTTCATCTCCAACAACTACGGGGTCAGCGTCAACCGCGCCGACGGCAACCGCAAGGTGACCTGGTCGGCGCGCCGCGCCAGCGGCAACCAGACCCTCTACTACCGCCTGGTGCTGACCAAGCGCTACAGCAACGAAAAGACCAAGATCAAGGGCCCGACCTTCCGTGACAGCCTGGCCGTCGAGGGCCCCGAGAAAATCGCCGCCGAGGCGCTGATGGCACCGATCCGCCAGCACTCGGCCGACGTCGAGACCTTCGTCAGCGAGACCATCAAGCGGGTCAACAACCTCAACGACGACAACGTCAAGCTGCTGCTGGCCGGCGACACCTCGTCGATGAAGAAGGCCCAGGTCATCGACCTGCTGCTGTCCATCGCCCACGTGCCGCTGGAGAAGGTGCACACCATCCGCCTGGTGGCCGACACCCCGCAAACCCCTGAACTGTGGCTGCGCAGCTTCAACGGCAACGACTGGCTGTACTTCAACCCGGACACCGGCGAACAGGGCCTGCCGGCCGACCGCCTGCTGTGGTGGACCGGTGACGACAACCTGATCAGCGTCGATGGTGGCAAGAAGGCCAGCGTCACCTTCAGCATGAACAACAGCGAGATGAACGCCATCCGCCTGGCCAAGCTGACCGACGAAAACACCGACGCGGACTTCCTCGAATACTCGCTGTACGGCCTGCCGCTGCAAACCCAGCAAACCTTCATGATCATGGTGATGATCCCGATCGGCGTGCTGGTGATCCTGATCCTGCGCAACCTGATCGGCATCCAGACCCTGGGTACCTTCACCCCGGTGCTGATTGCCCTGGCCTTCCGCGAAACGCAGCTGGGCTTCGGTATCGTGCTGTTCACGGTGATCACCGCGCTGGGGCTGTCGCTGCGCTCGTACCTGGAGCACCTCAAGCTGCAGATGCTGCCGCGCCTGTCGGTGGTGCTGACCTTCGTGGTGGTGCTGATCGCCGCCATCAGCCTGTTCAGCCACAAGCTGGGCCTGGAGCGCGGGCTGTCGGTGGCGCTGTTCCCGATGGTGATCCTGACCATGACCATCGAGCGCCTGTCGATCACCTGGGAAGAGCGTGGTGGCGGCCATGCCATGAAAGTGGCCATCGGCACCCTGTTCGCCGCGTCCATCGCACACCTGCTGATGACCGTGCCGGAAGCCGTGTACTTCGTGTTCACCTTCCCGGCAGTGCTGTTGATTCTGGTGGGCTTCATGCTGGCGATGGGTCGCTACCGCGGCTACCGCCTGACCGAGCTCGTGCGCTTCAAGGCATTCCTGAAGAAGGCTGACGCCTGATGTTCGGACTGATCAAGACCTGGAAGGCCCTGGAAGCCCGGGGCATCATGGGTATCAACCGGCGCAACGCGGACTACGTGCTGAAGTACAACAAGCGCCACCTGTACCCGATCGTCGACGACAAGATCATCACCAAGGAGCGCGCGCTGGCGGCCGGCATCCATGTGCCGGAGATGTACGGCATCATCGAGACCGAAAAGCAGATCGAAAAACTCGACGAGATCATCGGCGGGCGCAGCGACTTCGTCATCAAGCCGGCGCAAGGCGCCGGCGGTGACGGCATCCTGGTAGTTGCCGACCGCTTCGAGGACCGCTACCGCACGGTGTCGGGCAAGATCATCAGCCACGAGGAAATCGAGCACCAGATCTCGAGCATCCTCACCGGCCTGTACTCCCTGGGCGGGCACCGCGACCGCGCGCTCATCGAGTACCGGGTCACCCCCGACCAGATCTTCAAGAGCATCAGCTACGAAGGCGTGCCGGACATCCGCATCATCGTGCTGATGGGCTACCCGGTAATGGCCATGCTGCGCCTGCCGACCCGCCAGTCGGGCGGCAAGGCCAACCTGCACCAGGGCGCCATCGGCGTGGGCGTGGACCTGGCCACCGGCGTGACCCTGCGCGGCACCTGGCTGAACAAGATCATCAGCAAGCACCCGGACACCACCAACGCGGTGGACGGCGTGCAGCTGCCGAACTGGGACGGCTTCATGAAGCTCGCCGCCAGCTGCTACGAGCTGTGCGGCCTCGGCTACATCGGCGTGGACATGGTGCTGGACCAGGACAAGGGCCCGTTGATCCTCGAACTCAACGCCCGCCCTGGCCTGAACATCCAGATCGCCAACGACTGCGGCCTGACCCAGCGCACCCACGCCATCGAGGCGCACATCGAGATGCTGGCCAAAGAAGGCCGCAGCGAAGATGCCGAGCAGCGGGTGAAGGTGGCGCAGGGGTTGTTCGGGCACGTTCAGCCGAATTGATCCTGCAGGAGCGGCCTTGTGCCGCGAAAGTGCCGCGTAGCGGCCCCGGCGATTCTATGTGGTGCTGATATCCTGGGGCCGCTATGCGGCCCTTTCGCGACACAAGGCCGCTCCTACACGGTCCGCGTCCGGCCACGTCCTTACACAACATGTGAATGTCGCCCCCAGCGCTAGGCGCATTTCCTACACAGGTCTACAATCGGCACCTTCGCTTTTCATCGCCGTCCATTCTGATGCCGACCTGTACGCTCCACCCCCTGCCCTACCAAGCCGACCCAGCCCATCATTTCGCACGCCTGCGCAACGCCCCCGGCGCCATCCTGCTCGACAGCGCCCGCCCCGGCGCCGAACGCGGCCGCTTCGACCTGCTCAGCGCCTGGCCGCTGCAACAACTGCAGGTGCAAGCGGATGAAGACGGCCGCGAGTACCTGCAGCGCTTGCGCCAGGCCCTGGCAGGCCTTGGCGAAGCGCAATTGCCAGCGGGCATCGAGCTGCCATTTGCCGGCGGCCTTATCGGCTACCTCAGCTACGACTTCGGCCGCCGCCTGGAGCAGTTGCCGGCGCAGGCGCTGGACGACCTGGGCCTGCCCGACGCGCAACTGGGGCTGTACGCCTGGGCGCTGCTGACTGACCACCAGCTCGCCACCAGCCAGCTGGTGTTTCACCCCAAGCTCGCCGACAGCGAGCGCCAGCGCCTGGCTGAACTGTTCGAAGCGCCAGATACTGCACAGCCAACGCACTTCCGCCTGCTCGCAGCGATGACCGGCGACCTGCAACCGGCCCAGTACCGCGCCGCCTTCGATCAGGTGCAGTGCTACATCCAGGCCGGTGACTGCTACCAGATCAACCTCACCCAGCGTTTTCGCGCCCCTTGCCAGGGCGACCCCTGGCACGCCTACCAGGCCCTGCGCGCGGCCTGCCCGACGCCCTTCTCGGGCTATCAGCAACTGGGCGATGGCGCAGCCTTGCTGAGCTTCTCGCCGGAGCGCTTCATCCGCGTCAGCCAGGGCGAGGTGGAAACCCGCCCGATCAAGGGCACCCGCCCGCGCGCCAGCGACCCGGCGCAGGATGCGCACAACGCCGCCGAGCTGCTGGCCAGCCCCAAGGACCGCTCGGAAAACCTGATGATCGTCGACCTGTTGCGCAACGACATCGGCCGCACCTGCGAGATCGGCTCGGTGAGGGTGCCGGAGCTGTTCAGCCTGGAGAGCTACCCCAACGTGCACCACCTGGTCAGCAGCGTCACCGGCCGCCTGGCGCCGGGCAAGGACGCGCTGACACTGATCGGCGACAGCTTCCCCGGCGGCTCGATCACCGGCGCGCCGAAGATCCGTGCCATGCAGATCATCGATGAGCTGGAGCCCGCGCGCCGGGCGCTGTATTGCGGATCCTTGCTGTATGTGGACGTGCGCGGCGAGATGGACAGCTCCATCGCCATCCGCAGCCTGCTGGTCAAGGATGGCCAGGTGAGTTGCTGGGGCGGCGGCGCGGTGGTGGCGGACTCGCATTGGGAGGCCGAGTACGAAGAATCGATCGCCAAGGTGCGGGTATTGATGGAGACCTTGCAGGACCTTTGAGCCATCGCGGCGCGACAGGTCTAACCCGCCATTTTTTGTTACCATTTGCCCATTACGAGCGCACAGCGCCACTCACCCGATGGAAACCGCCTGATGAGCCAACCCTTCGACGTCGCCGCCCTGGCCGCGACCTATGCCAGCAAGTCCCCACAGGACATTCTCAAGCTCGCCTTCGAGCATTTTGGTGACGACCTGTGGATCTCCTTCAGCGGCGCCGAAGACGTGGTGCTGGTGGACATGGCCTGGAAGCTGAACAAGCAGGTCAAGGTGTTCAGCCTCGACACCGGGCGCCTGCACCCGGAGACCTACCGCTTCATCGACCAGGTGCGCGAGCAGTACAACCTGCCCATCGAGTTGCTCAGCCCCGACCGCGACAAGCTCGACCCGTTCGTCAAGGAAAAGGGCCTGTTCAGCTTCTACAAGGACGGCCACGGCGAGTGCTGCGGCATCCGCAAGATCGAGCCGCTGCGCCGCAAGCTGGCCACCGTGAGCGCCTGGGCCACCGGCCAGCGCCGCGACCAGAGCCCGGGCACCCGCAGCCAGGTGGCGGCGCTGGAGATCGACAGCGCCTTCTCCACCCCGGAGCGCCCGTTGTACAAGTTCAACCCGCTGGCGCAGATGACCAGCGAGGAAGTGTGGGGTTACATCCGCATGCTCGAGCTGCCATACAACAGCCTCCACGAGCGCGGCTTCATCAGCATCGGCTGCGAGCCGTGCACCCGCCCGGTGCTGCCGCGCCAGCACGAGCGCGAAGGCCGCTGGTGGTGGGAAGAGGCCACGCAGAAAGAGTGCGGGCTGCATGCCGGCAACCTGATCAACAAAGCCTGAGAAGCAGCGGCAAGCTTTAAGCTGCAAGCCACAAGAAAAAAGAGCAGACCGCGTACGGACTGCTCTTTACTTGCCGCTTGAGGCTTGCGACTGCCTTTAGTGCACCGGCAGCTCGACACCCTCGAACAGCTCTTCGAGCTCCTGCTTGTTGTGGCACTGGATGGCCTTGGCCATCACTTCGCGGGTCAGGTGCGGAGCGAACTTCTCGATGAAGTCGCACATGAAACCACGCAGGAAGGTGCCGCGACGGAAGCCGATCTTGGTGATGCTGGCTTCGAACAGCTCGCTGGCATCCAGGCACACCAGGTCGCTGTCGAGCTTCGGGTCAACCGCCATCTTGGCCACGATGCCCACACCCAGCCCCAGGCGCACATAAGTCTTGATCACGTCGGCGTCGGCTGCGGTGAACACCACCTTGGGGGTCAGGCCGCGGTGGTTGAAGGCCTCATCGAGCTTCGAGCGGCCAGTGAAGCCGAACACGTAGGTGACGATCGGGTACTCGGCCACCGCTTCCAGCGTGAGCTTCGGCAGCTTGGTCAGCGGGTGGCCCTGGGGCACGACCACGCAGCGGTTCCACTTGTAGCAGGGCATCATGATGAGGTCGCCGAACAGCTCCAGCGCCTCGGTGGCAATGGCGAAATCGACCGTGCCGTCGGCGGCCATCTCGGCGATCTGCATCGGTGAGCCCTGGTGCATGTGCAGGGCCACTTCCGGGTACTGCTTGATGAAGTTGCTGATCACCGGCGGCAGGGCGTAGCGCGCCTGGGTGTGGGTGGTAGCGATGGACAGCGTGCCCTTTTTCTCGTTGGAGAACTCCTGGGCGATCTGCTTGATGCTTTCGACCTTGCGCAGGATCTCACCGGCGGTGGTGATGATGCGTTCGCCGGCCGGGGTGACGCGGGTCAGGTGCTTGCCGCTGCGGGCGAACACTTCAACGCCCAACTCGTCCTCGAGCAGGCGGATCTGCTTGCTGATACCGGGTTGGGAGGTGTACAGGCTCTGCGCCGTCGCGGAAACGTTGAGGTCATGGTGCGCCACTTCCCAGATGTAGCGCAGTTGTTGAAGCTTCATAGATATCCCTCAAAGGCGGTGAGTCACCGGCTGCTGGCCGCGACGAGTTATAACTATATTAGTGGCTCCAGCAATAAATCTAGAACTATTTTGTTACGCCTCTACGGGTTAGCCTTACCTGCGCAGTTAAATTTTCCTACGGCCCAAGTGCTGTGCCAGTGGCACCATGTACACCGGCACCGGCGACAGTTGCAGCAGCCTCACCGCCGTGCGACCAAGCGGTACGTCCACCCCCGCCCCGGCGCTGTGGCTACCGAAGATCAGCAGGTCAACGGCCAGGCGCTGGGCCTGCTCGAGAATCACCTGGGCCGGGTCGCCCTGGCGTACCCGCACAGCTCGTATCAGCGCCAGATCAGCCTCTTCGCCCAATTCGTCACGAAAGTTTTCCAGGACCTTCTGCTCGATATTGGCCATCACCGTGTTCACCCCCTCGCTATGCAGGGTGTCGAGGGTCTGCTCGTCAAGGTAGCTCTGCAACAGGGATTCGGCGAACTGGCCCATGGGTTCTACCGCATGAATCACATACAGCTCTGCCTTGAACGTGCGCGCCAAGGCCAGGGCGTGTTGCATGACGAAAGGCGCGTATACCCCCAGGTCGGTGGCATACAGCATGGAACGGATCATTCGGCCTCCTCGACTGCCGTAGCGGCAGAGCAAGCTTGAGCTTAGCAGCGCCATCGACCGGCGCTTTGCCGTCCGGCGCTGCTGGCTCGGGCCGGGTAGGTCACACCGAAACGTTGCGCCGATCGATGAAAGTAAGCGCCTGATACAGCGCCTGCATACGCGGCAACTGGCAACCGGCAGCAGCAGCCCTGCGCAGCGGCTCGGCGTAGATCGCCTGCAATTCCAGCGGCCGCTGCTGGGCGTGGTCGTGGTACATGCTTGGCCAGTAGTCAGGCATCTGGTCGGTCACCCGCAACAGGTGCTCAGCGTACCCATCGGGTAGCTCCAGGCCACAGGCCCGGGCCCCCTCCACCACTTCAGCCATCAGCGCCTGCACCAGTACGCGGCTGTCGGGGTCGGCCATCAACGGCGTGGTGCTGGCTTGCAGCAGCACCGACAGGCCGTTGTACGGCACGTTCCACACCAGCTTCTGCCAGCGCGCCTGCTCAAGGTTGGCCATGGCCTGGGAGTCGATGCCCGCCGCACGGAACAGCCCGGCGCCCTCCTCCACCACCGCTGCGCCGCCATCGGCCGCCGGGCCGCTGTGGTAACCCAGGTTGACCGCGCCCAAGGCCTGGTGGCGGATATCACCCGGGCCCTGTCGATGGACACAGATGAAGCACAGGCCGCCCAGCAGGTGCATGTCGCCACGCAAGGCCGGGCGCAACTGCTCTTCGACACCCAGGCCGTTTTGCAACAGCACTACCTTCGCACCCGGCGCTGCCGCCTGCACGATCAACGGCGCCAGTTCGGCGTTGCTGGTGGCCTTGGCGCCCACCAGCAGCCAGTCGCAGGGCGGCATGCTGGCTGCGCTGTCGTAGGCCTGTACCGGCATCTGCAACTGGCCGTGCACGGCACTGTCGAGCTTGAGCCCCTGCTCACGCACCGCGGCGTATTCGCTGCGCAGCAAAAAATGCACGTCAAAGCCTGCGCGGGCCAGCATCAGGCCGTAGAAACCGCCAATAGCGCCGCTGCCGATGATGCCAATGCGGGTAGTACGAGGGTTCATGCTGTTCTCCTGTGTCGTTCGTCCGTTTTTCTACACGCAAATCAGCCGGTTTTCGACCCCTCTCTATACTGTGGCGAAGAAGGTCAAATAATCGACACGGAGTCGACCATGTGCGGATACCTGCCCCACCCCGATGAGATTCCGGTCGAACTCGCCTTTCGCCCCGCCTCCCACCTGTTCCGCCGCCACCTGCTCACCCAGGGCCTCGGCGGCATCGCCTGCCTGCAACCGCGCGCCTACCGCCGCGGCACTGCGGTTGAGGTACTGATCCCCTCACTTGGCCTGGAGGCCCGCTACCCAGGCTACGTGGCCTGGTGCCAACGGCTCGACCAGGGTTACCGGGTGGGCGTGGCGTTTACCGACCAACAGGCGCTGTTTGGTGCGCGCATGGGCGAGCAGGTGTGCCAGATCCACCATTATTGCCAGTTGCATGACCCGGCCGGGCTAAGTGCACAACAACTGGCCGAACGCTGGGTCAGCCTGCACGCCGAGGCGTTCTCCGAAGCCAGCCTGCGCCCAGGCAACGCCTGAAAACCGCCCCGGGCCGGTAAAAACCCCGTAATGACGGGCCCCAGCCCATTGTCGCGCCCCCGCTAACGCGCTAAGGTTCGGCCTCCCCGCTGCGAACAATCTGCTGCTGGGCCGCACGGGGGATCGCTGGCGGCCGGCACCCGTGACCTGACGAGTAACACGATGGCTGATTTACCGATCGATGACCTTAACGTTGCCTCCAACGAGACCTTGATCACCCCCGATCAGCTCAAGAAGGAAATCCCTCTCAGCGCCAAGGCCCTGCAGACCGTGACTGCCGGCCGCGAAGTGGTGCGCAATATCCTCGACGGCAAGGACCATCGCCTGTTCGTGGTGGTCGGCCCGTGCTCGATCCATGACATCAAGGCCGCCCACGAGTACGCCGAGCGCCTGAAAGTGCTGGCCGAAGAAGTCTCCGACACCCTGTACCTGGTAATGCGCGTGTACTTCGAGAAGCCGCGCACCACCGTCGGCTGGAAAGGCCTGATCAACGACCCATACCTGGACGACTCGTTCAAGATCCAGGACGGCTTGCACATTGGCCGCCAACTGCTGCTGGACCTGGCCGAAAAAGGCCTGGCCACCGCCACCGAAGCCCTCGACCCGATCTCCCCGCAGTATCTGCAGGACCTGATCAGCTGGTCGGCCATCGGTGCGCGCACCACCGAATCGCAAACCCACCGCGAAATGGCCTCGGGCCTGTCCTCGGCGGTCGGTTTCAAGAACGGCACCGACGGCGGCCTGACCGTGGCCATCAACGCCCTGCAGTCGGTGTCCAAGCCGCACCGCTTCCTTGGCATCAACCAGGAAGGCGGCGTGTCCATCGTCACCACCAAGGGTAACGCCTACGGCCACGTGGTACTGCGTGGCGGCAACGGCAAGCCGAACTATGACTCGGTCAGCGTCGCCCTGTGCGAACAGGACCTGGCCAAGGCCAAGATCAAGGCCAACATCATGGTCGACTGCAGCCACGCCAACTCCAACAAGGACCCGGCCCTGCAGCCGCTGGTGATGGAAAACGTCGCCAACCAGATCCTCGAAGGCAACCAGTCGATCATCGGCCTGATGGTCGAGAGCCACCTGAACTGGGGCTGCCAGGCCATTCCGAAAAACCTCGACGAACTGCAGTACGGGGTCTCGGTCACCGACGCCTGCATCGACTGGGCAGCTACCGAAAAAGCCCTGCGCAGCATGCGCGCCAAGCTCAAGGATGTGCTGCCACAGCGCCAGCGCTGAGGTTCAGGCAAAACGAAAACGCCGGGCAATGCCCGGCGTTTTCATGTGTGCGGTAATTTCAGGCCTTGCTCGAATGGCGCTGCTGGCGCTCCATGTAGCGCTCTACATAGGAACACGAAGGGATCACCGTGTAGCCCATCTGCTCGGCGTACTCCAGGGCCTTTTCGGTCAGCGCGGCGGCAATGCCACGCCCGCGCAGGGCGTTGGGCACGAAGGTGCGGTAGATGTCCAGCGTCTGCTTGCCCAGGTCCATGTACGTCAGGTAGGCCCGGTGACCGTCCACGTTGGTCTCGAACTGATGACCGGCCTGGTCATGGTGGATGGTCAGCGTTTCGCTCATCACTACTCCTCTCAGGTCTCACGGCAGACCCTTGCCTTACCGATGTGGTTTATCCGGCGGAGGAACCTCTACGCCACCTCTGCCCCTTGGACAATCGCACGATCAGGATCGTTCTGGCCACAGGAGCACCTACAAATAGTAGGCGGCACAAGCGGGATTGCTCAAGCGGCGCTGATGAAAATGCCACGTCGGGGTTTGTGCAACCCTGCACAAGGCATGCAACAGTAGCCGGATGTTGTATGGGCTATGACGCTGACGGACACTTAAAGTCACCATTAGTTCACAAAAAAGTTCCGCTACTACAACCGCTTGCGTGCATGCACGAATTTTTCACAGTTGCCCTGCAACCCCCGGGCTGGCGCCCTTGCAGTGAGATTTTTTTTGCGCGTCTTGCGCTCAGTCAGTTTACTTACTACAAGTAATGGGTACTATGTACGCCGGCCAGTTTCTCTTTGTGAGAGATGGCTATTTAATAGAAAGTCCTTGAAGGGGAACACGATGAACAACGTTCTGAAATTCTCTGCTCTGGCCCTGGCCGCAGTTCTGGCTACCGGTTGCAGCAGCGTATCCAAAGAAACCGAAGCTCGCCTGACCGCTACCGAAGACGCAGCAGCTCGCGCCCAAGCTCGTGCAGACGAAGCTTACCGCAAAGCTGACGACGCTCTGGCAGCTGCTCAGAAGGCTCAGCAAACCGCTGACGAAGCCAACGAGCGCGCTCTGCGTATGCTGGACAAAGCCAGCCGCAAGTAATAATCCTCACGGATTGTTATGGAGCCGACCCACTTGTGGGTCGGCTTTTTTATTGCCTGGTGAAAAGCGTGCAGGCAAAAACGAAAAGGCCTGCACTAAGGCAGGCCTTTGGCAACTAGCAAACGCTTACTGCAGTTCTGCCGGAATGCTCGAAACCACCGGCGCCGAACCATTGCCGTTGACCGGCACGGCGATCTCTACCGGCATGCCATCTTCGGCGGCAACCACATCACGCACCATGTCCCAGTTCATGCGCAAGTTGTTGGCCAGGTCTTCGCGCTTGAGCAGCGCATTGATGACTGCGGTGTGCTTGTCGACCACCGACGGGTTGCCGTGATCGTCCAGCGGCGTGTGCGCCTCCAGGTACACCTTGCCGCCACTGATACCGAACTTGTACGGCTCGTTCATGATGCGCACCGGGGTGCCGACCGGGACCATCTTCGAAAGCGTCAGCACGTTGTTGTTGAGCATACGGAAGCAACCATGGCTGGTGCGCATGCCAATGCCGAACTTCTTGTTCGAGCCGTGGATCAGGTAGCCCGGCACGCCCAGGGTGAACTTGAACGGCCCCAGCGGGTTGTCCGGGCCTGCCGGTACCACGGTCGGCAGGATGTCGCCGTCAGCGGCGTGCTCGGCGCGGATCGAGGCTGGCGGCGTCCAGGTCGGGTTGGGCGTCTTGGCGGTGATCTTGGTGTTGGCGATCGGCGAGCCCCAGCCCTCACGGCCGATACCCAGCGGGAAGGTGTGCACCACGTTCTGCCCTTTCGGGTAGTAGTACAGGCGGTACTCGGCAAGGTTGATGACGATACCTTCGCGCGGGCCGGGCGGCAGGATGTAGCGGGTCGGCAGCACAATTTCAGTGCCGGCACCCGGCAGCCAGGGGTCGACGCCGGGGTTGGCGGCGATCATTTCCAGGTAGCCCAGGTCGTTGGCGGTGCCGATGTCGGCGAAGGTGTCTTCGTACTTGGCCTTGATCACCTGCACCTGGCCGACGACGTCTTCACCGGGCGGTGGCAGTGGCAGCTCCAGCGCAACAGCAGGGCCGGCTGCCAGCAGGGCGGCCAGGGAGAGGCTACGGGTGACGGCGGGAAAGCGCGGCAACATCCGGTAAATCCTTCGAAAGATCAGTCAAGGGAAACGATTGTACACCTGCCCCGAAACAAGCGGGAGGCGTTGGCAGGCTGCAAGCGTTTCAGATGATGAAAGGTGTTTCACGCAAACGGCTCAGAGCTCCGGCCACACCGGCCGCATGCCACGGCGCTGCGCCTCGAGGATGGCCTTGCACAAGGGGCACAGGCGCTCGTCGCGGTAGATGGCGCGCGCCACCCCCGACCAGCGCGGCTGCGCCGGCAGCAGGCCGCCGCACAAGGTACGATCCACCGGCACACCCAGTTCCAGCTGACGGGCCACCAGGTGCACGCGCACTTCCTGGCAGGCAAACAGGTCCAGTTGCTCGTCAGGCTCGATCAGTTGGTAGGCGTACAGGGACCAGGCGGGGCGGGGCATCGGGGGCACTCGAATCGGGGGGCGCAACATTAGCCGAAAGCGGCCCCCGATAAAAGCGTCACAGCAAGGGTTTTATCGTCGGCCAGGCGTTTTCCAGCAGGCGCTGCTGGGCGACCTGTGCCGGGTGCAGGCCGTCGGCCTGCATCATCTCGGGCACGCCCCCCACCCCATCGAGGAAGAACGGCACCAGCGCGACCTTTTTCTGGCTGGCCAGCTGTTCATACACCTGGGCAAATGCGGTGGTGTAGCGTACCCCGTAGTTGGGCGGCAGGCGCATGCCCAGCAGCACCACCTTGGCACCGGCCTGGCGGGAGCGGTCGATCATCGAGGCAAGATTTTGTTGCAATTGCGCTGGCGGCTGCCCGCGCAGGCCATCGTTGCCGCCCAGTTCCAGCACCACCAGCTGCGGCTTGTGCGCTGCAAGCAGCGCCGGCAGCCGCGCCTGGCCGCCGGCACTGGTGTCGCCGCTGATCGAGGCGTTGACCACCGTATCGTCGAAACCCTCGTCCTTCAGCCGCTGCTGCAGCAGGGTGACCCAACCCTGGCGGGTATCCAGGCCAAAACCTGCGCTGATACTATCGCCGACAACCAGCACAGTTCCCGCCGCCGCCCCCTGGGCCAGGCAACACAAGGCCAGGCCGGCACTCAACCACCACATTCGCATCGGATTCTCCATGGGCCCCAGCATTCTCGTTGCGCAGAACCTTAGCAAAGTGGTCCCCAGCGCGGAAGGTGACCTGACCATCCTCCACGCCCTCTCCCTCGACCTCGCCCAGGGCGACAGCCTGGCCATCGTCGGCGCCTCGGGATCGGGCAAGTCCACCCTCCTCGGCCTGCTCGCCGGCCTCGACCAACCCAGCGCCGGCAAGGTAGTGCTGGCCGGCCACGACCTCGGCCCGCTGGATGAAGACCAGCGCGCCCGGGTGCGTGCCGAGCATGTGGGCTTCGTGTTCCAGTCGTTCCAGTTGCTCGACAGCCTCAACGCCCTGGAAAACGTCATGCTGCCGCTGGAGCTGGACGGCCGTCGCGACGCCCGCGAGCATGCCCGCAGCCTGCTCGAGCGGGTCGGCCTGGGTAAACGCCTGAGCCATACCCCGCGTCAGCTTTCCGGTGGCGAACAGCAGCGGGTGGCCATCGCCCGCGCCTTCGCCGCGCAGCCGGCGGTATTGTTCGCCGACGAGCCCACCGGCAACCTCGACAGCCACACCGGCGAGCGCATCAGCGACCTGTTGTTCGAGCTGAACCAGGAGCGCGGCACCACGCTGGTGCTGGTGACCCACGACGAACGCCTGGCGCGGCGCTGCCACCGCCAGATCCGCCTGGATGCCGGCCGCCTGGTGGCGCCCGTGGAGCCATGATGACCCGCCTGTCGTTCCCGCGCCTGTGCGCCCTGGCCCTGCGCCAGCTGCTGCGCGATGCCCGCGCCAGCGAAGTGCGGGTGCTGTTTTTCGCACTGTTGGTGGCAGTAGCCGCCAGCACCGCCATCGGCTACTTCGGTGCCCGGCTCAACGGCGCCATGCAACTGCGTGCCAGCGAATTCCTCGGCGCCGACCTGGTGCTGCAGGGCAGCGCCCCGGCCAGCGAGCAGCAGGTCACCAGCGGCGCGGCGCTGAACCTGCGCCACGCCCGGGTGGTGGAGTTCACCAGCGTGGTGGGTGGCGACAAGGGCATTCAACTGTCGAGCATCAAGGCGGCCGACCCGGCCTACCCGCTGCGCGGCCAATTGCGCAGCGCACCCGCCCCCTTTGGCTTGGAAACACCCGGCGGCGGCCCGGCAGCCGGCGAAGCCTGGGTCGAGCCGCGCCTGCTGGTGGCCCTTGACCTGTCGATCGGCGACAGCATCGACGTGGGCATGAAGACCCTACGCATGACCCGCGTGCTCACCTACGAACCAGACCGCGCCAACAACTTCTACAGCCTCACCCCGCGGGTGTTGATGAACCTCGCCGACCTGGACGCCACCGGGGTGATCCAGCCTGGCAGCCGGGTCAGCTACCGCGACCTGTGGCGCGGCGAACCCGAGGCCCTGGCGCACTACCGACAAGGCGTCGAAGGGTCGCTGGCCGCCAACCAGCGCCTGCTCGACACCCGCGACGGCAACCGGCAGATCGGCGGCGCCCTGGGCAAGGCTGAGCGTTACCTGAACATGGCCAGCCTGGTGGCAGTGCTGCTGGCCGGCGTTGCCGTAGCTCTATCGGCCAGCCGCTACGCCGCCCGGCGCCTGGACGCCAGTGCACTGCTGCGCTGCCTGGGGTTGTCGCGCCACCAGGCCCTGGGCCTGTACTGCCTGCAACTGGCGATGCTGGGCTTCGTGGCGGCGCTGGCCGGCGCGCTACTGGGCTGGCTGGCGCAATTGGGCCTGTTCCGCCTGCTCGAAGGCTTGCTACCCAGCCAGGTGCCGCCTGGCGGCCTGACCCCAGCCCTGGCCGGCATCGGCACCGGGCTGGTGGCCCTGGCCGGGTTTGCTCTGCCACCGCTGGCAGCGCTAGGCCGCGTGCCACCCCTGCGGGTGCTGCGCCGCGACCTGTTGCCGATCCCGCCCAGCAGCTGGCTGGTATACGGCGCGGCACTGCTGGCCCTGGGCCTGATCATGTGGCGCCTGAGCCTGGACCTGCTGCTGACCTTCGCCCTGCTCGGCGGCGGGCTGATCGCTGCGCTGGTGCTCGGCGGGCTGTTGCTGCTGGGGCTGCGCAGCCTGCGCCAACTGCTGGCCGGCGCGCCGCTGGCCTGGCGCCTGGGCCTGGGCCAGTTGCTGCGCCACCCACTGGCCGCCGCCGGCCAGGCCCTGGCCTTCGGCCTGATCCTGCTGGCCATGGGGCTGGTGGCGCTGCTGCGCGCCGAGTTGCTGGACAACTGGCAGGCGCAGTTACCCAAGGATGCCCCCAACCACTTCGCCCTGAACATCCTGGCCGACGACCGCCAGCCGTTCGCCGAACGCCTGGCGCAGATCAACGCCACCTCGGCGCCGCTGTACCCAGTGATCCCGGGGCGCCTCACGCATATCAACGACGAGCCGGTGCGCCAGCTGGTGAGCAAGGAGTCCACCGGCGAGCGCGCCGTGCAGCGCGACCTGAGCCTGACCTGGTCTGCCGAACTGCCTCAAGGTAACGCGCTGAGCGCCGGCAGTTGGTGGCAGCAGGTACCGGCCGACGACGCGATACCTGGGGTTTCGGTGGAAGCGGAACTGGCACAGAGCCTGAAGCTGCAACTGGGCGACCTGTTGACCTTCGACATCGGCGGCCAGCAGCGCCAGGCGCGGGTCAGCAGCCTGCGCACGGTGCACTGGGACAGCTTCCAGCCGAACTTCTACATGATCTTCCAGCCCGGCACGTTGCAGGGGCTGCCCACCACCTACCTGACCAGCTTCTACCTGGAACCGGGGCACGACCAGGAGGTGGTGGCACTGTCGCGAGCCTTCCCCGCGGTGACCATCCTGCAAGTCGATGCCCTGCTGGCGCAGCTACGCAGCATCCTCGCCCAGGTGACCCTGGCGGTGGAGTACGTGCTGCTGTTCGTGCTGGCGGCAGGCTTGGCGGTGTTGTTCGCCGGCTTGCAGGCGACGCTGGATGAACGCATTCGCCAGGGCGCGCTGTTACGGGCGCTAGGCGCGGCGCGGCCGCTGCTGGTGAAGGCGCGGCGCATCGAGTTCGGTTTGCTGGGGGCTGTGAGCGGGTTGCTGGCGGCGCTGGGCTGCGAGCTGATTACCTGGGCGCTGTACCGCTATGCGTTCGACCTGCACTGGGCGCCGCACCCGTGGCTGCTGGTGCTGCCATTGGCAGGGGCGGTGCTGGTGGGCGGGGCCGGGGTGCTGGGCACCCGCCGGGCTCTGAATGCCAGCCCGTTGGCGGTGTTGCGCGAGAGTTGAGGCTGGCGGCTCGGGCCCCATCGCCGGCAAGCCGGCTCCTACAGGGGTATGTGATTGCCTGTAGGGGCCGGCTTACGGCTGATAGCGAATACTGTTGACGTACCAGGTCGCCTCACCGGTCGGCGTCTGTACCCGCACTTCATCGTCCTGGCCTTTTTTGAGCAGGGCGCGGGCCATGGGCGAATCGATGGAGATGTAGTCATTGCGGCCATGGATTTCGTCATAGCCGACAATGCGAAAGGTCAGTTGCTCGCCGTCATCGTTCTCGATTTCCACCCAGGCGCCAAAAAATACCCGGCCTTCCTGCTCCGGCGCATACGCCACCACCTTGACGTCTTCCAGGCGCTTGCGCAGGTAGCGCACGCGGCGGTCGATCTCGCGCAGCAGCTTCTTGTTGTACTGGTATTATCACCCCAACCCCAGAACTACTATTTCCCTGCCCCGCGCACGAATTCACAGACAAACCCAACCCGCCGAGCCAATCCCACCCCGGAAAGCCAATCATCCTTCATCCTCTCAAGCCTGATCGCCTTCCCCCAACCTGAATGCTCCACAAGAAAGCATCAAGCACATGGCGCGGCGTGCGCCCAGAAAAAGCCTCATCCCAGGGTGCGCCCCATCCCCCCCTCATCTCTGGTCACCCCCACCAAAAACCGCCCTTTATACAAATGCCATTTTTCTGACACCCACCTAGAAACGAGAGACTGACAAATCCCCTCCGGAGCGACCCTCAAAAAAGCATCCTCAGATGCAGCACCAGCCCCCCCCCTAAACCCTCTCCCATTTCCGAAACGCTACCGCCCTCTGCCAGAGAGTGCCCCGCCAGACCGAAAGCTATCTATATAGAAGAGAAGCACTGTGACTGAGGTGCGACTGGAACGGAGGCATCCATAAAACCTATCCGAGGGCTGCTCGCACGAACCCGAAGCACAAACCCACCCGCATCAGCCGCCCCCACAAAGCATTGCTTCCAAGAGATTGGTGCCTAGCGCGACACGGGCATTGACCCACTCAAGGTGCTGGAGCCAATTTCACCCCTGCCTCCAGGAGGAGCTGCACCGGAGAATTAAGAGACCTAGCGAGCCCCCCCCAGAAGCAGCGAGACCATTCACCCATCTAGCCCTCCGCCACCCGAGATGCGGAAGCCGGGAGATAACCCCGGAAGCACACGGAGGAAAAGCAACCCCGTAAGACCACCACAAGGTAGCACCTCATTGCGTCCTGACAGACCTCCTAGCCCCACCACCCAAAATCTTTCACCCCCGGGGCCAGGGCACGAAGCGCGACCGAAACATCCGCCACGACCCAAGACAGCACCTTAAGTGAACGCTAGCCGCCACCGCACAGCTCGGTCAGATCAAAGCGCGCCCATCCAGTGAGCACCTGCCAAACAACAACCCCCACCATCAGACATGACCACCTTAGCCCTTAGCAATTTGCGAGCTCTATCCCACCCAGCGGCAAGCCCGCCCTAATACCAAGCTTGGTGATGTGCACACGAATGCGAGTCAAAGCTGGATAGAGAAAGCGAACGAGGTGACCGAGGCGAGCGGCGCCGACTGATTCTCATGCGAGTGCGGGTGCGGGTGCGGGTGCGGGTGCGGCAAAAAGTAGCCCAAATGGGCTGTTTTCTGAAGATGCGCAGTGGTAACATCTTATACCAATGTACATTTGAATAGTACACCGAGTGTACTTAAGGCGTCAAGCATGTCAGCTGAGATTTTTTTCAGTCCAGTCTTTCCAGCAGAGACCTATGCCCTCGCACCCCGTCACTCCGCGACCGCCAAGGCCGTCGCGCCTACGCACCCCACTCGCCATAGCCATCCGAGACCAGAGCCCAGCAGAAGCCCAATCTCAAGCCAGCTGCCCACCTACCTGGGAGCACGGCGCTGATGCAAATCATGAAGATGCCCCTGCTGACGGCGATCAAGATCAAGGTCGAGTACCAAGGCCCCACCCAGCTCAAAAAAATTCGGCTTCCGGCCTTGGTCACCCGCGAAGGAGTACTGATCTCCCTGCTCCAATACCTGAGCGAAGCACACAGGAGCAATTCGTGGCGCGCGAAGGTGACCTCCGCCGTGGGGATGCTCCTGGACTACATCGCGCTGAGCGGTATTCCTTTCGACAACCCAACCACGCTACTGCGATCGTTCCGTACCGCATTGAAGAGCGGCACCATTGATCTGAGCCTTGAAGATCCGACTGGCCTCTACTGGCCCAACCGGAGTCAAGCGAATGCGGATGACATCGTTACTCTACTGACTGGATACACCGACTGGCTGACCAAGCAGCCGGGGCACAGTGGTGTGGTCATGAATCCGATTAGAGAAGCTACGAAGCACGAAGAGAGATTGAACTGGTGCGCTTATCATCATCGTCAAGACAATAAACTTCTCAGCCACTTAACATCAGACGAAGAGCGAGAAATGAATCGCTTCAGACGTGAAGTAGGAAGGGAGAGAGCGTCACCTGTGATCCTTGACGAAGTAAAACGCTTCCCTCAAGAACACTTCAATACGCTGATTGATGAAGGCTTTGTAATCGCCAGCCCTCGAAGTGAGGACAAGCGCCTGCGAATGGATTATAAAAGCCAGGCCATGACCCTTCTGATGAATCATGGCGGGCTTCGCAAGAGCGAGCTATTTCATATCTATCTTGACGACATCGAAATTGATGTAGAGCGCTGCGAGGCCATAGTCCGGGTTCATCATCCCTCCCAGGGTAAAGCGCCCGAGAAAGGCTATAAAAATCGTGAAGACTATCTGCTACGCAAATTCCGCATGAAACCGCGAACAGATTATTTGAAATCGGAATCACTGCACGCGGGATGGAAAGCCCCAACGACGAACACGCAGATGTTTTTCGTAGTTTCCTTCTATCCACCCGTAAAGGCTCAGGAATTCCTGCTCGCCTTTCAAAACTACCTTCTATACCAAAGAGTGGACTCGAAAGGCAGACATCCATTTGCGTTTACAAACTCAAAGGGCAGGCCTGAAACCATTAAAAACTTCCAGCGCCTACACACAGCCGCAGTGATAAGAATCGGCCTGGGCTGCTCCAAATATCAGGGCACAAGTGAGCATGGCCATCGACATGCATACGGTTACCGTCTTGCAGATAACGGTTTTACTCAACTCGAAATTCAACGCTCCATGCACCATGCGCACCCCGATTCTTGCTTGGTTTACCTACAAGCGACAGATGAGGATCTAAGGGAGCGGATGCGAAAAACCGAGGCCAAGAATAGAACTTCTGCACCAGTGGAAACCTTCGAATCTGAAGATATCGAGGCTCTTGGTCGCCCTTTAGCCAGCTACCGGGGCATAACACGACCCAGGAATTAACCGCGCGCCATAAGCGCTAATCAAGCACCTCAAGCTGCTGACCGATCCGCTCAAAAACTACTGGTCAACCAAGCTTACAACCACTTTTGTGCAAAGCGCTCAGAAGCGAATCCGCACGCCTTTGAGCTTGAGAATTTCTTATAAGGACGAAAGACCATGCCAATCAAGAAAGAACTTTACGAAACCTACGAAGAAGCGCGCGCAGCGTGTATTAAGCTGGGGTTCAAAACAGTTGTTGATTACAACAAGCGACGCTCTGAAGACCCCATGCTACCTTCAGCCCCTTACCAGATGTATGCTAGTAAATGGACGGGCTATGGCGATTATTTCGGCAGGCCGAAGGTGAAAGTCTATAGCTACGTCGAAGCTAAAGCTGCCGTTCTTAAACTAGGTATAACTTCTGCAAGGGGCTACCAAGACACATACAAACAAGACCCGTATCTCCCCGCCAGCCCCCACGTGCATTATGAAAAGGATTGGATAAGCTGGGACGACTTCCTCGACAAAGAGGAAAAGTATCAGGATTTTTTTGAGGCGCGACTGATCGCACGCTCTTACAACTTCAGAACCATTCAAGACTATAGGGACACTTGCGCAAGTGTAGACACGCGACTTTATGTAGCCCCTGATCTTGTATACAAAGAATGGAATGGATGGTATGACTATCTCGGCATTGAGAAGCGCCCGACGTTGCTGACCTACGAAGACGCTAAGGAATTGGTTGCTAAGCACGGCATCAAAACGGGTCGCCAGTACATCGAATTTAGGAAGTCTCATCCCGAGCTTCCAGTGTCACCCAGCAACTGTTACAAAAAGCACTGGGTGGACTGGGCTACTTTTCTGCAGCAAAAGCCTGATCCTTACGAGAGTTACTTTGAAGCACAGCAGGCAGCAAAATTCGCTGGCATAAGCACAGCCGAAGAATATGCCGCTTGCTATCTTGAAGAAGACCCAAGACTCCCCAAAGACCCCGCGAAGACATATAAAGACTCTTGGATCAGCTGGGAAGAATTCCTCGGCACAGTGCCAAAGTATGAAGATATCGATCAAGCGACTGCAGCTATCCAACGACTAGGAATTAAAACCAAAGCTGAATATCTTAACCGATTCCGCGAGGACAGCCTACTGCCACGATACCCAGAAATCATCTACAAACATCAGTGGCCCGAAACCGGATGGAGAGTATTCCTATACGGTGCGTTCTACCCAACGATGCAATCTGCAAGCGCAGCTGCGAGGGCACTCGGCGCTGTGACCATGAAAGATTACGCAGAGCTTTGCCATCTTGACCCTAAGCTCCCAAAGGCTCCTCTCGGAGTGTACAAAGAGTGCGAATCATGGGTGCATTTTATCCTTCCTGAGCGATGCAATACTTATGAGGAGGCAAAATTCGCCGTGAAGGTAATTGGCATAAAAAATAGCGCTGAGTATCGTCAAAAATATGCACTTTACCCTTGCCTACCCGCCAATCCGCATCGTGACTTTCACAACGACTGGGTCGATTGGTATGACTTCTGCGATATTGTTCAGCCATACTCTTTCGATGAAGCGAAAGAATTGCTGAGTCATCTTAATATAGTTTCCGCCGCCGATTACAAAAAACATATTGTAGCCAGTAATGATCGCCGCTTTCCATTCGCGCCAGACAAAGTATACCAAGCATCTTGGATCAACTGGGCTGACTACCTTGGCCGAGAGCAACCGTATACCATAGTCACGATCCCGAAAAGCCATGCAGCATGGCAATATGTCCTCGGATCGCATTTGAAAGCGGTAAAATCCGGCTATGTTAAAGAAAACCACCTGGTGCGATTCGTCCGCGATTTTCTTGTTCCATTGAACATCGGCCAAGATCCAACAGCAATCTTCACAACAGACAGATTTACGCTATCGGAGTTTGAGCTATTCATTGGGAGCATCAAAAAAACTCTACAGCGAAAAGTCGTTCAAACGCTCCGTGAGTTCGCACAGAGCTATATCAAAGACAATCTTTGCGTCAATTGCGAGGATACCGGTGAGCGCACTTTGATTCCGGGCGCGCGTGATCCATTCGCGCCGCTCAACAAAGAGATTGGCGTGGTCATCAAACCGAGCGAGACGGTTAAACCTGCTCTAGCGTACCACTTTGTTGACGAACTCAAAGAATGGATCATTCCTCCTTCTGCCAATAGCTTTTCCGACCTGACTCACCTTCATGAGTTTAAAGCAGACTGGTTTGATATCGACGAAGACCAAATTGATCGTAATGACCCAGACTGTGTTTGGAAGCTTGAAAATGGAAAATACAAGATCTGGTTCCCTGGATCTTGGATGCATACCTATGCACTGGCATCTGTTCCAGTTCGCGGAATCCAACTCGCATACGTCGATTCAGGTGAAGGTGACGATGAAATTCCTGTGCTTGAAGGAGGAGAAATTTCCTGGAAGCCCAATCCATTGCCTTTCCGCGGCTGCAAGAAGAATCAGGGATTTGTAAAAAAATATCCCAAAAAAGAACTTGGCATGCACATCACCACCAATAAGACGTCGCGTACTCACCCGGAGTACGACATCCCTTGGATTCCCGAACCCCTAGCAATTTGGTGCATTCGGTTTCGAAACTGGCAAACCAAATACAACCCTATCAGCAAACCCATGCGATGGGAAGACTGCGAAAATACCAATTTAAACCTTGAAGATCGCAAGGCAAAGCAGGAAAACTGCTTTTTATTTAGAGACTTCAACAAAGAAGAATGCATCGGAAGCTTTAGCCTTCGCTTAGGATGGCGAATTGCAATTGCACTTTTCAATATTCAACCACCCGAAATAGAGCTAGCCACGCTTGATGGCGATCCAAATAACGTAAGCTCTTACTCTTCCCAGTACACCGCTCACACCATGCGGGTCAGCCTTATTACCGCGTACGTGATGGAATTCAGACTTCCTCTAACTGACATCGTGAAAATTGCCGGCCACAGCTCCGTAATCATGTCCATATATTACGTTAAAGCGAATGGCGAAATGTTGCGCATGAAATACGAGGATGGTGAAAAAAGAGCGCTAGCCGACCGAGCTAAGGCCGTTTGGCAAATGGTTCAGCAGGGACGAGCGAATGCAGTCAAAGGTCAGCTCATTGCTAACAACGAAGAGGCCATTAAACGTTTCGCTGGAGATATAGCTGCTGGTAGTGCGTTGTTCCGTGATTACGGGATCTGCACATTTGCCGGTAGTCGCTGCCACGACGGCCACCTCAATGAGCTTGGAAAAGCTATAGCAGTTCCGGCTGGTTACCTGGGCAGTGAAAACTGCATCCGTTGCCGTCATTTTGTTACAGGCCCTGTTTTCTTGGGCGGGCTTCTTTCACTGGCCAACGAAATCTCGCTTTCCGCGAGAATGCAATTCGACCACATTGAGAGTATGGGACAGAAAGTCACCTCCATTGAGGAGCGCGTGCGAGAGCTTGGGTACCAACAGCATGATGCGGAGGCTTTAGGACTGGTATTTGATGAAACGCCAATCCGCGAGCTTGAACTGGAAAGACTAGCCATTAAGGGGCAGATAGAAACTGCCTCTCAGAAAGCTAACATGTATTTGTCAGACATGAACTCTATCAACCGACTGGCCAACCAATGCCAGGCAGTCGTCAATAAGCGCATTGACAGTGACGACAACACAGACTCGACTCAGCTTATTATGCACAGCGACCATGAAACCACTCTTCATATTGAAGAAACTTCATTCTTTCACCAGTTGAACGAAGTTTGTGAAAACGCTGAAATCTATATCTCCGCTAAAGCAGAGCTGGCAGTCACGCCTCGAACCCAGCTTTTGGATCGAATGATCCAGTTCAACGAAATGAAACCATCGCTTTTTATGCTAGACGTTAAGCAGCAACTGGCCATTGGCAACCAACTAACAAAATTCATGCTATCTCGACTCAAATCTTGGGAAAAGCTGGATGCGGTAGTGGATGGACGCATCCTGATGCGTGACCTCCCCGAACATGAGAAGTTGTCAGAGCACTCTATTCAGCAGTTACTTTCTGGCGCGAAAGCTCAAGAATTGCTGGCCATTGATCGCGACGACAAAACACAAGCCGCGCGCATTGGCGGCATGCCCAAAAATCCAAACCGTGCTTCCCAAACTCACGCATTGATCGAATATCAAGAGGAGGTCTCCGCATGATGTCGCCTGAAGAAACCCTAGAAAGCCTTAAGGCCAGCAGCCCACCTCGGGTACATAAAACCCTAGACGCTGTTTACTTGGCTTGTAGAGATCAGAAGGAGCGCAAGAGTACCGACTTCAGCTATGCGATGATCGCAAAGGTTGGCAAGGTGTACGGCGTCCCAGCTAAACAGAGCCTTCACAATGAGGGCGGCGCCCGATACCGTGCCTTGATCGATGCCTTCGCTGCGGAAGTTCCACCAAAGCCGAAGCCTATTTCTGGTAAGTATGCATGGATTGAAGGACTGCCCCTTGGGGAGCAGAAATTACTGACCAGCATGCTACTTGCAGAATTAAAAGCTGCGGAGTTCAAACTTAGAGAAATATTGCCGCCAAACAAGATAGTCAGTATCGATACTCGTCAGCAACCGTCAGAGATATTCAAGCTTTTGCCAGGGGAAAGACGCGCACTTGAGTACTTAGTTTCCAGTGACTTCCTTTCTGAACGCTCACTTACACTTGGCACTCGCGGCGATGCCTATGGGCCTGAAGGCGAGCAATTGTTTCGCCCAGGTACCTTCAACGCGTTAAAAAAAGCGCTTGAGTATCTTTGAGCAGCCATCGGATCTGCGGCTCACACTGTGGACTCGGGGCCAGTGGCCTACCGGAACGGTGGCGCACAGCGCCTATGGCCGTTCGACAAGCCCACGCTACCGTTCGGAGCGATGCACTCGGCAACATGCCTACTCTGAGTCGGTTACCCATCATTTGGCCCGCTTGGGATAGATCTAGGTTGCCTCACCTCGCAATCTAGGTCTGCGCGTGCTCGGCTTCGATGAGATAGGCCTTGCCTTGATTGCCCTAATCCACCCAAATCGGTTCGACTTCTAGAACGAAGGGAGCGTCCAGCCTGCACCGTAAGTGCTAGTAATACGCTTACCTGGCCCTTCAAGCTGGGGGGTTGGCTCTAAACATTGTAAGAGCGAGCCGTTTGCGTGTTAGCCTCACCCATAAGCCAGCCGGCAAGAGCCACCTCCAGCATCGGAACCTCACCGACGCCGAAACTGATAGTTTGCCGACTGCGGCCCTGCTCAGCCCGACCACTCTTGGAGCCAGTATTGCCAACTAACATTATCACCCGCGCAGGCCACAATGCCCTCAAAGCAGAACTGGATCATCTCTGGCACACCTATCGCCCCGAGATCACTCAAAAAGTGACATGGGCGGCGTCCCTAGGCGATCGCAGTGAGAACGCGGATTACCAATACAACAAAAAGCTGCTTCGAGAAATTGACCGCCGTATTAGATACCTTCGTAAGCGACTGGAGGATATTCGCATTGTTGATTATGCGCCCGAGCAGGAAGGCAAGGTATTCTTCGGTGCCTGGGTCGAGATTGACAACGAGGAAGGTGACAGCAAACGATTCAGGATTGTCGGTTACGACGAGATCTACGGTCGCAATGATTACATCTCTATTGACTCGCCCATGGCGCGTGCACTTCTGAAGAAAGAAGAAGGTGATGAGGTCACGGTGCAAACACCGACAGGCGAAGCGACCTGGTTCATCGCACATATATCGTATGACCAAGACACCAGCTCCCCATGAACTTCGCTCCCGCCTTAGCCGATTAGCCGGAGCCGGGGAGTTAAGTCGCTCCCCTTCATTGTGGCTTTACCTCCTCACATGGTAAGCTTTAGGCTTCGGATTACCTGAACCGAGCGGTCGGCTTGCGAAAGCATTTGCTATCAGGCGCTTCACTCTCTTGCACGCATTTCGACAATTGTCAGCGAGCAGCCGACATCCTGGCGCTTGGAGATATGCAATGCGAGTTCCCGTCTTTCCTGACGACCTTAAAAGCCACAGTTTTAAAAGGCTAGCCAAAGCCTTTCAAAAGAACTGGCCTGGCACCCAGCCTATTCAGCTTTCTCTAGCTCAAAAGCTTCTAGCAAAAGGACTGGGCTATCAGGGTTATCACGACCTCATGAAACAGGCTGAGAGTTACCCTGACAATTCGGCAGCTCCCACCCAAGCAGCTATTCAATTTAATATTTCAGAAATGACTAAGGCAGAGCTGAGCCACAGCGGAGTGCCACCAGAAGCGATCTCATCCTTTGTCTCTAAATTACCGCTATATGTACTAAGCGTTTATCACACTCCTGGACGGTCGTACCGCGCACCCGCATCAAACATAGCCATCAGAAAAACGCCAAAATTTAAATTATCTCCAAAAGAACTTAATATTTTGGTGGAGCATGTGGCAAGCCAAGGCAGCCTTCGCGACAATGCCCTGATGGAGTTCATAGTTACGGGAGCTCGGCCCCATGAGTTCCTTGGCCTACAGAAGAAGCATATCCGCCTCTCATCCGAGCACCTCATTGCCAAGAATGATAAATTTGTTCAGGCCCTGCCTCTCCGTAGCACCCTAGCCATGATTAGCGCCCGCAACGAATACAACCGGGAAGACTTCCTGTTTCCGTCTTCAGGAGACAGCTCAAAGCCAATGAGCAACCGAGAATTTGGCAGACTTTTTAAAGCGTGGACAAAAGCATGCAATTTGGATTCTACTGTGACCCCACACAGTGCTAGAGTAGCGGTAATAAGGTCACTTTTCGAGAATAGCGCAGTTGATCCACGTAAGCTTAAGGAACTAATGAGTCACAAGTTTCACCCAGCACTCCTGAACTATTATAAGTCTTTTGGGGCCAACGGCTCTTAGCGTTTCATAGCTTGCCCGACGCGCTTTTGATAAAACGACTCGACCGCCGGGAGCTAAGCCCCCGGTTGTCGATGATCCATCACTCAAAGATGAACCAGTCTCGGTTACCTCGTCTCTCGCCTTCCAGGTATCGACCTGTCGCGCCCATCAATCGAGTTCTCGTCATGACCGCGCCCCGAAAATCCGTACCATCAACGCGCGCCCTGCTGAAGCTCGAACGAGCGAGGTAAGACAGGCGGAAATCAGCATGCCGAAGATCGGCCCCATCAAAATTGGTATCGGCAGCGACAACACCAGGGCTAACGGAAGGATCGCAATAGGTCTGATAGAAACGCGCATGTCTGAGGTCGGCGTTTTCGAACGACGGTACTGTCCATAGGTCATGGATCATTGAGAACGGTGCGATCAGCCCACTCAGATCCAGATACCTCAGACGGTAGTGCTGCGAGAGCTTACACATCAGCAAATCGCTGAAATGGAAGCCGGCAAAAGTCACCCCGTGCTTGGAGGCTGCTTGTTGCACTGGCATACGGTGCTCCAGGGCGTATTGCAAGGCCTTGAGTTGGCGGTAGTAGATGCCTGGTCGCCATACTGGGTAGGGGTTGTTGATCCACTTACCCTCCATCAAATTGCGCTCAACGAACCGGCCCGTCAGCTCCTGAATTACCGAAAGTTCGGACAGACCATAGCCATATTCATCGGCCAGCATCTCACGGCATTTTTTGAGGGTTGGGGGCTTTCTGCGACCATGCTGTGCAGAAACCCAGGCCTCACGCAGGCGGTTGCGCAACTGACGGGTTTCGTAATGGAATACAGCTTGAGACTGGGCGAAGAATACGTTGGACATGACTGATCTCCGTTTGCAATCAGACAAACCCCAGTAGTCCGAAGGAAAGAGCTCAGTTTATGAAATGTGGGCGAAACGTTTGACGGTGCATAGGCTTGTACAAGCTGGGGTTTACGCTGCCGTCACAGCGCTGGCCCATAGATTAAGGACAGCCGACGAGGAAGGTCAAGCGGTGCTTGCATCTTTCTGTCCCGAAGCAAAAAGTCATCACGACCCGGCGGGTTCGACTGGCCACGTCATGCCCAATCAGCAGATCATCCAGTACATGATGTTGCCCCTACCCTCTCTCCTGACGACGCTAAGCAGGGCCCACTTGCCTCGCTTCCAAGGCCTTCACGGTCTGCAACTCGTACTTCATGGCATTCAGCTCCGCTTCCGTTCTGCGCAGCTCGCTCCTGACGCCAGACCACATGAGAACCAAGGTCGCGATCTTCTCGCGGCTACCAGCCAATTCCTCAGACATCACATCGAGCTCGTTTTCGAGCAGCATGCACTGCTGCTCCAACAGCTCCTCGCGGGTGAAGAAGGCAAATCGATCGTCGGAAATGGTGACGTCAGCATTCATAGGTATTGACCGGCAGGAGTACAAATGTTCTCTTACGGAGGTTACCGCCAAAGACTGGATGGATCAACAGTGGTTCATCGTAAAAGTGTGGCCAGCAACGCGGCCCAAAGCGGGAATGGCACTCAGGAAGCCCGTGCTAAAGTGCCGACCAGGTAGCCGCTGCACACGCATGCGAGCGCAAGTGGCAGGACGGAGCAGCCACACTGGGAATAGAGATAGAGGAGCAGACCGTGTCACTAAAATCGTCGTTTGCCGCCGTATTGCGTAGGATCCGAAGCAAGCGGAACATTTCCCAACGAGACTTCGGTGACACCAGTCGCACTTACTTGAGCAAGCTGGAAAGCGGTCGCAGCAGCATCACCCTAGATAAGCTGGAACAGATCAGTCAGCGCCTAGAGTTGAGCCCATTGACGCTGATGACCCTGACAATGTGCGAATCCACAGGTCAGTCAGCGGCTGATCTCATGTCCAACGTGTACCGAGAGATATCCAGCCTCGGGAACGCGCAAAATTTGCCTGCCCCGAAAGCGACTTCCAACGTCACCCCGCACAAGCGGAATAGCGAACCCAGGCTCTCCCCTGCTCAAGCGAGGCAAACCGAGCTGTGCTTTTAGCTACAAGAGAGTGCCGACATGCCGATGCAGTATTTGGTGCCCATCCGGCATTTTCAAAACCGCTGTCATTCGGCGCAACTTGCGAAGTCTGAGTACAACGCAAGCAAAGTAGTGACAACGGAGAGATAAATTGCACCAAGTCTTTATCAACGATGACGCTGAAGTTGAGATTGACGAACTGCTCGACTGGCTCAAGGCTCATCATATTGTGGTGCTGAACGCCGTCATGCGGACGACTGCTCGGGACGTCCAAAAGCGGGCCAGCGAGACGATAAAGGATTATCGAGGTAAAGGCCCACATGTCCATCTATTCGAATTCGAGGTTTTGATGAACAACGAACGATGGAGCATGCCTACCTTTACCCACTCTACACGCAATCTGCTAGACATCGCGCAGACTCACCGCATTGTCGACAGAGCGACACGAGTATGGGTAGGTCGAGGCATGGCGAATAACTTCCTCTATACCAACAACGCAGAAATTTAAGGCGCTGATGATGACGATTGACCGCCTCGACGTTGCGCCTCCAGCTTCAATGGTGACGTCGACTGCGCTTGAAGCGGTAGAGCTATTGTCAATACCCTAGCTTAACGCTCCATTGACGGTGCTGCATGCCTTGCATACAGCTTCTAGCTCAAAGGCCTTCCAGTGGAAAGCCTTGAGTCAGCTAGCGAACTGTTATTTAGAAAGCCAGCTTTCGACGACATCTGAACCGTATTGAGCTTTCCAAGCTTTCAGGCCGGCATGGTTACCGCCTTTGGTTTCAATAATTTCACCGTTCTCTGGATGAACATAACGCTTGAGTTGGCGCTCCCGACGAGGGGCTTTCTGCGCAACGGCAGGAGCAGCACCGCGGCGAGCAGCCGCAGGATCCAGAATGTTAACGATGTCACGAAGGCTTAAGCCATACTGATTCAGCAAGTCGCGCAATTTTGTCTCGAATTCGATTTCTTTTTGCAACTCACTGGAGCCCTTCAAAGCCTCCAATTCAGCTAGCTGTGCGGCCAACGCCTGTTCGAGTTGACGAAATTCCGCGAGACGAGACATTTTCTAACCCTCAAAAATTAATATTTACGCAGCATGGATTTTAGCGCAATGCGATAGAAAATAACTAGTCCCGACTACAAACAAATCACCTAGTGACTAACTGTTGGAAAGTAGATCTTTATCTTAGACCTCACCGATTGCGCCCTTAGCAATCTACGGAATGCCTAGCCGCTGCGCTCTTACGCTCATCGATGAACAAATTTATAGGCGAAATCTGCAATGGCTATTGGCAACTCATTCATGTCTTCCACAAGTGGTTTACTTGTGTTTTAGCGGGTACTTCAGCTGGCACAAAGCTTTGTAAACGCCGCCGAGATAAAGAGCACATTTGTACTCCTTGGTGATACAAGCGCATACACCCCAAATGATTGCCATGTGCCACCATTCAAATCACAATGCGTGCTAAGGAGCTTCGACAGGTCAGGGTGGACATGGAAAGGACGGCATTACGAGCACATGCAGCGCTGCTGAGCTTTGGCCTACCTGCGTTCGCAGCAACGCGGCTCACATCGAGCCTTTCCACCGGCATAAAGCATTGCGCCAAGGCTTCTCACCTCAAAACCAGCGACCGATCTCCTTTAACTGAAGCGCGGCCCATTTCCTCACATGAGGGAGCTGTCGGATCCCACGCGAATCACTCCGTTTGCCGTCAGCGTTTCCACACGCTCACCCGGCACCATCAGGCTATCACTCACAAGACACCGGTGGCTCCTCGGGCAAGCGCTCGCGTCAATGCTCGCTGCCGGTCAAACAGTAATAGCCAACCACACACATCAGGCGTTGCTTGCGGGTCTATACGACCGCAATAGAAGGCAATCGAGAGACTCGTCCCGTTCCCAGGCACAGCAGACTTGGGGCGAACGACCTTGGAGCATGGGCTGAAATATGAGTTCTGTAGCAATAGATCCAAAGAAAGGAAGTGATCCCTACAGCGCTGGAGAACAGGGGTTGGGGTACATCTTCCAACCCCGCTTTGCGTTGTACCAGGCATTGGAGCTTCCAGAGGACACCGCAATCCTCATCGAGAAGGAAGATGACCTCGATTTCCTGGAGTCCTCAGGAAAGAAGACACTGGCCTCCCTCAAGCACAAGGCAATTGGTGAACGGCTGACTGACCTGTCTGTCGACTTCTGGAAGTCAGTCAATATCTGGCTAACTCGTTACCAGGCCAATGGGCGGGTTGAGTCCGATTATCAGTTTTTCCTGTTCACGACCTCGTCGGTCGCGCCGGACTCATTCTTGAGATTCTTCCTGTACGGCGCCGATGCAACCAAGGCTGACCCCAGCCTTTGGCAGCTCACAGAAGATACCCTCGCTACCAGCAAGGCGAAATCGTTCACCAAGATCAAGGCGTTGCTCTCAGGGCTGACGGCGCTAGAGAAAGAGGACTTCGTATCGAGAATCACGATAGTTGACTGCACGCCACGGATTGGCGATCTCCCTGCACTCATCAAATCCCAGAAAATGCGGCCAATTCGCCCTGACCACAGGGATGCAGTCTTCGAGCGCCTGGAGGGATGGTGGAATGACCTGATCATCCAGATGCTCTGCGATCCACAGAGCGAGCCCGTCTATGCCCGAGACGTTTCGGAGAAGCTGTTCAGCTTCAGCGAGGAGTACAAGGATGACAACCTCCCGATCACCTTTGAGGACGCGACGCCTACAGCCCCCATCGATGCGAGTACCGATAATCGTCTGTTCGTAAGCCAACTCCATCATCTAAATCTGAGCCCCAGCCGCATTCGCAATGCGATCCTGGATTACTACCGGGCTTTTGAGCAGCGCTCCGCTTGGGCAAGGCAGCGCTTGGTGGGTTCAGAAGAAATCATGACGTATGAACGCCGGCTGACGAATGAGTGGGAGCGCACCAAAGACGCCTTGTTCGATGACGCGCTAAATGCGCCGATCGAGGACTGCTCTGAACCTGAACTGATTGCCGTGGGCAAGAAACTCTATACCTGGGCTGAGACAGAAGCTCAGAAGCTTGCTCACCTGAAAATTCGGGCTCGCGTTATAGAGCCTTACGTACTTCGCGGCAGCTTCCAAATTCTCGCCAACAAGCGCCCCTACCCTACCGTTTACTGGCATCCACAGCTTCTGGATCGCCTGTCCAAGGCTGCTGGAGAGACAGAATGATCCGCTGGGATGAGCGTCCTTTTGAGACCAAGAATCTCTTCAACCCCGCCTTCTGCGCGGTCGTCCTAATGCGCGCGCTCAAGGCCTATACGGTGGTGGATCCCAAGGGCATGCCGTTTTCGATGTCACTGCTTGTGTTGCCGCTGAGTCTCCACCACGAATCCCGAAGTGCGCTGCTCAAGCACTACAAGGGCTACCTGCTCAAGACAGTGGAAACCCACCCCCAGATGCAAATCGGGCTGGCCGAGCGGGTAACCGAAATGCTCCCTTTTACGTTCGAGGCATTTGGACTGGCGCACTACACCGATTGCTTCGAGGTTACCCCGCAAGGACGACTCCTTCCGAAAGCCAGGAGGGTTAAAGCGGACATCGACGGCACCGAGGAATCAGTAGCGTGCCAACGCGCAGCGTCTCTGCTGGGAAGAGAGTTCGCGAAGATTGCAGACAGGGTTACCGTGTACACCGCCTTTGGAATTCGACCATGAAAATCAGCTCCATCCATGTATACAGCCACGATGGCCAGCGCCGCGACATCAACTTCGAGGTCGATGGGCTCAACATCATTACGGGCCGGTCGTCGACAGGTAAATCGGCCCTCTCGGACATCATCGAATACTGCATGGGTCAATCCAGCTTCAATGTTTCGGATGGCGTTATCCAGGACAAGGTGTCTTGGTTCGCAGTGATCTTCCAATTTCCGGACGGGCAGGTCATGGTGGCCAAGCCGACCCCGCGATCAGGCGGCGCGAGCTGCAGCCTGGCCATGACTCGTACCGGGGAATTTGTACAGCCCCCTGAATTCTCCGAGCTGGTGGTCAACACGGACGACATTGCGGTCACCTCGTTGCTTTCTCGTCAGCTGGGCATTCCGGAAAACCGTACAGAGGTGGCTGAAGAGCACACGCGCAATAGCTACGAAGCCTCCATCAAGCATTCGTATTACTACCTGTTCCAGCGGCAAGGTCTCGTCACCAACAAAGATCAGCTTTTCTATCGCCAGAACGAGCCGTTCCAACCCCAGGCGATCAAAGATACGCTTCCCATCCTACTAGGCGCTTCAACCAATGAGCGCTATGAGCTGCAAACCCGGCTGCGGACAGCTCAGCGAGACCTGAGAGCTCAGGCAAAGCTACTGGAGCAGGCCAAACAAGCGGTGGGGAACAACCGAAACCAGGCCATTGCACTGCTGACCGAAGCCAAGGCGGTCGGAATACTCTCTCAGGAGTCGCCTATCGGGGAGGTCGAAGAGATCATTGCTGCTCTCAGAACAGCAGCGCAGTGGAGTCCTGCCAAACCGCACGCTCAGCCCGAGGACAAGGTACCCAAGTTAGAGGCTGAGCTGGCCAGGCTCAGGAAAACCAGGCGCGAGATCAAATCCAAAATTGAGGCCGGCCAGATATTCGAACGGCGTGCCGGCGGCTTCCAGAGCGAGGCATCGGAACACATCGACCGCCTGTTATCCATCAAGTCGCTTCCGAAGAATGCTACAACAGGCGAATGGCAGTGGCCTTTTGCAGAAAAGAACTTGGCCATGGATTCTCCCATCGCCCAATCGCTACTCGGCGAACTGGCATCCCTCGAAGCAGAGATGCAGACGGTGATGGGACAACGCCCGCAAATTCAGGGCTACCTGGCGGAGGAAAACCAACGCCTTCAGGATACAACCAAGTCGATTGTCGAAAAGGAGGCGGAGCTCACCGCCGCCATCGCAGCCAATACGGTGCTGGCCAACGCCCAGAAGCAAAGCGACGCTGCCAAGCATGTCGTGGGGCGCATCAGCTTTTTCCTTGAAGGCTTCGTCCCTGACAATTCGCTGAAACAGCAGGAGGCTGACTACCGCCGTCGGGAAATGCGTGTGCAGGAGCTCGAAAAAGCCCTGGCAGATGTTGATGTGGACGACCGCCTGGCGTCGATCCTGAATAGCATCTCGGCACAATTCAATTTGCTCAACAAACGCTTCGAGTCTGAATTCAGTGCCTACCCGGCCCGATTTGACCTCAAGAAGCTGACCATCATCTTCGACCGTCCCGAACGCTCTGTGCCTATGTCTCGGACAGGGGGCGGCGAGAACTACTTGGCCTACCATCTCTCTGCGCTGCTGGCCCTGCATTGGTACTGCGCCAAGAGCAATCAACCCATGCCGCGCTTCTTGGTGATCGACCAGCCGACCCAAGTGTATTTCCCTTCGGAGGAGTCCTACAAAGCGGTCGATGGGACGGTACTGAACACTGAGCAATCCGACGCTGATATGGACTCCGTACGCAAATTGTTTAGCCTGCTTTACCAATTCACAGTCGAAGATGTACCAGGCTTCCAGATCATCATCACCGAGCACGCCAATCTACGGGATGACTGGTTCCAGAAGTCCCTGGTCGAGGCTCCTTGGAGCAAACCTCCAGCACTGGTGCCTGAGAGCTGGCCTTTCAAAGGTGAAGTGCCGCTCTGACGAGTTGCTGCGTGCGCTGCCCTGGCGATGGATAGTAGATGCATCTACTTCGGTTGCATCAAACCTAGGCAACACAGGAAGCTTGAATGAGTCCTGGCCGCTCGTGCCAGGACATCATTCCACCAGGAGTTGCCATGATCCGCCTCCGCGTCGGCCCCACTCAACTGACACGTTTCCCTCACGCTAACGAAGCGCCGTTTGCCATTGCCCTCTGGCCCTGTTCGCGATCAGCTGTTGGCAAACGCTACAGATTGCCCAATCCCTGAACGCCCAAGGCCTCACATTCAGCATGTGAAAGGTCTTTCTGGCGGACTTTGGCGCTTACCTATTCCTACTGAGTCAACACCGCGTGTTCATTCACGGCCATTTCGAACGCCACACAGATGATATTGCCTAGCACCGCCGACTGTGCGAGGTTGGCCAGGAAATGATTGCAGTAGGCATGGCCGGCACCGATGCGCATGGTCGACCAGCTATTTCCAGAGCACCCACCCTCTAGGTTGAGACGTCGGGGCCTGGTAGTCGAGTGAGTTATGTTGGCTATGTCGATAAGCGTTGTGCTGAAGGAAGCGAGCAGGGGCTGCTGTAAACTCTAAAGGTAGTGCACCGGCTATGCATTATCCTCCTAAGATTGGACAGTGATTGATGAATCTTCATGAAACCGAAGCAGGTCTGGCGTGGGTGAATCTATTCAAGGTTCAAGATCGTCCGGCTGCGCTACAGCTACTCCAGGCCGTCCGGTGGATATCTGCAGCCGAACTCACGGATGCTCTTACCAAAAGCATCGTGCGTGAAGCTGAGAAAATCCCTGGCCCGATTGCGCTTTTCGTTGAGCAAGATCTCAAAGAGCATCGAGGCAAGGTCGAAAGATTCTACAAACAGACACAAAAACCAAAGCGCGCACACGGAGTCGCCCTTCCTCCCGTCAGGAGTAAGCAGCTCTTCAATCATGAGGTCGGTTCTGAGGGAGTTATTGGAAATATAGCCACGGCCCTCAAGCGTCGCTCTCCTAAAAAATACCTTCTCCACCCCACTGCTGAAAAAATTCGCAAATCAAAGGTTCGAGGGTTTTTCATCCTGGCAGATACCATCGGTTCGGGTAAACAAGTAAGTGACATGTTGCAGTCGCTTTGGAGTGTCGCGTCGGTGAAGAGCTGGGTGTCCGCAGGCCTGCTCACCAACCGCGTAATCGCATTTGCGTCCACCGAGTCAGGGCAAAAGCTCCTTGAGAAGCATCCGATGCGCCCAGGCGTCGTCTATGACATTCCTTGTCCGACGATTGCAAGCGTGTTTGAACCAATTGATGCAGAACACCTGACTGACCTTTGCAAACGGTACAATCCCAACAAATCCAAGAGTGAAGGACTTGGGTTCGGAGGCGAGGGAGTGTTGATGGCTTATGCTCATGGCATGCCCAACAACGCCCCAGATGTATTCTTCAAAGCGAAGGGCAAATGGAAGCCATTGTTCAAAAGCCGAGTAACAAACGGAATCGCGATCGAGGTTGAGACCGGATTGCATCAGGTTGACGCGCGTCAGCAACTTGAAAAGATGAAGGCTAACAAGCTTGCAGCGTCCAAATGGCTCAGGCGCACGAGTGAAGACTCTCTGATGATGCTTTTGGTTATGGCGTCACTTTCCCGACCGCCGAGGACTGAAAGCGCGATTTCGGCCCGCACTGAGTTGACCATCCCGCAGGTGCGCCGTTGGCTACAGTCAGGCAAGCATTATGGGTGGATATGCTCGGCAAATCGGCTTACCGATGCGGGCATGCAGCAGCTCAGGCACTTTGGTGCTTCGAGGCCGAAAAAGCCTGCGCTGCAGTTACCTTGGCCTGAAGATATCGTGTACTATCCGACCTCGCTGAGGTAGCCAGATTGTTCCATCTAGAATGGCGTGGTGACACGCCCGGTATCAACTGATGATGATGCTATTGAGGACATATTTTGTCCTTTTCGGAGTAGCGTGCGCATAAGTGTAAGCATCAGCGCACCTTCGCCCACTGAGGGCCCCTCGGTCGCAAGCTCGCCTCGATGCTCAGGCGCGCTGTTTCTCACCCTGCGGGTGTCAAAGTAGATGGCAATCTGGCGACCTCAGCCCTATAAAGCAACCGGCCAGAAGCTTGGCGTCAACCAGGTCGCTCTTGTTAATGCCATTAAGTATGGCAAGTCGATCACCGGTCATCATCCATCCCTGACTCCAGTGTTTACGCTCCGGCACTTGGCAGCGCTATCGGGTACTCCATACGCTGTTCTGCGTGGCATTGTTGGCCGCCAAACCGAGACAGGGACAGATCGGGCCTACCGGATATTCCGCATTCGCAAAAGATTGTCCAAGAAAGGGGAGCCTCAGCGCTACCGCACCATCTGCATACCGTCTCCGGTGGTACTACGCGTACAGCGCTATATTCATGAGCACATCCTGACGCACCTAGCGGTGCATTCGGCGAGCATCGCTTACAGCGAGGGCAATAAAATTGCCGAGGAAATCGCTGTTCACTGTGGCTGTAAATGGCTGATCAAGATGGACGTTAAGAACTTTTTTGAGGCGATCCCAGAGCAAGCTGTCTACAAGGTATTTCGAGGTGCGGGCTACCCAGCGCTGATTTCTTTCGAGATGGCCAGACTTTGCACCCGGGTTGTTCCGCTCAATTGGAGTGAGGGGCCCACCGCGTACCCAACCAACCGAATCTCAAGATATTCGATCACCACTTACTCCAACCCTTCTAAAGGCGTGCAGCCCGCGGGCACCCAAGTTCAGGGATCGTTGCCTCAAGGTTCTCCATCCAGCCCACTGCTCGCCAATCTGTGCGCACGCGGCTTAGATGAAATGCTCTCGGAACTGGCCGATGAATACGGCTTAGTCTATACCCGATATGCGGATGACTTGGCGTTTTCGACAAGTGACAAAAGCTTCGACCGCCGTAGGGCAAGCCAAGTGATCGGACGGGTCTACGCGATAATGGCCAAGTGTGGGTTTGTGCCGAATACGGCGAAAACTGTGGTGGTACCTCCCAGAGGGCGGAAAATCCTTCTTGGGTTGTACGTGGATAGTGATCGGCCCAGGTTGTCTCGTGAGTTTCGCTACAAGCTGGAGCAACACCTGCACTTCTGTATGCATCCAAAGATTGGGCCAGTATTGCACGCAAAGCGCAGGGGATTTGATGCTGTGCTCGGCTTTAAGAATCATGTCCGAGGACTTATCGCCTACGCAGTGCAAGTCGATCCGGAGTATGGCGCCAAGCGCCTGGCTGAATTCCACAAGGTCATGTGGCCATTTTAACTCCTAATCATTGACGCTGCTGGGCTGAGTTTATTCGACCTTGAAAACGTGACCCGCTGACGACGGTGATCCCAGAAAGCATTTGCTTAGGGGGATGCGTACTTGCATCACGCCTTGCGTGATTGAATCGGTTGCCACTTAGGCGGCAGCAGCTGATCGGCCTCACTCGCCCGCTGAGTCGGCAGCCGCGTGAGAACATTCTTCAGCTGCACATACGGATCATGGCCATACTGGCGTGCGACTGGATCACTCCCATGAACGCTGCCGCTGATTTGACGCTCCGTGTTCGATCGGTCGGCACTTTTCCTCCGCTGGTCACCTTCAAATCCCCAAATCCACCCCGAATAGGGCATCACGAAGAACATGCCCACCGGAGTGGTCATTGACTAGCCGGCGTAACAAGAACTGGAGCAGGTGCGAGCGGAGACGCGAGCGCATTTCAACACAGGAGTCTGAGTGCCCGAAATGACCATCAGGCCATCGCCGAATTAAGGCCTGCCTCAAGATCTCCAGCACCTCGCCACCGGCAGTGATGGGATACAGGCGCGTCAAATCATCGAGACCTGCGGTGCGCTTGTAGCTCACCAATGCCTCGCTCAAAATAATGCTCAAAGACTCACCGTAGACCTGCCACGCGGTGCTCCACACGGGCCGTTCAACATCACATTCCAACACAAACCTCACAACGGCATCGCGCGACCCACAGAACCGCAGCCCACCATTTGCACATTTCGAGAAAGCCTAAGCATGCATATCGAGCTAGACCTCAACCAAAACGATCTCGAAGCCCTGCTACGCCACTGCCAATCGTTCAGGCCAGCCAGCGGTGACAGTCGTGAAGATGCACGCCTAGGAGACGCCCTGGAGGCTCTGACAGAGGCTTTACTGGAAGCTAACGCATCGCGTTGACCTTATGCCACCAATGGCGGGTGCGGGCCAAGCACATCCAACACCGTGCAGGTTGGATGACATGGGGAAAACCTAGGGCGTAGAGGCCCACATCAAAAAAAATGTGGTCACTTTTGAAGTTTGTATTCAAAGAGCAAGTAGGGCCTAACGGCCCTAAAAACCGATCTCCCTGACAGCCCTCGCCTTGCCTGGCGGCAAGCCAATCGAAGGCTGAAAAACCTCCAAAATCAAAACCGTAAAGCGAGTCCGCGACACCGCGCTATATCCCTGCATCGGGGTGCAAGCACCACCTCAGCTTTTCCTTTGTTCTCAAATATAAAAACTCCGTCTCGTTTAAAAATTTTCAAGAGGGTGGGGTGTAAAAACGGCGCGATGTAGAATAAAGCGTCGTGATTAGACATATTTGTCTGACGCTGCCCCGAGATTCGCTACGGATGAAGCAAATCCTTTCGCGCGGTAGGGGAAGCAGACCTAGCAGCCGAAACCGTGCTCCAGACGACTCAGTTCGTCCTTGACCTTCTGATATCCGACTTCATCGCACGCGAGCTGCAACGCAGATCTATTGCTGAAAACAGCTCGCGGCTGGGACATCCACGCGGCGGCCTTTTCTCTGTCTCCAAACACCCTTTCAGCCTCAGCCAAGGCCTGATTCAAATGATCCATGAGCCCTCCTCCCCATAACACCCACGAGATCTCAACTCAGCGACAACCCCAGGTTGCATGCAGTTTCAATGCCCGTCCAAACGCGACATCAGTGAACATGCGCCGAATAGCTGATGAACATTATACGACGATGCCTGCCTTCGCGAGACACGGCTCCAATGCTGCGCGCCCATAAACAATGATCAAGGCATCACTCGCGCTGCCCCCCCAAATTATGATCACCTGCAGCTTGGGGTCAGCCCTCAGCTCGTTCCCTAGCCCAACCTAGCCCCTGCCCTTCAAATAGATAGCGCTACGCTTCCATCCACCACGAGAACGAACCGAACTCGAAGTAGTACCCCACCGACACTCCTAGCGTGGTGGAGGGCTGCTGAAAGATCACCAAGCCACTGGTGCCGCATAGAATTCAGATCCCGATTGCCATCGACGCTTATATCGTCTGAATCCAGTCTTGGGGCAATTCATCGCAGCTCCATGAGCAGCTTGCGAAGCGAGCCGGGGAATAGTAGCTTTCTGAGATTGAATGGCCATCAACCGCCATCCAGGCGCCCCATTGTTCGCGCCTTTGTCGAATTCAGTGTAAGGAAACGGTTTGTTGCAGGCTAAGAAAGGCAGAAAAATGATCCCGAATCCACTATCTGCAGAGACGGTTTCCCTCATCCACCATGTGGAGCTTAACGAGTCAGGGTGGTGGAAAAAGGCGCTGGGTCAGGTCGTCCAGAGCGCGCTGTGGCAGCTGAACAAATCGGTCAATCTCAGCGAGCTTCAGGCCAAGCTGAAGGACGATCTGTACTACGAGGTAGCCAATGATCGGTTGCTCGCCCAGCTGGACTCTCTGTCCTCACAGGGTGCTGTCACCATTCTGGGTAAAAAGTACAAGCTCACTGAATCGAAGCGAGCCGAGCTAACTGCAGCGAAGGCGATCGCCGACAAGGAGCTGCAGTGCTGCCACGATGTCTTCATCGAGAACTGCGCAAAACACTGCCCTAAGCTGGATGCCAAGAGCGTCTATGCAGAGTTCACGAAATGCCTGCAGCGCACCATTCAGGTTTCCGGTGCGAACCTATTCCACCTGCTCGTCGACGGGAAGCTCGAACGGGATGTCGATTGGGTTGATCCATTCCTCTCAAAGTACTCGCCGAATTGCCAGGATGGCCTCAGGCAGACATTGGCAGCATTTTTCTCTCCGGCCAATGAAGCGTGCCGCAGCCACATCCTGCGCCTGATGAATGCTCATTTCTTTGCTGAGTCCTCGCAGCTCAAATCGACAACGCTGAAGGCCATCGAGGGGCAGCAGAAAAAGCGCAC
The DNA here is from genome assembly GCF_019139895.1 of Pseudomonas fakonensis. Lineage (GTDB taxonomy): Bacteria > Pseudomonadota > Gammaproteobacteria > Pseudomonadales > Pseudomonadaceae > Aquipseudomonas > Aquipseudomonas fakonensis. Next base: position 2,074,340 of record NZ_CP077076.1, on the reverse strand, counting down.
CATCAAGGTGGTACTCGACACCAATTTCCTCTTCTCGATCTTGAAGCTGCATGACAACCCAGGAGACGACTCAGCATTGTCGCTGGTGGAAATCACCCAGCGTACAGGCAAGAACTTCGAAATCGTCCTGTACGTATTGCCGAGCACGCTTGAAGAGGTTCAGCGGGTGCTGACCAGCCAGATCCGATTGGTTGAGCGCATTCGGACGTCCAGAGCCATGTCCCGCGCAGCATTGAATCAACCGCTCCCCAGTATCGCGAAAAAGTTCTTCGATGCAGCGTCCAAATCCCCAGGGCTGACCGCGGAAACCTTCTTCCGCCCCTACGTTGAAGACATGCGGGCAGTTCTGGAAAGCAAGGGGATCAAGATCCTTGACGCAAACCCAGCAATCTACAATGTCAAACAGGAAGTCATCGACGACGTTTTGACCGAAATGGAACGGGAGGTTCATGAGCTACCTGAAGCCAAACGCAAGGGCTACGAAACGCTGATCCACGATGCGGTGCTGTGGCATGTCATCAAGGATCGTCGCTCCACCAACGACCACTCGCCGTTCAGCGTTGAATACTGGGCCGTCACCATCGATTGGCGACTCATTAACTTTGATCGTCAGAAACGCTCAGCCAAAGACAGCGGTCTGCCTTTGGTGCTGCATCCGAGCAGCTTGATTCAGCTGCTCCAGTTCTGGATTCCCAGAAGCACTGACCTGGATGACGTCCTGCTGGATTCCTTGCGGATGTCCCTCTACTTCCAGTCGTTCGACGCGGAAGATGAAAAGGTGACCGTCAAGATTCTTGAGTCGATATCCCGATTCGAAAATGTGGGTGATTTTACCGAGTCGACCATCAAGCTAATGCTCACAAACCAGGCGCTACGAACACGTCTAAAGAACTCTAGCGCCTCCAATGAAGAGGTCTTTGAGTATGTGAAGGAGGAACTGATCGCTTTGCACAACGAAGCGGTTCACGACCTGGGGGTTGTCTCTGAAAACCTCAAGGCTGCGGGCGAAAAGCTTGAGCAGGAAAGGCAATCACGTCTAGAGGCACAGCGCGACTTGGAGGCCACGTCGGAGAATCTAACGGGCGTGAGCGCAGAGCTCGAAGCTGAAAGAAAAGAACGTGCGGCTACGCAAACACGGCTGGATGAGACCACTGCAGCTCAAAGCTTGGCCACCGCGCGGTATGACCGATTGGCCTTTTCACTGAAGATGATTTGGGGGCCTCTTCTGCTCGGCGTAGCGTTGGTGCTAGGTAGCTATGCAGCCATGAAGACTTACCCTCAGGCGTGGATCCCACTGCCGCTCATCACAGCCCTCGGAATCGGGTGCGTCCACTGTTAGTGGCGCTCCTTCACTCACCCAGGGTGACCGACTCCACTGCCAGCCTTGAAGGGTGGCAACCCGCAATGCTAATGAGCCGCATAGGCCGCAGAGCCATTGCACTCATCATGGTCACCGTTGGCGCGATCTTTTCTGGCGCCGCTTGGGATGGCTGCAAATACCTGCTCGGCATCAGCTGAAGCGACCAAGGCATGCAGATGGTGTTCTAAAGAACACCATCCCTTTCGACTCGCCAGTGCTCCGAATCATGCTCTGAGATTGATACCGCTCATGCAGCCAAGAACATGATCTCTCTTGAGGTGGAGGCCTGCTGCAATAGACCCGGGTGCTTGGTTTCCAGGGTGATGACCTCGCTCTGGTAGGCCAGTGCAGGCATCATCTGCTTCCCATGCTGCAAGAAGTCAGTTACGCCGGCGAACTGCTCATGGGAGATCTTGGACGCGGTGTCCCGGTCGATAGCCAAGCCCTCAATACGCTGGACATTCAGCGCGCGAACATCCGTCTCAAGCTGGGCGAGGGACTCATGAGCGTATTTCACCCCACCTGACTTTGCCTGAACGTGTGACAACGCAAGGCCAAGGTTCACCAGGCGATCTTGCAGCACCCTGATGTCACTCAAGCGTTGAACAGTGCTTGCAGGTATAGCGGCGTGCCGCTCCAGCACGAGCTTGGTGAATTGATACTCTTTGTGGAAATCTGGGATGAGGGCCCTGAGTTGCTGCACATCGCCTTCCTCGCAGAACTGACGAGCAGATAGCAACAATGACCGGAACTGCGCTTCATCCGTGAGCTGGCTGCGCTCATGGGCCTCGCTGACCAGCTTCCATGTTTCAGCAATGGTCTGCGATTGCGCCTGGATCTGCGCGCTGATCTTGTTCAGCTTTTGGCATACGATCACAAACCCTGCCGTGGTCACCGCGAGGTTCAACCCGGTCATAACCAGATTGGCTGTCTGCAAACCTTGCAGCACGCTCATGCTCTGCTGCAGGTGATCCATCCCGGTCTGAAGCGAACCCAATCCATTTGAGAGAGTGTCCTGGAGCTGCTGGAGTTGCGCCTGGGTTTGTTGGCTATCCCCTGGAAAGAGCAGGTGCCCAACAATCTGCCCGCCTTTCCCGGTGCCTTTGGCATAGCGAACTACGCCCCCATGTAACTCATACTCACCACTTTTGAGCTTGGCCAGAATATCCGGAAGGTCTGGCAGAGAACGCAGCAGCTCTTCAGTCATCACAGACATGCGCGTAGTTTCTCCGAATAGGTTGCGAAATCAGCTTCGTATCGGGCCCGGCGAATCTTGGCCACCTGAAGCACCGCGGGAGTGGTGATGCGAAATGCAGGTGACGTGGCTTGGTAGATCGCAGCCCCAGCAGCTCCAAGCGCCAACGGAGGAGCTGCCAACGAGAGCAAGCGTCCACCCACGGCTCCGGCCACGCCCGCAGCGCCACCAGTAGCCGCAATACCGCCAATAGCGCCCGCGGCTGAAATCAAGCCTTTCACGATCTGGGCGATGTACGCCGATAGCTTCGCGATATCCCGATAGTCCACAGCAGCCACGTCCCCGATGTACTTCTTGACCGCCAGACCGATGACCATTTCTTCGATGGCATAGATGTCGGCGGACGAGCCCGGCTTACCGTCGAGCTTTTTAGCCACATCCGTCGCAAGCTCTATGTACTCCACCCCGTTCGACCTGAACAGCGTGGCGATGCTGTTGCTGCCGAACGAGCGGATTTCAGCTTCAAGTACATCAGGAATCGACTGCAGCTCACCCTTCGCCTTGCGGTTGAGAATGGTGGTCTTGATCTTGCTATCCAGAGCCACCCTACCCTTGCCGTTATCGGTAATCAGGTCGGCCAATACGTCCAAATCGGCGCTCAATGCGTTCGACAACAGGTCTTCGAGTGACCGGTTTCGCGGAACAACAAGATCCATACTACCTCCGTTGATTTGCCGGTGCTTGGCCTACCCACAGCGATTGCGTTAGGCCATCATGCATTTCCCGATTCTAGCGGGCACCTGCTACGGTGTCTCGCGAAGCAGAGCCGCTAACAAATCAGGCGCCCACTGGCTTCGTCTACGCTACCAAATCCTGTTGTCCCGCAATCTCAACTTTTACAGAGGCTCATATGGAAGTAGTCCTGCTCGCTCACATCACACTAAACCGCATAGGCTCAGCCAGTGCGGGTGGCGGTTTCCGAAGCCAACGTCAGGTGAGATTTTCAGCGGAAGTGAAAGACACGGATCGTTCAGCCTTGAAGGCCCTAGTGATCGAGATCGCTGAAGCTAATGGCGAATCCACTGGGGCCTTGGAGAGCTTGAGCTATGAACAAGGCTACGCCGGGGAGTTTGTACTCAACATCCAGGGCCCGAGTACTTTCTACAGCACCGCTTACGCTGAATGTCGAATCATCCACGCGCTGAAGGCCAACGGGCGTTACTTTCAGCTGCAGGCGGTAGACGATCGAGACGTCACACCGTTTGTGTCTACCCGGCAGACGGTGTAACTCGTTTAGTCCGACGAACTGCCGTTTGGCTTCGAAAGCCATTCGGCGACTTTGGCGTTGTCACCGGCAGACATGCGCCCTCCACTTCCTCGCCTTACCTCATCAGTGGAGAGCATCGTCCCGTACGTTGCTGGAACTCGGACACGGCCTGAAACAGGCTCTCTGCTTCAATGCGGAGCCGCTCGACCTCCGCATCTGATAGCTTCGCTGCCTGTGCTTCGTGATACCGCCTGAACGCGTCCATCGCCTGGTTCACCAGGGGATTATCAGTTTCTAGAATGGAAAAAATGTACTTATTCACCAGGCGCCCTCCTAGATGCAAATTGTAGGACACAAATCACGTGCAGTAACCGGCAGTGTCCTTACGCTTGAGCGGGCGGTCGACTCAGCGACTGATCTTGGTGTAGAAACCGCTGAACGATGCGACACTTGCAGATTGCACACTCATCCAAACGTGAGGACGAGCCTCGTTCATGAAGAGATTCATTGACCGAAATCCTAAAGAACGAGCTGTTGAGAAGGCTTTCGCAGAGCTCGCGCGTAATGGCTATGAGAGCTGCAACCCTGATCCAGCGGATAAGATTTTCGAAGTGGCGGACAGGTTGAGGCGCGAAGCAGTATTGAGGCAGCGTACTCGCAAACCTGACGACGATAGCAACGAGTGTCTGACCTTCACGCCTGAACCATGAAGGAAGGCCAAACGGTCAAGCCTGGAGCGCACGCTCAGCCACAGCGCGCCTTTTAGGCGACGTCTTTTTCAGCGGTTTTTCGCTCCATTGCCAATCGCCTTGCCAGCCCTACCCCCCACGCCAGAGCCCTGGTCATCGACTCCCCCGGTCGTGAATCAAACGCCTCCTCATGGAGCATCATGCCACTGCGCGCATAGACGCCAATGAACATCTTCGTGCCTCCGAGTCGTGACAATCGCACCTGAACATCAATGGTCGTCCCGTCGTTGAGGTTCTCGTCATGAGTACGGTGATGGAGCGTTGGATCTGCCCAGTTCCAGAAAACGTCACCGCGTATGCGCATGCCACTCTCCTACGACTTTAGTATTAGATAAGTGTCATCACACCTTAGCGCAGTCGGACGGCCATGCAACGTAACAGCCAAAAAATGAACGCGTGATAAGACGGTTGGTGGTTAGCCTTCAATCCGAGCCGTTCCCGAGGGCTCAAATTCTTCTTTCGCAGACGATCGAATCTCTCACCCTGACAGCTAGGCTGCCTTGGAGAGAAAAAACGGGATGACGCACCGAACTCACACCATCCACGTGTCCCATCGCCATTCCCATCATCAGAGTAAATTCACTAAGCGGTAGTAACCGAACTTCCAGGTTGCCCAGTCAAATCACTATCGTTTCTAGCTAGCAATGTCGCCGGGAGCCCTTCGTCTAATAGGCTTGGCCGGGCAGGAAAAATCCGTGAGAATGCCATTTGGCCATCACCCACTGCACGGAAGACATTTATGCCACGGAAGCTCAAAGGGGGCAGCGGCGGCTCGATCGCTCTGTACGCCTTGTTGTTGGTTGTTGCCCTTCTGGCGCAAATTCCCAAACAGGTGTGGATCACCTTAGGCATTTTGGCAGGCATTGCCCTGCTGATTTGGGCGGTCAAGCGTACCTCCCAGAACAAGCGTTATGCTGCGCAGGACGAGGAGGAGGAAGCTCTCGCAGCTGAAGTCGCTGCAGCCACCCAGGCTATGAACTCTCCTAGCCTCACCGTCCAATTCAGCACCGGCACACGCGAGCGCGAGTTCCACACCGTGCAGGTGGGATCAACCTCTGCCAATCAGAGTTTTGCAATCCCGAAACCCAGCGGGAAGCCTGTGGGTGTACGCTGGCTATCTGAAGGCGAAACCATCAATGTGGCCGGGCTGGCTATTCCCGGCGGCCTGATCTATGTCTGCGAACGAGCGACTCCTTTTGGTAACCAAGAGCCGTCTCTTGTTGATGCAACACTTCGTGTAGCACGTTCGCCAATGAGCCTTACCGACCGGCAAATGTCCTACTGGCCAAGCTACAAGGGCATCACCCCCGAAGCTCGGCGAGCCTACCTGCAGTGGCTGGCCGGAGGACGTCGTCAGCCAGCCGACGTGGGTTACGTCTTTCTGTTTTTCTATGGCCTTGAGCGCCGCGCACTCATTGACGCGCCGAACGATCCACAAGCCAAATCCGAACTCCCCGCCATCAAAGCTGAGGTTAAGCGCCTGCTTGAACTCTACGGGGAAAATTCGTCGTTCCGCGGCTATGCAACTCGCTTCCTGGCTCATCTCGACATAGGCTCAGTCCAGTCTCAAAGCTACCTGAGCGAACCACCCGCAACGGGCATGGAGGGCTACGAGCTTCCGATGCCGCTGCGTGTCGCGCTGGGGCAAATGGCAGTGGACAAGCATCCGCTGAACCCAAGCTGGGCGCTAGCCTGGGCGCTTAGCGAGCCGAATATTTCCAGACGCACGCCCGTAACCCGCTGCCCTGAACAATTTGCGGCCCTCTTCAGGAACGAGTTCTCCAAACGCTACCCCAATGGGATTACGCTGGTTCAAAACAAAACCAAACTCAAGATCGCGTATCGACCCGCATCTGCAACCCTCAGCATTCCCGCCGTTGCAATTGGCGATCTCCCAGATGTAGCTGCGACGTCTGGCACTCGCAACAAGCTTCAAGTGATCGTTGATGAGTGCACTGCCGTGCTCGATCCTTACAGTCGATACCTGGGTCGAAATCCCGAAGCAGGCCACAACCTTGAAGCAATATTGCAGCTCCCCACAGAGCTCTGGCCTGCAGAGGCCAAAGCGGAGCTCGAACAACTGGAGCATCGTGTGGGTGGTGAGACCATTTGCATGAGTTTTGGAGAGCTGGCCGGACGCTTCAAATCTGCCGGCGCACTTTCTCGTGACAAGGTCATGGCACTGGCCCGGGCCCTTGAAACAAAGCGGATCGGCCTAGAGCCGGATGTCCTTTCTGGTGGCCGGACGCCAAAGTCCGAAGACACTATTGCTATGTTTGCGTCGGAAGCTGATGAAGGTACCCTTCGTTCGACAGATGCATACAGTGCCGCGGCAGTAACGCTGGATCTGGCCAGCGCTGTAGCCGCCGCTGACGGAGATACATCCCTTGAAGAAGTGAGCCTGCTGTCCGGCCATATCGATTCTTGGGATCACCTTTGCGTGGCCCACCGTAGGCGACTGAAGGCCCACTTGCAGATTCAGCTGAAGCAGCCTCCTACGCTGGCTAGCCTCAAGAAGAAGCTCGAACCGCTGACCGCGGACGCCAAGCGAAAAATCGCCAGCTTCCTAGCTCACCTGGCACAGGCCGATGGGGAGGTCACACCCCAGGAAGTAAAACTGTTAGAGCGCGTTTACAAGTCGCTCTCCCTGGATCCCCAGTTCGTCTACAGCGACTTGCACAGTGCAGCTGTACGCCCTCCTAGCACGGTTGAGGCGGTTGCAAGTGCGGGCACCTTGGACTCAGGCCTTGGCCAACAAGGCAATGCTGGCTTTACCTTGGATATGGACAAGGTTGCCCGCCTGCAGCAAGAAACAGCAGAAGTATCGGCGTTGCTTGCCAACGTATTCAGCGATGAATCTGCCGTGGAGGCAGGGCCTTCTCAGCAACACAATGCCGCCGGCGAAACTGAAGAAAACCTAGTTGACCAGCATGCCACCCTGCACGGCCTGGACGTTGAACACTCTGCATTCTTGCGTCTACTGGTATCGCGAACCGAGTGGAGTCGTGCGGAGCTTGAGGATGCTGCGAGTGACATGGAGCTGATGCTGGACGGCGCGCTTGAGGAGATCAACGAAAAGGCCTTCGAGCTGTTCGAAATGCCTGTGACCGAAGGCGATGATCCCATCGAAATCAACCCCGAAATTCTGGACGAATTAGCCCTATGAGTAAGATACGAGCCAAGGATCGCGACGCGGTCATTCAATCGCTGCGCGCTGGCGTTGTCCCACGCGTGGGTCAGCATCTCATACAGGTTGGCCGGGCGGGCGAGCTCGACTCACTACTCAAGGATGTCGATCGCCTAGCAGATGGTGGCTCGGCATTCCGAGTAGTGGTTGGTGAGTATGGGGCAGGCAAAACGTTCTTCCTGAACCTCGTCCGCGGCATCGCAATGGAGCGTAAGCTGGTGACCATGCATGCCGACCTGAACCCTGATCGTCGACTGCATGCCTCAGGCGGACAAGCTCGTTCGTTGTATTCTGAGCTCGCCAAGAACATGGCCACCCGTACCAAACCAGACGGTGGTGCGCTTCAGGGGATTGTCGAGAAATTTATCTCGCAGGCCAAGTCAGAAGCAAAAACCAAAGGCGTCGAAAGTGAAGTCGTCATCCGTGAGTACCTTGCGGAACTGACCGAGATGGTCAACGGCTACGATTTCGCCGAAGTAATCGCGGCGTACTGTCGCGGCTTTGAAGAAGGCAATGAGCAACTCAAAGCGGATGCAATTCGTTGGCTGCGTGGTGAGTTTTCGACGAAAACCGATGCGCGCGCAGCCTTGGGCGTTCGCACTATCGTTGACGATGCAGCGGTCTATGATCAGCTCAAGCTGCTGTCCCGCTTCGTGCGTTTGGCAGGTTTTGGTGGATTGATGGTCTGTCTTGATGAGCTGGTCAACCTGTATAAGCTCGCAAATACTCAAGCCCGCAATGCCAACTACGAGCAGATCTTGCGGATCCTCAATGACTCGCTGCAGGGCTCGGCTGAAGGACTGGGTTTTGTCCTGGGAGGTACACCTGAGTTCCTGATGGATACCCGCCGCGGCCTCTATAGCTACCCTGCCCTTCAGTCGCGCCTGGCGGAAAATACGTTCGCAAAATCTGGCTTGGTTGACCTCTCGGGCCCGGTCATTCGCCTCAGCAGCCTGACCCCAGAAGATTTTTATGTGCTGCTACAGAAGCTGCGTCATGTCTACGCCTACGGCGAGCCTGAAAAGTTTCTGCTGCCGGATGAGGCCATTCCAGCGTTCATGGCCCACTGCAATCAACGCCTAGGCGAAGCGTATTTCCGTACTCCACGTACAACGATCACGGCGTTCATAAATTTGCTCGCAGTCATCGAGCAGAACCCAACTGCCGATTGGCGCACCCTTTTGGGCGCCGTTGAGCTAACCAAAGATGATGGAGGTCAGCAGGATCTAGAAGTTGAGGCAGACGATGAGCTCGCCAGTTTCAAGCTCTGACTCCTCATCCTTCGAGCGCCTGCATCCGGACATACAGCAATGGATCTGGTCTCAAGGGTGGACATCGTTGCGGGACGCTCAGGAATGGGCTGTTCCCGCGCTGGTTGATGCTGACCGTGATGTGATCATCGCGGCATCTACTGCAGCCGGTAAAACAGAGGCCGCGTTTCTACCCATCCTAACCAACCTTCTCAATCACGCTGATCCTGCTGGAGCGGTGCTCTACATCAGCCCGCTGAAGGCTTTGATCAACGATCAGTGGGACAGATTGAGTAGACTCTGCGAACGCTTGGAGCTACCGGTGGTAGCCTGGCATGGCGATGTTGCAGCCAGTAAGAAACAACGTTTCCTCAAGTCGCCGCACGGCATCCTGCTGATTACACCAGAGTCACTGGAAGCGCTGTTCGTGAATCGTGGTTCCAGCCTGCCCGGGCTTCTCCAGAACCTGCGCTACATCGTCGTAGATGAGCTTCATGCCTTCATTGGCAGTGAACGTGGAAAGCAGCTTCAGTCGCTGATGCAGCGCGTTGAAATCTTGACTGGCAAAGCACTCCCGCGGATTGGACTGTCTGCCACGTTGGGTGACATGTCCTTGGCGTGTATCTTTCTCAGGCCTGGCCAGCCCGATGGCGTCACCATTGTCGAGTCAAAATCCTCTGGGCAGGAACTCCAGGTACAGGTTCGCGGATATATCGAACAACCCATGCAGCAAGTTGCAGCGCGTCCGCGCCCTGCAATTCCAGCCGATCAGCAACCAGCAGAGGATGAACCGGAAGAGAATACATCCGGTTCAAAGGTCGCAATCGCCAGCCATTTGTACAAGGTGCTGAGAGGACACAACAATCTTATCTTTCCGAACCGACGGCAAGAGGTCGAATGGTTCGCCGACCGATTACGCGCGTTGTGTGAGCAGGACGGTGTGCCCAATGAGTTCTGGCCCCACCATGGCAGCCTCTCCAAAGAACTGCGTGAAGATGCGGAACGCGCCCTGAAAGCGGGTGATCCTCCTGCCTCCGCGGTCTGTACCACTACGCTGGAGCTAGGCATCGACATCGGAAACATCCGAGCTGTGGCGCAGGTGGGCTGCCCGCCATCAGTGGCCAGCCTACGTCAACGGCTAGGTCGATCCGGGCGCCGCCCTGGAGAACCTGCGACGCTGCGCGTTTATTGCCGTGAAAGCCCACTGACGGATCAATCCAGTTTGTCTGATCAGCTTCGAGAAGGCCTGGTACAAACCGTCGCGATGATTCGACTGCTGATTGCCGGCTGGTTCGAGCCGCCCCGAGCACAAGGAGTTCATGCCTCGACCCTGGTTCAGCAGTGCCTCTCCTCCATTGCGCAACTTGGCGGCGCAAGTGCGCAGCAGCTCTGGAGCAACCTGGTTGCGAGCGGTAGCTTTGGCAGCGTATCCAAGTTCGACCTGATGTCTCTGCTCAAGAGCATGGGCGAGAAAGAGCTTATCGTTCAGGACAGTTCGGGCCTTCTACTCCCCGGCGAGCTGGGCGAGCGCCTTATCAACCACTATGAGTTCTACACCGCGTTTACCAGCGACGAAGAGTTCCGTCTGCTGCGAGATGGAAAACCGTTGGGATCGTTGCCGGTTAGCCGTCCACTGTCCAAAGGACAGCGCATCATCTTTGGTGGTCGTCGATGGCAGGTGCAGGATGTTGACCTCGAAGCGAAAGTGATCGTGGTTTCGCCGGCGCGCGGTGGCGTTGCCCCGCAATTTGAAGGTCTCGGAGCTCAGGTGCACGACCGCGTCAGGCTTGAGATGAAAAATGTGCTGATGGAAACGGCTCCCTGCCCTTTCCTGGACAAGCAAGCGCAGGCACTTCTTCATGAAGCCAGACTGACGTTCCAGGCCATGGGCCTAGAAAGCTCGCAGTTGATTAGCTCTGAGAGCAGTACTCAGCTCCTGACATGGCAAGGTGACTACACCAACGATGCACTGGCTTTGCTCCTGAATCATGTCGGTATTCAGACTGACAATCGTGGGCTATCGCTTGAGATCGCTTTCAACGAAGAGGACACGCTCCGAGCGCTTCGTACTGTGAGCAGACTCAACCCGGAAGACATCGCACCCATGCTCGACAATGTTGAGAACATGACTCGTGAAAAGTGGGACTGGGCGCTTCCCCGCTCACTATTGATGAAATCGTTCGCCTCAAGTCATCTCAACATCAAAGACGCAATCCTGCTAGCAAGAAAATTCAGCGCAGGTGAGAACCTGACTTTATAAGTGGCAAACCGTGCGCCACTCCTCCTGCAGCAGCAGGCTTACGTGTAGGAATTTTGTAAGTCTAAAAATTAGGTCGCTTTGTCTGCACAGCAACGCTGCCTTTCGATCAGCCGCGTGGCCCCCACATCAGCGGGGGCGTCCCTTCGTCACACTGTCCTGCATGACATCCTGTGTAACGAAAGTACTAGTCCCCCGGATTGGACGATGCAATATCACATTGCTAGCCTTGAGGCTGTTTGTATGGCTGCTAGACAGCTATTGATCGCATGGATGTCTCAACGCGCCGATGTGGGATGGCCAGCTCAAGCTGCCGAGCCCCATGCACTTAGGCGCGGTGATCACCGGGGATCATCCGATTATAGAGATGCGCCGCCAGAGTGAAGCCAATCGCCAGGCAGCCAAAGCCTGAGACTCATGACGACCCAATTGCTCACGTTCGGAGAAGGTATTCGCAATGCCCGCAATCAAGAAACTGACGCTCCAAAACTTCAAAAAATTCGGCTCGTTGACGCTCGATTTTGAAGACGACGTGAACGTACTGATTGGTGATAACGAGACGGGCAAAAGCAGCGTTCTGCTTGCTCTGGATCTGGCCCTGAGTGCAAGCCGCAGCCGGGTAGAAACCATTGGCTATGAATCCCTGCTGTCACAGGCTGCCGTGCGTACATTCCTTCAAGGGCCGCGCACGCTAGACCTACTTCCTGAAGTAGTCGTTGACGTAGCTATCGAAGAAGGCGATGCACCGGGTCTGCATGGCACGCAAAACCTAACCGGTGTCATGACCGACGGCATTCAGATGAAGATTGCCCCGCTGCTCGAAGAATACGGCCCGACGATCATCGACCTGCTGCGCGAAGATCCAGACAACTTCCCCTACGAGTATTACGCAGTAAGGTTCAGCACCTTCGCCGGCGAGCCCCATGTCAGCTATCGGCGCCCGGTGAAACACCTGATGCTGGACAGCTCGCGCATCGACAGTGAGTACGCCGCACGCGAGTACACCCGAACCGTCTTCAGCTTCAATGCTCAACCACCCCAGCGCTTCAACCTTGAAAACCGCTATCGCCGCGGCAAAGAAGCATTCCGTGACACCGAGCTTGCCGCACTCAATGCAGACCTGGGCAACTTTCAATTCGCGGTCAGAACCAGCATCCGCTCGAATCTGGAAACAGACTTGATCATCACCAAGGATGGCATTCCGATCGAAAACCGAGGCAAGGGGGAGCAGTGCTTCATCAAGACTGAGTTCGCATTGCGAAAGCACGATGCCAAGGAGCTCAATGCCCTGCTGCTGGAGGAACCCGAAAACCACCTCAGCCACACCAAGATGAAGCAGTTGGTCGAGCAGCTTGCCGAAACTGCCGGCACGCAGTTGTTCATCGCGACTCACAGCAGCCACATCAGCTCACGGCTCGACCTGCGGCATGCCCTCCTGCTGGGCAGCGATCAGAAGGCAGGGCGTCTTAAAGCGCTGACCCAAAGCACCGCTAATTTCTTCATGAAGGCACCTGATAATAACGTCCTGGAGTTCGCCCTCTCGCACAAGGTGATCCTGGTTGAAGGCGATGCCGAATTCATCCTTATCGAGGAAATGTACAAGCGGGCCACCAATGGCCGCACGCCACAGGCCGACGGCGTGCACATCATATCCATCGGTGGTACAAGCTTTAAGCGCTACCTTGAGCTCGGAAAACTCCTGGGCATCAAGGTGGCCGCAATCCGCGACAACGACGGAAACCATCAGCAGCACTGTGTCGACAACTACGACGGCTGCTTGTACGACCATGCTCGGATCTTCGCCGATCCTGACAACACCCGTTCGACGTTCGAAATCGGTCTGTACCAGGACAACCAGGCCCTCTGCGATGTGCTGTTCGGTGGCACCCGCAAAACGCTGACCGTTCAGGAGTACATGCTCAAGAACAAGGCAGACGCGGCCTTTGAGCTACTGACGCAGATGACTGCTGAGCTCACCACACCTCAATACATCCAGGATGCGATCGCATGGATAAGAGAGTGATCTTTGCGGTAGCCGGCTCAGGCAAAACCACCCACCTGATCAGCCAGCTCAGCCTCGACAGGCGAGCGTTGCTCATCACCTACACCGAGAACAACTACCGCCATCTGCGCAACAGCATCATCAAGAAATTCGGCCTCCTTCCGCCGAATATTGCGCTGATGACTTACTTCGGTTTTCTGCATGCCTTCTGCTTCCGTCCGATCGGGCAGATGCAGTTTTCTACACGCGGTCTGAATTTCAAAAGGCCGCCGGATTTAAGGCTCCCACTTAACAACATGGCGCGGTACCGCGACTCCAAAGGTCGTCTCTACCACAATCGCCTGGCCAAGCTGATCGAGATCAAGGGCCTCCTCCCCGCTGTGAGAACTCGAATCGAACGTTTCTACGATGCGGTCTACGTAGACGAGGTTCAGGATTTCGCCGGCCATGACTTCAACCTACTGCTGGAAGTGTCAGCCGCCCAGGCTGACATGCTATTTGTGGGCGATTTCTACCAACACACCTTCGACACCAGCCGCGACGGCTCGGTCAATCGTACGCTGCATGACGATCTGGGGCGTTACGAGAAAAAATTCAGGGATGCAGGCATCACGGTCGACAAGCAAACCTTGAGCAAAAGCTGGCGATGCGGCACCACCGTTTGTGAGCTCATCCGAGTGCATCTGCAGATCGATATCGGCGCCCATGAGGATCGGGCCACCGAGATCGTCAACGTCGATACGCAGACGCTGGCTGATCAGTTGCATGCCGATCAGTCAGTGGTGAAGCTGTTCTACGAACAGCACTACAAGTACGGCTGCTATTCACAGAACTGGGGAGCCAGCAAAGGGCAGGATCACTACCAGGATGTGTGTGTCATCCTCGGTGCCAAGGCATGGAAGCAATACCTTTCAGGGACGCTCCATGAGTCCGTTGCCCAAACCCGCAACAAGCTTTATGTGGCCTTCTCACGGGCTCGCGGTAGCGTCTATGTGGCGCCTGACAAGCTCTTCAAAGCGTATAAAATTTAGGCCCTAGGGAGTTTGAGACGTAGCTTTGGGACCGCGGTGAAGGGTATTTGATATGCACTGAGGGCAACCCTAGATGGGTTCGAGCCAGGCAAAAAAAAAGCCCGCGATGGAGGAGCGGGCTGGATGATGCATCAAGGAGCTAAATCAACCCTACCCCTTCCAACGTGAAAATCTTGTGATGCCCCGAGCGCGGCATCGTGAGTCTCCTACTGACATCACCCGGTGGTATGTGATGGCTAGAGGTTGCCTGTGAACTCAGGCAAGATCGTGATGGCGAACTGCTAACGGAGAAGTACCATGCGGGAACCTTTTTCCAAGCGAAACGGATACGCCAACGTCCAGGAAGCGGAGATCACCGTTCGAGAAGATGCCCCGGATGAACTCCGCGGGTTCATTCCGCAGTTGACCTACGAATGCGGCCTCAGCCCAAACGGTCTGCGCGCTATTGTTTGCAAAGCCCTGCGCAAGCAGCCTGACCGCAACAACTGGACGGAATATCCTAACGTCGCAAACGAAGTCGAAGACCTGCTTCTGGACTGTAAATGGTACAAGGTCTACGACATCATCGAGCGCATCGTGGATGACCTTGGCGAGCGAAGCTACCGCGCCGAAAATTATGATCATTTCCAAAACGAGCTCAATGAGTTTTTCGTGGAAGGTGGTATTGGCTGGCAGATCGTCGAGGGGCAGATCCAGATGCGTGGCCCCGAGTCCTTCGAGGCAGTGCTCGCCAACGCGAAGCAAACCGCACAAACGTTCGGCCACCCCACTGCCGCCAACGAATTGCACCAAGCCATCTCAGACCTGTCACGTCGCCCCGAGCCCGACCCTACCGGCGCGATCCAGCATGCGATCGCTTCACTGGAATGCGTGGCCCGACACATCACCGGGGATCCCAAAGCGAACCTTGGGATGATCCTTAAACGGCACAGGACAATGTTGCCTGCACCGCTGGACGAGGCAGTTGCCATGGCCTGGGGATACGCTTCCGAGCACGGGCGCCATCTTAGGGAGGGCCGCAACCCCACCTTCCAAGAAGCGGAGCTGCTAGTAGGGCTATCTGCCGCCCTCAGTAACTACATCATCAAAAAGGCGCAACCCGCCTCACCAAAGGATGAGGACGAGTTCTTCTAGGTCGGTCAGGACGGCAGGACACTTTTTAAACCTTGGCCCTTCTTCGAGCCAACGACGAAGACGTCAGCGCGTGCCCGGTAATCTAGACAAGAAACCAGGCACCCCGCGGAGAATTTATCCGAACAAATCCGGGTAGCCATGCATGGTGCCGATGCATCTGGTAGCACATGACTCATGCAGCCCCAGGGAAGCCGAACGCGCGATTTACCACGGCACTGCTTCCAATGATTTTTTGTCACATATCACATTGAAAATGATCGGTAGCATCCTCACTTAAATGAGTGGCGATTCGCCATCAACCCTAAGGATTCATCATGCCTGACAATAAGCACATTACTCACCCCACCGATGCACAGCGTATCGACATCCACGATCCCCAGGAGGTCAGGAACTGGTGCACCTCGCTCGACTGCACCGAGGCTGAACTGAAAGACGCTGTTGAAGCGGTGGGCACCTGGGCCGACCACGTACGCACCCACCTGGGCAAGTGACAGACAGTGCGGCGGATCTTTCGCGGATTCGCCGCCTCATGAATTGCTTTGCTCTGGACGCAATTGAGCAGCTACCACGTGGCAGCAAAACCCGCCTCATACGGCAACAACTGTCGAAACGTCAAAGCCTGTGCGAGCGCTCTAGTCAATTCAGCAACACCACCTGTAAACGTCCGGGTACGGCTGTGAAAGCCTCCATTAGCTCATCGTCGAACGAGGCCTCACATCAATGACTCAAAGGCCCGCACCTCCGCGTCCTTTCGTCTAGCCTCTCAAAGCCAGATTGGTACCGGGATCTCACAGAAAGCTGATTTGAACACTGTCCAAAAAAATGGTTGCGAGGGACGCAGATAGTTTGGTAGTATTATTTTGAGTCAGGAGTGCTGTCACTCATGGTGCGTTGGACGATTGATCCACCTGGCTTACCGAATACAGAAAGGCCGCTTAGCATAAGCGGCCTTTTTTTTGGCTTCAAGGAGGTGGTCAGTGCATCTGCTTTACTTGGATGAATCCGGGCACGAAAAAGACCCGAATACCAACTTTTTCGTAATGGCTGGTTTTGCGATTTTTGAGCGCTCTACGCATTGGCTCGAAAGTCAGATCAGCCCAATTGCAGAACGGTTTAACGCTATCGACCCCGGAAGTGTTGAGTTCCACGGATCTCCCATGTTCAACGGGAAGGATGAGTGGAAGTCATTTGCGCCGGCGGATCGTGTGCAAGCTACAGTCGACATCCTGTCACTCCTAGCTAATCAACAACTGGGTATCCGGGTTTTCGCATCCGTGATCGAAACCTCGACCATGCCAGCCCATCAAATACTTGAGCGTTCTTACGAAGCGGTGGCTCATCAATTTGATAGTTATCTGGCATGGATGTGGTCAAAGCACAAAAATCCCCAACGGGGCCTCGTAATCTGCGACAAGGCCTCCTACGAAATGCGACTCCAGAACCTGTCTACCCTTTTCAAACATTCCGGCCACAGCCAAGGCAAATTGCGAAATTTCGCAGAAGTACCGCTTTTCTTGGACTCAAAAGCCTCACGCTTGATTCAGATGGCCGACCTCATAGCATACTGGATTTTCAGATTCTACCAATCGAAGGATGATCGTGGCTATCGACTTATTGAGCCGCATATTTATCGTCAGGGCCCGGAGCAAGTAGGACTCGTCACAGCTGTTACGCCTCAGACAGTTGCCGCTATGCAGGGCCCTTTCGTTCACAAATGGCCATTCCCTCAGCCCACAGGAACTGAGCTAGTAGCAGCAAACGCTACTCCGGAAGTCGTATAACAGCCAAAAGTGTAGTAGATCGGGTCGAAGCGAGCGGGTACGCGAGTGCGGCATTCGCTTTACTTCCTATAGATGTCCTACGTTGTGCAATGGCGCGCGGCTTTTGCCTCGCCCCATTGTAGAATGTAGCTAGATTACGATTGCCATAGAGAAGCATTCTTTCCACTCAAGCCTAA
The DNA here is from genome assembly GCF_019139895.1 of Pseudomonas fakonensis. GTDB lineage: Bacteria > Pseudomonadota > Gammaproteobacteria > Pseudomonadales > Pseudomonadaceae > Aquipseudomonas > Aquipseudomonas fakonensis. The sequence continues at coordinate 2,056,951 of NZ_CP077076.1, read as the reverse complement.
ATATTACAGCGCCATCCCCTTCGGTCGACGTGAACGCCCAGACGAACGCTCACAATCGCCTACTGGGCACGTCGTGCTACGCGCTTAGCAATTCTCGTGTCACTGCAGCTCGCCAGTGAAGCCCCAAGCCCCCGAACAGCTACTTCACAACCATCCCATGAGTCGCTAGATCATTTACAAGTGTGCGACGACGCAGCATGCCTGGGATTTTAAAAATATTTCTATATGCATAGAAAAAACCCACGGGAATGAACAACAAGCCCAAACCAAAAGTTGCAGTTGCAATAATTAATCCAGCAGGAATCGCCGCCAACGCTAACATTACCCCTTTCATGATGCTCGACTTAACAACCTGCTGCATATTATCAAGGTCAAACTCAACCTTGCCGCTCGCCTTTTGAAATGCAATGATGACAATTGATTTTTTGGCAAGGTGCTTATAGTACCAAGTGACAGGAATATCAGTTGCAATCGCCCCATGCCTCTTCAAGTAACCAAGCATAACAACTTCTTTAAAATGAAACGTCTTCCCTGAAGGGTCTTCGCAACGAACCTGACTATAAAGTGCGTCTAGATCTCCGCTTGCCTTGAGATTGTAATTCTTGACAGTCAGTGTAACTTTCTTCAGGTCAGACATACTTTTCCTTAGGCTTTGTACGAAAACCTTTGAAACTCCGTGAAAACCGCTGGAGCCCTGATTTTCCGTAGAGTTCTCGCCTTTTAGGCGAAGGACTCTGCTATGCCCAAGCGATACGAACTTTCTGACGAACACTGGGGCATAGTCGCTGACCTCTTTGCTACAAATCAACGTACCGGACGTCCAAGAGTTGACGATCGCTTGATGCTCAACGGCGTTTTATGGGTGCTGTGCTCCGGCGCAGCCTGGCGGGATATGCCTGAGCGATTCGGCCCTTGGTCGACGGTTTATCAGCGATTTCGAGACTGGCGAAACCAGGGCACCTTCGGTCAAATGCTCAAACGCCTACATGTCAAACTCAACGCTGAAGGCCTGATTGATCTAGACACTTGGTGTATTGACTCAACGGCAGTGAAAGCAACCCGGGCCTCATCTGGAGCAGGCAAAAAAGGGGGGCAGAAGAACCAGCGGACCACGCGCTCGGTAGAAGTCGGGGCGGACTAACTACGAAAATTCATATGGTTTGCGATGCCCGAGGTGTGCCATTGCACTTCACCCTTTCTGGCGGGCAAGCCAGTGACATTTCCCATGCCCAGCCTTTGCTCGATGGCGTTTACCTCCCAACCAAAGGAGGCCGGCCGCGCAAGCGATGCCGAAAATTGCTGGCCGACAAAGGCTACGACTCAGATGCTTTGCGCCGGTACTGCGACCGCTATCACATGCAACCAGTGATTCCTTTCCGAGCCATGAAGCGCAAGCCAAGGCCAGGTTTGCCGCGCCTGCTCGACAGACCAAAGTACAAAGAGCGAAACGTTATCGAGCGGCTGTTTGGGTGGCTGAAGGAACACCGCCGCTTGGGAACCCGCTACTGCAAGCTCGCCCAAAGCTACTCCGCAATGGTCACGCTGGCTTGCTGGCGGCGGTGTCTGCGACATTACTTTTCGTACAAAGCCTAAGCATTAAATATTAGCTATATTAAGGTGCAGATAATGCGGAGCTCGCGGGCATGCGTGCTCGTTCAGTTGGTCTTGGTCGATGCGTAGCAGCCAGCCAAGGCTGCGGGCTAGCGGGAGGAAAGAGATGTCACCCCCCCTCTACAGCTGCCTCTGCAAGCTCAGAAGCAATCACGTAGTGATCGCTTTTAGTCAGGCTACGCACGAGGGTGTAACCATTCACATGGCCGACAACGCGTACCTCGGGGGTGACAATAGTCATTCCGTCGCGATTCACCCCGGACAGGTCGCAATAGACAAGCGCCGCAAAACGATCGCCCACTCGTGCGGCGTCCATGAGAATGGCGTCAACCGTTACACCCCAATTAATGCTGGCAGCCTGCACGACCTGCGGTGGAAGTCCGATCAATTCACAAGCACGCACGCTAGTCGTCCTCCTCAAATAATTTCGACAATTTTGCACGGATCAAACCCGCAGCTTTCTCCCGGATAACCTCTCTGATTTGATATCAGGTGGCACCGACCTAGCACCGTGTCGACTGAATGATGCGTATGACCAAATGCCCAAAAATCGGCCCGCTCGACCAAGCTATGCCAACGGTTGTAATAAGCCGCACTGACATGCCCACCATCCTCGTTGCCCGAAACTTCAGGCAGCGGAGAGTGATGAGTTACCACGAATGTCTTTCCGTCGAATGGCTGGCTCAACTCGCGGTCAAGGAACGCCTTGGTGGTCAGATTCTTGAAAACCAAATCCCCAGGCCGTAAACGACGATAATCCGCGTCCGCACGGATCATTCGGAAGTCATTCATCTCGCGGAAGCACGTTCTCGATGCCGCAGCAACATCTCCTGTGCTCGAAAAATCCGTCCATCCCGTGCCTGCCAGGAACCTTACGCCCCCGATCGTTATCGACTCGTTTTCCATTACATGGACATGCGAGGCTGCCGCAGCCTTCATCTTTTCGACCGTTCTGTTGAGGTTTCCTTTGTAATGCTCATGATTGCCGGCGCAGTAGATCACTGGGCATTTGAAGGCCTCGTTTGCCCACAAAACGCCTTTGGCTTGTATGCCGATGTCGCCGGCCAGCACGACAAGATCAGTCTCGACGTCGGGAGGGTCGAAAGGCTTGAACTCGATGTGAAGGTCAGAGTAGATCAGTACTTTCATTTCTATTGGGGCCTTCGGGTCGCGCTACTGCCGGTACGGCTAACGCAGGGTTTTGCTTGCCTCGCCGCAGGGCAATCTCGACTTATGCATATATTGAGATAAGCGTCTGAGACGGCTGCGCGCGAGCCAAACTGCGCCTTGGGCGTCAAAGGCAATGACTATAGACATTTGCTAGTGACAACGCAAATTCCGCATATCGTTGCGTTTGCCGGGAATGTTCATGTCGCTTCGCACCGCTTATGCTGCAGCACTGCAATTGCTCCGCACGCGCCGCGATAATTCGCAGCGGGATCTGCTAGACGCAGTCGACCCCAGCTATGTCAGTCGTTTGGAAGCAGGTACTCGATCAGTGACGCTGGACGTAAGCCATGAGCTTGCGAAGGCATTGGGAGTGGATCCGATGACCTTGCTGGCACTGGCTTACGCCGCACAGCGCGGACAAACACCCCAACAGATTGTCGATCAGCTTGTGAAAGACCTTGAGTCCACAGGCTTGCTGGGCAGTGAGATCCCGGCCTTGCCTTCAAAAAAGACGCATCCCGTGGTGGCAGCGTCCCTGGAGCTTAGAGCACAGATCAGGGAGCTGATTGATCAGGGGCTTAGTCAGGCAGAGGTTGCTAGGAGACTGGGGGTTTCTAGGCAAACGGTCAGTAATCGTCTGAAGCAGATGTCCTGATGCTCGTGGCATGGCGATGTGCTGATTAGAGGCCTTGCCCCGAATTCGCATAGGTGCTCCGCGACGCGTGGGCGATGGTGATGCTGCTGGATCTTTTCTGCCAAGCGCTCTCCAACGGCTCAACGTCCTCTCGATCCTCAACCCGTGTGCTCGAACTGATTGATTGTCAGGTCGTCACGCAGTGGGCGGCTGCCATTAGGAGTCTGATTCAAGCGGCGTGCTACCGGCGCGCTACACCAGCGTATCCAAGACATCGATGTGAAGCAGTGCCCTCCGCCTAAACCCACTGGCGACTTCGGGAGTGGCGGCCGAGTAAGGGCTTAATTCGTTGAGGGCCTTTAAGGTGCTGAGAGGGCACTGTCTTTAAAATTGCTCTGTTTTGAATTGCCGAGGCCCTAACCTGCTCAACCCCTTCGCCCACGGTCTGCCATTCATGAGTGAACGCATCATGCCCAAAGCATCAGGCCACGATAGGATGCATTCAGTCAAAGAGACTCATATGAATGTCTAGCGAGAAAAGAGAATCCAGTCGAATACATTTTATGATGTATTTGATGCACCCTGCCCTAGAGACATGTAAAAAAACCAACACGCGCAACTCTCCGGTTGCGAATTTTGGGCACAACCTGAAATAAAAAAGCTGCCATTACGGCAGCTTCAACCCAGCAATGAGCTATTTCTTTGATGACTTGCTAGGCTTCAAATCAGGGTTGTTCCCTGGTGTATCTTTATTATCACGACGACGTTTATCCACTTCGCCGGTTGACTTGGCAATAGGCTTTGGGCCCGGTTTAAGCGCCATAAGATCCCCCTCAATTACAACGTTAAAGTTGACTGCCGCAAGCTGATCTTATTGCTAATGGCGGGCGCTTTCAAGGGGTACGACAGGCTTAATTAAGCCACTACAAATGTAACTTTATTTTACAGCCACTATCGATCACCTATAGACAGCCAAGCTGCTAGATACTCGTATTAGCTACATAGGCACTACTGGGTGGCCAGCTGCTCGGTCTCGATGATTTCTAAGCTCATCGCAAAGACACGAAGCGCCAACTCATAGCCTTTCCAGAGGTTCGCCCGATCATTAGAGAGGTCACCGTAACGCGCAGAGACTTCTGGGAAGATCGCTAGCTCTGCTTCGGTGAAGCCTGGGTCTGGCTTGACCTTCAGAAGCTCCGTCCTCAATGATACAAGCCGATGGCTGCACTGCTTCTGAAGCGTCGCGTCTGAGCATCGGCTCTGAAAGACTTGTAGATCTGCTCCTTGGAGTACCGCGCGCTACGGGTGCCTTGATCATGTCAGCTGGATGCGCGTCGACAGCTGCACAAGAATATGGGACGACAGGTCAACCAAGAGTAGGCATCGAGCACAGGGAACTGAACTTCTCGGGGTGACCACCGCGGCTTGCCAAACTGGAAATGGCTTTTCTATCCGGCCAGACCGGCCAACACCTTTCGCTGGCCGGCTCCTCTTAATGGACTTCTCTATCACCCAAGGGGGCAATGAGAAGTTCAGCTCCGCTTTGGCCTGAAGCGCTTACCCCAGTACTTGGACTTCTTGGCCGGCTTCTTCTTGGAGGCGGTGTAGTCACAAGCCGGAAAATGAGTGCAGCGGAAAAACTCCCCGTACTTCCCTTTCTGCAGGGTCATATCGCCAACCGTACATCTGGGACAAGGGTTGAGCCTTACCATTGCTCCTTGTTCATCCTCCATCTCAAGCGCACCGTCCTGCACCAGTTCCTTCAGAAACACTGACACCCTATCGCGAACCGTATACATCACTACCGTTCGCCTGGCTCTGGTAAGAGCCACGTAAAAGAGTCGACGCTCCTCGGCAAACGGATACGAATCGCCGCCAGGCATCACCAGCCCGAGCACTGGATCATCAGTCATGGTACTCGGGAAGCTGCGACCACGTTTCATGCTCACCATACCAGGAAGGATCACGTAGTCAGCCTCAGCACCCTTGGAACGGTGAATACTGAGAAACGACAGCTCAATGAACTGCCCGAATCGCGCTTTCCAATCTTCCGGCACGTATGATTCTTCGTCGTTGTACCGACCAAGCAGGTACACCTTGATAAGGCGACCTTTTTCTTTCGGTACTGACCCATCCGCCAGGCCGGACACCAGTTGCTCTAGGAATGTGACGATGCTCTGCTGAACGCGCTTAGCTTCACCAACCATGATCGCCCGAACTGCAGGGCCCACTGCGGGCGTCTTCGAGACAACCGTCTTTGGCAGTTGCACGGGGTTCTTGCCGACAAAACGGCTGGAGACATCGCAGAGCGCCTGTGGACACCGAAAAGTCTGCTCTAGTTTTAGCAATTGGCCTGAACCAAAAAACTGCTTGAAGTCGGTCATCACCGATACATCGGCGCCTGCGAACCGGTTGATCGACTGCCAATCATCTCCAACCGCGAAAAAGTGGCGACCAGGCTGGTTCACAAGCGCTCGACAAAGACGAGCCCGGGCTACCGAGGCATCCTGAAACTCATCGGCCATTACCAGTTTAAACTTCGGTACGCAGCGTCCCGACTCCACGTGTTCGGCAGCCTGGACAAGCATATCTTCGAAGTCAATTCCTTCAACCTCTTCCAACGCCTCGTTCCAGGCCCCCATTACGGGCCACACGATATCTAAGAACATTCTATAGCGGTACTTGAAGGCCTCTGACGAAAGCCCGTCAACACGCTTCAACAACTCCTCTTTAGTAAGGCAGTTGCTTTTCACATGAGCAATGAACGTTCGGATAAGACAAATCAGCTTCTTCTCCGACAGGGGCGCTTGCCGGCCATCAGGCATCGGACGATCAGGATTCGGGTCGAGTTTGATCCCTCGACTCGTCAGCTCATGGGCAAGGTGCTCAACCCATGTATTCTCTCGAATCTGGAACGAAGCCGTCTCGATCAGCTCTGTTCCGTGTTTAAGGTGCAGCGCGCGCTTCCACTGCACCCCCTCAAGATAACCCTCAAAATGTGCAGGTGGCTGGCCGCGCTCATCCAGCGCAAAGTGTTCATGGTAAAGGCCAATAGCGGGGTAGTAAAAATCAGGATGGTACTGGCTGTGCGCTTCGGTCGCGGTATCGTGCTCATAACGGCTCTCGTATTTGTAGTCGACGCCGTTGTAAAAGAGCCAGTTGCAAATCATGCATTCTTCCAAGCTTTTGACCGGCTCACCCAGAATCGGACTGAATCGCCCTCCTTTCCTGCCTGCCTTGGCTGGTGCCTTCATTGACTTGAACGCTGGGAGATCACGACCAAAAACAATGCGGAACAAGTCCCACCGGTTGCGAAACTCTCTCGACCCGTCCTTGAGGCCGTCAACGAGCACCTCCAGTTTCTCGATCGCTAGCTTATCTTTGACGACCCAATCAGGCACACGTGGTTTCTTCTTCGTGGCATATCCAATAATGGCCAGGCCGAGCCGGTGGAAAGTCTTGGCGCGCACCGTGACGCTGTTCATACCAACCCGCACAAACGCCTGTTCAGCGCGCTCTGCAAGCTCTTTGGCAGCTTCCTTGTTGAACGCCAGCATCACGATTTCTTGGGGACGGAAAAACCCGCGATGAATCGCATAAATGGCCTTGGATACCATCGTTGAGGTCTTCCCCGAGCCCGCAGAAGCTAGCGACTGTACGCGGTTATCGAAACAGATCACTGATCTAGCCTGCTCATCGTTCAACGGTCGTTTTTCGACCCTAGATAGCAATGCATTCTCTCCATGCAACTCCCGCTGGGTGAACGCCTCGTTAACGTTCTGCCAGTGTTTTGCCCAATCGGCGCGCCAGAAGCGTATCAGTTGCTGAGCATCTTCAAGCTTAATGCCCATCGCCTCTCTCAGTGCTTGATCGCTAAGCAACGCATCCAGCTCGTGATCCCGAACGGAAATTTGCGGCCTGGCTGTCCACAGAGCCATTTGCTGCTCATGGGTGACCCAGCGTCGCTCCTCTTTAGACTCCTGGAGGAGCTGACCAACCTGAATCAGCCACGCGCGAATCTGCTTGTACACGCTCCGGTAGAGTTCCACCCGCTCGCGCTTGCGTCTCTCCTCTTCGGCCTTTCGAGTTGCCTCTTCGAGATTGCGCTTCTCCTCTTCCTGCAGACGTTTCGCCGTGACTTCACGGCGATGGGCATGCACCACACCTGCGATCGCGTCATTCAACCCAGCCACTTGGTGGTTAGGAAGCCCCCCAAGGCTGCCGCCGGCGTAGACCACCCGCCCCCAGAGCAAGCCCTGACTGGCCAGAATTCGGTCGCCCTCAACCAGCCGGATCGCAACGTGTCGTCCACCTACATTCAGCTCGAACTGACCTCCCGCCAACCGCAGAGACCATCGAACAGAACGACTCACAACTCTGCCGATTAGAGATGGCACCCAAACGTATTCATTAAGCAAACGCAACCTCCACCACGAAGAACAAAAGCAGACAGCAGGATGTCTGCCTAACTGCGAGGGAGATATTAATACCGCAAAAAAACAATTATCCCAACGATAAAATTCAAACTTTTGACATCATTTGGCCATGCATCTTTAATTGTGGCCGACCATTATTGAGCTAAAACACCTGTTTTTTCAGGTGTCGCAGAACAGCCTGCCGTACCTCTACGACTTTAGTCTTATGCGCCCTGTCTGTACCTCCAAGGGTATCGCCATCTCCCTTTGAAGCCATGGCATCCGGAACGAGCTATCGCGCTTTGCTACAACCGCTAGGATCTTCCTCTTTATTGGGCTTACGGGGGCTTACGGTAGAGCGAATCAGCAGGATCTGAGAGATGCCAAAGCGTTCAACGTGTGTATCAAGGCTTCCCGATCGTCAGCAGCGCTCCAGCCTTCTCGATTGCATCAACATTCCGAAAATCAATAAGAAGAAGTACAATCAATTTTTGGAGGAATCTTTTACATGGAAAAATTCACGTTCATTGATCGCTACTTCCACAGCCAGCGCGAACTCCTGGATGTAAGGTGTTCAGAAGACAGAGACGTAAACACACTTTTCACCTACCTGACCAACTTGCACTCAACCGCAGACAAGCTCCAGGAGTTATTCAAGTGCGACATAAAATCCGCCCCAGAATTCAAAATACTAAGATTCATCAGAAATTACTTTCATCATGTAAATGACGTAGATGAAATCAGACTGCACGTTCGCATTAAAGAGCATGTATTTGTTAGTCACTCCCAGCACCTTCTCATTCCTCTCGAAGTTTTTGCGAAGAGCGTAAAGTCCTTTATCGAAAATAATACAGTCGAAAAAAGCAATAGAAACTATAAAAATAAAATCAAGTATATCGAAAAGGAAATCGACAGCATTTCTGAGATTTTCGATTACACAGAGCATCTGAAGCAAGATTTAGATCTGTTCTGCAATAAGCCTTGCCTAAGGCTCGACGGAAGGGTTTACGAACTCGGCTTCGACATGTATAAATTTGTTCACAACATCACAAACATCATTGCCGATAAATGCAGAGAAATCCCAGAGCTAAGGAACAAGAACGTCATCTGCGGACTGGATAGTACTTATACTGCCACGAACAACATCGGGAGACACGACGTATTCTGCAGGCCTTCACATATGCCAATCACAACAACAGAGGGCTTCGTTTACGCCAAACAAATTGGACTGGCTTGAGCAAAAGAATACTACTAGGCGGCCAACATACCAGCTGTATCTGATGTCGCGTCTCGCTGCCAACTCTATGAAATCAATTAGTTGAACGCGCAAATAATCCTGCTATTTGCTCGCCTGCCCGAAGCACACTCCTCTCTTCACCTGCTCGTTCTGAGTCTGCTTATGAGAGCGAAGTAAACACTGGAGAGAGGCATCATTAGTGCTATCGACTGGAATAACAAGCACAAAAAAGCCCCACTAGGGGGCTTTCAAGTTTATATCTATTTAAGCTGAGTGCTTGATCTTCTCACCCGCTTTAACTTTATCAATAGCATTTCTGACAACGCTAGTGAGAGACGGGTAGGTTACATACCCGCTTTTTAGAATCTCGTCGGCCCTGCGAAGCATCTCTTCCTGGACAGCATCGCCAGATTTCTGATTTGATTCGAGCTCTTCCCACAGGCCTTTTGCCAGTTTAAGTACACTCATAATCATCTCCATTATCTATGCGATCTTCGACGCTAATGATAGCATCTTACCTATATGATAGCAAACCGGATTCATGAGCGCAACAAACTGCTGGGCTCGGTCATCACCCTTAAATATATTTTCTTTATTCCGGTAAATATTCAGCACAGCCATGGTTTACCTTGAACGATGACGGGAATGCTTAAAATCGACTGCGCATGCTTGGCTTCACTATAGTATGACCGCACACCACTGTCGAACCGCCTATCGAAGCGATTCTCCCGATGGCTCAACCCGTTAAGCCAGCTGTCCATTTCTACCACCGTGTTGAATACATATTTGGCCGTTTGGCTGACACATGCCTCAGGGGCTCCGGGCAGGTTGGGCTGCTTATGTGAGCTGCTTGCATAAGGAAGGCACAACGGTTGCACCTTGGGATCTGGCTCGCTACCTTTGCTTGCTGAGGTCACCGTGTAGTTATTATTCTCAATCATCAGCAGACCCGTCGAGTTATCTAATCGACTGGAAAAATTATCCCCATACAGGAAAAACGGGCTATTTATGACCAAGCTTTCGTAACTAGCAGCATCCCTTTTTATGTCACCCATGAGCGCTGGTGGAACCACCATCATAATATTGCTGCGGTAGATGATGTTATCATCGCTACTTGTCGATATGCCGTCCCATAGCTTGGCCATACCAAGCACATGCTTCATCACAACCCGTATCGCTTTTTCAAGATCGGCAGGTGTGAGTTTTTTATCAGCATATTTAATTTTTGTATCTCGCCGAATTATGCCAATTTCACGCAAGCCTTGGCCATAATAATTCAGGAAATCTTGGGGTGGCAGGCTTGAAATTCGCTCATCCAGTTCTCGCGCGCGTGTTTTAAGTACAGTTCCCAACCCAATTTCTCTCACAGCGATAAGGAACACCGCCAGCGCTATCAGAAACAAGGTGAGCTTGATTTCCCAGTTCACGGGGGGAGTGAAATCACTCAGAAGCTCTTTCACAACGGGGGCGCCCTGAGTAACCAGTGGCCCGCTGTAAAGGGATACGCACGATGCCGCAAATACCCCAACGAACGCGACAATGGCTGCACCAATGGAACCTGCCAACAGCCTGCAGGTAAACTTCCATATGGCGGCTCCGAAAAAACCGACCACTAGCACCGCCACTACAGTGACGATAACGCTCAGGCTAATCAAGCTGAAAGGCTCCGACTGATCTGATTGCTCTGGTGCTGCGAACATTTATCGCGCTGCACCGTTGTGGTGATCGGCAGCCCTGTCCTTGCCAACCTTTCTTCACAGGCAAGCGACCGCTCTCTTCTAAGCCAAGAGCGATCAATCGACTTGCCTGGCTAGCTTGGCGAAACTGGGCTGCTGGGTCTGGCCTGCTCAGCGGCGCCGGTCTGAAGTGCCTTGACGGTTTACCGGAGGCTCTTCGGAGCGCCGTTGATATTCAGTTGTAGGTGGCGGCGGCGGAACGCGCGTTTGCTCGTTATTGCTCGGTTTCTGGTTGTCGGTCACGCAATTAACTCCCTTAAAGTGACTAGAACAGCGAGTGCAGCAAAGGCTCCCGCTCCGATCATGATTTCTTGGTACGCCAGATCCAGCGGCTTGGTCTTCTCAGCCACGGTAACCTTCAGCGACTCAAGGGTATCGATGTAGCAATTGTAGATATGCTTCTTCTGCGCCTCTTCATCCACCGCAATCAGATACTCACCGGTCGGGCGGGAGGACGGTAGGTTCGGGTAATCCTTGATCCTGAGGGCGCTGAGGGCATGCCCCCAAGCACAGGCGATGGCGAACGCAGCTACGGCGAAGGCGATGAAAGTCAGGATTGCCAGTGGCGATCCAAGCTGGAAGATGATGCCGTTCTTGAGGCCTGCGATTGCGCTAAGGCCAGCGATCAGAATCGAGACTGCCGTGAAGAATCTCGCACTCTTGTTCTCAACATGGTTGAAGCGATCCTGCTCATCCTTGAACCTGTCTTTTAGGTAGGAAATGGTTTCGTCCATAAGGCCATCCAGAAGCTGCTGGCATGCTTGCGTACGCGCTACCTTCGAGCTGTAACAGCTGTGCTGAGGTCTCCACGTACAAGGGTGGCGATATGATACCGTTTCTGGAGCCCTGACGGGCACCCTGCACCCACAGAAGGATCCGATCGGTGAGCACCAGCCTCTATCGCAGTCAGGTGGCGCAACATCAGCGCACCATCGCAAGACTACAAGGCGACAAAGTAAAGAAGGTCAAAGCAGCGGCAACCGCCGGCAAGAAAAGCGCCGACGCTAGCGCAGCCGCGGCCAAGACCTCATCTGTCTCTACGATGAAGTCGAAGCTGCGTGATGCAATGCGCTACGACAGCGAACAGACCAAAGCGCTATCTGAGGTCAGTCAGCTGGAGAAGAAAATCTTTGAGGCCCAGAAACGGCTCGCCCAGAGCGAGCAGCGGCTGGCCGAAGCGCTCAAGCGTGAACAGCGACGCTCTGACGCTGCACATGAGCAACGCATGCGGCAGATCAATGACGGGCTATCCCGCCACGAAGAACTCCACGATCAAACCGCCCGTGAGATCGAAAAGCTGAAGGCCTTGCCTGAGAAAATCACGGTCGTGTTCTTCGCCGCAGACCCCGGTAGCGATAAGAGCAACAGGCTTCTGCTCGATGAGGAAGCTCGTTTGATTGGCGAAAAGATCAGGGCTTCCGAGCACCGAGATGTGCTTGAGTTCCACACCCGATGGGCAGTGAGGCCAATGGACGTGTTCCAGGCAATGAACGAGCTCAAGCCAACCATCGTCCACTTCAGTGGTCATGGCACAAGTGCCGACACGCTGGTGCTTCAGGACGATCAGGGGAACGCGAAACATGTTCCCTTGGATGGCATCGTGAGTGCGATGGCTATCGGCTCTGAAAACTTAAAGCTGGTTTTCTTTAACACCTGCTACTCGTTCAACCAAGCCGAAGCATGCATCCACCACATACCTGCAGCGATTGGCATGAACCGCGACGTGGGAGATCTCCCCGCTCGATTCTTTGCCGCACAGTTCTACTCAGCCATCGGTTTTGGCCATTCCATTCATAGAGCGTTCCACCAAGCCAAGGCCCTGGTTGCGATGGACTTCCCTGGAGAAGAGGACATATCTGAAGTTTATGAGCAGGACGACGAATCGCTGATTCTGGTCAGGCCTCCAGAGATGTGATCACACCTTTGCCTTCATTCGCTGGTCTAGTGTGGTGTTTCAGAAGTACCGCTGAAAATCTGAGCTAGGCTCTGTAGAGGCCAACTCTCCAAGGGCATCGACATGGGTCGACCAGCAACCGTCATTACCCTTTCCGAAACCGAAAAGTCAGAGCTGCTACGCCGCATCAAGCTCCGTAAAGGCGCTCAGGACGCTCGGCTGCGCGCGGAGATAATCCTCGCCTGTGCTGCAGGCGAGTCAGGCAATGACATCGCTCAGCGCTTGGGGACAAGCAAGGATGTTGTGTCACGGTGGCGTCAGCGCTTCTCAAAGTTGGGGCTTCTGGGGCTGAACGATGAACCGCGCTCTGGCCGGCCTCGCACCATTTCCGATGAGCAAATTCAGCAAGTGGTAAACCAAGTGCTGCAAGGCAAACCCGACGATTCCAGTCATTGGAGCACGCGACGGATGAGTCGTGAGACGGGCCTGTCTCCTGCAAGCGTGATGCGCATCTGGCACGCGTTCGGGATCAAGCCGCACTTGGAAAAGACCTTTAAGCTTTCCACTGATCCGTTGTTTGTCGACAAGGTTCACGACATTGTTGGGCTCTACTTGAACCCACCCGAACGAGCCTTGGTGCTGTGCGTTGATGAGAAGAGCCAGATCCAAGCGCTGAACCGCACGCAGCCGGGCCTACCGCTTTCCCCAGGTAACCCTGCAACCCGCACACATGACTACAAACGACACGGAACGACCTCGCTGTTTGCTGCCCTGGATGTGGCAACCGGTGAGGTGATTGGCCGACTCAAACGGCAACATCGCAGTACTGAGTTCCTCGCCTTCCTAAGGGAGATCGATGTGTCAGTGCCTGCCGATATGCCGATCCATCTGATCATGGACAATTACGCGACTCACAAGACCGACAAAGTCAGGGCGTGGCTTGCGGCGCGACCGCGCTACAACATCCACTTCACGCCTACTTCGGCGTCTTGGTTGAATCTGGTTGAGCGGTTTTTCTCAACGCTGAGCGAGAAGTGGATCAAGCGACAAGCACATGTCAGCGTTAAGGATCTGGAGGCGTCGATCGAGTACTACCTAGAAACCTACAACCAGAACCCGAAGCCATTTCGGTGGCATAAAAAGGCCGAGGACATCCTTGCCTCAGTCGCTCGCGCGGCGCGAGCGCTGGGCAAATAATTTTCAGCGGTATTTCTGAAACACCACACTAGCACCTGCACTAAAACTAAAGGCCAGGAGGTGCAGTGGGTTTCAGTACCCTTCGAGGGGAGGTTATTGGTAAGAAATGGTTAGCGGGCGCATTTGGTGCGGAGTCTATTTCTGGAAAACGGGAGCATGGATGCGAGGAGTTGATCAGGTCGGAGATGCTGGATGACGGATTTCTGACGGACTGATAGGCAGTCAGTGCGGGGATTTTTTGGGGGATGAGATGCGTGTCTGTAGATGTGCCTTGACCGAGTGAAGGCCACACAATACCTCACGGGCGGGGTCGCGATTACAGACGGTTATTGGGAAATCGGGTTAGATTTTTCGTAGCTGGCTAGCTGCATTGGAATGAATCCACGTTAGCTTGCGGGGGTATATGAGCCCCGTGCGCATGTCCAAGCCGGTTTCAGAAGCTCGAATCCCTACTGGAAAGAGTAGGCCTGAAATAGTAGGCCTACTATTTACGCAGCCCTACTGGGGCAAGGGGTGTGCTGGAAATAGTAGTTCCGTTGGGGTGCCTGCGCGTAATCGGCGTTTTCACTGCGATCGCCCAGCGACGCTGCCCAGGTGACCTTCTGGGTGATCTCGGGGCGATACACGCGCCACAGGTGGTCGAGCTCCTTTTTCAGGGCTGCATGACCTTCGGTGGTGATGATGTTGGTGCTCACGGCTGTCTCCTCAGTGCATCCGCGGCAGGCGCCTGGCGCCCACCGAGTGACCGACTTTGCGAAAAAACGCGCGCTCAACGACGGGTGATCAGCCCCTGGCGGGCGATGCGGGTGAGCTGGCCGATCACTTCGGCGGCGTCTTCGGCGGCCGGCGCCTGGATGACTGCCAGGTCGAAGCGGTCATTGCCGTACTGGCCAAGCTGGGCGCAGCTTTCGAAAAACTGGATGAGGAATGCGCGGGCCTGGCCCTTGCGACGGGAAAAACCGTCGAGGTTGCGCAGGAGCGTAGGTTGATGCTGACCACCGAGCAGGATGCGCGGGGTACGGGAAGCCTGGTCTTCAGGCAGGGGGCTTAAACAAACACTGGTACGTGGACAACTCATGGAGTCTCTCTGCGCCTCGCTGATCCCGCTGGGCAGCGGTGCGAGGCGTCACCGAACCAGCGCTTTAGCGGTATTTCGGATGGCCCGCCCGGGCCTCTCCTGCGCCCCGCAAGTAGCTGTTTAAATCGGCGCAATCGGTATGCTAGAGCCTGACGCTATAAGTTACAAGCTGTAAATCGCGACATAAGCCCGCCCCCACATCGGGGGGCGGGCTTGCCTGGCAGCGGGCCTCAGCGGGCGATCAGGCGGTCCAGGGACAGGCGGCCGGCACCTTCGATCAACACCGCCACGCTACCGGCCAGCAGGGCCAGGGCGAATTCGTAGCCGTTGTTGGACATGAACAGGCCGTTACCAATGTGCACCGAGAAAATCGCCACCACCAGCGTTACCGCCAGGGCCAGGGCCGCCGGGCGGGCCAGCAGGCCGATCACCAGGGCCAGGCCGCCGAAGAATTCGGCGCTGCCGGACAGCAGGGCCATCAGGTAACCCGGGGCCAGGCCGATGCTTTCCATCCACTGCCCGGTGCCTTCCAGGCCGTAGCCACCGAACAGGCCGAACAGCTTCTGTGCGCCGTGGGCCATGAAGATGATGCCGACCAGGATACGGACGACGCTCAGGCCGTAACCAGCTCGGGTGTTCAGCAGGGTTTTGATGGCGGTGTTCATTGCGTTGCTTCCTTGTGTGAGCAGATGTTTGGTTTCGATGGGGGCCATCTTAATCGAACCTGCAAATAAGAAAATCGCAAAAAACCCGTAGTTAATATCGATGATTTCGATTTATCAACGCTTGGCCACCCGTTCCAAGGACGCCCGCTCACGGTTGAACGCCAGGTAGTACTTGTTGACGCTGTTGACGAAG
This sequence comes from Pseudomonas fakonensis, assembly GCF_019139895.1. Classification (GTDB taxonomy): domain Bacteria; phylum Pseudomonadota; class Gammaproteobacteria; order Pseudomonadales; family Pseudomonadaceae; genus Aquipseudomonas; species Aquipseudomonas fakonensis. Next base: position 2,041,121 of record NZ_CP077076.1, on the reverse strand, counting down.
CTCACCGGCCCCATGCCCACCTGCTCCATGGCGATGCGCTCGGTCTGGAAGAACCACTGGTTGCCGTTGAGCCCGCGCCTGCGGGCTTCGGCGCGCATGGCCTGAACCCGCTCGGGGCCGAGGTTGTAGGCTGCCAGCACAAAGGCCATGCGCTCGCGCTCGTTGATTTGCGGGCTGGCGAAGAACTTGCGGCGGATCATCGCCAGATAGCGGGCGCTGGCCTGCACGTTGCCGTCGACGCTGCTGGTGTTGCTCACCCCCACCCGCTGCGCCGCCGACGGAGTGATCTGCATCAGCCCGTGGGCACCGCCGCTGCCCCGGGCCTTGCTATCGAGGGTGGATTCCTTGAACGCCAGCGCCGCCAGGTTGAGCCAGTCGATCTGCTGGTCGGTGCCGTGTTTTTGCAGCACCGGGCGCAACGACGCCAGGCGCTGGCGGTCCTGGCGAGCCAACGGGTTGTGCACCCGATACTGGCGCCGGTAAATGCGCTCGAAGGCAGCGTCCTGGTTGTCCGGGGCTCGGTAGGTGGCGAGGAAGCGGTCCACCGCCGCACGCAACAGCGGCGCATCGTCGCGCAGGTACCAGCGGATGGCCCCGGGCTGGGCCAGGCTCAGCTTGTTGTCCACACGCAGGCGCGGCATCACCCGCGACCAGCGCCGGGCAATCGGCTGCTCGACTACGGTCAGCGGGTAAATGCCGGCCTGGACCATCTCCAGCACATCTTCTACCGCCAGGGTCGGGTCTACCCACTCGACCTTGATCGGTGCACGCTTGCGCAGTGCCAGCTGCTGGTTGATAGCCTGGATCGCAACCCCGGCAGCACTGGCGCTGGTCAGCGCCACCGTGCGCCCGGACAACTGCTCCACGCGGCTGTAGCTGCGCTCGCCCTTGCGCCCGACCAGCACCAGCGGCACCTGGTCGACCACTGGCGCGCTGGGCTGCACTCCGTGCACCAATGAGGGGTCGAGCAGTTCGCCTGGCGCTGCCAGGTCGCCTTCGCCGCGCTGCAGCGCTGCCAGCAACTGCTCTTTCGCCCGGGGGACGATCTTCAAGGTGATTTCCTGCCCGTCGGCGGCCCGGGCGTTCAGGGCATGTTCCAGCGCCCGCAGGCGGTAGTACTCCACCCCCACCGGCTCACCCTTGACCTCGCCGGAGCTGTTGCGGCTCTGGTTGACCAGCACCCGCAACACCTTGCTCGAACGGATCTGCCCCAGGTCGCGGGCCTGACTGGCCGGCACGTGCTGCTGCGGCCCGGGCTCGCGGGCATGCGCCGGCACAGCGCAGAACAGGCCGAGCAACAACAATGCAGTGAGGGTTCGCAGCATGGAGAAACAGCTCCGAGGGCGGTTGAGGTGCACCATGCGCGATGATCGTTCCGTGATAAATGACGGCAAAAGACCACAGCAAACGTTTGAAGTTCTTGGCTTTTTCGCGTTCTAGCGGTTTTTGCTATGCTGGCCGCCCCGCGGCACGAGGTAGCACCATGCAACTGATCGATATCGGCGTCAACCTGACCAACAGCAGTTTCCATGACCAACAGGCGGCCGTGGTCGAGCGCGCCGTGCAAGCCGGCGTGGTGCAGATGGTGCTGACCGGCACCAGCCTTGAGGTCAGCGAGCAGGCCCTCGAGCTGTGCCAGCAGCTAGATGGTGGTGGCCAGCGGCTGTTCAGCACCGCCGGCGTACACCCCCACGATGCCAGCCACTGGAGCGGCGACAGCGAGCGGCAATTGCGCCAGCTGCTGGCGCAGGAACGGGTCAAAGCCGTGGGTGAATGCGGCCTGGACTTCAACCGCGACTTCTCCCCTCGCCCGCTGCAGGAAAAGGCCCTGGAAGCCCAGCTGGCCCTGGCCGCCGAGCTGCGCCTGCCGGTGTTCCTGCACGAACGTGATGCCAGCGAACGGCTGCTGGCGATCCTCAAGCACTACCGCGACCAACTGCCCGCCGCGGTGGTGCATTGCTTTACCGGCGAGCGCGAGGCGCTGTTCGCCTACCTCGACCTCGACCTGCACATCGGCATCACCGGCTGGATCTGCGACGAGCGCCGCGGCACCCACCTGCACCCGCTGGTGGGCAACATCCCCGAGGGCCGGCTGATGCTGGAAAGCGATGCGCCGTACCTGCTGCCGCGCAGCCTGCGCCCCAAGCCGAAAAACGGGCGCAACGAACCGGCCTACCTGCCCGAGGTGCTGCGCGAGGTGGCCCTGCACCGCAGTGAAAGCGCCGAGCACACCGCCGCCCATACCAGCGCCTGCGCCCGGGCGTTCTTCGGCCTGCCCGAGGTTTCTTGACGCATATCAACAAGCCAGCTGGCCTTGGCGGGCACAATGATGGCACCTTGCCAACAATGTTTTTCGCCAACTCAGAGAAGACCTACCATGGGTGCCTGGCTTAGCAATATTTCGCTGAAGTACAAATTCTGGGCCGTCAACGCGGTGGCCTTCGTCACGACCTTGCTGCTGGTGCTCTACGCCGTGCACCTGGAGCAACAGGCCCGCGCCGAGGGCACCCAGGCCCTGGTGCAGGCGCAAGCCCAACTGCTGGCTGCAAGGCCGGCCGGGCAGCCCCTGCCTGCCCTGCCCAACCTGATTACCTGGCAGGCCGGGCAGACGCCGCAGTTTGCCGGCGAGCCGCTGCCAGCCCTCGACGATGCCCAGGGCTGGGTGGAATTGCCTGCAGCCACCCTGCTCGGTGACAACCCGCTGTTCGGCGCTCTGGTCATCCGCCAGGGCGACCAGCGCCTGGCCCTGCTCGCCCAGTCGCCAAGCCTGAGCCAGGTGTTTTTCGACCGCTTCAGCAACTACGCCGTGTGTGTGCTGATCCTGATGCTGGCCATGCTCGGTGCCTCGCAGTTGCTGATCCGCTTCCTGCTGAGCCAGCTCAACACCCTCAAAGACGTGATGCTGCACGTGGAACGTACCGGGGACCTGTCGGCACGGGTGCCGCTGGCCTGTGGCGACGAGGTCGGGCAGATGGCCGGCGCCTTCAATGCCATGCAGGCCACCTACCATCGGGTGGTCAGCACCGTGGCGCGCACTGCTGCGCAACTCGACTCGGGCGCCGCACGCCTGGCCGGCAGCATGGACGAGGTGCGCCACGGCATGATCGGCCAGCAGAGCGAAACCGACCAGGCCGCCACAGCGATCAACGAAATGACCGCCACCGTGCACCATATCGCCCAGCACGCTGGCGCCACCCGCGACCTGTCGCAAACCGCCGACACCCTGGCCGGCAGCGGCCAGGCAGTAGTCAGCCGGGTACAGGACTCCATCGCCGGGCTGTCCAGCGGCGTGCAGCAGACTGCCGAGATGATCCGCCAGCTGGCCGACGACAGCCAGAAGATCAACGGCGTGGTCGGGGTGATCCATAGCATTGCCGAGCAGACCAACCTGCTGGCCCTCAATGCTGCCATCGAAGCCGCCCGCGCCGGCGACCTGGGCCGGGGTTTTGCCGTGGTGGCCGACGAGGTGCGCAACCTGGCCAAGCGCGTACAGACCTCCACCGATGAGATCACCACCATGGTCGGCGACCTGCAGGCCGGTACCCGCGACGCGGTGGACTTCATGCAGGAGAGCTCGTACAAGGCCGACGATTGCGTGCGCCAGGCCAAGGAGGCCGGCGAAGCCCTGGCTGAGATCACCAGCGCAGTGGCGCAGATGCGTGAGAGCAACACGCAGATTGCCGTGGCCGCCGAACAGCAGAGCCAGGTGGCCGAGGAGATGAACCGCGCAGTGGTGAGCATCCGCGACGTCACCGAGGAAACCGTGCAGCAGACCGTGGGTTCGGCCACCACCAGCATCGAGCTGGCGACCCTGGCCGGCGAACTGAACAAGGTGATCGGCCAGCTCAAACTGTAGGGTTGCAAGGCTATGGTCACCATAGCCAGCCTCGATTGGCCCCCGCCCGGGGGCCGCACTAAGCTTTGGGCATGTCTGCGAGGAACTGCCCATGAGCAAACGACTGCCCAACCTGCCCGCCTGGCAATGGCGCGGCTACCACCATAACCACCGCCATCCGGCCAACCTGGTGCTGCACCTGATCGCCGTGCCGCTGTTCATTATCGGCGCACTGCTGGTGTTGTCGGGGCTGTTCGGGCTGGACCTGTCGCAAATCGCCGTGGGCGTCATTGCTCTGGTTGCGGGCCTTGGATTGCAACGCCAGGGGCATCGCCTGGAAGCCGAACAACCCGAGCCCTTCGCCAACCGCAAAGACGCCGTGCAGCGCCTGCTGACCGAGCAGTTCGTCACCTTTCCACGGTTCGTGGTGAGCGGGGCCTGGTGGAAGGCCTGGCGCGAACGGCACAAGCATCGGCATTGAAATCGGACGCTGACTCTGTAGGAGCGGCCTTGTGTCGCGATGGGCTGCGTAGCAGCCCCGGCAATTTCGCATGGAGCTGACACCTTGGGGCCGCTTCGCGACACAAGGCCGCTCACCACAGGGGCGTGGTGCGCCGATCAGGCAAATACAGTGACGGTCTGCCGGCTCAGCGCCACCAACTGCCCTTCTGCGGTCCACAGCGCCGCTGCCGCATGCCCGTAGCCATCGCGCGCATGTTCGGTTTCCACCACATAGCGGCACCAGTCCAGGGTCGACAGCGCTGGCGCAGGCTGGATGAATTCGATGGTCCAGGTAAGCGTACTGCCAGCCGCAGGGTGCTTGAGGTGCGGCAGCAGGCTGGGGGGCCAGGCGTCCACCAGGGCCAGCACGTGAGCTGCCTCGGCCGGCGCTTCGGCGATATCGCGCAGGCGCACCCAGCCGCCCATCTGGCGTGACTCATTGCCACTGAACGGCAACCCGCCCACGGCCCAGCGCAAGGCCACATGGCGCATGAACTCCGGCGTGACACCCTTGATGAAGGGCAACTCGGGCGCGGATTGCCCAAGCAGCTTCAAGGGGGCAGCCGGCAACGCCTCGACAGCGACCACCGACGGCCTGCCGGCACCAAAGCTACCCTGCACCAAGGTGACCACCTTGCCGTTCTGCACCGCCCGGCCCAGCAAGGTGCTGACCGCCTTGCCCTCGCGCAGTACCTCGACTTCCAGGCTGATGGGCACCTCCGGCTCCGCCGGGCCAACGAAGGTGATGGCCAATGAGCGCACCGGGCGCTCATCAGCCAGTTTCAGGCGCATGGCCTCGTGCAGCATGGCCGCCATCAGGCCGCCGAATACCGCCCGCCCCTGGGCCCAGTCGGCCGGTACGCTGACCGCCTGCGGGTGGGCGCGCGCCGCTGCGAGCAACTCGGTGAAGTTCATAAGGCCTTGGCTCCTGCGCAAAAGCTCGATCTTAACCAGCCGCCAGCACAGCGGCAGCCCGCATATCGGTCATTTGCAGGGGCTATCGGCGCGCCAAGGCCTTGTGCAGCGCGTCGAGGGTCACATCCGACTTGCCTTCGGCCGCGTGCAGTTCGTGCTCCCAGGCCGCCTTGCAGCCTGCAAGGTCCGGGTGATCGCGCACCTGCAGCAGCCATTGCAGGCGGTCGTGCCAGTCACCCAGGTCGCCTTGGGCTTTTTTCAGCAGGCGCTGCAGCTTTTTGCCGGCATGCTCGAGCTGCGGGTAGGACTCGTCGCCGTAACGTACCCGCTTGATCAGCAGGCGCAGACGATGACGATCATGGGCCGGGTCCTGCAAAGCCTCGGCAAGCTTGTTCCATTGTTTTCCCAGGCGCTTGTCGATGCGCTGGCGCAGCCTTTCGGCCAGGCCCTCGCGATCAGACGCACGCAGGAACAACGGAAACGCATCGAGGATCAGCAGCACCCTTTTGAGCTGGGGGCTTGCCGCCACACTGGCGAAGGTCGCCGCCCTGCCCTCCAGGCGCCTTTGCCCGGCCAGCAGGTGGCCACGGGCGATCAACTGTGCCGCCAGCACCTCGCGGTCGCGCAGCGGCGTGGTCAGCGTGCCGAGGGACTGTGCCGCGCCCTCCAGCTGGTCCACCCCTGGCAGGCCCCGCAGCGGGCGCAACAGGCTGCGCAGGCGCCGCAGGGCGATGCGCAGGTCATGCAGCGCTTCGCTGTCGGTGTTGGCCGCCAGGCGCTCGCGGCAGGCCAGCAAGCGCACCTGCACGGCCAACACCTGGGCTACCACATGGTCGAGCATGGCGGGCATAGAGACCTCCTTGGTCAGCGGCCGGCGCGGGACTCACGAATGTAGAAGCGGGCTTTTTCGGCCTTGGCCGTGCAGCTTTCATAACCTTCGAACTGCTGCTGCGTCTTGGCACCGGTCAGCAACGACAGGGCCTTGGAGTAACTCACGGCACCGGCGAAACCTTCGGCCTTGGCCAGGTCCAGTTCCTTCCAGGCGGCATCGAGCTGCGTCGCGCAACTTTCGCGATAAGCCGTCTTGCCAGCGCAGCCAGCCAGGGCCAGGGCAATCAGGGGAAGGGCAATCCAGGCTTTCATGGGGGTAACCTCGAAGAAGGGAAACGGTATGGCCGTTCGACGGTGCAGCAGGTGAAAAGTGCCCTGCTCAGCGTAGCTCAGCGCGGGCTACATTGAAGCACAGGGGGCTATGGGTGCATTGTTGGACCATGGTTGCACAGCTACCGGGGGAAAACATGAGCAAACGCGTAGCGCTAGTACTGGGATCGGGCGGTGCCCGGGGGTATGCACACATCGGTGTGATCGAAGAAATCGAGCGGCGCGGCTACGAGATCGCCTGCATCGCCGGCTGTTCCATGGGCGCGGTAATTGGTGGCATCTACGCTGCCGGCAAGCTTGACGAATACCGCAGCTGGATCGAGAGCCTGGACTACCTCGACGTACTGCGCCTGGTGGATGTGAGCTTCCGCCTGGGCGCCATCCGCGGCGACAAGGTGTTCGGGCAAATTCGCAAGATCGTCGGCGAGATCAACATCGAACAGCTGCGCATGCCCTACACCGCGGTGGCCGCCGACCTCACCAACCAGCAGGAGATCTGGTTCCAGGAAGGCTGCCTGCACCAAGCCATGCGCGCCTCGGCGGCGATCCCCAGCCTGTTCACCCCGGTGGTGCAAGGCAACCGCATGCTGGTCGATGGCGGCATTCTCAACCCGCTGCCGATCGTGCCGGTGGTGTCCAGCCATTGCGACCTGATCATCGCGGTCAACCTCAATGCCACCAACCAGAAGCAGTACCAGTTGCCGGTGATCGAGCGGCCTGCGGCGTTCCGCATGCGTTTTGACGCATTGATCAGTTCGCTGGGCTCGCGCATGCCGTTCCGCCGCAAGCCCGCCGAACAGCTGCTGCGCCTGGACCAGGAGATCAACGCCGAAGGCCTGGCGTCGCCCAACCCGTGGCTGGCCGACGGTGCCAAGCCTGAGGCTCAGCAACCGGCGGCGGCACCGCAAAGCGAGGGTGCGCCAAAGTCGGCCACCGGCTCGTTCATCATCGACAATGTGGGGCCGGCGTCACTGCTGGACTTGATCAACCAGAGTTTCGAGGTGATGCAAACGTCGCTTGCGCAGTACAAGATCGCCGGCTACCCGCCGGATGTGCTGATCAACGTGCCCAAGCGGGTATGCCGGTTCTTCGAGTTCTACAAGGCGCCGGAGCTGATTGCCCTGGGGCGGGAGATTGCGCGGGATACGCTGGATAGCCATGAGGGGGTGAAGCGGTAGGGTGAAGATCTCATTGATTTAACGCGGTCGCAGTGGGAAGCGGCCTTGTGTCGCGATGGGCTGCGCAGCAGCCCCGGCAATTTTGCATGAGGCCGAGGCCTTGGGACCGCTTCGCGCCCATCGCGACACAAGGCCACTTCCCACAGGGACCGCGGTGCATCTGCGAGACTAGTTTTCTGCGCGACAGCGCAGCCCGAAAGGGCTGGGTGATCTCCTACAGGGTCATGTGTGTGGCGCTACTGAACAGCAGAAACGAAACAGGCCGCTTGCGCGGCCTGTTTCGTCGTGGCTGGGGCACTCAGTAACGAGTGACGTCAGCCTTGGCTTCGAGCTGCTTGCGGAACGCCGCGAAGTCTTGCGAACCGGCACGTGAAGCGAGGTAGCGGCGGATCTGCGCTTTCTCTTCGTCGGTGGCGGCAGCGCCTTCGTTGACGCCTTTGAGCTGCAGCACAACCAGGCTGCCATCCCCCAGGACCACACTGCCGTACACCGGCTTGTCCTTGGACTCAGGCTTGCCCAGACGGAACACTGCCTGCAGCTCGGCCGGGTCAATACCGTCCTGGCCACGGGTAGCCGCTTCCTGCACTTTCCAGCTCTGGCTGGCAGGCTTGACCGAACCGTCACGCAGGCCAGCGATCAGCTTGTCGGCCTTGGCCTTGAGCTCGGCAGTCGCCTTCTCCTTGGCCAACTGCTGGCTGATGTTCTTGGCCACTGCCTCGAGCGGCAGTTGCTCAGGCTTGCGGTGCTCCTTGACGCGCAGCACCACCACGGTTTCCGGGTCCAGCTCAATGCCGTTGCTGTTGGCGCCCTCGTCCATGACTTCTTCGCTGAACGCGGCCTGTACCACGGCGCGGTTGGCAGTCACGCCCTCGCCACCCTCGCGGCCGAACGGCGCCGAAGTGTGCACCTTCAGGCCCAGGTCCTGGGCCGGCTGGGCCAGGTCGGAGGCTTCGAAGGCGGCGTCTTCGAGCTGCTTGGTGGCCTCGACGAAGCGCTGCTCCACCTGCTGGGTCTTCAGCTCGTGGGTCAGCTTGTCTTTCAGGCTGGCAAAGCTCGGTACGTCCGGCGCTTCGACACCCAGCAGCTTGATCAGGTGGTAGCCAAATTCGGTATGTACCGGGGCCGATACCTGGTCTTTGTTCAGCTTGTACAGGGCTTCTTCGAAGGCAGGGTCGTAAACGCCGGGGCCCGCAAAGCCCAGGTCGCCGCCAGCGTTGGCCGAGCCCGGGTCCTGGGAGAATTCCTTGGCCAGCTTGGCGAAGTCTTCACCCTTGCCCAGGCGCTGCTGGATCTCTTCGATGCGTGCCTTGGCCTGGGCATCGCTGGTCTTGTCGTTGACCTCGATCAGGATGTGCGCGGCACGACGCTGCTCGGCGAGATTGGCGATTTCCTTCTCGTACAGGGCCTTGAGCTCGTCATCGTTGACCTTGACCTGGTCGAAGAAGGCCGCCTTCTTCAGCTCGATGTAGTCGATGACCACCTGGTCCGGGGTCATGAACTCCTTGGCGTGCTGGTCGTAGTGCGCCTTGACCTCATCGTCGCCCACCTTGATCGCGGCCGGGTCGGCCTTGAAGGTCAGCGAGGCGAAGTCGCGGGTCTGCTTCTCCAGGCGGGCGAAGGCCTCCACCTGCTTGTCGGTGACGAAGCTGCTGCCGGCAAGGCCGGTGCGCAGCTGGCCGATGAGCATTTCCTGGGCGAGCATCTCGCGGAACTGCATGCGGCCGTAGCCCATCTGGCGAATCACCGAGTCGAAACGCTCGGCGCTGAACTTGCCATCAACCTGGAATTCGGGCGTCTGCAGGATCAGTTGATCCAGCGCGGCTTCGGAGAAAGCGAACTTGGCGTCTTCGGCGCCCTGCAACAGCAGCTTGCGGTCGATCAGCCCCTTGAGCGCGGCTTCGCGCAGCATTTTCTCGTCGAGCAGGGCCGGGTCGAAGTCCTTGCCCAGCTGTTGCATCAGCTGGCGGCGCTGCATGTCGACGGCCTGGCTCAGCTCGTTCTGGCTGATGGTCTGGCCGTTCACCTTGGCGGCGTCCTGGCTGTGGCTGGCGGCCTGGAAAATGGCCTCAAAGCCAGTCAGCGCCATCAGTACGACGATGAGGCCAATGATGGTCTTGGCAATCCAACCTTGTGAATTGTCCCGGATATTCTGCAGCATGCGTCCCCCAGAAACGGTTGTACCACTGCGTCGACAACCGCGGAGCGTGGGTAGAGTCCTGATAGAAGAAAGGCGCATCCAGTGGATGCGCCTTCTCGAAGCGAGCGTGCCAGCGGGAACGTTTGCGACCCGCCGTCACGCGGTCGGCCGGGGCAAGCCCTGGCCGGCTGAAAGACGACTTAGTTGACGGCGTCTTTCAGGCCTTTGCCAGCCTTGAAACCTGGAACCTTGGCAGCAGCGATCTTGATCGCCTTGCCGGTTTGCGGGTTACGGCCGGTGCGCTCTGCGCGCTCCTTGACCGAGAAGGTACCGAAGCCAACCAGAACGACGTCGTCGCCTGCTTTCAGGGCACCGGTCACGGAGTCGATGACAGCGTCCAGAGCTTTGCCAGCGGCAGCTTTGGAAATGTCAGCAGATACGGCGATAGCGTCAATCAGTTCCGACTTGTTCACTCTAAGTCCCCTTATATCTCTATTGAGTTTGTTTCTAAGTATGTAATGAAAAGCTTATGAAACGAGCGTTAGGTGGCCTGGTGACATTTGGCGTGCCGCTTTATAGCAAGGCCCCGAAAAAGCTGTCAACCAACGCCCCCCAACGAAATACGTACTAGTGCGTGCTGATTCTTTCCTTAGCATCGCCGTCGCGCTTTTCATCTTTCGCGACAATCTCAGGAGCCACATCTGGCAAGGGCTCCGGGGCGTATTGCAGCGCAATTTGGAGGACTTCGTCAATCCATTTGACCGGTTTGATTTGAAGATCCTGTTTGATATTTTCCGGAATTTCCTTGAGGTCGCGAACATTCTCCTCAGGGATGATCACCGTCTTGATGCCGCCACGGTGCGCCGCCAGCAGTTTTTCCTTCAACCCGCCAATGGCCAGTACCTGGCCGCGCAGGGTGATTTCGCCGGTCATCGCAACGTCTGCGCGCACCGGGATCTGGGTCAGGGCCGACACCAGTGCGGTGCACATACCGATGCCCGCGCTCGGGCCATCCTTGGGGGTGGCGCCTTCGGGCATGTGGATGTGAACGTCGTGCTTTTCGTGGAAGTCTGCAGCGATCCCCAGGCTTTTCGCGCGGCTGCGTACCACGGTTTGCGCGGCGGTAATCGACTCGACCATGACGTCGCCCAACGAGCCGGTCTTGATCAATTGCCCCTTGCCAGGGATGACGACCGACTCGATGGTCAGCAGTTCGCCGCCTACTTGCGTCCACGCAAGGCCAGTCACCTGGCCGATCTGGTCTTGTTGCTCAGCCAGCCCGTAACGGAACTTGCGCACGCCCAGCAGGTGCTCGAGTTGCTCGCCGGTGACCTTGACCTTCACCTGCTTCTGCCCGGTGTGCTCCTTGACCACCTTGCGGCAGACCTTGGCGATCTGGCGCTCCAGGCCACGCACACCGGCTTCGCGGGTGTAGTAGCGGATGATGTCGCGAATCGCCGTGACATCCACCTCCAACTCGTCCTTTTTCAGGCCGTTGGCCTTGACCTGCTTGGGAACCAGGTACTTGACCGCGATGTTGATCTTCTCGTCTTCGGTGTAGCCCGGCAGGCGGATGACTTCCATGCGGTCGAGCAGCGCCGGCGGGATGTTCATCGAGTTCGAGGTGCACAGGAACATCACGTCCGAGAGGTCGTAGTCGACCTCCAGGTAGTGGTCGTTGAAGTTGTGGTTCTGCTCGGGGTCAAGCACTTCCAGCAGCGCCGAGGCCGGGTCGCCACGCATGTCGCTGCCCATTTTGTCGATCTCGTCGAGCAGGAACAGCGGGTTGCGTACACCCACCTTGGTCATCTTCTGGATCAGCCGGCCCGGCATCGAGCCGATGTAGGTGCGGCGGTGGCCACGAATTTCGGCCTCGTCACGCACGCCGCCCAGGGCCATGCGCACGAACTTGCGGTTGGTGGCAGCGGCGATCGACTCGGCCAGCGAGGTCTTGCCCACGCCAGGCGGGCCGACCAGGCACAGCACCGGGCCACGGATTTTCTTCACGCGCTTTTGCACGGCGAGGTATTCGAGGATGCGCTCTTTCACCTCTTCCAGGCCGTAGTGGTCGGAGTCGAGGATTTCTTCGGCCTTGGTCAGGTCCAGGCGCACTTTGCTCTGGGCCTTCCACGGTACTTGCACCAGCCAGTCGAGGTACGTACGCACCACGGTAGCCTCGGCCGACATCGGCGACATCTGCTTGAGCTTGTTCAGCTCGGCCTGAGCCTTGGTCAGGGCGTCTTTCGGCAGGCCAGCGGCATCGATGCGCTTTTTCAGCTCTTCGATTTCGTTGTGGCCTTCGTCGCCGTCGCCGAGCTCCTTCTGAATGGCTTTCATCTGCTCATTCAGGTAGTACTCGCGCTGACTGCGCTCCATCTGCTTCTTGACCCGGCCGCGGATGCGCTTTTCCACCTGCAGCAGGTCGATTTCGGCGTCCAGCAGGGCCAGCACGTGCTCGACGCGGGCCTGCAGGTCGACGATCTCGAGGATTTCCTGCTTCTGCTCGATCTTCAGGGCCATGTGCGCGGCCATGGTGTCGACCAGGCGGCCCGGCTCCTCGATGCTGTTCAGCGAAGACAGCACCTCGGCCGGGACCTTCTTGCCCAGTTGCACGTACTGTTCGAACTGCGACAGCAGGGTGCGCACGAACACCTCGGACTCGCGCTCGGCGGCCTCGGTTTCGTCAATCAGGCTGACTTCGGCACGCACGTGCCCCTCAACCTCGTTGAAGCGCTCGACCGCACCGCGCTGCTCGCCCTCGACCAGCACCTTGACGGTGCCATCAGGCAGCTTGAGCAGTTGCAGCACGGTGGCGATGGTGCCGACGCGGTACAGGGCGTCTTCGCCCGGATCATCGTCGGCAGGGTTCTTCTGGGCCAGCAGGAGGATCTGCTTCTCGCCCGTCATCGCCGCCTCGAGGGCTTCGATGGACTTCTCACGCCCCACGAACAGTGGGATGACCATGTGCGGATAGACGACAACGTCGCGCAATGGCAAAAGAGGCAAGTCGAGGGTGGTCTTCATGATTTCGCCTCTACAGCGGCCTTGTGGCCGGAAACCGGTGGAAATGGTGCTTGGAGTTAATGTGGGGGCAGCAATTTGAAATTACAAGCGCCGAGTCCACGAAATGCAAAAAGGGGCCCGAACAGACTGTGTGAAAACACACTGACAGGCCCCAGACCAAACGCCCCGACTTGTTCGGGGCGTTTGTTTTTGTGCTGAAAAAGGCTCTTCAGCCCATCATTTGCATCATTTGCTTGGCACTCAGGACGCTGATCGCTCGCTTGAGGTTGTAAGCGGTCACAGCGAGAGCCATTTCAGCTCTTGTGCCTTCGAGTTGTCGCAGCAAGAAGCGCCCGTTTCCAAATAGCCATTGTTTGAGATTACCAAACGGGTGCTCCACGATGGATCTACGCCGCTCCATCATCTCTGGATGCAGCTGCATCCGCTGCGCCATGCGCTCAAAGGCTTCCTCTTGAGCGTGACGCGAGACATAGCGGCGCTTGGCCGTCGTGCATTGGGCTTTCAGCGCGCACCCGGCGCAATCACTGATCGCCGCCTGGTAGATCCGATCGCCCTTGTAGCGCTGCTTTAGCGTTAGCCACTGACCTGCCGGGCACTGGTACCGATCCTGTTCGGCGTCGTAGGTAAAGTCCTTGCGCTCGAATAATGCCTCGCCGCCTGGGTTCGAGGTTCGGTTTGGCGGCACGTACGCGGTAATGGAGGCTTCCTCACATGCCTGGAACTGCTGGCCATTCGAGTAGCCCATATCGGCTGTCACGGTCAGCGCTTCCTGCCCCAGTTCAGCCTTGGCCGCTTTAGCCATGGGTTCAAGCTGCTTGCGATCATCGCCTTCTTGCGTCACCTCGTGATGCAAAATCAGGCAGTGTTCTGCGTCAACGGCGGTCTGCACGTTATAGGAAACACGCGCTCCTTTTGGCGTGCGCATCATTCGGGCATCGCTTTCGTGCGTGTTGAATTGCTCCAGCCCCATCGATTCCATCAAGGCCTGACAAGTGCGGTTGTCTTGCTGCTTTGCCTCAAGCTTCGCCAGGGCCGCTTTGATCGCAGTGCGATCTATTACTTGCTCGCCCTCAGACTGGTCAGCGGCATCCAACTCAGCCAGGTATTGGGCGATCCGCTTATCCAGCTTCTCGTCTTGGCGCTTGAGTTGATTCAAGTTCAACTGGCGTCGCGCGGAAGCGACCGCCTGAAACTTGCTCCCGTCGATGGCAACCAGGTCACCGGCAATCAAACCGGCAGTTCGGCAGAACTGCACAAAGGCCCGGCACGTCGTAACGAAAGCAGCTTTGTTGTTCTTGCGGAAGTCAGCGATGGTCTTGAAGTCAGGTTTGAGTCGGTTGATCAACCACATCACTTCGATGTTGCGCTGGCACTCGGCTTCCAGACGCCGCGATGAACGGATGCGCTGAAAATAGCCATAGAGATAAAGCTTGAGCTGGTCGGCGGGGTCGTAGGCGGGGCGCCCAGTGGCCTTGGGCTGGGCCTTGTCGAAACCTAGCTGCGCCAGATCCAGCCTAGCGACATACAGGTCGATGACACGAACGAGGTGATCCTCGGGGATCAGCTCTTCCAGCGAGACCGGGAACAGACTGGTCTGGCTGCGGGATTCTCCCTGGATGTAGGCCATAACGAAAAATGCTCCGTATCTTTCGATACGGAGCATTCTCTTAAAGGGCCGGGCAGATTGCTAGGTTTTCACACAGTCTGCGAAGGCCCCTTTCTGAGTGGCTACCCCTTGCCCGATCAGGCGTCGGGGGCGGCCTTGGCTTGCGGCTCGCTGTTCTCGTAGATCAGCAGCGGCTGCGAAGTACCTTCGATAACGCTCTCGTCGATCACCACCTTGCTGACGTCCTTCTGCGAAGGAATCTCGTACATGGTGTCGAGCAGCACGCCCTCGAGGATGGAACGCAGGCCACGGGCGCCGGTTTTGCGCTCCAGAGCCTTGCGGGCAACGGCCTTGAGCGCATCGCTGCGGAACTCCAGGTCAACGCTCTCCATTTCGAACAGCTTGGCGTACTGCTTGGTCAGGGCGTTCTTCGGCTCGGTGAGGATCTGCATCAGCGCAGCCTCATCCAGCTCGTCGAGCGTGGCCAGCACTGGCAGACGACCAACGAACTCTGGAATCAGGCCAAACTTGACCAGATCGTCCGGCTCGACTTCGCGCAGCGATTCGCCGACCTTCTTGCCCTCTTCCTTGCTGCGTACTTCGGCGCCAAAACCGATGCCACCTTTGGTGGAGCGGTTCTGGATGACCTTTTCCAGGCCCGAGAAAGCGCCACCGCAGATGAACAGGATATTGCGGGTATCAACCTGCAGGAATTCCTGTTGCGGGTGCTTGCGCCCGCCCTGGGGCGGTACCGAGGCCACGGTGCCTTCGATCAGCTTCAACAGCGCCTGCTGCACGCCCTCACCCGACACGTCACGGGTGATGGACGGGTTGTCCGACTTGCGCGAAATCTTGTCGATCTCGTCGATATAGACAATGCCCATCTGGGCCTTTTCCACATCGTAGTCACACTTTTGCAGCAGTTTCTGGATGATGTTCTCGACGTCCTCACCCACGTAACCGGCTTCGGTCAGGGTGGTGGCGTCGGCGATGGTGAACGGTACGTTCAACAGGCGTGCAAGGGTTTCGGCGAGCAGGGTCTTGCCCGAGCCGGTAGGCCCGATCAGCAGGATGTTGCTCTTGCCGAGCTCGACTTCGTCGCCCTTCTTGTCACGCTGGTTCAGGCGCTTGTAGTGGTT